>CAZBME010000058.1:0-9043 GCA_964492965.1 uncultured Syntrophaceae bacterium | reverse complement strand
TTTTTTCGCTCATTTTATCTTTCTACCTATACGTGTAAACCACTCCCAGACCCCCTGGGGTTGGTAAACGGAAATGATGGTAATGAGAAAGCCATAAATCAACATATCCACACCGGTGCCCTTGTGACCGAGCAGGACACGCGTCGTTTCAGACAGGGGGATTAAAATCGCCGCTCCAATCACGGGCCCCAAAACCGAGCCGGCGCCTCCCAGCATGGAAATCAGGACGATCTGGACCGATATGGCTCCAAGCATGACACTTTCCGGATCGATGTACAAAATGTACTGGGCGTAGAACGTGCCGGCCATGGCGCTTAAAAAAGCGCTGACCATGATGGCGATCAGACGGTATTTGACGACGTTGACTCCCAAAACCTCGGCGACATCGTGGCTTTCCTTGATAGCACGGAAATAATATCCCATTTTGGATGTAGCGACGAAGTAGCAGATGATGACGGAAATCAGCAGGAACCCCATGATGATGTAATAATACGGCAGCTTGGAGGAGTGAAACATGAAGTTGGCCAGGGATTCAGGCATCATGGGAATGGTGAGGCCCTCTGCGGCGTTCACCAGGGACCAGTTGTTGAAGTGGATGCGGATAATTTCGGAAAAGGCGATGCTCGCAATGGCGAAATAATGCCCCCGAAGGTTGGAGCAGGGATAGCCGACGGCGGCGGCAACCAGGGCGGCGACCAGACCGCCGGCGATCAAGCCCAGCCAGGGATTGACCTGAAAGGCCAGCAGCAGGTATGAAGACGTATAAGCGCCGATCCCGAAAAAGGCCGCCTGCCCGAAGGAAAACATCCCCGCATAACCGCCCATGATGTTCCAGGCCACCCCCAGCATGCCGAACATAAAGACAAGGATCATGACGTGAATGTGAAAGGTCTTCTTGAATACCAATGGAAAAGCGAGGAGCAATGCCAGCACAACGAAAGCGAGGATTATTTGTTTAGCTGAGAATTTTTTCATCGGTTACCACCCCAAAAGCCCTTTCGGCCTGATCCAGATCGTGATGAGATAGATCATGAAGACGATCGCATACTTGTATGCCGGATCAAAGAAGAATCCCCCCAGAGTCTGGGCCAGACCGACCAGAATGCCTGCAATAAAGGCCCCTTCAATGCTGCCGAACCCCCCCAGGGCGACAATGGAAAATGCGATCGTTCCGAAAAGCCCCCCTACCTGGGGATATATGTAATAATAGGTGGACAGAAAAGCGCCCGCCACGCCGACCAGGGCGGCGCCGATGCCGAAGGAGAGGGAGTTGATCCGCTCCGTGTTGATTCCCATGAGGAGGGCCGATTCCCGATCCATTTCCGTGGCCAGAATAGCCTTGCCGATCTTCGTTTTTTTCATGAACAAAAAGACGCAGATGGACGTGATAATGCTGCCCACGGAGGCGATCACTTTCGGCTTACTTAAATTGAAGCCTCCCATTTCCCAGGTTCCCTGGAAGAGTGTCGAGGAAATGAGCCGGAAATCCGGGGTCCAGAGATAGACGGCCATGTTGGAGATAAAAATGCTGACGCCGAAGGTGACGACCAGTTGGGCCAGCATCGGCCCTTTCATCACCTTACTGACAATGAAACGGTAAATGGCGACGCCCATGACGAAAAGCAGGAGAAAGCAAATCGGGATGGAGAAAAGCGGATCGATCCCATAAAGGGTGAACAGCCAGAAAGAGGTGAACATCCCGATCATGAGAAAATCGCCGTGGGCAAAGTTCACGATATTCATGACCCCCCAGATGAGCGTCAGGCCGATGGCGACCAGTGAATACATGAAGCCGATCATGAGGCCGTTGACAACTTGTTGCATCAATTGTTCAGGCATGGTGTTGATCCTTCAGATGTGAATCGTCAGGCGGGGCTTTTGCGGCCCCGCCTGAACGCTTGCGATCAGTGTCCTTATTTGCGACCCTTCCAGGCGGGGAATGGCCAGACCACGTCTTTGGCTGCCGAAGCAAATGGCCAGACAGTGACATATTCCTGTTTGAGAACCTGTACCAGCGTTCCCTGGGCATATATATTCTGATGGGACTGAGGATCGAACTTGATGCCCTGCCAGGGATAGATAATCTGCTTGCCCGGAATGTTTGTCTGTAGAAGCGCCTGCACAACAGCCTCGCTTTCAGTTGTTTTGGCACGGTTGATGGCCTCGGCGAGGACGAAGGGGGCCATAAAGCTTCGGGCGGCATTTTCACTCATGTCAATCCCGTATTTTTTCTTGAACAGGTCGTTAACCTTGGCGACCAGCGGTTTTTTCTTCGCGAGATCCAGGGCAAAGGTGGACCGGACAATGATGAAGTTACCGTCATTCTTCACGGCAGGCAGGTAACCCGGTTCGATATAACCGGCCATGGTCAGGATTCCCTGGGGGGCAAAGCCCATTTCCTTGAAGGTCTTGGTGAAAAGAATGGCGTCCGTAATATAGGAGGCATGCATTAAAACATCGGGCTTGCTCTTGACAAGGGTGCCGACTTCACTGGTGACATCCGTCGCATTGGCGGGATAGTTTACATCGGCTACGACCTGATAGCCGAATTCCTGGGCATATTTTTTCGCCGCCTTGCCGACATTGGAACCGAATTCCGTATTTTCATAAAGGAGGGCAATGGTCTTGATCTTGATCTTTTTCTTCTTTTCCAGGTCTTTCAGGAAATTGAACTGATCCTTGGCAAAAATTGCGTCATGGGGGCTGACCCGGAAGAAGTATTTATATCCCCGTTCCGTCAGGGTGGGAGAAGAAGAGTCCGAACAGACATAAGGGATTTTGAGTCTTTCTGTCGCCTGGCTGGCCGTCTTCGTCACTGAGCTCTGATAGGCCCCGATCATGGCCACGACCTTTTCCTGCGTAATCAGTCTTTCCGCTTCGGCCATGCCGTTTTTGGGATCGCCCTTTGTATCGGCGTAGACGATCTCAAGCTTGGCGCCGCCCAGATTGGGAAGGCCTTCCTCAAGAGCCAGGGGGAGGTCGAGGTTGTACTTGCCGTTGATAATCTCGACGGCCAGATCGACGCCCCTTCGGTTATCGAGGCCCGTCGAGGCGATGTTGCCCGTCAGAGGGTAAACCGCTCCTATTTTAATGACCTTTTGCTGAGCCTGGACGCTTGATAAGAAACCGACAATGAGAAAGAATGATAGACAGATACCCAACCAATACTTCGCCCTCATGGTGACACCTCCTGTATGCAGTTTATTGTACCGACTTTTTGCAAAGTCGTTCTCGGCAACTGAAACGGACGGTTTTGTTACAACATTGAGGCAAGGCGCAAAGAACGTGAATCAGAGAGGGTTTCGGGATATGCGCCGGTGACTGTTATAAAATAACAGTGTTTCACTTAACATGAATGATGTCGTCAATCAAGATAATTTGCAGGTCCATCACATTGGTGCCCGTGGGTCCCGTGATCAGCAGATCATTCGTTTTTTCAAGGAAATGATAGGAGTCGTTTTCGGCCAGACAAGCCTCGATATCAAGCCCGGCGGCATCTCCCCTGAACATCGTCCCGCCGTCCACAATGGCGCCGGCGGCATCCGTGGGTCCGTCTGTGCCGTCCGTCCCGGCGGAAAGAAGGATAATGCCTTCCATACCCTTGATTTCAGCAGCAAAGGTGAGGGCAAGTTCCGTATTGCGGCCGCCCATACCCTTCCCGGTAACCGTAACGGTCGTCTCCCCTCCGGCGATTAGGCAAATTTTCCTTTGAACAATTTTCCCGGATTCACGATAAGCTTCAATAGCCTGTCCGGCGAGCCACTTGCCGACCTTCCTGGCTTCGCCTTTCAGCTCGGAAGAGAGAACCGTCGTCAGATATCCCCGCGCCCGAGCTTCTTCTTCCGCGATGCGGAGGGCCTCTTTATTACTACCGATAATGATGTTTTCAACCTGATCAAACATGGGATTTTTTGCCTTGGGGGTCTCGGGAATGTTCCCCAGGCTGCCGCGTTTTAATATATCAAGGGCCTTGATGGGGATGCGGTCTTGCAGCCGGTAGCGGTCAAGAACGTCCAAGGCATCCTCAAAGGTTGTCTCGTCGGGAGCGGTGGGCCCGGAGGCGATGACGTCCAGAGGATCGCCGATCACGTCCGAGAGGATCAGGGATACAACCTTGGCCGGATAAGCCAGCTCCGCCAGCCGTCCGCCCTTTATTCGCGATAAATGTTTTCTTACCGTATTCAGTTCGCCGATGTCGGCCCCTGCATGCAACAGCAATTGCGTGATGTCCTGCTTTTCCCGGAGGTCGATACCTTCATGAGGCGCCACCAGGAGCGCCGATCCGCCGCCGGAGATCAGGCAAACCACGAGCGTTTCTCGATCCGCTGCCTTCAGGAGGGCGATGATTTGCTCTGTTGCCAGGATGCCCCGGCTATCGGGAACCGGATGGGACGCCTCATGGACGACTATCTTTTCAGGCAACCCGGCCTCCGGAACATGGCCGTCTTTCGTGATCAGAACCCCCCGAGTCACGATGTCGCCGACGGTATCGGTCAGCGCCTTGGTCATGGGAAAGGCTGCCTTGCCGAAGCTGACGAGATATACTTTTTGATAGTATCCGCTCTGGTAAAGGGCTGCGATTTGACCGGCATGTTTCCGGACAAGGCCATAGGGGTCCATGGCCCGAAGGGCGGCGTGAAAGATCTCAGCGACCTGTTGGCGGCGGCGGGCGTTTTGCATATGGATTATTTCAATATGATAACCGATGGATTTCGTCAATTTATTTTGCCTGGAAAAATAATCGGCAGGCGGGTTATAATGCCTCCATCTGCAAAATCCCATGAATAAAAGGAGATCGTTATGGAGCGAATCGGCTGGATCGGCACGGGCGTGATGGGTAAATCCATGTGTGCGCATATTATGAAAAACGGTTATCCCATGTCCGTCTTTAACAGGACGAAGGACCGCACGGAAAACCTCTGCCGGGAAGGCGCCGTTTGGCTCGACAGCCCAGGCGAAGTAGCGGCGAAAAGCGATATCGTCTTTACCATAGTCGGCGAACCGCCGGATGTGGAAGAGGTCATTCTGGGACAGGGCGGCGTCCTGGAAAATCTCAAGCCGGGAGCCGTCATCGTGGATATGACCACATCGGAACCTTCTCTGGCCTCTCGAATCTACAATGAAGCGAAAGCCAAATCCGTGTTCTCTCTTGACGCCCCTGTTTCCGGCGGCGATCTCGGCGCCCGCGAGGGAACCCTTTCCATCATGGTTGGCGGAGACGAAGCCGCTTTCAATATTGTTTTGCCCCTGTTCCGGCTTATGGGCAAGAACATAGCCCTCATGGGCGGCGCCGGTATGGGCCAGCACACCAAAATGAGCAACCAGATCCTTATCGCCTCGACCATGATCGGCGTCGTGGAATCGATCCTCTACGCAAGGCGGGCAGGCCTGGATATGAATCAGGTGATCGATCTGGTCGGCAAAGGCGCAGCCGCCTCCTGGGCCTATAATCAGCTCGGCCCCAGGATTCTCCGGGATGATTTTGCCCCCGGATTTTACATACGCCATTTTGTGAAGGATATGGGCATCGCCCTGATGGAAGCTAAGCGCATGAAGCTGGCCCTTCCGGGGCTTGCCCTGGTCAATCAGTTTTATATGGCCGCCGTCGCCGAGGGAATGGAAACAAATGGCACGCAGGCCCTTTACAAGGTGCTCGACCGAATGAATCGGGCCTGAGGGGCGAGCGGAACGACTGCAAAAAAAGAACCTCCCGGATTCAAAGAGATTGCAAAGGTAGGTTCAGTGTCACCATATTGGCTGATTGCTCAGACCGGACCGGATGGCCAAAACAAGTCTTCGTAATCTTTGGTGAAAACGGGAGAGTTTGCCGTTAAATAAGCCAAGGCCGTATCTCCCACGTTTTTGATACCGTGCTTTTTGTTCGGGGGGATATAAATTGCATCTCCGGAGGTCACCTCCCTGGTTTCGTCTTCAATCATCATAAGACCGGTTCCTTTGATGATATAATAACATTGCTCCGGTTCATGTGCGTGAATCGGCTGTTCCGATCCTATGGGGATTGTGGAAATCTGGACAGACAGATTCTTTGTTGATGAGCTTTGCGGGCTTATCAGCATATGCGATGTCAGGATATCCAGCTTGCCGGTATTTCGGGAATTACCCTTATTGAAGATTTCCATACGATGTGCAGAATAATAACAATAGGTTTTTCATAGTCTTTCTCCTCAAAGCGAAAGTGCATGTTTATCGGTTTTGCTTAGGGGGTGCGGATTAAAAGTGTCCCCTTTATTCTTATTCTTCGCCAAGAGCTTCAAGGTCAGCCAGATCTTTTTTCCGACCCATCACCCGTTTATTGGCTATATATTGTTCACGACCAAGGAAATGCACCGGGACATCCCCAAACAAACCTTCTCTCTTTCCTTTATCCGCGTCTTCCCATGAAACTCCCGTTATTGAGTCAATGCGGACAGGCGGGACGCCAAGCTGAACGACAGAATCGGGAGTTTGAAAGTCGTCAAGGTTCAAGTTTTGTTGTCCAAAACCAAAATCAGCCAAGGCGGACAAAATTTTCTTTGCGTTTTCGGGCGAAGGATGAACGAAGAGATCAATATCACCGGTAAATCGTGGAGCGCCATAATATGCGAGGGCATAAGCCCCGACAATCATGTATTCAACTTTGTGGCCGTTGAATAACTCGAGCAACTCTTTGAAGTCTTTCTGTACTTCCATAATATTGTTTTCTCAGATAATCGACGGTTGCAACGCGTTCTTCCCCGGGACGGCTCAGCCAGTACGTGAGATCGTCTTTTGCAGAGTGGAGATTATGAAGATTGCTTTTACGAACCACTTTCTTAATCATAACGGATAGCTATCATGAATTCATGCATATTGATACAATTCTTTCGGACGGGAAGCCCTGGCAACCAAACATCACCCCCTATAACACGGCCGCGCGCCGGAGCGCAACGAGCGGCGGGATTGAACTTGCTCGGTAATCAGTTTTCAGTCCTTCATTTGCTTCTTGGCCGATTTTATGAATCGTCCGAAGGCTCTGTCCTTCTTGCGCTTGTCCAGATACGACATCTCGTAGTATTCGGATTCCTTCTTGAGCTTCAGGTAACTGGCATAACGATCTTTATTCAATTCACCGTCTTTTAATGCTGCCCGGACGGCACAGCCGGATTCGTGTTCATGACTGCAATTCGCATAGCGACAGCTTTCGGAAAGGAGGGCAATATCTTCAAAACCCTGGTTGAACCCATCGCCTGCGCCAAGCAGGCCTAGCTCTCGCATTCCGGGGGTATCAATCAACATGGCACCTTGACCAAGTACGATGAGCTGCCTGCGTGTCGTAGTATGGGTGCCTTCTCCGGTTCCGCTTACAGCTTTTGTGTTAAAAGCGGCCTGACCGATCAGGCGGTTGATGAGTGTCGTCTTCCCGACGCCAGATGAGCCAAGCAGGCAGTAGGTCTTTCCCGGTACGAGCATCTCTTTAAACGCATCAAACCCGTCGCCGCTTACGTTGCTGAGCGCAACGACTCTGGCTATAATAGCGGTCGATTTGGTGATCGCCAGCTTCAGGTCCAGTTCATCCGGGCTGATCAAGTCTGTCTTTGTCAGGATGACAATCGGCTCAACTTTGCCGTCGGCTGCCATGACCAGGTACCGATCCATTCGGCGCGGGTTGAAATCAAAATGGCATGACTGTACAATGAAAGCACCATCAATGTTGGCGGCAATCATCTGGAAGTCGATGTTTTCACCGGCGGTCCTGCGGCGCAAAAAAGTTTTTCGAGGAAACACGCCATGAATGATTGCCGCCGTATCATCGTTATAATATCTTACCGTCACCCAATCTCCGACACAGGGAAGGTCAGCCGGGCTTTCAACCTGGTAAGAAAACTTCCCGGCTAGTTCGGCAGGAACTTCTTCGTTTTCATTTCTGATAAGGTATGAGCCTCGGTCAACCGCCGATATGCGGGCAATGCCATGACCCACCTGATGCAAATCACTTATGTGTTTCTCAAACCATGGGTCGAAACCCAGATCGCTCAATTTCATAAAATCATACCACCGTACGCAAAGATCACTGGTCGGCGGAACGCGCCGATCGCCTGTATGGACTTGTTATAAGTTTTGTTTTATTCTTCAGAAAACGGATTCCATTTCTTTAATTTTTTTCGCTGTAATAATTGTGAAAGTGTAAGAATTTACAGTTAAGATAGTATTATATTCTAAACATTTGAAATAATGATTTTTCCCTTTTGTTACTACATCCTCCAGGGGTGTAGATGAAATGATTTTTCTTAATAATATTTCTGTCTCATTATCTGTAAAATGATTGATGCTAAGATTATTTTTAATTCTTACAAAGCCTAGAGAAGTATTTCTAAATTTATCGGCAATTGATGTTTTAAGATTTATGTTCATTAATTTTCTTTCTTATAACGGAAACTTCAGCCGGAGCGTAGCGATCGGCTGTATGTTCTTGTTAACTTTTCCTTTCTGATAACAACTTTAATACCTCTACCGTTGAGGCAACCATTGCATACTCACCTTGAAGATTTGCAAGTGACATTGCATGCACTTCTTCGGCCGTACGATGATTGCCATAATAATCAGCTTTATCAAATGTGGCTGTAGCATCTGATACCACATATGTCTCATACCCAAGATCCCCAGCCATGCGTGCGGTGGCTTCAACCGAATTGTTTGTGATGACACCGCATATAATCAATGTGGTGATGCTGCCATGACGCAACATTGCTTCAAGCTCTGTGCCGATAAAAGCATTGTTTGTGCTTTTGGTTAAGATTGTCTCTCCGCTCTTTGGTTGAACCTCCGACTTGAACTCAAAACCTTCTTGGTTAGGACGATAGGTAGATTTCTCTTCACGAGAACTATGCCGAATATGAATTACTGGCATAGCGTTTTGACGCCAAGCCGATAATAAGCGGGAAATATTATTCTCTGCTCTGGGATTGTTCCGCTGTCCCCAACTTGGATGATCAATTGCTTTTTGTACATCGATGAGAAGTAGAGCAGAATTATTAGACATCATTCTCTTATTCCATTAGTTAAC
>CAZBME010000057.1:0-10325 GCA_964492965.1 uncultured Syntrophaceae bacterium | reverse complement strand
TCGTAACCGGCATGGCGCTCGCCCTCGCCCTCGCGCCCGCTGTCACGGATGCGGCGCAGATTCGCCGCATGATTTCACGACGATCAGCGTAGCGGTTCGGCCGAGTCGGGAAGACCCGGCCGAACGAAAGCTGGCGAAACTTTTATCTAGTTGTCGTATTTAAGGTGGCTGTCGATATTCGAAATCCGCTCATCCAGGTTGATTTCGGCATTCACGTAGACACCAGCCGCGTTTTTGCATGACGCCTTCAACAGGGTTCTTCCATATCCGGCTGATTCGATCTTCTTACTTTCGCAATGTTTATCAAAATTCTTGCCATTCCATACCAATGTGCCGCCGGTGTTACCGATGTAATTATCCAGATCAATCTTTGTGGTCGACCCATATTGAGCTTGCTTTGCCTGCAGACATTTGGCCTGCAGAGTCGAATGGTCAAGACTAAGGTCCTTGCAGCTTTGGCTGAAACCTCCTGCAAACACCTGCCCCGCCATAGTGATGGATACCATTAAAACACCCAGAATCAATTTTTTCACTGTAAACACCTCCATTTTTTGTATTTTCATTACCTAACTTCATTTACGCAAACAGAATATGGCCGCAGGAACAACATGACGGCTTATGTTTACATCAAGAATGCAAACGGTATGCCTACGAGTCAAATCAAAGATATTACAATACTTTTAGTATATGTTTTTCTTTGGGCCCGCCCTCGACTGCCAACGAAGTAGGCAGTCGAGTTGTTCGGTCGCAGTTAAAAGGGGACGGTTCTAGTTATGTTCCCTCCAACCTCGTTGTCTATCGGATAAACAGAACCGTCACCTTTAGGCTTGTTGGCCATCCGCTTTGAATCCTTCGTGAAAAGAGACAGAGCCTTGCGGAGTATGCCCGTCGAAAGACAGTGCAAAGAAGACCTCTGGTGGCACGCCCTCATGCACAAGTCCAGACATGTTCTGAAACCCGAATTTCACGTAGTAATCAGGATGTCCCACGAGACAGCATCCTTGAGCCTTCATATCTTTCAGGCGTGTCAACCCATCTTTAATCAGTGCTTTGCCAATGCCCTTCCGCTGGTGCTCCGGCAAGACGGAAACAGGTCCAAGTCCATACCAGTTCTGCGTGCCGTCGGAAATGGTCACGGGGGAGAAAGCAATATGTCCTATTACTCGGCCATCCATTTCTGCGACAAGCGATACCGCAAGATCTTTGGCGGCACGTAGCGCCTCAATGATGAACTGCTCCGTGTGGTTGCTTATCTCCAAAGTCTTGAACGCTGCGATAGTCACCTCAGATATCGCGGCAACATCGTCATGCATCTCGTTCCTGATAACAATTTTTGGATTCATAGTCTCATATTCCTCTTTCTTGAAGGCCGATCGCGGCGGGCAGGTGGCCTTGGCAATACCCAGATAGACAGCCCCATGTTTTGGGTGCCACGGGTAAAGACGAAGTCTTGCCCGTGTTTCTCATGTTATGGGGTCAATCTCAAAAACGCCTTCATGCTTTTCATACCATGATGCACTGGACCATATCCTTGGCCACAGCTCATCAGCAAAACCTCTCCTGCCTGCTAAAGGCATGCCGCACGGGCAAGACTTTGCGCCACCCGATGTTTGCATTACATCAACCCTTAACACGGCCACCGGCCGCCGGATTAGATTGCTAGACCTCCGATCCCAATATTTTAATTTTTAGTTCACTTGCCATCTTTATCATCTTCTTGTCTTTAGTGATAACGTAAGCGTTGTTCCTTCGCGCTAAGACTAAATAAAACAGGTCATATGCAGGGTGTTCTGTTCTCATTGATTCAGAGAAGACTTCTCTACAAAGATTTTTTGTATTTATATAGTCATCAACAAGATCAAGACAGTAATCGATTCCTTTTTCGCATTTATCCAGAGGTAGGCCAGAATATAAGCCATATTTCCAAAATGCATTTGTTATTTCTGACGGGAATGTATCTGGAGCCAAAACGAGCTCTGATTGTAATAATAATTCTCTAAAGCGATGACTGTCATCTTTGCTTAGTGCTATTTCAATTGCCGCACTCGCATCCAGGACAATGATCATCTTTCCCGGTCCTCCCTAATCAAAACTACTGGATCAGGAAACTTGCTTCCATCTATATCAAGCACATTTGTACTTTCTAATAGCTTCCTTCTTCTGTCCTTATTTCCCAGCTTAGATACAAGTCCTTCTTTTAGAACGACTATCGTTTCTTGGGACAGGCTTCTATGTTCTTTTTCAGCAAGATAATTAAGCTGAACATATACATCTTCGGGTAAATCTCTTACCTGCAATGTGGGCATACTCCACCTCCTGTCTATTGTGCATGCAATGTACACCATATATGCATGCATGTCAAGTTCTTTCGCTGCAATGCACAGGTTTAAAGGGGACGGTGCTCGTTATTTTCCCTCCAGCGTCGCTACCTGTCAACTAAAGAGAACCATCCCCTTTAAACCCGTGGGAATCTTCGTAGATTCCCTGTCAGAAGTATTAAACATCAAAGACGTTGAGATTGAAGATGCGCCGCAATTTGGAACCAGCCTGAAGACCGATTAGAGTCATGATTTGAGACAGAAATCCTATATGTGAATAATAGCGATGGGAGTGCGTATTTCAGGACTGATTTCCCGTCCGCCTGTACGCCGAGGGAAAGATCTCCGATTAAACCAGGAATCAATGCGTGGATCACTCCAATTCAGGGACCGGCCGCTGAAGCAGAACCAGGAGCCGCCTGTTTGCTTCTGCGGTAATGCGTGTGACCTTCATTTCAAACATCTCATGGCTGTTTCCCGGTATGCTCATTTCTGCGGGAATAAATCCGATGATGCCGTGCCAGGCCTGCTTCAGGGTTTCCCGGACGCGTTCCCGGCTTTCGTTTGTAAAAAGGTCCGCTATATTGCCGTCCAGCAGTTGAAGCCGTGACAGGGCGGTTTGTTCCTGTACTACCTCTGTAATCCATTCGATTTTCCCGTCGCGGTCCACTATAAAAGCGATTTCTTCGCTTTGGCCGTGCTTTTTCAGAAGATCCCGATGATCGCGCATCCATTGATAAGCCGTTATCAGGTTCGCATTGGTTTCCTGGAGTTCATTCACCAGTTTTTCCTGGCGGCCCTGGTGGTCGAGGAGCAGCTTTTCTGTCTGCATCTTTTCGCTGATATCGGTGATCAAAAGAAGGGTTGTGTTGGAATCTCCCTGAAACGGAAGCTTTTTCACCGATAACATTTTGTCTCTGAGGTGCTTCGGCCCGAGGCGCTCAATGGTGGCAATATCGGCAGAACCGGCTGCGAGGAGGGACGCAATTTGCGACCCTGCCTGTTCATCAAACAGATTCTCCAAAGGGACCGCTAAAAGCTGATCCTCCGAAAGGCCGAGGATTTTTTCCGCCGTAGGATTGGCATAAGCGATCCGTCCGCCCGAGAGTTCAAGTATTCCCTCCGAAATGCTATCCAGAATCGTTTGCAGATGCCGGTTCTTCATTAAGAGCTCTTTGGTCATGCGGCGGGGAAAAACAGAATCGATGCCGATAATCTCCTCCCCTTGACTTTCTGCACGGCGGGCTTCCACTTCACTGATCAAGGCGAAAACATGTTTTTCTATGTCTTGAAATGCCCCTTTGGCCATTACCGCATCGGCGCCGATTTCAGAGGGATCGAGATTCAATTCGGAAGCCGCGGCAGTCATGATGACGATGTATGCATCCTTCAACGGGTCTATTTTGCGGATGATCTGGCAGAGCTTGTCTCCGTTGAAGTTCGGAAGAAAATAATCGCAGAAAATGATGTCCGGCGTGTAATCCAGCAGTGCTTTAACCGCCGATATGCCGCTGAATGCCGTGACGACCTTGTGTCCGGCGTCACTCAGCTTCTTTTCCAGAAATGAAACCAGATGATCATTATCATCGACGATGAGGATCTTTTGCATGGGGCAATCATCCTTACAGATTGTCAGATTTTTACCGCCACTGTCTTTATCACATATTACCTCATAATTCCGCCGTTTTTATCCTGTCGTAGCGAATCGGCTGTGAGCGATGAACACGAAGGGAACCGTCCTGAAATGATCGGTGCATGAAGCGGCGATACTATTCCACATCACGAATGGTTTAATGTTATTCAGGGGATTGCAGGTGAAAACAGCGCGCCCGCGTTTTTATCCCCTGCAAGGCGAAATGACGGATCAGACCGATCGGCGCGATAAAAGAGGGCGACCGATTGCCGGCCGCCCTCTTGTCGTGATTCATTCAAGGGCCATGGGGGGAGAACGGGGGGACGTTGAGGCCTTGAATAAACCTATAGGTAAATTAATCTGTTTCCCGACAGATTAATTATATGATTTTCGCAGTTCAATCTTATTGATCTTCCCGACGCTGGTTTTGGGAATCGCGTCAACGAGCTCGACCCGGTCGGGCACCCCGTATTTGGGAATCTTGCCGGCCTCGGCGCTTTGCACGAGGAATTGACGAAGATCGTTGCCGGTCGTGGTTGTCTTGAATTCCGGTTTGAGCACCGCGACCATGAAGGGCCTCTCTCCCCATTTGGCATCGGGAATGCCGATGGCGGCCCCTTCCATGACCGACTCATGCTGGCTCAGAATATTTTCCAGATCGAGAGAGGAGATCCATTCACCGCCCGTTTTGATGACATCCTTGATGCGGTCCGTCACCTGCAGATAGCCTTCCTTATTTATATAGCCGATGTCTCCCGTATGAAGCCATCCGTCTATCCATAGGTCTTTGGCCCTTTCCGCATCGTTGTAATAGCTTTCCGTCAGCCAGGGAGCCCGCACGCAGACCTCTCCCGTCGAGACGCCGTCATGGGGGACTTCTCTGCCCATGGGATCAAAGAGGCGGATATAGACGAAGGGTCCCGGAAGACCGGTCATGATCAGGGTGTCCACCAGCTCTTCCCTGGGTTGATTCAACATCGAGGGTTTGAGGTTGGATGTGGAGAGGAGCGGACACGTTTCGGACATGCCGTAACCGGCGTAAATCTGTATTCCCAGTTCCATGGCAGCCAGGGCCAGGCCTTTCGTGAGGCGGGCGCCGCCGATAATCACTTTCCAGAAGGAAAGATCCAGTTTCTTTGCAACGGGGCTGCTCACGAGCATCTGAATGATCGTGGGAACGCAGTGGGAATAGGTCACCCTTTCCGTCAGGATCAACTTCAGGAGCATCTCCGGTTCGTAACGGCCGGGATAGACCTGCTTGACGCCCATCATGGTCGCCGCATAAGGGACGCCCCAGGCATGGACGTGGAACATGGGCGTAATGGGCATATAGACATCGGTTGAACGGAAACGGGCGATGGAATCCACCGTTCCCCCGGCGATAAGCTGGGCCTGGGTGTGCAGAACCAACTGGCGATGGGAGAAATAAACGCCCTTGGGCAAGCCGGTCGTTCCCGTCGTGTAGAAGGTCGTGGCCCGGGTGTTTTCATCGAAATCCGGGAAATCGTAGGAGGCCGGCGCGCCGGCCAGCATTTCCTCGTATTCCGCATCGAAGGGAATCTTCGAAGCCGGTTTCTGGACGTCATCGGAAATGAGGATGACTTTTTTAACGGTCGTCAGTTTATCCCAGACGGCCTCCAGCAGAGGCAGGAAATCCGTGTGAATCAGAACGACCTTGTCTTCGGCATGGTTCATCGTGAACAGGATCTGTTCCGGTGAAAGACGCCAGTTCTGCGTATGCAGGACCGCCCCCATCATGGGGATGGCAAAGAAGCATTCCAGGTAACGGTGGCTGTCGTAGTCGAAAACGCAGATCGTATCGCCTTTGCCGACCCCCAGTTTTTCGAGGCCGCCGGCCAGGCGGTTGATCCGCTCAAACAATGTGGTGTACGTGAACCGGACCTTGTCGCGGTAGACGATCTCCTGATTCGGCGCGTAGAAACGCGGCATTTCCAGAATGTGCTTGATGAGCAGCTGATAATTGTAACTTTCCCCCGGTGCGTACGCTTTTTTCTCTGACATGTGCCCTCCTGAAGTTATTTGTCTTAAATTAGGTTATAAATCTTATCCCCATACTCTTCTCTCGAAAACCCGCCGCCCTCTTAAAAGGAGGAGTTGCAAAACTGAGGGCGGCGGGCGGTATTCCAAATTCGGCCTTACACCCCGAAGGCCTCTTCGCTTATGCGCATGGCGCTGATCTCATCCTTTTTCAGAACGCTGAGTTTGGCCGGCACAAGGGCCGTGGTGCGGTTGATGAAAAACATGGCGCTCTCAATCTTGCCGGTGTAGAAAGCCTTCTCCCTGTCCGTTGCGGCCTGCGGCAGCTTGCCGGCGGCCACCGTTGCCATCCAGATGTGGTACCAGCCCAGCAGGGCATCGCCCATGCAATTGAGGAAATCGCTGGCGGCGATGAGGGGCACAAAGGGATTGGTCTTCATCAGGCCGGAAAAATCCATGGCCGTTTTCACGATGGCGTCAAGGGCGCCATCGACGATGGCCGTCTCTTCCTTGAGAATGCCCATGCTTTTGGCCTGGGCAAGATCAGCCTTCGCCTCGTTGATCAGGGTCATGAAATACAACCCTTTTTTCATGCCCAGTTTGCGGCCGAGGAGATCAAGGGCCTGGATGCCGTTCGTTCCCTCGTAGATGGTGTTGATCTTCTGGTCCCGCATCAACTGCTCCACCGGGTACTCCCGGCAGTAGCCATACCCGCCGTAGGTCTGGACGGCCAGATCGTTGACGACCAGGCCCATTTCCGTGCAGTAAGATTTCACAATGGGTGTGAGAACCTCAATCATTCCCTGCCATTTATCGGCGGCGGCCTCATCGCTGCCGGCGGCTTTCCTTCGGTCCATGGCGTAGTAGCAATACAGGCAAAGGAGCCGGATGCCCTCGACGATGGATTTCTGCTTGAGCAGCATCCTGCGGACATCAGGGTGCTGAATGATGGGAACCGTCACGGTCGGATCCTTCTGCATGATATTGGAGCCCTGGATGCGTTCCTTGGCATAGGCCAGGGCGTGGCGGTAGGCCGATGAAGCGAGGGCGACGCCCATCATGCCTACGCCCTGCCGCTCCTCGTTCATCATATGGAACATGACCTTCATGCCGTCCCGCTCCTGTCCCATGAGATAGCCGGTGCAATGGCCGTTTTCGCCGAAGTTCAGGGTGCAGGTCGCATTGCCGTGGATGCCCATCTTGCTTTCGATATTGCCGGTTGTAACATCGTTGGATGCACCCAGGGAGCCGTCGGGATTGACCTTGATCTTAGGGACCAGAAAAATGGAGATGCCCTTTGTGCCGGGCGGATCGCCTTCGATGCGGGCGAGAACGGGATGAATGATGTTTTCCGCCAGGTCATGGTCGCCGGAGGAAATAAAACATTTCGTTCCGGTGATGGAATAGGTGCCGTCGGGATTTCTTTTTGCGGTGGACTTCAGGGCGCCGACGTCCGACCCGGCGCCCGGTTCCGTCAGGCACATGGTTCCGCCCCAGGTGCCGTCGAACATCTTGTTGAGATAAATCGCCTTCAGCTCTTCGGAACAGAATTTTTCGACCAGCTTCGCCGCGCCGTGGGTCAGGGCAGGGTACATGATAAAGGCCTGGTTGCAGGCGAGGAACATATTGGAGCAGGCGGCGCCAACCACCTCGGGCAATCCCTGGCCGCCCACATCGGGGCTGTCGGCTGTGCTCAGCCAGCCGCTTTCAGCATAGAGCTTCCACAATTTGTGATAGGCTTCCGGTGCGTAGACCTTGCCGTCTTTGAAGGTCGCCTCCACCGGTTTTCTATGGACCTCGTCGGGATAGGTCGGGGCAAGCTCGTTTTCAGCAAACTTGGCCGCTGCATCAAGGACCATGTTGACCATATCCGTGTCATGGTCTTCAAAGGGCGCTTTCCCCAGCAGGACCTCTCCGATATTCAGGACTTCATGCAGGATAAAGCGGATGTCTCGTTCATCAACCCAATTACTTGGCATCGGTTACTCCCTCCTTCATCGCGGTTTGAAATTTGTCTAAGTGCTTATCTTGTAAGGGAGATTTGTGAATTGGGCAATATGAAAAGAAAATAGAGGCTAATATGTATAAAAACCTTATATTAAGAGAGGGAGTCGAGGTAGGATATCAGGTTGATTTTCTTATTGTTTAACCCGAGTTTCTTGCGTATGTGATCACGATGGAGGGATACCGTGGCTTCGGAAACAACCATCATCTCTGCGATTTCTTTGGTTGTTTTACCCTCTTTGATCAGATGGGCCACCTGGATTTCCTTGGGGGTCAGGTTCAGGTACTTGGACGACAAGCGGCTGGAAAAGGGCGATATGATGCTCGTCAGGTTGCTTTCCACGACGTTGACCAGTTCGAGGTCGCGAGGGTGCAACCGGTTTGCCTTCAATTTGTCGAGATAGGGCAGAACAAGCCCCTTGACATTGGACAGGACTTTTTCTTCCATCTCCAGTTTGTCCGCCTCACGCTGCTTGAGCAATACCTTCAGGGCCGTATTCACCTCTTCCAGGTTCCGGGACTTCTTCTGAACCTCCTGTTCGCGTTTCCGCAGGGCGGCCTCCGTGCGTTTCTGCTCCGTAATGTCCGTCAGGGAGACGACGCTTTTTTTCGTCCCCGGGATGATGGTTGCAGAGATCAGGGCCATTTTTTTATTTCCCTTCCTGTCCGTCAGTTCGCACTGGTAGTTGCGAGGGCATGACTCGGGATCGATTCTCCGTTGCCGGTGATAGTGGATCATCTTGGGAAGGTCTTTGGGATGGATCAGTTCCGTCCATTTATGCCTGCCCTCCCAATATTTTTTCAGGGAGCCCGAGAGGGCCTCGAATTCCGTATTGGCAAGGGAGATAGTCATATCTTCTTCTACAATAATGGTGGCTGTGCCGGTATTTTCAAAGATGGTCCGGTAAAGGTTTTCCGATTCCTGAAGCCGGGCCGCCGCCAGTTTATGCTCCGTGATATCGGCAAATGAGGCCACGCTTTTTCCGGTTCCCGGAATCATGTCCACGGTGAGGATGACATTGCGGATGCGTCCGCGGCTGTCGATCAGGCTGAATTCATAATTCCGCGGAGGCCCCTGGCGGTCAACCCGTCGCAGGCGATGGTAGGAAAGCATCTTTTCCACATCTTCGGGAATGATGATTTCCGTCCAGCTCTTTTTTCCTTCCCATTCTTCACGGGTATAGCCGGAGAGGTTGACGAATTCGGAATTGACGAGAGAAACCGTTGTGTCTTCCTCAATGATGATGGTGGCCGTTCCCGTCGTTTCAAAGATGGTCCGGTAAAGGTTTCCTGATTCCTGAATCTTTGCCAGGGCAAGCTTGTGGTCGGTGATATCGGCAAATGAGGCCACACTTTTTTTCGTGCCCGGAATCATGTCCACGGTGAGGATCACATTGCGGATGCGGCGCCCGCTGTCGATGAAGTTGCATTCGTAATTCCTGGGGGCGGCCCGTCGATCGATGCGCCGCAGGACATGGTAGGACTTCATCCTGTCCACGTCTTCGGGAACGACAAATTCCGTCCAGCTCTTTTTGCCTTCCCATTCCTCACGGCTGTATCCGGAAAGGGTGACAAATTCGGAATTGACCAGGGAAACCGTCGTATCATCTTCAATGATGATGGTGGCGGTGCCGGTGGTTTCAAAGATGGTCCGGTAGAGATTTTCCGATTCCCATAGCCTCTGGATGGCCAGCCGGTGTTCCGTGATGTCCATGGCATTTCCCAGGATGGCGGGTCGGCCGTCATAGGTGATCCATGTGACCGTTTCCATGATCCAGCGAATATCGCCCTGTTTGGTGATGATCCTGAAAACATAGGGTGTTGTCGTTTCACC
This sequence comes from uncultured Syntrophaceae bacterium, assembly GCA_964492965.1. GTDB lineage: Bacteria > Desulfobacterota > Syntrophia > Syntrophales > UBA8958 > CAZBME01. The sequence continues at coordinate 538 of CAZBME010000057.1, read as the reverse complement.
CCGCAGCATGGCCCTTGCATTCCGGATGCTGTCTTCCCGGTCGTCGGGGTGGATCACGGCATCGGTTTTCATCCCGATGAGTTCCTCCGCCGGGTAGCCCGTGTAGGCGGTGACGTTTGCGTTTACATTGCAGAGCCTGCCATTCTGTCCGACGTATATGGCGGCAAAGGATTTCTGCGAGATGGTCCTGTAAATCTCTTCGCTTTCCCGAAGGCGTTTTCCCTCCTCCGCAAGCTGCATCAGCTCTTTTTCCAGGTCATTGATTTTCTGTAGGAGTATTTTAATCTCCGGCACATCTTTCACTTTGACGGGTTCCCCTCGAACGTTCTTCCCGTGCTATAGCACGTTTCCGATCCAATTGTTAATCCCTGATGTTGATTCTTATTCATTGACAGCCAGGGGGATTTTTCCTATATTCCCGCTACCCGCAGGGAATACTTTATAGAAGGTTTATGCTTATGAATATCATTGTTTCCGGATCACTGGCCTATGACAGGATTATGGATTTTCCGGGAAGTTTTGCGGACCATATCCTGCC
>CAZBME010000056.1:0-10626 GCA_964492965.1 uncultured Syntrophaceae bacterium | reverse complement strand
AGCTCGGGAATAGGACGCGAGTTAGCCAAGGTACTGTCCGGAAACGGATATACAGTTGGTGTCATGGCGAGAAGAGCTTATTTGTTGAATGAACTCCGCACCGAAATCAAGGGCGAGGTCCTTGTTCAGGAAATCGATGCGGCAGACACCGAAACAGCAATGGGAATGCTGGCAAGCTTCATAGAGAAAATGGGCGGTACAGACCTTGTTGTGATAAGTGCAGGCACAGGAGATATAAATGAAGATCTTAAATGGCCATTGGAGCATGAAACCATCAGGACAAATGTCACCGGGTTTGCTGCCCTTGCTAATGTTGCCATTCACCACTTCATTCATAAGGGTTCAGGGCATCTTGTAGGTATTTCATCGATAGCCGCACTGCGTGGGGGAAGAGAGTCACCAGCGTACAATGCATCGAAGGCTTTTGAATCCAATTATCTGGAAGGACTTCGGCAGAAGGTTAGGAAATTGGGGCTGCCGATCACAATCACTGATATAAAACCTGGATTTGTTAAGACAGCCATGGCCAAGGGAGATGGCATCTTCTGGGCCGCTGACGCGGACAAAGCTGCAATACAGATATATGAAGCCATCAAACGAAAAAAGACCAGCGCCTATATCACACGGCGCTGGAGACTGGTGGCATAGCTAATAAAGTTGCTGCCCGGCTTCATCTATGAAAGATTATGATTATCAAGTCAATAGAGCGGACGCTTCAGCACCACTTAGCGCCGCCGTTGGTCATGGATAGAATATGAGGGTGCTTTTTGCGGCATAACGGCTCGCGGCAACGAGCGGAGAACCGGGACAGATAATAAATAGCGGATGGAAATTCTAATGATAAAGAACACCCTGACAATCATTCTCTCGGTCTTTCTTCTCTGTCAATTTGTCTCAACCGTCGGCGCCGCTGATGAAACATTATCATGCACAAAAGAGACAGCCACGGCAACAGATCATGAACGGTTCGTCAGGCAAGCCTTTGACCTGGCGATCAGTTCCGGCAAAAAGGGCAATCACCCCTTCGGCGCCGTCCTTGTTCATGAGGGCAAAACCATCCTGACTGCTGAAAACACGGTGAATACGGACAGGGATTTTACCCATCATGCAGAAACAAACCTCCTGGCCAAGGCCAGACGGGAATTATCACGCGAAGTTGTCCGACACAGCACTATGTACACCAGTGCTGCGCCGTGTATGTTCTGCTGTGCGGCGATGTGGTATTCCGATGTTCAAAGAGTTGTTTACGGTGTCTCCGGTAAAGCCATGGGAAAACTCACAACGCATGAGGAAAAGAGTATCCCCTGTGACCAACTTTACCAACAGACCGGCAGGACTCTTGAATGGATCGGTCCTGTTTTAGAAGAAGAAGGTTTAAAGGTTTTTTGCTATTGGCCGGAGGATTCATTTCGATCCTCGCTTATTAAAAAATTAGAGGGGCGTGAAGGGATAGGGAAACCCTGCAATGTCGAATCACGATAAAGATAAAACCTCATAATGATTGTCCAACCATACCATCCAGCGGACGTCTTACAGCCGCCGCTGATTTTTTCGTTCGGCCGTGTAACATGAGTAAATACAATTCGCATATTGATACGCAGGAGGGAAAAATGACAGACCAAAGCCTACGAGATAAACGAGTGCTGATCACCCAGGCGGATGCGTTTATGGGTCCGACGCTTTGTGAGGTGTTTGCTGAGCATGGTGCTATCGTAATCGCTAGTACAGAGCCTCTTACTAGCCTTAACGCACCCGCCCGCATAATAGCTGATGCAGGCCATGTTGACGTTCTCGTTGCCAACCTGGCTGTTCCGGCGCCCACTACCCGCGTCACGGAAGTGTCAGGTGAAGAATGGCGAGACACCTTTGCCGCTCTGGTTGATCCACTTCCCCGGTTGTTTCAGGCTGTGCTGCCTGCCATGATAGAGCGTCGTGCAGGCAAGATTCTCGTTATGGGCAGCGCATCTGCCTTGCGCGGAATGAAGCGCGCATCGACCTACAGCGCCGCGCGTGGTGCTCAGCTTGCCTACGTGCAAGCCGTTGGCGTCGAGGTTGCGGTCCATAATGTTCAAGTGAATGCAATCGCGCAAAACTTTGTCGACAATCCGACATACTTCCCCGCGGAAGTGCAGGAGAACCCTCAATTTCAGGAACGCTTGAAACGAGAGGTCCCTCTGGGGCGTCTCGTGGGAGCGAGAGAGGACGCAGAATTTGCTGTTTATCTATGCAGCGAGCCGGCAAGCTGTTTTGTCGGGCAGGTGTTCCCTGTCTGCGGTGGCTGGGTGTCCAGATAATAGAGAGGCCCAACAAAAGCAATACAGCCGATCGCTGCGCTCCGGGTTATTTTTTCGTTCGGCCGAGCGAATCAGCGCGAGGCCGAACCAATCGGGCGTGGAAATAAAGAAGGGGATGGTTCTTTTTAGTTGATAGACAACGAGGCTGGCGGGAATATAACGAGAACCGTCTTCTTTAACTTTAACCCTATCCCGATTACGTGTAAATTAGGGACTAAATGAGAATCTGGGACATAAATCCAGGATATTTAAATCGCCAAAGTTTGCTTGGTGAACATCAAGAACTACATGGAATTGTATCGATAATTGCAAATGGCAAGGAGGGATACTCCAAACACCCTGAGACTATTCGATGGACCGGTTATGGCTGGGCATTAAGAATGCGACACCAACTTCTAGCATCTGAAATGTCTCTAAGAAATTTCACAGACAAATCTCCTGTGCTTACACGCACAAAAAAAGGAATATGGCCGGAAGTATATATTGATGAACCCGGTCAACAATTTAAAATCCTTGAAGCTAAATATATAAACAAAGAGCAAGGCCGTATCCCTCTACCTAGAAACGCGCAACAATTATGGAGCCAGCATAAATATTCGATCTTGGCACGCGATGTAAATCTTTACAAAAAAATTGGGAGACAAGTTTCTTCAATATCCTCTCCCCATGATTTTGCTGCAATAGCCAAGGAGCTTACCGAACTACTGAGAATGCGCCCATCCTTGGGGGGAATAAGAAATGCAGTACAACATATGTGGGGTTACGTGTCCGATTGTTCAGCTTCGAAGCACGGATTTGAAACATGGTCATTGAATAAATTGTTTAATGAAACTCAGCGATGTGCGCTTGAAAGTAAGGTGCCTTATTTAATGACTTCAACTGCACTGAGTGAGCTAAAAGTATGGATAATAAATGCATAACAAGTTAATAAACCGGACGGGAAATAGCCGCGCTTTTAAAAGGGGCAATCTCTCATCCAGCCGGGGAGCTCATAGGGACGCTGTTAGCTTATTAACTTTCACTTAGGAACAAGGGATCAGCTATTGATGTTGGACAGGTGGTAAAGACAAATCGTTACCCAACAAGGGCAATACAGCCGATCGTTGCGCTCCGGCTGAACACTGCGTTTAACGCAGACAGGATAGCTAAAATGAGAATTCCCATCTACCAGATTGATGCCTTTACTTCAGAGATTTTCTCAGGCAATCCGGCGGCGGTTTGCCTGCTGGATACGTGGATTGATGAAAAGACCCTTCAATCCATTGCCGCAGAGAACAATTTATCGGAGACCGCCTTCCTTGTCCGAAATGACGTTGGTTTCGATCTCCGGTGGTTTACCCCAACCACAGAAGTTGCGCTTTGCGGGCATGCAACGCTGGCGAGCGCATTTGTTCTGTTTACCTGTCAGAACTGGCCGGAGGAGTCCATCCGTTTCCAAACGCGCAAAAGCGGACAACTGGTCGTTGCTAAACGTGATGATCTTCTCGAAATGGACTTTCCCGCAAGGCCTGCTTCCGCCGGAACTTCCCCGGCCGGGCTCAAGGAAGCCCTGAGAGTTGCACCGAAGGAAATACTTGGTTCAGCGGAAGATCTGCTTGTGGTGTTGGATAGCGAGAAAGCCGTTCTGGAAGTGCAACCCGATTATGGCGCGCTTGAACAGGTGGCGTGTCGTGGCACCATCATCACCGCCAGAGGAGATCGGAGCGACTTTGTCTCACGCTTCTTCGCGCCCCGGGTCGGCATACCGGAGGATCCCGTAACGGGCTCCGCTCACTGCGTATTGATTCCCTATTGGGCAAGCGTGCTTCGCAAAAACGATCTCCATGCGTTTCAGGTATCGAAGCGCGGCGGTGAATTGTTCTGTCGTCATGTCGGGGAACGGGTGAAGATTTCAGGCAGGGCGGCCCTATATATGGAAGGCGCGATAACGATATGAAGCGTCGGACATGGCCACTGCAAGGCCTGATCCGTAGCCGGCAGTTGATGCCTATAACACCACGGTGGAGGATTTATGAAACATATCATTCAAGTTATCAAACACAATTTCCAAGAGGCAATCGTTCCGGCCACCTTCTTTTTCGTAGTCTTTCACCTCCTGGTCGTTACAAAGACACTCATTCTGGAAGCATACGGCGTGACGCCAACCAGCGTGGCCGTTGTAACGGTCGGGGCGCTTATCGTTGCAAAGGCTGTCGTAATGGCAGACAAGCTGCCCTTCATCAACCTGTTCTTGGGTAAACCGCTTATCTTCAGCGTCTTATGGAAAACCGTCATTTATGGGGTTATGGGTTTTGTCTTCCATTGTATCGAGGAACTGATGCCGCTGTTATCAAAGCATGAAGGATTCGTTACTGCGGCCCGACACCTTTTCAGCGAGGTGTCGTGGCCACAATTTTGGGCACTTCAAATCTGGATGATGGTTGCTCTGATTTTGTATAATTCGGTTACGGAACTGGACAAACACTTCGGTGCCGGCAGCATGAGGAAGGCGTTTCTCGGATAGGACCGGCTCAAGAGACAGGCACGTCTGAAAAATGATTTAACCGGAAGCGCTTTCCTGACCGGTTATTGCCCAAAATGCAAAAAACCGCCGCGAAATCCGGGCGCCCTATGGCGACCCGGCGGGCATGGATCTTGGGCCTGACGGTAACATCAGGGGTTCTTCAGGAATTTCAGATATATCGCGGCCGTCTCGCCGGGCTTTTCCAGCATGGGGATATGGCCTGTATTGCCCATGACGACGGTGGTGGATTTTTTCAGCCCCTTTTCCAGAAGAGGCGCGCCTGATTTATCCAGGATCTTGTCCTGATCTCCCCAAACGATTAAAACCGGTGATTGAATCGCAGGAAGAAGAGGCTCCAATGTTATATTTGCCGAGGTTATGTCCCCCATGATTTTATCATTGAAAGCCCGTTGAGACACGGCTTGCAATGCCAGGACCTTTTTGAAGGAGGCCGGCATGTAGGGCGGATTGACAAAGGACATGGCCATGACCCGGTCAAAATCGGCCGGGTTGTTGATTGAAAGGGAATTGACGCCTTTCTCCAGCATTTTTATAAACTCACTTTTTTGCGGCGGATTCAGGCCCCCCGGCGCCAGGAGCGCAAGGGTCTTCACCTTGGCCGGATATCTCGCGCCGTAGGCCGCCGCGATCATACCTCCCATCGAATTACCCGCCAGATGGAACCGATCCGCCTTCACCGCCCCGGCAAAACGATCCAGACGCTCTACCTGTGCGGCAATATCATACGATTCTGTCGGCAGCTTTGAACTTTCCCCGAATCCGGGAAGATCGGGGATGATGACATGATAAGAACCGGTTAAATCCTTGGCGAAACGTACCCAGTTGTCCTTGTTGGCGCTGAATCCATGAAGGAGGATGACCGTCTCTCCCTTTCCCCCTTCCAGATAGGCGATGCGATGCTGATCGACCGGGATGTTTTTTGAAGCAAGACCGGCGGCATACCTTTCGGCAGAGACAGCCGCCTGAAAAACCCGTTCCGGGAACAGGAAATAAAAAGCGATCGGCAATAAAACAAGGATGCCCAACCCCAGGGCCAATATTTTTTTCATGGCAAAACCGTTTCCTTTCGGAGCTACTTTTCAGATTTCAGAATCAGTTCAATCTCGGTCCGTTCATATTTGCCCGTCGGCGTCACGGGGATTTCATCGACAATCGACATGCGTTTGGGCACGGCATACGCCTCGGAGACCAGGAGCAGATGCTGCCGCAATTGCAACGCCGAAAGATGAGTGGCGACAATGGCGGCCAGTTCGTTCTGACGCCCTCTCCCGGAGGGAACGGCAATCACGACGGCGTCACGGACACCGGGAACCTGTTTCAGCTTGGCCTGGACCGCAGCCATATCGACCCGTTTCCCGCCGATCTTGACGACATCATCCGCCCGGCCCCGGAGGATGAACTGGTCATGGCCGCCCGCATCCACACAGTCGGACGTGACGAAATAGCCCTTGCCGTCCCGTGGTAAAGCCGGGGAGAGAAAATCAGACCGGACACACAATCGGCCGTCCCTGATCTTCCAGGTGACGGGTGCCATGGGATGCCATAATTCATCGTCCTGCGAACGACGCCGCGTGGCAATGCCGCCCGTTTCCGTCGATCCGTAGATTTCCACGATATCCAGACCCGTTTTCTCGCGAAAATAGGCCGCATCATTCTTATCGAGAACACCTGCCGAGGATAAGGCCAGCCGGAAGTTTCCGCGCTCAAGGTCTTCCGTTTTCAGTACCCGGTAATGGGCAGGCACGCTGACGAGAACAGATGCCCGGTAATCCTGTGCGGCCTTGAGAATCTCCCTGGGAAAGATATATGTCCCGTTCAGGACTCGGGAGAGGCTGACAAAGGGCGCCAGAACGGAGAACAGAAGGCCGTAAATGTGATTGGGGGGCACCGTCGACAGAAAAATGTCTTCCGGCGATATGCCGAATGCCCCCGCCTGGTAACGGGCCTCGGCAAACATGTTCCGGGGCGTCTTGGGCCAGATCTTGGGAATCCCCGTCGAGCCGCCCGTGAACAGGGTCAGGAAGGGTTCATCGGGATCCTGCATCGTTTCCGGCGTCAGGGCCTCCCGGGATAGGGACGAAGGACTGACGACAGCGGGGCCTTTGGGGAAATTGACACTTTCCGGGCGGTCCGTCAGAAAATAAGAGGGAGACAGGGTCTCCAGCACTTCCGTCAGGGCCTGCGGTGAGAAGGCATAGGGCAGGACAAGATGGGGGCCTCCCGCCAGCGACGCCAGCAGGGCAGCCATCAGGAGGGCCTTGTCATCCGTGCACAGACACAGCAACGGACGTTCTGTTTTCCGGGAGGATGTGAGACGGTACAGACCGCCCGCCAGGCGATAAAGCTCTTCATAGGTGCAGCCGTCGAGAATGAACGCCCTGTTGGGTTCCGCAGGAGGTGAGAGGATATCCCCATACCACTGCCGGTCATTGGCCCTGTTTTTTTTTAATGGTTCTGCTTTCATTTTTTCGGTCCGTTCCCCTTTGATGCCGCAATGGATCGGTTATAATTATCCGGCCAAAAACAGCCGGCCCGCAATGATAATTCCCCTTGACATCCTTCATCATTTCACCGTAAGTAGGCCGTCTCTTAACATGTTTTGAAGGTTTTGAACATATAAAACCCTGAACATGTATATGAGAAAAACTCATAATTTCGGATTATAATTTGACGAGACCACTTTATGGATATAGAGGCCCTGATACCCCATCGGGACAGGATGAAATTGATCGATGATGTTTTGAGGCTCGACGACGAGCAGGCCGTTACAACGGCCCGCGTTACCAGCCGTTGGCCCTTGTGCCGGGATGCCTTTGTCGATCCCATCGTCCTCATCGAAGTGGTGGCCCAATCGGCGGCGGTTCATATCAGCGGCAGAAGAAAAATCGACAAAACAATCGATCGGCGGGGGTGGATGGTCGGCATTAAAAACGCCGATTTCTTCACGGATCAGATTCCCGTTGACACGGTCCTTACAACATCGGTGAAGAATTTGTATAACATTGAAAATTATAATGTCCTGGAGGGCGAGGTCAAAAACGGCGAGAACCTCCTTTGCCGTGTGCAAATCCAGGTATTCCGCGAATCCGATGAAGAAACAACCTCGTAAAAAGGAGTGATAGACACCATGAACGAAGCGCAGATCGCCATCGTGACGGGAGGCAGCCGGGGTATTGGCAGAGCCATTGCCATTGAACTTGCCGCAGCCGGATATGGGATTCTCATCAACTACAAATCGAATGAACAGGCGGCCGACGAAACCCTCGGCATCATCCGCGGCAATGGCGGTCAGGCCGAAAAAATCCGCTTCGATGTCGCCGATTCGAAGGAAGCGGCCCCGGCAATGGAGCAAATCATTTCTCAATACAAGGATATCCGGATTCTAATCAACAATGCCGGGATCAATGCCGACGGCCTGTTTATGATGATGCCGGAGGAAGACTGGGATTCGGTCATTCAAACGACTCTCAAAGGCTTCTATAATGTCACGAAGCCGATCATCAGGGCCATGGTCAGAAAGCGGAAGGGATCTGTCGTCTCCATATCATCGGCATCCGCCCTGATGGGAAATCGGGGACAGGCGAATTATGCGGCGGCAAAGTCCGGCTTGATTGCCGCCAGCCGTGCTCTGGCGTCCGAGGTGGCGCGATTGGGAGTGCGGGTAAATGTGGTAGCGCCGGGGCTGATTGAGACCGATATGATCGCCGGAGCGCCGATTGAACGGATCAAGGACGTCATCCCCATGGCGAGGATCGGAAAGCCCGAAGAAGTAGCCAAGGTCGTCCGTTTTCTCTGTTCCGACGACGCCTCTTATGTGACGGGACAGGTATTGTCCGTCAACGGCGGGATGTTCTGAAATTGAATGGATATGATACAAACAAAAGACGACACAAAAAGAGTTTTCTTCCCCATCGCCATATTTTTCTGCTGTGTCTGCCTGCTGGGATGGGCTGACAGCTGGGAGGATATCCGGAGGGAATCGGCAAAGGTGACCTCCGTCAGCGCCGGGTTTACCCAGTCAAAGCATATGCAGATCCTGACCAAACCCCTTCTTTCAAAAGGGCGATTCTATTTTCAGGCCCCTGATTTCGTCCGCTGGGAATATGCCTCTCCCGTCAAGAGCATTCTCCTGATGAGCAAAAGCGGGATTAAGCGATACACCATGGGCAGCCGGGGGCTGGTCGAGGATACCGGCGCGTCCCTTCAGTCGATGCAGATTGTCCTTCAGGAAATCAGTCAGTGGAGCCGGGGGCGGTTTACTGAAAATGAACATTTTGCGGCGACCCTTAAAGGGGGCAATGAACCGAAAATTACCCTGACGCCACGGGAAAAAGGCCTGTCGACCATGATATCGCGCATTGTGATCACCCTTTCATCGGACCGGTCGGGGGTGATCAAATCCGTCAAAATCTTCGAAAATGAAGGAAACTATACACTCTTTGAGTTCAACGATGTTCAGATGAATGTGAAGATCAGCGAAAGATTATTCCGGGAAGTGGAATGAAGGCATTTTGTTTGATCCGATATGTTCCTGTCCTGTTCCTGGCGGTTATCGTCTCCGCATGCAGCAGCCTTCCCGTCATCAAGCCGATAGATCCGGTTTTGTCGCAGGACAGTCTCCACCGATGCAACCGCCCGTTTCTGGAAGTTCCCTACCGCTTTGTCCATGCCATGGAAGTGAGCCTCTCGGATCGCACACCGGGAACCGTGATGGGAATCACCCTCTTCGATCCCCGCTCTGAAACCATACACAGCGCGATTCTCACGCTGGAGGGTTTTGTCCTGTTTGACGCCCGTCATGAGAAGGGCGTTCAGGTGAACCGGGCCGTACCGCCATTTGATGCCCCCCTTTTTGCGGCAAACATGATGGAGGACATCCGCTTGATTTTTCTGGCCCCGAAGGGCAGACTCCTTAAAGCCGGCACAGGTGAAGACCAAGCCGCCGTCTGCCGCTATGAAGCGGACCGGGACGGGACGGTCGATGTGGTCATCCGTCCCGATGGTACCTGGGAGGTCAATAAATACGGAGATCATCAGGAGCTGCTTCGGAGGATCAACGCCACCGCCATGCAAAACGGAATCCCGGGAATGCTGGAGTTGACGGGATTCTTCACGGTCAATTATTCGATCCGCATGCGACTGATCAGCGCCGAGCCTGTTTCTGCCGACGCCTTGCAGCTGCGTTCCGGTCAAAAAGAAGATGAAGAATGAATTTCAATCCCATTCGCGGGGGCGGATTTAAAACCCGCCCCTCCTTTTTGATAATGTATAAATATGCTAAGGACCCTTTATGAAATTTAAACTTATTTATCCGAAATGGAGAAAACTTGACGGGCAGACGGAATTTCACCTGCCGCCCCATGGGCCCGTCGTTTTTGCTGCAACGCTCCCCGATGATGTGGATGTCGAGTTTACGGATGAAAACGTGGCTGCGATTAATTTCGATGATTCGCCTGACTTTGTCGGCATTTCCATGATGCTCACAAGCCAGGTGAAACGGGGATGGGAAATTGCGGACCGCTACCGGGAACGGGGGATCAAGGTCATCTTCGGCGGCATTGCCACGATGCTTCATTCCGAAGAAACGATGGAACACGCCGACGCCGTCTTCCTTGGCGAAGCGGAAGGCCGGATGGCGGCGGTCTTTGATGATCTCAAAAACGGCCGTCTGAGAAACAGGTATGATTATCTGCAGGACTTCCCACCCATCGAATCCATCGGGCCGGCGCGTAGATCCATATTGAATCGAGAGCTATATTACCACAAGGGTGTGCAGATGGTCGATCTCGCCCATGCATCCAGAGGGTG
>CAZBME010000055.1:0-12069 GCA_964492965.1 uncultured Syntrophaceae bacterium | reverse complement strand
CTCGTCGGCTGTGCGCAGGCAAGCCTCTTCCCATCCGCCGTGCTCGCAGGTCAGCGCCGCGATTCGCTATCAAAAAAGAAACTAGTTGCTGTTATGACGTTTTGGTGTTATAGTTACATAACGACAAAGGAGGTGATATTATGGGAACAGCGGCAATGCGTGCCACTATATATTTGGACCCGGAATTACACAAAGCACTTCGACTAAAAGCAGTTGAAACATCGCAGTCCTTATCGAAACTAGTGAATGATGCCATTAAGGAATCCCTTGCCGAAGACGCTGAAGATATTGCCGCCTTTGAGGAAAGAGCCAAAGAGCCTTTAATCAGCTATGAAGTGATGATCAAGAGGCTGAAAAAAGATGGCCGAATATAGAATCTGTTTTAAAGCGTCCGTTGAAAAAGACTTCCATGCAATACCAAAGCAAGATTTAAGGAAAATCGTCCTTCGCATTGAGGCGCTTACAAAAGACCCGAGGCCTCCGGGCCATGAAAAATTAACAGGACAAGAGAGATATCGCGTCCGCCAAGGTCAATACAGGATCGGCTATTCTATTCATGATAAAGAGCTTGCAATTTGGGTAGTGAAGGTAGGGCATAGAAAAGATGTTTACCGATGAAGCGAACAATGCGCTGCATGGGGAGGCGTGCAAGCACTCCTCCCTGTGATCTTTTTCGTTCGGCAGACGCATTGAATAGAAACAACTGCGGAAAATTTTAGTTGACAAAGGTTTAAGAATCATTTTAAGAATAAACCAGCTTTAAGATCATTGGAATTGATTAAAAGACTGAATAGGTTATGAAAACAAACATCACCATTATCGCCATAATTATTGAGGGCATAATTAGCTCGCCTGCATAAAGGCCTGAGCGTGATGTAGTTTTTCAACTAAAAAAAGAAAAATCTAAAATCCGTTATCAGGCCCCCTGGTAACGGATTTTTTTATGGAGGAAAGAAAAATGTTCTCATCGGATGTATTGATCTACGACACAACCTTGCGGGACGGCACTCAGGGTGAGCAGGTGAATTTTACGGCGGAGGAGAAGGTGCGGATTGCCCAGCGCCTTGATGAAATGGGATTTCACTATATCGAGGGCGGCTGGCCCGGTTCCAATCCCAAGGATGCCCGATTTTTCGAGCTGGCCAAAAAGCTAACCTTCCAAAATGCCCGTCTGGCGGCCTTCGGCAGCACTCGGCGGCCGGATCTCCCTGTGGAAGAATGCCCCAACATCCAGGCGCTTCTGGATGCCGATACGCCGGCGGTGACGATCTTCGGAAAGACCTGGGACCTGCATGTGACGGATATCCTGGAGGTTTCGCCGGAAGAGAATCTGGCCATGATCCGTGACTCTGTCGCCTATCTGAAATCGAAGGGGAAAGAGGTCATTTACGATGCAGAGCATTTTTTCGACGGATACAAGAAGAATCCGGCCTATGCCCGCAAAACTATTGAAGCGGCTCTGGATGCCGGGGCGGATATGGTCGTGCTGTGCGATACGAACGGCGGGACCATGCCTCATGAAATCCAGGCCTTTACGCAGGAAATGGCGACCCTGGTTTCCGGGGCAAAATTGGGTATTCATGTGCACAATGACGGGGGGCTGGCCATTGCCAATTCTCTGGCAGCCGTCATGGCGGGGGCGCGGATGGTCCAAGGCACAGTGAACGGCTTCGGGGAGCGCTGCGGCAATGCCGACCTGATTCCCATCATTGCCAACCTTCAGTTGAAAATGGGGAAAGTCTGCCTGCCCGAGTCCTCCATCCGGCACCTGACAAACCTGTCCAATTATATAGCCGACGTGGCCAATATCCCGCCGCTCAATTCCCGTCCCTATGTCGGGCGCAGCGCTTTTGCCCACAAAGGGGGTGTCCACGTGAGCGCCATCCTGAAAAATCCATTGGCTTACGAACATATCGCGCCCGAACTGGTCGGCAACAAGCAGCGGGTCCTCGTGTCCGATCTGGCGGGTAAAAGCAACATAGAATACAAGGCGGAGGAACTCGGTATCGATCTTGGCGGCGGCAATGCCCTCAGTAAAGAGATCGTCAGGGAAGTCAAGCGCATGGAGGATGAGGGCTATCAATTTGATGCCGCGGAGGGTTCCTTGTCACTGCTCATCAAGAAAACCACGGGTGAATTTATGGAGCCATTCACCCTCGATTGCTTTAATGTCATGGTCTCCAAGACGGCCCATCATCCCTCCCGGGCCCAGGCCACCATCAAGGTCTCTGTTGGCGGCGTGGAAGAACTGACGGTTGCCGAAGGAAATGGTCCGATTAACGCCCTCGATTTTGCCCTGCGTAAGGCTTTGCGCGGTTTTTATCCTCAGGTGGACCGGATGCATCTTACAGATTTCAAGGTCCGGATTGTGGAAGGCAGTGAGGGGACGGCGGCCAAAGTTCAGGTGTCCATCGAATCGCAGGATGAAGAGGATACGTGGAGCACCATCGGCGTCTCCGAAAACATGATTGAGGCCGGTTGGCTGGCGTTGGTTGACAGTATCCAATATAAACTCAGCAAGGATAACGTGAATAAAAATATGTGATCATTGAGATTCAGACGCGTAGTTCTATTGCCAATCCGTTTTTTTTCTGATATGGAACAGGATGGAGTTGATAAGTTCGCGTTCCACGATTTGGAAAAAATTCGGTATGTTGTTGAATATCAACAGTCAGAATCCTCAGATGCGTCTGATCAGGAAAGCGGTCGACGTGCTCCGGGGAGGGGGAATTATCATTTATCCGACGGATACGGTCTATGGTTTAGGCTGTGATCTGTTCAATAAAAGAGGTATTGAGAAGATTTACGAAATCAAAAAGCGCAGTAAAAAAGAGCCGTTGAGCTTTGTCTGCGCTGATTTGAAAGACATCAGCCGTTATGCCCTCGTGTCCGATTATGCCTACAAAACGATGCGGCGTCATCTCCCCGGGCCCTACACGTTTATCCTTCAGGCTTCGCGATTGGTTCCGAAAATTATTCTCCCAAAAAGACAAACCACAGGGATTCGTGTCCCCGATCACCCCACCTGCCTGGCCTTGGTGCAGGAGTTGGGGCAGCCCATCATCAGCACGAGCATCAAGACGGAAGACGGGGAGTTGTTGAATGACCCCTTTATCATCCGTGAGCAGTTCGATCACTGTGTCGATCTTATCATCGATGGCGGCATCATTCCGGCCGTTCCGTCGAGTGTCATCAGTCTGGTCGATGACCAGGTTGAGATTATCCGAATCGGTAAAGGCGATGTTTCCGCCTTTCAATAAATAAACGGGTTTTGTGCGGTGTTTGATCCCATAGAATGCCATAACGAAGCCATATAGGACAAAAAAATGAAAAAAGAAATGTTGATTAACGCTGTACATTCGGAACAGAAACGGATGGCCATCGTCGAGGACGGCAAGCTGGTGGAGTACAACATCCAGATGGCCAGTAAGGAACCCATTACGGGTAACATCTACAAGGGCATTGTCATGAAGGTGGAACGGGGTCTCCAGGCTGCCTTCGTCAATTATGGCGGGAAAAAGGACGGTTTCCTGCCGTTGCGTGACGTCAGTCCGGAATATTTTACGGAACGCCGTGACGGTGGAAGCACAGGACAGGCGGCGGGCTCCCATCCGCGATCCGCACTTAAAGTGGGCCAGGAGGTCCTCGTTCAGGTCCTGCGGGAGGTCGGCGAGAGAAAAGGCGCCCTCCTTACGACGTATATTTCCCTGCCGGGCCGTTATCTCGTCCTGATGCCCAAAAAATCAGGCGGCGGCATTTCCAGGAAAATCGAGGACGAAGAGGACCGGAAACGCCTCAAGGAGGTGATGGGGCAAATCAAGGTTGAGGAAGGCATGGGCTTCATCATTCGTACGGCCGGTATGAACCGGACGAAGCAGGAGTTGGCCCGCGACTATCAGCAGTTGTCCCGTTTATGGAAGGAAATCCAGAAAAGGGGCTCTTCCATGACGGCGCCCGCCGCCATTTATGAGGAAAGCGATTTCGGTGTTTGCACCCTCCGCGATTATTTTACATCCGAGATCGAGGAAATCTGGGTCGATGATATCGAGACGTTCCGGATGATGCGGGCCTACTGCAAGACAGTCATGCCCAGAAACGTCAAGATTATAAAACATTACAAGGACAAAACGCCCATATTTGAGAAATCCAGACTTGAAGACCAGGTCCGGGTTATCTACCAGGAGCGGGTAGACCTCAAATCCGGCGGTTATATCATCATCAACCCGACGGAGGCGATGATCACCATTGACGTTAACTCCGGCCGGGGCTCCAATAAGCGCAACGTGGAGGAGACGGCTTTCAGGACCAACATGGAAGCGGCGGAAGAGATTGCCCGGCAGTTGCGTTTGCGCGACCTGGGAGGCCTCATCGTCATCGACTTTATCGATATGATTGACCGTCAGCATATCGCGGAAGTGGAAAAAACATTTAAGAAGGCCATGAGCGTCGATCGGGCGCGCATCCAGCTGTCCCGCATTTCCAAGTTCGGGATGCTTGAGCTTTCGCGACAGAAGAAACAGTCCACCATTCAAGAAATCAGCTATATGGTCTGCCCGTACTGCAAAGGGACAGGTTTACGGCCGGCCCTGGAGTATATCGCCCTGAGCGCGTTCAGAAAAATTGAATCACAGGCCGTTCGGGGACAGTACGCCCACTTGAAGGTGATGTTACCCTATGCCATCTCCGATTATCTCCTCAACCAGAAGAGGACTGAGATCAGCAAGATTGAGTCCCTCTACGATATGACCATCCATATTTCCGGTGATCCTGACATGCCATGGGATGATGTTAAAATTCAGTCAACCGAGCGGACCGTATTGCCGGAAGTTCACCCGGAGCCTGATATTGATGATTTTCCCCCATCGGATCTTTCTGAAGAATCCCCGGAAGGCGCTGAATATGAAACGGATGCCGTATCGGAACCCGGCGACAAGCAAGCGGTAGAAGGGGATGCTGAAGCCGAGCAGGTATCGGCGGCACCGAAAAAGAAGCCCCGGCGCAGATCCCGGCACAGGAGAAAGAAACCGCAGGATACCGTTCCAGCGGCGGCACATGCCGATGTTACGCCTGGAGATGGGTTGGTCGAGGTTTTACCGGCGGTCATCGCGCCGGAATCAGCCCCGGTGAAGAGGATCACCAAACCGGCGGTTCCCCGTGAGGAGGTTCAGGCAGCTCCCAAAGCGGATTCATCTCCCCTGGTAACGGAGCAACGCGGGGGTAAAGACGAACTATTGGAAAGACTGCGATCCGTTTTTGGAGGTGGGGAAGAATAGAGATAAAGCCCCATGCCCCGTTATTCCAATTCTAATTCAAAGCGCTATCTTTGCAGGCATCGTCATCGGCTCCTCGACGTACTTGCCGCCTTGAAATCATCTTTGATTTAAAAGTGGAATTATTTCTGATTTCCCAGAGCTTTTGACCGCAGGGTCGCCGCCTCAACAGCTGCCATCAGGGTGCCCCGAAGCTTTCCGTCCTCAAGGGCGCGAATCCCGGCAATCGTCGTTCCTCCGGGCGAGGTGACCATGTCCTTCAGTTGTCCCGTGTGCCTGTCGCCTGCCAGGACCAGTTTAGCGGCTCCCAGGAGCGTCTGGGCAGCCAGTTTCACGGCCACGTCACGGCCAAGGCCCATCTGAACGCCACCGTCCGCCAGGGCCTCGATAATCGTGAATACGTAAGCGGGGCCGCTGCCGCTCAGTCCGGTAACGGCATCCATCAGGTCTTCCTTGACAATAACGGTCAGACCCACGGCATCAAAAATCCTCTGCGCCGTTGCCATATCTTCGTCGGATACGGTCTGCCCCGCAGCCAGGGCCGTGATGCCCTCGCCAATGAGAGCAGGCGTGTTGGGCATGGTCCGAATGATGCGGGCGCCTTTCTTTAGCCGCTCCTCCATGAATTTGATGGAAATGCCCGCCGCAATGGAAATAATGAGCTTCGAAGGGACAATTGCCGCGGAAATAGCGTCCAGGACTTCGGCCATATTCTGGGGTTTCACGGCGATAATCAAAATCTGGGATTTTTTTGCCGCTTCCAGGATATGTGGGGTCACTTTCACGCCGAAGGTTTTCTTCAGATCCTTCAGCCGGGCCTCGTCCACATCCGCCACCAGGATATCCGCGGCTGTCCGTATGCCGCGGTCAATCATTCCCTGAATCAGCACCCCTCCCATTTTACCGCCGCCGATAATGCCGACCGTTTTTCCTTTCAACATATCCTTCACCTTCCCCTTTTATTTGACGTTGTCTTGTTCAATTCCCCATTTTTTGAGGCATGTCAACCGGAAAAACGAATACGGGATTGCACAGTCTCTTCAAAATATGTTAGGTGTCGGGGAAAATCGGTGCGAAAGGATGACCATGACGATCGAGAAACGAATGATCAATGATGTCGAGATCGCCTGCTGGATGAACACCAGAGAGTGGGTTCCGGGGCGAAAGACCCTGGTTTTTGTCCATGGTTCGGGGGGGGATCATACCGCATGGGTTTATCAGTACAGCCGTCTAAAGGATGATTTTAATATCGCAGCCATGGAACTTCCCGGTCACGGGAGTTCGGGCGGTAAGGGCGAGCAGGACATCGGAGCATATGTCGAGTGGGTCCGGGCGGCGTTTGACGCCTTCGGCATTTCGAAGCCTGTCATCATAGGACATTCCCTGGGGGCGGCCATCGCGTTGGCTTTTGCCGTTAAATACGGAGAGCTTCTCAGCGGGATCGTTCCCTTCGGCGGCGGGGCGAAAATGCCCGTCAATCCGGCGATTCTGGAAGGGATTCGGAAAGACCCGGAGGCCATTCTAGCTTTTACGGCAAAGATTGCCGTTGCGAAGAAAAACCGGGAACGTCTGGCACCGATCCTGGCCAAGCGGAAGGCCGATCCGGAAGTGCTTTACGGTGATTTTCTTGCCTGTGACCGTCTGGATATCTCGGACAGAATCGGGCAGATCAAGGTGCCTACACTGATTGTGTGCGGAACGGAAGATAAAATGACGCCGCCTGCCAACTCGGAAGCCCTGCGGGATATGATCCCCGGAGCCCGGTTGGCCCTGATCCCCGAGGCCGGTCATCTGGTTATGATGGAGGATCCGGAGGCCTTCAACGAGGCGCTGAAGATGTTTGTCGATAGCTTGGCGTAAGTAAGATCCCTGTAATATGGGTATCGCGCATCGCGCCCTTCGTTCAAGGGCAAGCTCTAAGTAAAAAAGGAGAAGAATAATGTTCGTCATGGGAAACCTGATTGTGGCCATTGCCAAGATTCTTGAGATCGCCCTTACCCTTTATATGTGGATCATTATCGCCCGGGCGCTCATTTCCTGGGTCAATCCGGATCCGTACAACCCCATCGTCCGGTTCCTCTATCGGGCAACGGAGCCGGTGCTGGAGCCGCTCCGCCGATTAATTCCCTTCAAGAACACGGGGATCGATTTTGCACCCATCGTCGTCCTGCTGGTGATTTATTTCCTGCAACTGTTTCTCGTCAAGACGATGATCCAGCTCGCCATGTATTTCCATTAAAGACTGCATTGAAGAGATGGTTCCCTTTAAAGAAAAGCCCGAAGGGGTCTTTTTTCAGATCAAGGTTCTGCCCCGGTCATCGCGTTGCGAGATGGCCGGAATGCATGGTGAAGCCCTTAAAGTAAAGATAACCGCCCCACCTGTGGAGGGAAAGGCCAATGATGAAATTGTGCGGTTCCTGTCACGGTACTTGAAGGTCAAGGCCGCTCAGGTCTCCATTGTCAACGGCGAGCATTCCCATATCAAAACCATTGCCGTGACGGGGATAACAGGGCAGCAGCTTCAGGATTGTTTCAAGGCTATGGATCCATAATGCATCAGGATGAAAAGAACCGGGAAAATGTAAACGTCGCCAAGGCGGCGGGAGTCGTCGGCATCGCCACCATGCTGAGCCGTATCTTCGGTTCCCTCCGGGATATCGTCATGGCAAGCTTCTTCGGCGCGGGAGTCGTGACGGATGCCTTTTTTGTCGCTTTTAGAATCCCCAACCTGCTGCGGAGACTACTGGCCGAAGGTTCCCTGACGGTATCCTTTGTCCCCGTTTTTACGGAATACCTGAAAAAGAAATCCCGCGAAGAAGCCATGGAGCTGGCGGATATCACTTTTACCGCCTTGTCGATCATCCTGGTTTTTGTCTCCATTGCAGGCGTTCTTTTAGCTCCTCTGATTGTGACCATCATGGCCCCCGGTTTCCGTAATGCACCGGCTCAGTATGAGTTGACGGTAATGCTCACGCGCTTTATGTTTCCCTATATCTTTTTCCTCTCTCTTGTGGCCCTATGCATGGGAATCCTGAATTCATTGCGTCATTTCGCCGCACCGGCCCTGTCGCCGGCCCTGTTGAATATCTCCATGATCCTGTCGGCCTTCCTGTTGCGCGGCTTTTTTGAAGAACCCATCTTCGCTTTGGCCGTGGGGGTCATGATCGGCGGCGTTCTGCAACTGGCCATGCAGTGGCCTTTCCTGCTCAAAATGGGCGTTCGTCTCAAACTCAATTTCCATTTCCGGCATCCCGGCCTGCAGCGGATAGGCGCCCTCATGCTTCCGGCCGTTTTTGGCGCGGCCATCTACCAGATCAACATTTTCATCGGGACGATCCTCGCTTCGCTGCTGCCCAAGGGAAGCGTTTCATTTCTTTATTATGCCGATCGTATTGTGGAGTTGCCCCTCGGCGTTTTTGCCATTGCCGTTGGAACGGCTGCCCTCCCGAGTTTTTCGACTCAAATTGCGAAAGGTCATCTTGATGAATGGAAAAAGACCATATCCTTTTCCCTACGGCTGATTCTTTTCATTTCCATTCCAGCGACGGTGGCCATCATCGCATTGAGGGTTCCTATCATTTCCGTCCTGTTTCAGCATGGGGCCTTTGATGTGACATCAACCCTCCTTACGGCGGAGGCCCTTTTGTATTATACCCTCGGTTTATGGGCATTCTCGACGATCCGGATTATTGTTTCCGCCTTTTATTCCCTTCAGGATACAAAAGTTCCCATGAAAGCCGCCGTTGTGGCCCTGATCGTCAATGTGGTCTGCAGCCTCATCCTGATGCATCCCCTCAAGCATGGAGGTCTGGCCCTGGCCACGTCCATCGCCTCCGCCGTTAACGTCATTATGCTGTCCGTTATCCTGAAAAGACGGGTAGGGGCTTTTGTGGATCAGCAGTTTTATTACTCCATCGGTAAGATTGCCTTATCTTCCCTGGTGATGTGGCTGGCCATCGTTGCCGTGGGACTTGTTCTTCCCTGGCATAATGAGGGGCCGTTTGCAGCGCGGCTCCTGAATCTGTGCGTCAGCATTGCCGCGGGCCTGTCCGTTTTCTTCATTGTATCGTGGATTCAGAAGAGTCCGGAGCTGGTTCTGTTCGTCAGGACTCTCAAGAAAAAAATACAGGGCAGAAAAGGGGAATAGGCATTGACTCTCAGGTGTTTAAGTGGTAGCTTTTCCGCCTTCTCGGGAGTGGTTTTTAACGAAAGGTTATACCATGTTAGATATTAAATTTATTCGTCAAAACACGGAACTGGTTCGCAAGAAAATGCTTGAACGGGGCATTGAGTTGGACATGGCGCCGTTTATTAATCTCGATGCCCGCAGGCGGGACATCCTGCAGGACGTGGAAGGTCTTCGCAGCGACCGTAATACGGTGTCCAAGCAGATCGGCGAAAAGAAAAAGAACAAGGAAGACGCCTCGGACCTGATCACCAGAATGGGCGATGTGTCAAGCCGGATCAAGGACCTGGACGAGGAGCTGAAAAAGGTGGAAGACGATCTCCAGGCCCTGGTCATGATGATTCCCAACATTCCCCATGAATCGGTGGCTTACGGGACCAGTGCGGAAGACAATCCCATTATCCGTGTCTGGGGCGAAAAGCCGAAATTCGACTTTACGCCGAAGGCCCATTGGGATCTCGGTGAGGATCTTGGTATCCTTGATTTCGCCCGGGGCGCCAAGATCACCGGCGCAAGATTTACGGTATATAAGGGACTGGGAGCTATGCTCGAACGGGCCGTCATGAATTTTATGGTGGATCTTCATATCTTCGATCATCACTACACGGAGATTTTGCCGCCGTTCATGGTCAATCGCGAAAGCATGACGGGGACGGGGCAGTTGCCGAAGTTTGAAGAGGATCTGTTCCGGGTGGATAAGGTGGACTATTTCCTCATCCCCACGGCAGAGGTTCCCGTGACCAATCTCCATCGGGATGAGGTGCTCGTCGAAAAGGAACTGCCCATTTATTATGTGGCCTACACGCCCTGTTTCCGGGCGGAGGCGGGTTCGTACGGGAAAGATACACGGGGACTCATCCGTCAGCATCAGTTCAACAAAGTCGAAATGGTCAAGTTTACAACGCCGGAATCATCTTATGATGAGTTGGAGAAACTGACGGATAACGCCGAGGAGGTCCTGCGGCTCCTCAACATCCCCTATCGCACGGTGAGCCTGTGCAGCGCCGATCTCGGGTTTTCATCGGCCAAAACGTATGATATCGAAGCATGGCTTCCAGGGCAGGATACCTACCGGGAAATATCTTCATGCAGCAATTTTGATGATTTTCAGGCCCGTCGGGCGTCGATCCGTTTCCGCCGCGAAGAGGGTGGAAAAGTGGAGTTTGTGCACACCCTGAATGGCTCGGGGCTGGCCGTCGGGCGGACCGTCGTAGCCATTCTGGAGAATTATCAGCAGGCCGATGGCAGTGTTATTATCCCCGAAGTATTAAGATCTTACATGAAGGGGGTTGACAGGATTCCCGCGGTAGGGTAAAGGCCGTCTCATTGTTTTTTGAAAACACAATAGGAGGGATGGCCGAGTGGTCGAAGGCGGCGGTCTTGAAAACCGTTGACCGAAAGGTCCGCGGGTTCGAATCCTGCTCCCTCCGCCAGATATAAAACGAATCGTGGAGAGATGGCTGAGTGGCCGAAAGCGATCGCCTGCTAAGCGATTGTACGCCCCAAAAGGTGTACCGCGGGTTCAAATCCCGCTCTCTCCGCCATTTTTTAAATCACGTGCGCCCATGGCTCAGCTGGATAGAGCGCCAGACTACGAATCTGGATGTCGGAGGTTCGAATCCTCCTGGGCGCACCAATTAAATGAGGGGTTAGCCATTTTTGGTTAATCCCTTTCTTGTTTCTCATACCCCATAGCAAGAAAAAGATTGCTATCTCGGGGTTTATGGGATAGATACGCGGCACCTGAAACCACAGGGACCCTCCCTGTGGTTTTTATTTTTTTGAAAAGGAGTCAGATCCAAACATGATTAGCGCATCAAATATAACTCTTGCCTACGGCAAGAGGGTTCTCTTTAAAGAAGTCAACATCCAGTTTACCCCGGGAAACTGTTACGGTCTCATCGGCGCCAATGGCACAGGGAAATCCACCTTTCTCAAGATTCTCTCCGGTGAGATAGAACCGGACAAGGGCGATATCATAATCGGCCCCCGGGAGCGGCTGGCGGTACTGCAGCAGGACCAGTTCGCATTTGATGAGGAGACGGTTTTCAACACTGTCATCATGGGTCACGCCAGGCTTTATAAAGTGATGGCTGAACGGGAGACGATCTACGCCAAGGCAGATTTTTCGGAGGAAGACGGCATTCGTTCCGCAGAACTGGAGGCTGATTTTGCCGAAATGAATGGCTACGAAGCCGAAGCCGAAGCGGCAGTGCTTTTAAATGGTCTCGGGATGCCGGAAGAGCTGCGCACCAGGAAAATGAAGGAACTGGAGGGTGGTGACAAGGTCCGGGTGCTTCTGGCCCAGGCACTTTTCGGCAATCCGGATGTCCTGCTTCTTGATGAGCCCACCAACCATCTCGACCTGAAGTCTATCGCCTGGTTGGAAGAATTTCTGAGCCGGTTCCAGAACACGGTGATTGTCGTTTCTCATGACCGCCACTTTCTGAACCAGGTTTGCACGCATATTGCAGATATCGACTTTGGCAAGATTAAGGTCTACGTGGGAAATTACGACTTCTGGTATCAGGCCAGCCGGCTGCACCTGAGGCAGAAGCAGGAGGAGAACCGGAAGGCAACCGACAAGGCCGAAGAACTCAAAGAGTTCATCCG
>CAZBME010000054.1:0-16198 GCA_964492965.1 uncultured Syntrophaceae bacterium | reverse complement strand
GTGATGATGTTTTTCTTCTTCAGCAGATTGATCAGCGCCGCTTCATCTGCCTGTACAGGGGTGAGACTTCCCCAGAGGAAGAAGCTGCCGAGAACAACCAAACAACAAAACCATTTTTTAAAACCCATTTTCGACTCCTTTCTTGTTTTTAATTTCTTTATGATATTTGTATGTTACCCACGACAATCCCCAGACGATGACCAGGCCGGGTGGCTGGTCTTGAGAATGTGAATGGCCGTGGCTTTAAAAGAAACATGCACGTCCTTGCCTTGCGTAAGGGCGAGATTCTCTATGGAAAGGGCCGTGACATAGGCGTTAATAGGAAAACCGCAATCCAGGGAAACCTTGTAAAACGGTCCCATCGGGGCAATTCGGGTAATGGTTCCCTTAAAGGTGTTCCGGGCGCTCGTGCCTTCCTGCCCGTGGCCGGTGGCGATAATGACCTGTTCCGGCCTAATGCAGCAGGTGACGCTTTCCCCCGGTTTGCCGGAGCCGATCGCTTCAATGGCCTGACCGGCAACCCGGATGATAACAGTACCGGGGCCTGCTTTGATGATCTCACCGCAGAGAATGGTTTCCATCCCGACGAAAGAGGCCACAAATTCATCAACCGGATGGTTCATCACCTCTTCCGGATGTCCGATCTGCATGATCCGGCCGTCTTTCATGACGGCGATCCGGTGGGAGAGGCGCAGGGCCTCTATACGGTCATGGGTGGCCATGACGGCCGTTGTTTTCGTTTCCTTCAGTATTCGTTGCAGATCGTCAATCAGCCCCTCCCGTGTGGGCGGGTCCAGAGAGGAGAAGGGCTCGTCCAGAAAGATGATCTCCGGTCGAACGGCAAAGGCCCTGGCCAGGCTTGTCCTCTGGGCCTCCCCGCCCGAGAGCTTCCGGGCATGGCGGTCCGACAGATGGGTGATGCCGAAATGATCGAGGCACTCATGAACCCGTGCATGCGTCTCGGCTCTTTTCATGCCGCGGATCTTGAGGCCTGCGGCCACATTGTCATGAACCGTGGCGTCGAAAAGCAGGGGCTCCTGAAAGACCATGGCGATTTTACGCCGGTAGTCGATGACGTTGTTGCCGTTATGAACGGCCTGGCCTTTGAACCGGATGGTTCCCGATACAGGCGGAATCAGGCGGGCCATGATCAAAAGAATCGTCGATTTCCCTGCCCCGTTCGGTCCGATGAGGGAAAGCACTTCCCCATTTCGGATAGCAAGGTTCGGGACATCAAGGACGGTGACCCCTCCCCTTTGGGCGCGGAGGTTCCCTATGTCCAGAATCGGCAGCTCCCCGTTCATCGCGGCCTCTGGTGCTGCTGGATTTGGGTTAGGATGGCATTGACGGTGAACGCCAGAAGCAGAAGGATCAATCCCAACGCGATGGCTACATCGAAGTTGCCCTTGCCCGTTTCCATGACCGTGGCGGTCGTCAGGACCCTGGTATATCCTTTGATATTACCGCCGACCATGATGGAGGCCCCCACTTCGGAGATGACACCGCCAAAACCGGCCATGACGGCGGCCAAAAGGGGCAGCCTGGCCTCTTTCATGAGGAGCCGGATCATCTGGAGGCGTGTTGCCCCGAGAGACAGAATCTGCAAGCGGAGGTTTTTCGGCAGATGCTGAATGGCCGCCAGGGTAATTCCCATCACAATGGGGGTGGCGATAATGGCCTGGGCAATGATGATGGCTAAGGGAGTGTAGAGGATTTCAAGAAAACCGAAGGGGCCGTTTCGCCAGAGAAATATCGATACGAAGAGCCCCACGACCACGGGTGGCAAACCCATGCCCGTATTGATCAGGCTGATGATGATCCTCTTGCCCGGAAATTCCGTCAGGGCGACCAGCATGCCGACGGAGATGCCTATGCAGAGGCTGATCAGCGTCGCGGCCCCGGAGACCATCAGGGAAAGCCACGTGATGCCCAGGACCTCCGGGTCCAGGGTGATCAGCAGTAAAAAGGCCTTTTGGATGCCTTCAAGGATTAAGTCCATGGTCCACTATTTTCCTAAAGAGTCCTCAGCCTTTCCCGCATCCGGAAAAAACAGGGGGGAGCCGTATTTGTCCACGCCGAATTTCCCAATCAGTTTTTGCGTATCCGGGGCCAGAATGAAGTCGGCAAAGGCTTTGGCGCCCTCGGCATTGATCCTGGTGAATTTTGCCGGATGGACCTGGATGACGGAATAGATGTTCAAGAGCAAGGCGTCGCCTTCGTTCAGAATATCCAGGCCGAGATTTCTCTTCAGGGCCAGATAGGTTCCCCGGTCCGCCAGGGTATAGGCTCTCTTCTCTGCGGCAACGCTGAGGGTCTGTCCCATGCCCAGCCCCGTCTGCTGATACCATTTCTGGTCTTCAGGATTGATGCCGGCCGCCTTCCAGATGGCCTTTTCCTTCGAATGGGTCCCCGAGTTATCGCCGCGGGACATGAAGACTGCTTTTGAAAGGGCGATTTTTTTGAAGGAACCCACGGAAGATTTGGACATTTTTATCGTTGCGGGATCGTCCGCCGGGCCCACGATGATATAATCGTTATGCATGACAAGCTGCCGGTTGATGCCGTTTCCTTCGGCCATGAATTTTTTTTCCGCCTCGGGGGAATGGACGAGGAGGACATCGGCCTCGCCTTTCTGCCCCATGGCCATGGCCTGACCGGAACCGACGGCGATGGTTTTTACGAAATAGCCGGTTTTCTTTTCGAAAATGGGCAGCAGAATGTCCAGGAGCCCAGAATCCTGGGTACTGGTCGTTGTGGCCAGGATGATATTTTTTTGCTTGGGAGCGGCAGAGCAGGGATGGATACTGCCGATAATCAGTATCAGGGAGATAAAAACGGTCCACAGAATTGCCGTCCATCTATTGTCATGTTTCATGATCCCAACCTCCTGGAAAATTTATTTTTGTTGTTTATGCCAGGCAGCGGCATTGGGGAAAAACAATGGGCCACCGTATTTCTCTTTTCCGAAATCGCGGATAATTTTCTGACCTTTTTCAGGGGAGGTCAGCCATTCGACGAAGGTCTTTGTGTCCCGGGCGTTGACGGCAGGGAATTTCCCGGGATTGACGGGAATGATCGATATATAGTTCAAAAGGGCCTCATCGCCTTCCACCAGGATAGCCAGCTTGATCTGGTTTTTTAGAGATAAGTAAGTGGCCCGGTCCATAACCGTGTAGGCCTTAACTGCGTCCGTATGGCGAAGTGTCGGGGCATTCCCCTCTGTTCCTTTTTCATAAATCCGATACCATGCACCAGCGGGCTTGATTCCTGCCTTGCTCCAGAGTTCCATTTCCGCCATATGAGTTCCCGATTTGTCGCCCCGGGAGATGAAGGGGGCGTTCTTCCCGAACAGCGTTCGCAGGGCTTCAGCGGCCGACTTGAGCCCCTTGATGCCCGCCGGATCGTCGGGCGGGCCGACGATGACAAAATCATTATACATCAGGGGAATTCTCTGCGTTCCGTACCCTTCGCGGATGAAATTCTCTTCCAGCGACTTGGCATGAACCATGACAAGATCAACCTGGCCCTTTTTGGCGATGTCCAAGGCTGCGCCGGTTCCTGCGCCGACATGGCGGACCCGGATGCCAGTTTCCTTTTCAAACTGATCCTCCAAAACCGCAACAATCCCGGAATCGATAGGACCGATCGTGCTGGCCAGCAGAATGAAGCCGTTGCCACCGGCAAGGCCCGCAACCGGACGGGCAAGAAGGAGAAGGATCGATAAAAGAAAAAGTAATTTTTTCATGGAAAGCTCCCTTTTAAGCCGCCGCATGGATGACGCGGCCGGCATTTTTGAAATCGTAGCCGCCTATATTTTTTACTTTATGCTGAAATTCCTCCGCCTGAAGAACACTGATGAAGGTCTGGATGCCCTTTAAAAAAAAGGTGTTTTGGTCCATAACCATATCGAAGCTTTCCGTGGTCAACGGAATGGATTCGAGCACAAGAAGTCTCGCCACGGCCGTTGAAGCGATACCCGTATCTGCCTTCCCGGAAAGAATGGCCAGACCGACATCCATATGGGTGTACACTTCGTTATCATATCCAGGCAGGGTTTCCGGGTTGATGCCTGTCTTCCGGAGTTGGTCGTCCAGATAGATGCGTGTGCCTGATCCCTGTTGACGATTGACCAGCCGGGGTCTCTTTCGGGCGATATCATCAAGGCTTTTTATTCCCAGGGGGTTTCCCTGAGGTACGAGCAATCCGGTCTCCCGGTTGAAGAGGTGAACGACGACGGCTCGCATGCCCCGGAGGTAGGGAGACAGGGATTCCTGGGTATTGTAACAACCGCTTTCGGGATCAGGGAGATGCGACCAGGCGACGTCCGTAAGGCCTTGTCCCAATGCCGTCAAGCCCGCCGTCGATCCCATGCTGGCTGTGAAAATATGGAATTCAGGATGTGATGACTGAAGTGCCGTCAGGAGCAGATCTAACGCCGGGTCGTTGCTTCCTGCGGCCAATAAGGCCCCCTCGATCCGGCCGCTTTTCTGTTTTGCTTCTCCCTGGGTTGCTTTGGCTTGTGTTTCTATCCATTCATCGATCAGCTTTTTGGGGAAAATCCATTTCCCCGTGGCCCTCGTCGCCGGAATGCGCCCGGCCTTAATCAGGGCGTAAACCTGTTTTTCGTGGATATCCAGATAATCGGCGACTTCTTTGGTGTTCAAGAATATGTCGGACATGGCTCTGCCTGGCTTTATTTTTAACTTAGGAATTGTACCGGAAGATTAAAGATTTATCAAGAATAATCTTACTTATTAGTACAAAATATTACAATACATTCCCAATATTGCCTTTTCTATCATTTGTCAGGTCAGGAGGAGGCGATAATATTGCTTGAAACACAAGGACATTTTCCTATATGAACCGACGATGATATCTTCGGACGTTCAAGAAAAAGACCCTTCCGGCATTCCCATCGTATCCATTGTAGGAAAATCGAATTCCGGGAAAACCACCCTTATTGAAAAAATGATATTGGAGCTGATCCGGCGAGGCTGGCGGGTGGGGACGATCAAGCATAACATGCACGGTTTCGAGATCGACCACGAGGGCAAGGACAGTTGGCGGCACAAGAAGGCCGGCGCCCGGGTGACGGTCATTGCCTCCCCTCATCAGGTTGCCGTGGTGGAAGATGCGGACAGGGATTATGAGATAGGGGAATTGCGGGACCGGTTCATCCGTCAAGTCGATGTGATTCTGGTGGAGGGCTACAAGAAGAACCCTTATCCCAAGATCGAGGTCTTCCGTTCATCCCTCAATCGGGAGCGCCTTTGCACCATCGAGGACAATCTAATGGCAACAGCCGGCGATGTATTGATTGATACAGGTGTCCCCTGTTTTGATATCGATGATATCCCGGGTCTGGCCGGCCTGATCGAGGACCGTTTTCTGAAGGGCAGATAAGATGATCGACATCCTGACACTCAGGAAGCGACAACCCCTTCACCCCTTCTAGAAAGGGGTGAAGGGGAAACTTCCCTGACTTTTTAAGTTCATCAATTCGTAATGCAAATCAACATTCTCTCATTGTAGCGCCTTGTTTCCGCCTTGCTTATGAATACAGCCCTTAAGGGCTGGGCTACATCTGTGGGGCCGGTTTTAAATCCGCCCCTACTCTTCCCGAAGCACCTTCAGGATCTCTTCCAGGTCCGGCAACTGTTTGATCGGGTAAATCTTGACGTACTCCACCTTCCCCTTTGCATCGATGATGATATTGGCCCTTTCGGAAAAGCCTTCCTTTCGGAGGATGCCGAGTGATTTGGCTACCTCCCCGTGAGGCCAGAAATCGGCCAGCAGGAGTGTTTTTTTGATCTTCAGGCTCTTGGCCCAGGCGCCCTTGCAGGGGACGCTGTCGACGCTTAGGCCTACAGCCACCGTATGCAGCTTGTCGAAGGCCTTCTGATTTGTTTCAAGATCCTTCATCTGCTGGGCGCAAACAGGTGTCCATGCCAGGGGATGGAATGAAAGGAGAACTCTCCGGCCCAGAAGCTGTGAGAGAAGAAAATCCTGGCCGTTGTGATCTTTCAGTGTGAAATCTTTTGCCTTTTTCCCGACGATTCCTTTTTGTTCAACCATGAGGCACCTCCATAAAATAAACAGTTAACAGTAACCAGATTTACTCTTTACAGCAATTATCGAAGAAATCTCTGATAATGCCTGTGACAACGCTGGGTTGTTCCATGGGAATCAGGTGGCCGGCCCCTTCGATCAGGCGATACTGACCGCGCGGGAAGAGGGAGGCGACCTTTTTCAGGTCAATGAAAGCACGGTTTTCACTGGTCTCACCTTCCAGGATCAAAACGGGGCAGGTCGTCTTGGCCGGTTCCGGCCAGGGGTTGTGTTGCATGCCCCCCATGAACAGGGCGGCTTCCCGCTGGGGAGAACAGGTCAGCCGGAGACCTCCTCCCTCGCCGGCCGTCATACCGTATTGAACGTAGAGTTCCGTCATTTCGCGATCCCAGTTTTTAAACAGGCCGCGAGACTGGACGTAGGCGAGGGCCTCTTTGCGGTCGGCCCAATAATTCAACCTCTTGATGGTTTTCGACGCCAGGGGATGCTGGTCCACTGTAATTTCCATTTTATAGAAATCTTCAGGCAAGAAAATGGGTTCGATGAGAATCATGCCCCGGGCGTTCATGTTGAACAGGGCATTGGCCAGGACCAGCACGGTGGCGCCCATGGAATGACCGACCAGGAGCGGGCGTTCCAGAGACAGGCTGCGGCATAAGGAAGCAAAATCCCCGGCCAGGGTCTGCCAACCCAGGCCGCCGTCATCGGGGTCCGAGTTGCGATGATCGCAAAAATAGGGTGCGATGGCCCTGTAAGGCGGTGAAAGCTTCCGGGCGATGGGGTGCCATAACCAGGGGAGAAAACCGGTGGCGTGCAGAAAAGCCAGTGGCGTACCTTCGTTTGCGTAAGACAGATAAGAGACGTCAACGTCGCCAATACTCTGTGTCATAGATTGGGGGTAACTAGGGTCGGATTGCTGCAACGATACCTCCTATCAAAAGAAATCATATTTATCTTTCAATGTTAACAGCCTTTTGGTGTGAATGCCATCAAATTTTGACTGTACCTTTGAAAGCAACTTCGAAAATCCATTGCCGAACAGGGAAAAAACAACTACGATGACCCCGATCGAAATTATCCGGTGTGGGGCTTACGTTGATATGGTGAAAAGAATCATCTGTTTGATAGGGCTATTATGCCTCCTCATAACGGCGGGGTGCAGCCGTTCGTTTGAAGTGATCCGCGATATCAGAGAATTGCCGCAGGACCACTTCCATTATATCAGGCAGGAAGCGGCCTTCCGGGATATTATTTCGGCCGATGAACGGGTAAGGCTTCAAAACAACTATAACCGCTTCTTTTTTGCCCCCTGGCATCAGGAGAAACCGCAATTCGGTCGTGAAGAGGTGTCGGGGTTTTTTAATGTCTATCTGAAAAAGATCGATGATGGCGGGAAGAAGAAAAAGGCAAAAAAGGCTGCCTCAAAGAGGTATTTATCCAATGCCCGGCTCGATAGCTATCCCAATAAGGCCATCTACGCCATAACAATTCGTCACCTTGATATGCGTGGCCTTCCGGCAGTTCGGGTTTCTTATACCCGGAAGGATCGGAAGGCACTGTCGAACCAGGCTTTCGACAGGCTTCAGGTATCTTCCGTTCCCGTCAATACACCCGTCTTTATCTCCCATCTGTCAAAAGACAAGAAATGGTGCCTGGCCGAAACGGGCTTTGCCTTTGGGTGGGTCATGGCCCGGGATCTGGCCTTTGTTGATGCCGACTTCATGAGAGCATGGGAAAATGGTTCTTATGCCGCCTTTATCAAGGACAGGGTTCCGGTTCGCGATGCAAGGGGGTATCACTTCCGGGCCTCAATCGGTTCCCTGTTTCCTAAGGTCGGAGAAGATGAGGACGGCCTGAAAATCCTTGTGGCGGTTTTTGGGAGAAAAGGCAAGGCATCGATCCTGCATGCCCGGGTGATGAAGACACAGGCCACAACCACACCTCTCGTTCTGAATTTGCATAACCTTGCCTCAATGGCCAATGAATTTGTGGATGATCCCTACGGGTGGGGAGGGAAGGATGAAAAACGAGATTGTTCATCCATGGTCAGGGACCTGTTTACCCCTTTCGGGATATGGCTCCCCCGGCACTCGGCGGACCAGGCCAGCCAGGGCGGTTATTATATCGATCTCTCCACAAGGAGCCGGGAAGAGAAGCTGGCCGCCATTATCAATCAGGGCATTCCCTATTTGACCCTTTTGTGGCTTAAAGGTCATATCATGCTTTATGTGGGCGCTCCGACGGGTGAGCCCTTGGTGTTTCACAATTTTTGGAGCGTAACGACCATGGATACGGAGGGACGGATGGGGAAAAAAATCGTGGGCCATACGGCAATAACAACACTCCGTCCGGGGAGGGAGTTCCAGTCGCCGGACTCTTCCCGGGGAGACTTTCTGGAAGCGGTTCAGGGGATGACATTTCTTCTGCCCTCTTCGTCACCGAATTCGGTTGTCAAGTAAAAGGCTTTCTGATAGTTTTCAATTATCTTGCCAGAGGAGGGCGTGCGTATCATGACAGATGACCTACAGAAAACAATCATGGTCACCGTTGACGAAGATCTTCAGGATCTTATCCCCGGATATCTTGAAAATCGCCGAAAAGATGTTGTCGATCTCCTGTCGGCCCTTGATCGGGGCGATTTTGAATTGATCCGCAGTATCGGCCACAAGATGAAGGGGTCCGGCGGCGGTTACGGTTTTGACGGCATTACGGACATCGGCCGGTCCGTCGAAGATGCCGCCAAGGTTTCACAGGCAGAAGATATCCGCGCCCAGGTGGACGCCCTGCAATACTATCTCGACCATGTTCAGGTGGTTTTTCAACCTTAGGCTGCCCATGGCGATATATCATTCAAGCCGTTTGTCATGCCGGGCTTGATCCGGCGTGCCGTGGTTCCCCTAATTACGGTTTTTTCCGGAATGACTGTGCCTGGGAGACATTCAATATGTCGTTGTGTTTAAATGTTATCGGGAAACGCCCTGCTTAATCGGCAATGGAATAGTAAGGATAAAGGACCTTTTTTAGATCATGAAAATTGAATATCAGTCCATATTAGCGATTTCGAATGATCCGGTTGTTTTCGATATTCTGGGATATTATCTGGTGGATTCTTCCGTGACCCTGATCGTCGGCGATAATGTCGGGGAAGCCATCAATCAATTTCTGGTTGAGAGGCCCGATGTCATCATTATGGATGCCTCTTTCCCGGAAGAGGATCGGGGTGATATTCTGAATTTCATCCGGAACGAGCCGGCAGGGGGCGTGCCCGTTGTGATGATCAGCGCCGTGAAAGATGCGGAAAACCAGGTTTCAGAATTGGTCCTGACCGGTCGGGATTACGCGGAAAGGGTCTTATCAAAAAGCGGTTTTATCAATGTATTCAACAAGTATTTTCTGAAAAAAATCAGTGCTCAAAAGGGATTGCCCCCGATGGCGCCTCTCGATGCACGATATTTGTACCCGAATTTCGGGAAATTCAGGAAACATCTCCTGGAGACTATCCCCGGTGCAGACCAACTGACGGAAAAGATACTCAAAAGAAGTCCGTCCCAGCTCTATGACATTGCCGATGACCTGAAGATGGCGGAGGCGGATTTTTCCGGTCTTGTGGCTGCGTTTCTCGGTCTGGCCCATGCCGCCGTGATTCACTATGAACAATTCCAGGAAAACAGCCTTCCCCGCGATTTCTGTCAACGAAGCTCCATCGCCCCCATTATTACGGAGACCGGGGATAGCGCCTTTTTATTGAGCAATCCCTTCAACATTGAGCTTCTGGATGATCTGCGAAAGAATACGGCGCCCGACCAGCCCATGCGTCTGATCATAACGGCGCCCGGGAACATCCGGTTGCTTATCGGCGAATCGATCAAGAAAGCGGATGCCTCCTCCGGCAGCAAGGAGAGTGGCGGATCCGTTTTATCAGACGAGGAAGACGTTTCCGTGATCACTACGGTCATAGAAGATATGGAACCTATTACGGAAGGGGAACTGGAAAAGAGGCCCGTAGTTTATGTGTCGAACAATATCCTCTACACTGCCGTGTGGGAGAGGGCAAGTGACATCCATATCGAGCCGAAGGAAAACGATACGGTGGTCCGCTTCCGCATTGATGGCGATTTAAGGGATATGTTCAGTTTGAGAAAACAGACGGGGACCATGGTCATTTCCCGCCTGAAGGCCTTTGCCGGCCTTGACATTGCGGAACGGATGAAACCTCAGGACGGTTCCGTCGAGGCCGTGATCAGCAAACGGAAATTCAAGCTCCGTCTGGCCACGACATCCACGCCTAACGGAGAGAGCCTGATCATCCGCATTCTGGAGCCGTCGGCGAAACCCAAGGCGTTAAATGAACTCGGCATGATCGACAGCCAGGTCAAAACCATGATGGATTTCGCCACCCGCCGCTACGGCCTCATTCTTGTAGTGGGTCCGACCGGGGCTGGCAAGACGACGACGATCTACAGTTTTCTTTTCCATGTGGACACAAAGACGCGAAGCCTCATTTCTGTGGAAGATCCCGTCGAATACCGGATTCCCAATGCCAACCAGCAGCAGGTCAACGAAAAGGCCGGTGTCACCTTTGAAGCCTTGCTGAAATCCTCTGTCAGGCAGGACCCTGATATCCTTTATCTCGGAGAGATCCGGGACAATTTCTCGGCCAGAATTTCCGTGGATTTTGCCAGCACGGGTCATATGACCATTTCCACTCTCCATACGAACAATGCCACGACGGCCATCTTCCGCCTGGAGAGACTGGGCGTGACCCGCGATGTCATGGCCGACGCCCTTCTGGGCATTATCGCCCAGAGGCTTTTCAAGAAACTTTGCCCCCACTGCAAGAAAATATTGCCTATAACACCGGAAGAAACCGCGATGCTTTCTCCCTTCATGGATGTGCTGCCCAGTCAAACGGCCCATCCTGTGGGCTGTGACAAATGCGTCGACGGATACCATGGGCGGGAGGGCGTCTATGAGGTCATTGCCTTCGATTCCGCCGTGGCGGAGCTCATCAGGACTGGGGCGCCTATTCTGGAAATCCGGCAGTTCATCCAGCGTCGGGGGGATTATCTGATCAGCCACCATGCCGCACAAAAGGCAAAGGACTTGATCTTCCCGGTCAAGGATATTTATGAAAAGGTCCTCGTTGAAGAGATTCGGCCTTCCGGGAGTGTGTCGGGGAATGCACAGGAGATCGCTCCGGTGGGCGAGGAAAAAAAGGAAAAGATTCCCGTTCCTCTCGTTGTGGAAGACAGGAAAGGTCTGGGTTCTATCCTTGTCGTGGAAGACGATCCGGATAACCAGAATCTTATTTCCAGGATTCTCCTGAATCAGGGCTATGATGTGTCCGTTGCCTCCGATGGGCTCGATGCTTTGTTTCTGCTGGTCAAACAGGATTTTGACCTCATCATTTCTGATGTCAATATGCCCAACCTCGATGGTTTCAAATTCATGGAGATCAAAAATCAGAAGGGTATCAAGGCCCCCTTGATCTTTTTGACATCGCGGCTCGATGATGAAGATGAGATAAAAGGCCTGGAGCTTGGCGCCCTCGATTATCTGAAGAAGCCGATCAAAAAAGACATGCTGCTGATCAGGGTTAAAAAAGCCCTGTCGCGGCAGGCATGAGGAAGCAGCAACATGGTTAAATATAAATTGATCATCGAATACGATGGAACGGGTTACCGGGGCTGGCAGTCCCAGAAGAATGCCCGGTCCATTCAGGATACCTTGCGGGAAGCAGCTGCCAGGGTTTTTGGTGCGGAGGTCGATGTCCAGGGGGCCGGACGAACCGATGCAGGCGTCCATGCCCTGGGGCAGGTGGCCCATATCGCCGCATCCCGTAAGATGTCACCGGAGAAACTCCTTTACGGCCTCAACGATCTGCTGCCCGCCAATATGAATATTTTGAGTGTCCAAACGGCTTCGCCAAATTTCCATGCCCGTCACGATGCCCAGAAGCGGGTCTATGTCTATGTTATTTCCAGGGTCCGGACGGCCTTTGCAAAACGCTATGTCTGGTGGATCAAAGACGATCTTCATGCCGGCAAAATGGCCGAAGCCGGACATAACTTTGAGGGATTTCATGATTTTGCCTCTTTTGCGGATGCGCGGATGGAGAAGAATACCTCGACGAAGGTCCTCCTGGATCATGTCGGCATTGAAGAGGTGGGTGACTGGATCATCCTGACCGTATCGGGGTCTCATTTCCTGTGGAAAATGGTACGGCGGATCGCCGGCATCCTCGTCGAGGTCGGCCGGGGAAATCTGACTGAGCGCGACGTGCAGGCCATGCTGGACGATTATTCGGACCTTCCCGCCCGCCACACCGCGCCGCCGTCGGGGCTTTTTCTCGCACAGGTGCTCTATGAGGGCGATGTGGAAGAACCCGTCCGTTTGCCCTTGTGGTGCGAGTATCAACCTTATTATAAATGACCAGTCTCCTTGACCGGCTCTACGCCCGTATTTCCAACCGACGACTCTTTTTCCGGGGCGGCTGGGGCGATTTATCCCCGCTACGGGCCGTCCAATCCCAAGGTTTTGATCCCGGTCCGACCAGGAAAATCGAAATTGCGTGGGACCGGGAAGACCATGCCGATGGCGTGATCCTGAAGCAGGGACAATTTCTCAGTCCCTACGAGGGCCCGGGATTACCGGAGGAAAGCCGGAATGCCTATGTGGAGTGGGTCATGCCGAAGGGGTCATCGAAGGAAACGCCCATCTGTCTCCACTTTGCGGCGACAGGTGATGAGGGGTTCACGCGGCGGCGCTCCGCCTTTGCGCGCCCTCTGGCCAGGGCTGGCGTCGGTTCGCTGATCCTGGAGAACCCTTTTTACGGCAAACGGCGGCCGGCAGGTCAGCATAGTAAAATGCTCCGGTATTTCAGCGACCTCTGGACGATGGGGGTGGCCACGATTCAGGAAGGCCGGTCCTTGTCGTGGTGGCTTTATGAACAGGGATATGCGGCGCAGGCGTCCTGCGGGATCAGCATGGGCGGCCACATGGCGGCCAAGGTCGGCGTTTTGTCCGATGTGCCCATGGCCATTGCGTGTTCCGTCACGCCCCATTCCGCTGCCGCCGTTTTCACGGAAGGGCTGTTGAAGAACTACTGCGACTGGCATACCTTGGGCAAGGGGTTCAACGGCGACGGGAATGCCCTCGATCTCATGAAGGAGTTCCTGCACCTCACCGATATTCGCCTATTGTCGTTTCCTGTGAAACCTCAGGGCATTTTCATGCTCGGGGCGAAGAAAGATGCCTATATCCCCCAGGGGTCCGTTCAGTTGCTCCATGAGCACTGGCCGGGGTCCACGCTTCGCTGGATCGACAGCGGCCATGTCGGAGCGTTTCTCTTCTGCCGGAAACACTATTTGACCGCCATTATGGATGCTTTGCGCTCCCTGAAATCATGCAGGTAATTATTCGGCAGTCCACTTACGCTTATGACGACCTCCGGCCTAGGTTCTTCGGAATCATGGATGCCTTGGGGGGTGCCGGTATCAGGCCTGGAAGCCGGGTCCTCATCAAGCCCAACCTCCTTCTGTCGGCGAAGCCTGAAGATGCCATCGTGACCCATCCCCTGGTGGTGAAGGCAGCCGTGGAATATGTCCTGGAAAGGCAGGCGTTGCCAGTCGTTTCCGATAGCCCCGCCATGGCTTCTGTCGAGAAAGTTCTCCGGGAAAGCGGCATCCGGCAGGCCCTCGCCGGCCTGGCCGTCGTCTGCCGGCCATTTGAGGCGTCGGTGAAGGTTGATATCGGCCCGCCGTTCGGGGCCATCGACCTGGCGCAGGATGTCCTTGAGGCCGACTATGTCATCAATCTTCCCAAACTCAAAACCCATGGCCAGATGCTCATGACCCTGGGCATCAAGAACCTTTTCGGCTGCGTCGTCGGTTATCGAAAGCCGGAATGGCATATGCGGGCCGGTGTGGACAGAGACATGTTTGCCAGGCTCCTGGTCCTGATCGCACGCCGCATCAGGCCCGCCTTCACGGTTCTCGACGGTATCCTGGCACTGGAAGGGGACGGCCCCGGAAAGGGTGGAACCCCCAGGAATGTAGGGGTTCTCATGGGTTCCAAGGATCCGGCTGCTGTTGACTGGGCCGCATGTCTTATACTGGGTCTCGATCTCCATCAGGTTCCGACCATGAAGATTGCCGAAGAAATGGGGTGGCTGTCCGATCCGCTGGAAATAGACGGGACCTGGGTGCCGGTCAAGGGTTTCAACTTTCCCGACCTGGAGCCCATTGTGTTCGGCCCGAAAATCTTCCAGCGCTTATCACGGCAGTACCTCCTCCAGCGGCCGGTCCCGGATATGAATACATGCAAGCTCTGCGGGGAGTGCGTCAAGATTTGCCCGGCGAAGGCGATTATCAGGGACAATACTGAATTACGCTTTGATTATGATGTCTGTATCCGCTGCTATTGTTGTCTGGAGATCTGCCCTTACGGCGCTATCCATAAGAAGGACAACCGGGTGGCGAGACTGGTCAGGACCATCGCGGGAAGAATCCTGTGACCATCCGGCTATCTTGGTTGCAAGGGGTATGACAAAATTCCTGATTGTCTTATCAGAGAAATTGGATGGTTTATTGAAGCTAACGTTTGGGCGAGATGTGCCTTGATAGAAGCGTTCTACACATATTTTGCGCATGCGAATGCGAAATAAAACGGAAATTGCCGGTTATTGCCATCTACGAATATATTGTCA
Source organism: uncultured Syntrophaceae bacterium (assembly GCA_964492965.1). GTDB lineage: Bacteria > Desulfobacterota > Syntrophia > Syntrophales > UBA8958 > CAZBME01. Next base: position 1,422 of record CAZBME010000054.1, on the reverse strand, counting down.
CAGGAGAAATAAGATGTTTATAAGTTAACAGTGCCCCTCTGTTCTAAAGTAATCATGCACAGATCTTTCCAAAGCAAGTAAGGAGCAAAGTATGAGAAGATTTCCGCAAAGATGTGAAGGATTCATTAAAAGTGAAAAAACGCGACTTGCCGTGATCGTGTTTGGCATTTGTCTTTTGGGGCAATGTTTTTATAGTGGCGTGGGTGTTGCGGAAGCAGGCGCAGGGCCGGGTGCTTCTCAGGAATTTGAACTGCCGATGGATATGATCAGGAATCTGATCGTATCCAAATTGACCGCTAAACATATAACGGTGACGAGGGCGACAGAGAACCAGATTGATCTTGATTATCCGATGATACCCGGCACCTGTCATATAGAACTTGACCGGGTGAATGAGAATCGTACGAAATTCAATATTCAGTGTTACGCCAGGATTCTTTTCAACAGCCGCTCAATTGCTGGAGATATGGAGCGAGAGAGGTTGAACAAACTAACCCAACTTGTATCGGATGCCCGGTTGGAAATCAGGATGCGGCAACAGGAAACAGACCGGGCTCAAGCGCTTGAAAACCAGAGAGCTCAGCAGATGAAGGAGATGTTAAAGGAGGTTGTTTCAGCTTCCAAAGGGCAAAAAGAGCAGATACAGGCTGTTACAGTTGTATCGGATATTGACAAGCCTGCTTACCGCATTCCGGAGAGAAAAAATGATTTTGCCGTCGTCGTAGGCATTGGCAAATATCTGGAGATTCCCGATGCGCAATTTGCAGAGCGAGACGCAGAAGCGGTGAAAAATCATCTTCTCGCAATGGGATTCCCGAGCCGCAATGTTGTCCACCTGAGCGGTGAAAGGGCGGGATATAAGGCGATCGAAAAATTTGTCGAGACCTGGTTGCCAAAAAATACGGACGAGAACAGCCGCGTTTTTTTCTACTTTTCCGGACACGGATCACCCGACCCGCAAACCGGGAAGGCATACCTGCTCCCCTACGATGGTGATCCCAATTTCCTGGAAAACACCGGCTACCCTATCAGCAGGCTCTATTCGAAACTGAACGCCCTTCCGGCACAAGAAGTGATCGTCATTTTAGATGCGTGTTTCTCTGGTTCTGGAGGCAGGTCCATACTGGCAAAGGGTGCACGCCCCCTGGTTTTGACTTCCGATAAAGTGACGATTCCTGAGAGATTGACTGTTTTTGCCGCAGCTGAAGGCGACCAGATCACCAGCACGCTGGAAGAACAGGGGCACGGAACATTTACGTATTATTTTCTCAAAGGCGTCAGTGGTGACGCCAGGAACACCGCAGGAGCGGTCACAGCGAAAGGACTCTATTCTTATCTTAAGCCAAAAGTTCAGGACGCTGCCAGAAGACAAAACAGAAATCAGGACCCTGTGCTGCACATCAAAGGCGATTGCGAGTTGAT
>CAZBME010000053.1:4543-19513 GCA_964492965.1 uncultured Syntrophaceae bacterium | reverse complement strand
CTGGGGCCGAGAAAGATCATCGCCCGCCGGGCGGCGTTCGAACTCACGCCCAACAGCATCGTGAATCTCGGGATCGGTATGCCGGAGGGCGTGGCCAGCGTGGCGAATGAAGAGAAAGTGATCGAATACCTGACGCTGACCACGGAGCCGGGAACCATCGGGGGCATGCCGAATGGCGGTTTGAACTTTGGTACGGCCACCAATATGGACTGTCTTATCGATCAGCCCTATCAATTTGATTTCTATGACGGAGGCGGTTTGGATACGGCCTTCCTCGGCGCCGCGGAAGCGGATGAGGAAGGCAATGTCAATGTCAGCAAGTTCGGCCCAAGATTCGTCGGTCCGGGAGGCTTCATCAATATCAGCCAGAATGCCAAGAAGGTGGTTTTTGTCGGGACATTTACGGCGGGAAGCCTGCAGGTGTCCGTTTTTGACGGTAAACTGCGTATCGATCAGGAAGGGGTAGAAAGAAAATTTATCAGGCAGGTTGAACAGAAGACTTTCAGTGGCCGCTATGCCGCACAGAATCATAAGCCTGTGCTCTTTGTCACGGAGCGCTGTGTCTTTAATCTGACGGAAGAGGGAATGGAGTTGATCGAGATTGCCCCTGGTGTTGATCTGCAAAAGGATGTTCTGGACCAGATGGGATTCTCACCCATTATCAAGGGGACGCCGAAATTGATGGATGCCAGGATCTTCAGGGAAGAGCCCATGGGCCTTAAAAGTGAACTGCTGACCATCCCCCTGGAAGAGCGACTTCTTTATAATGCGGAAGACAATGTCTTCTTTGTCAATTTCGAGAACCTGTATATTCGCTCCCGTGAGGAAATTATAAAAATCAGGACGATGATTGATGAGACCCTTGGTCCTTTGCACAAAAAAGTCAACACGATCGTCAACTATGACAATTTCAATATCCTTCCGGAATTGATCGATGACTACAGCGATATGTTGAATTATGTCCTGAGATATTATGAGGAGGTCACGCGCTATACGACGAGTGCCTTCTTGAGGATGAAACTGGGTGAGGAGCTGGAGAAACGGCATCTCGCCCCCGATATCTATGAATCACCGGAAGAGGCGAAGAAGCCATTGAATAAAGATTAATCGGGATCAAAAGCGTTGGCCGATCATTAGCCCGACAGTATGATGCCCTCCTTCGGCCATGCCATAAATGAGATAAACCGGCCCAATGAATGTGTTTGCGCCGATGAAAGCACTACCGGCGTAGATCAACGAGCTCCTGGTAATATCGGACCGCTCCTGCCAGGCGTTTCCGGCTTCAGCGGAGAAACCGAGATAGAGTTGGGCATTCATTTCCCCGAGTCCGAAATTTCCCAAGTTGTAATAGCAGATCAACCGGGCCAGTCCCGTGTATTGCCCCGAGAGTTCGTAAGGTAAATATCCAGAGAGATTAAAGAAGCCTCCGATGCTGTGGCTATTCTGAACTTGCGTATTCCCGCCGAAGATGCCGGCATAGCTTAATCCGGGAATGACGGTAAATCGATCCCAGGTTTTTGCCATCAGCCAGTTGAAGGTCAGTGTATTGGCTTTTGCATCGGAGCCCAATTCCTGAAGTGTGTTTAAAACCGTGATATCGGTTGTGGCCCCTTTCAGCGGGAAGTTGAAATTGTCCAGGGTATTGTGAGAGAAGGCATAGTAAAGACCTCCGACGTTATAGCTTCCCGATTCCAGGGACGAATCGCCGATGTTGATTCGGGTAACGCCATAACCACGTCTCACTCCCATGCGAAATACCCCCCAGTTGCCGAATTCACGGCCTATGTCCAAACCGGCCATCGCTAGCTTGATACGATACTGGGCGATGATATCTCCCTTGCCCATTGATTGGTAGAGATTGACATTACGTTCCTCGTAATAGGCCTGCGGCGCAATGAAATAGTGGGTGGCGAAGTCCAGGGGTTGGTAGAATTCAGTCAAGATGCGTGGCCGGTCTCCGATCTGGAACTGATTTCGCCATTCTCCGCCCAGGGAGTTCATTTGTGTCGTGATGATGCTGGCGCCAATGGTGTAGGTGCTTTCCCCCTGGAAGTTATCCGCCCAACTGAGGGCAAAGCGTATGAAGGTGGGTCCCCATGATTTTTCTACCGGTGTATAAATCAGGTTTGTCTTTTTGTCTTTCTCTTCCAACCGGAAGTTGACCTGTTCGAACGTATCAAGACCGTAGAGGCGTGTCAGATCGTCATCCAGTTTATTCAAATCCAGCTTTTCTCCAGCTTTGATGTAAACCTTTGAATTGAGAACCTTTTGCGAAAGTTTTAACTTGTGTTTCTCGACCATGACGGAATCGATAATAGGCATTTCCTGAGGGATGTATCTCTGTTTCACCAAATAAGTCTTGAATTCTTCAGGCGGTAAAGCCAAAGGGGCAAAGCTGCTCTTCACCTGATCGGCTGCATCATGTCCAATTTTCAAGGCTTTTGCGGTCTGTGCGAAATCGGTTGTTCCGATATTGCCTAAATTGGGTTTTATCAGGATGTCTTCCGGTTTCAGTGTTTGCAGTTGTGCTGACACGTTGCGCTGAATGAGGATGGTCATGACCTGGGCTGAGATGCTGGCCAGTGAGGAAAGATTTTCCCGCGACCGCAGAGGGGTGCCTATATCCACAATGATCAGAATGTCCGCCCCCATTTGCCGTGCCACATTCATGGGCAGGTTATTGGCAATCCCGCCATCGACGAGTATCCGGCCGTCAATTTCGGCGGGGGCAAAGAAGCCTGGGATGGACATGCTCGCCCGGATAGCTGCCGCCAGGTCGCCCGATCCGAGTACAACGGCCTCTCCGGTTTCAATATCAGCTGCGACCGACCGAAATGGGATACGAAGATGATCAAAGTTAAGGATACCTGATGTATGAAGCAGGAGCTTTTTCAGCAGAGTATTGAGGTTTTTCCCCTGCACGAACCCTCTCGCCGTTTTGAACTTTCCGTCTCCGTAACCGAGATTCAGATCAATTTTATAACTCTGGCTTTCCTCCTTCCGGCGGAAAGAGAGTTGATCGGCCGTAGGTTTATCCTTGAAGGCCTCGTTCCAGGGGATACTTGTCACCAGATCTTCGAGCTCCGCCGGTGAAAGGCCGGCGGCGTAAAGACCGCCGACAATGGCGCCCATACTGGTGCCGCTGATGCAGTCAATGGGAACACGCATATCTTCCAGGACTCTGAGCACACCGATGTGGGCGATGCCACGCGCTCCGCCGCCGCTGAGGACAAGACCAATTTTAGGCCGTTTCTTGGGAGTTGGTTCATTTGCCGAGGCGGGTGTGGAAAAGAGGACCAGCACAAAAAATAGTAATGAAATGGTAATCCATAGGGAAGACGATAGATCAGGATTGCTTCTCTGGATTTTTCTCAATGTGCCTTGCCTTCATAGGGTATTTTTAGGAATTATTGAAGCAATCAGACTATTTGTCAAGGACGATGTTTAGGAGCAAAATACGGTGCGTAAAATTCTTGACTTTGGTTTCCCGTGTGCTACTCTTAAACAAAAAGGTGGTACGATATTTTATGACGGAACTTGTCCGATTCGGTGTTTCTCTCGATAAGGAATTATTGGAGCGTTTTGATGCCCTCATTAAGATCAAGCATTACAATAATCGGTCGGAGGCCATTCGCGATCTGATCCGACACGACCTTGTCACAAGGGAGTGGCAGGAAGGACGTGATGTCGCCGGTGCCATTACCCTCATCTACGATCACCATCAACGGGAATTGTTGAGTAAGATGACTGAAGTGCAGCATGATTTCCAGAAGGTCATCATTTCCACGCAGCACATTCATCTGGATCACGACAACTGCCTTGAAATCGTAGCGGTAAAAGGAACCGCCAAAGAGGTGCAGCGGCTGGCTGACACGCTGAAATCCATCAAAGGCGTCCGGCATGGGACGCTCAGTATGTCCAGCACCGGGAAAAACATCCTGTGACGCTGTGATGTTTCGATCCGTAATCAAGACGGCCGGTTTACGGCAATGTACGCGAAGCAAAGCGTATATTTTTTCTTTTCTTAGTAGTACGAAGCAGAAATATATGCCATTTGCCGCTTCCTATCTGTTCATTGTGATAGATTGGTCTCATCAGGCGCTGAAAATGGCCGGTTCGGGAGGCTGTATTGCATATCCCTGACGGCTATCTCAGCCCCCAGACTTATGTCCCCTTGTATGGCATGACGGCAGTCGGCCTGAGCATCGCCCTGAAAAAGATGAAGCGGGACGTCTCCGCCAGATACATTCCCTATCTGGCTATGGCCGCCGCGTTTTCGTTTCTCATTCAGATGTTCAATATCCCCATCCCGGGAGGCACAACAGGGCATGCCGTGGGCGCCGGGATTGTCGCCCTTCTTCTGGGGCCTTGGACGGCCGTTGTGGCTGTCTCTGTCGTCCTGATCATTCAAGCCCTGATCTTCGGTGACGGGGGCATCACCGCTATTGGCGCGAATTGCTTTAATATGGCCATGGTCATGCCCTTTGTGAGCTGGGGCGTCTTTCGGGTGATTGCCGGTAAGAGCCGCGACGGCGCAAGGTTCTACACGGCGGCCTTCCTGTCGGGATACCTGGGGTTGACGGCTGCTGCCCTTGGCACTGCTTTTTTGCTGGGCATTCAACCCATCATCGCCGCCGGTCCTGACGGCCGGCCCCTTTACGCCCCTTATCCGCTCTCAATCGCATTGCCGGTCATGGCCCTGGAGCATCTGTTGCTCTTTGGCGTCATCGAAGGAGCGGTCACACTGATGCTGATGAAATACTTTATGAAAAATGAATCGTCCATGATCTATGCCCTCAGAAAGGCCACCCGTGAAACGATTTGAAAAAAGGCTTTGGATAGGTCTGGCTATTATGGCCCTGCTTTCGCCTCTGGGGGTGATTCTACCGCAAAAGTTGAATTCACGGGGCGCCTGGGGGGAATGGGACGCGGAAACCCTGCAAAGGATGCTGGGCTATGTTCCCGAAGGCCTGAGGCGGATGGCGAACCTCTGGAGTGCACCCATCGCGGGTTATAACTTCGGCGACGAACAGGCGGCCCTCTTTTTCAAGGCGATCTCCTACATCATCTCGGGCATTGTCGGATTGGTCATTGTGGCGGCGGTCATGGTTGTTATCTCCAGGCTGGTGTTGAAAAATGAAAAATAGGATACCGGCATTCCTCCTTCAGGCTCCCGATTCAGCTGTGCCTGGCCGCCGCGGGGATAAGGTGGGACAATCTGTCATTGACAAGGGCATCCGAAAATTTTCTTCCCTGATTCTGTCTCTTTCCCGGCAAGAGGATATCAAATCACGTCGCGGCCTTTTCCAGATCCTGGATGCCCGGGTGAAAATACTCTTCCTGGTTTTCTTCGTCGTCATCGTCAGTCTCAAGCAGACAATTATTCATGAAGCCGTCATTGCCCTTATGGTCCTCATTCTTGCCGTTTTGTCCCGTATTCCTCTCGGGCGGTTTTACCTGAGAATTGCCGGCCTCACTTTTTTTTTCGGGTTTCTCGTTGCCTTTCCTGCTGCGGTTAATGTCGTCACACCGGGGGAGTTGCTCTGGCCGATTGTCATCCTGGAGCGGTCTTATGATATCTGGATATACCATATTCCACGGGAAATCGGCTTCACCTTGCAGGGGCTTGAATCGCTGGCCATGCTCTGCCTGCGGGTCATGAATTCTCTGTCCATTTCTTTTCTGATCCTTTTTACAACGCCCCTGTCCGAGATTATCAAAGGACTCCAGGTGTTCAGGATTCCGGCGGCATTTCTCCTGATCATCACCCTTTCCCTGAAATACATTGTGGTCTTTTCCCGGAATATAGAGGACATGTATCTGGCGCGGAAAAGTCGCTCCCTGACTGCGGAGCGCGGCCAGGCAGCGAGAATGTGGGTGGCGGGCCGGATCGCCTACATTTTCCGAAAGACGGAGCGGCGTTATGAGGAGATATATCGGGCCATGACGGCCCGGGGATATACCCATGACTACCGGCAGCCCCATTTTAACGGCCTGGCGATGGCGGACCGTTTTGCCTTCGGCATCTTGCTGCTCTCAGGATTGGGTCTTTTGATATGGTGATTGAATGATGACGGATATAATCAATCTAAAAAATGTGAGCTTTGCTTACTATGACCAAATTCTCGCCGTGACCGACATCAGTCTCGGGATCGGCGGCGGCGACAAGCTTGCCGTCATCGGTTCCAATGGCACCGGGAAATCGACACTGCTGCAGATCATGGCCGGCCTGATTCATCCGTCGGAAGGCGAGGTCCGTTTTCATAACCGCGTCGTTTCCGAACCTTCTCTGAAGGATGCCTTGTTTCTCCGGTTTTTCCGGGGGAGGGTCGGCTATGTTTTTCAGGATTCGGACATTCAGCTCTTTTGTCCTACCGTTTGGGAAGAGTTGATTTTCGGCCCCCTGCAGCTGGGGTTGTCTGATGAAGAGGCGAACGCGAGAGCCGACGGCATTCTGGATATGCTGGAGATTGCTCACTTGAAGAACCGCCCGTCGTATATGCTTTCCGGCGGCGAGAAAAAGCGTGTCGCCATCGGGTCCGTTCTGACCATGAATCCTGATGTCCTGCTCCTGGATGAACCCACGGGCGGTCTCGATCCCAGGACAAAGAGCTTCCTCATGGGATTGATCCTGACCCTTCACGAGGCGGGTAAAACCATTGTTATTGCGACCCACGACCTGTCTCTCGTCAGTGAACTGGGATTCCGGGTGGCCGTCCTCTCCGAGGAACATACGATCGAGCGTATTGGCGAAGCCGATGACATCCTCCGGGATGAAGCGCTGCTCCTCAAGGTCAACCTGATCCACGAACATATCCACTTCCATGGCAAGACGGCCCATACGCATGTCCATGCCCACTATCTGGTCCATCGCCACCAGGAATGATGCCCGGCTGAATTCATTCGCCTGGCTTTGCCGGCGTCATCGCCGGGTTCATATTTAAGTTTGGAAAGGAATCTCTTGGGAAGATGAAACTGCTTTTACACATTTGCTGTGCCCCCTGTACAATCTATCCTCTTAAGATTTTGCGGCAGGAAGGCCATCATGTAACCGGTTGTTTTTATAATCCCAACATCCACCCTTACCTGGAATATAAAAGGCGTCTCGACACCTTGAAGGACTATGCGGCTAAGGAAGATATCCAGGTTGTTCATGATGAGACCTATCCCATGGAATCATTTTTGAGGAAGGTCGTCTTTGATGAGGAAAACCGTTGCCGCCACTGCTATGAACTGCGCCTGCGACATGCGGCAGAGATGGCGCAAAAGGGCTCATATGAGGGATTTACGACGACCCTCCTCTACAGTAAATATCAAAAGCATGAGTGGATTCAGGAAGCCGGGGAGCAGGCGGCCGCCGAATACGGCGTACCCTTTATCTATTATGATTTCCGGCAAGGATGGTCAGAGGGGGTAGAGATCTCCCGTCGCCTCGGTCTTTACAGGCAACCCTATTGCGGCTGTATCTATAGCGAAAAGGACCGTTATCTCAAGAAGACGTTGAAAAAAAAGTAGCCTAGGAAGGCTGTGCGGAAATATTGTTTCGTTGGGTAGACCCTGATAGTTTTAACCATGCCCGTAACACCCTGGTGTGTCGATTATGACACACCAGGGGGCCGGATTGGCAAATGTCCCAAAAGGCTCATCAGAAATACTCTTTAAATTCAATATGTTTATTTTTTATCGATTTTAGGCGCATGGGGTATGGAATTTGCTCAGTGACTTCCAAACATTTTATTTTTCGAGGTTCTGACTGATCCCTATGCATGTTCAACGGACTATCAAACAAGATATCGGATGCCGAAGCATCGGCTTACATACAGGCAGGAAGGTCAGCATGGCGATCAGGCCGGCTGGCGTGGATGAAGGCATCGTTTTTGTCCGTAAGGATCTGCCGGGAGCTCCCAGGATCAAGGCGGAATTGAAAAGTGTATGCGAGACGACCCTGGCGACGACGATCGGGTGCAATGGGGCAACCGTCTCCACGGTGGAGCACCTTATGTCCGCTTTCAGCGGCATGGGGGTGGATAACGCCGTCGTAGAGCTCGATTCCTTCGAGGTTCCGATTATGGACGGCAGCTCTCAGCCCTTTGTCGATTTGCTCAAGAATGTCGGCACCCAGGTACAGGGAAAGCCCAAAAAGCTTCTTGTCATCAACAAGCCTGTTGCCGTTTACGGGGACAGCGGTTCTTGGGCCCGTTTCCTGCCTGCGCCGGAATTTAAGATTACCTATACCATTGACTTTGCGCATCCCGTTATCGGTCAGCAGGAATACCACATGCATTTTTCCGATGTGGCCTACGAACAGGAGATTGCCAGTGCAAGGACCTTCGGGTTTCTCAAGGATCTGGAATATTTCCAGGCGGTTGGTCTTGCTCTGGGCGGCTCCCTGAACAATGCCGTTGTCCTTGATGACACCAAGGTCATCAACAAAAGCGGCCTGAGATCAGCCGACGAATTTGTCAAACACAAGATCCTGGATGCCATAGGGGATCTGTCTCTCCTGGGAATGCCCATTATCGGGCATTTTGTCGCCTACAAGTCCGGGCATCGCCTGAATAACCTGCTTCTGAAAGAACTCATGGACAAAAGAGATTGCTGGAGCATTGCCGATCGTTACGATCGGGATGATTTGAAAGGCGGTTCGAGAACTCTGAATATTCCAACCTTCGGCATCCTTGATGCCATTCCGGCCCCGGCGCCCCGCCGAATATCGGCCTGATATCCCGTTACATAAAGCTTGATTTTTATTGCCCGGTTTCCTAGTATGGAAAGGCTGTGAGAAATCCAGCCTGCCCATCTGTGTCTCGTGCCGAAATGCATCGGCGGAAGGGGCTTTAAAAATACGAACGGTCGGTTATTCGAGATGGAAACAGGGAGAAGGATGATAAGAAGAATCATGCAAGCCGCTTTGACCAAGAGAAAGATATTCTCCTGCATTGCGGCTTTTGCTGTTCTGCTGAACATCATTCCCTGTCAGGTTTCAGGGCAGGAGGCCCAGATCAGGGATATCCTGGTCACATCACAGGGGCGGCAGATTCTGGTCTATGCAAAGCTCGCGAACTGTTTTACGAAAACCATAGAATCGGCAATCCTGGCGGGTGTTCCCACAACCTTCACGTTCATGCTGAATCTTTACCAGGAACGAACCGGCTGGGCGGACAAGAAAATAGCCTCTGTAGAGATCAGGCACACCATCAAGTATGACAGCTTGAAAAAGACCTTTTATGTCTATTCCTCTCTGGACAGGGATCCCGTCATATTCCAGGATATGGAAAGCGCCAAACGGGCCATGGCGGAATTTAATGGGCCGGTTCCGTTGCCAAATTTAGGCCTGCGCAGAGATGCCCCTCATTACATCATGATGATGGCCAAACTGGAAAAGGTTCGTCTCCCTCTTTATATGGAGTACGTCTTCTTTTTCGTATCCCTCTGGGATTTTGAAACGGCCTGGTACCGCTGGCCCGTAACCTTTTAACGGATAATCATTTCTATGGATCTGGATATTCGGGAGCAGAAAAGACGCAAGCGGGAACGAATTATCATTATCGTGACCTTCATTGCCATTATTGCCCTGACGTACCTGGAAAGCAACCTGATCCGCAGCGATGTTCTCCTGCCGATTTCCAACAATATCCTCATTTTCGGCCTGATCAACATCAACATTATCTTGATTATCCTGCTGATTTTTCTCATTACCCGGAACGTGGTGAAGCTTGTTTACGAGCGCCGTCGGGGGGTCATCGGTTCAAAAATCCGAACCAAACTTGTGGCTGCCTTTGTCAGCCTTTCCCTGATCCCGACATTTGTCCTGTTTCTTGTCTCCATTAACTTTTTATCTTATACGATTGAGAACTGGTTCAGCCTCAGGATTGGGGACGCCCTCAACAATACCCTTGAGGTAGCCCAGCTCTCCTACCAGCAGGCGGAGGATTACTCGAAGTTTTATGCACGTCAGATCAGCGCCGACATCACGAAGAATCGTCTTTACCAGCGGGAGCGGGCCCCTTATCTCCGAACTCTGATTGAACAGCGGAAACAGAGCTATAACCTGGGGCTTCTGGAGGTTTACTTCGACAATCAGCGGGAAAAAATGATTGTGCCGGACCCTGGTAAATCCGGCTTGCCTCCCGTGACCCTTTCACCCAAGACGCTGGAGGATGTTTTTCTTGGTAAAGAAATCTCCAAGGTCCAATCCACGGAGGTTGGTGATCGGATCACCGGGTTGGCTCCCATTTATTCCAGTCTCAGTCCCGATGAAGTGATCGGTGTGGTGTCCGTCAGCTATTATATACCCAAGGCCCTTGTGGACAAGATGGCTGTGATATCCAAAACCTCCGACGAATACAAACAATTGAAGCTCCTGAAAAACCCCATCAAGATCAGCTATATGGTCACCCTGTTTATCGTGACTCTTCTGATCATTTTTTCCGCCACCTGGTTCGGTCTCTTCCTGGCCAAGGGGATTACTGTTCCCATTCAGGATCTGGCCGAGGCGACCCATAAGATCGCCATGGGTGATCTCGATCACCGGATCGATATCGAGGCCGATGACGAGATCGGCATCCTTGTCAATTCATTCAACTCCATGACGCAAGATCTCCAGCGGAGCAAGGAAGGCCTGGAGCAGGCCAATGTCGACCTCGAGGGGCGGCGTAAATATATGGAGACGGTCCTTCGTAACGTCTCGGCCGGTGTTATTTCTGTTACCCGTGACGATGTCATCTCGATCATCAACCGGGCGGCTGAAAGAATGATGGATATCAAAACCGAAAAGGTTTTGTACCGGCGCTACCAGGATGTCCTGGGACCTGAACACATGGCCTTGGTCAGTGAACTGCTCAAGGAACTCAAGCAGAGTGCAGACGGCTTCATTGAGAAACAGGTGGATATTAATCTTGCCGGCCGGTCCCTGACAGTGTTGATCACCACCACCATTATTAATGATGATGACGGCAAGTATATGGGCATGGTGCTTGTTTTTGAGGATCTGACCCAGCTCCAGAAGGCGGAACGGGCTGCCGCCTGGCGTGAGGTGGCCAGACGCATGGCCCATGAGATCAAGAATCCCCTGACGCCGATCCAGCTTTCTGCCCAGAGGCTCCAGAAAAAATACGGCGATGTTCTGGTCGAGGATGGCGGTGTCTTCCAGGAGTGCACACAGACCATTGTCAATCAGGTGGAGGTCCTGAAGAATCTTGTTAATGCCTTCTCCCGCTATGCCAGGATGCCCGTGACGAATCCTGCGCCGAACGACCTGAATCAGGTGGTCGGTGAAGCCGTTATCCTGTTCCAGGATGCCCATAAGGAAATCAGCTTCAGCTTCCTGAAAGGAGAGGCTATTCCCTTGATAAGTATTGATCCCGAACAGATCAAGCGGGTGATGGTGAACCTTCTCGATAACGCCGTCGCTGCCTTGACGGCGCCGGAAGGCCAGATTGCGATCATGACCGGCTTTGACAAGGAAAACCACCATGCCGTTGTCGAGGTGGCCGATAATGGTTGTGGTGTGCCCCCCAGTTTCAAAGTGAAGATTTTTGAGCCCTATTTTTCTACGAAACGGTCGGGATCGGGACTGGGGCTTGCCATTGTCACCTCGATCATCGGGGATCATCATGGCCGGATCAGTATCCGGGATAATCAACCGCAGGGAACGATTGTGAAATTTGAATTGCCGGTTCCGGAAGGGGAAATACGAAAAGGGGATGAAATAGGGAAGAGTTGAAATGTTTAAGCGGTCAAGCTCTTAATATGGGATTTTTGTAAATTAGCCGGAAAGGTTTTTATGCGTAAAACAATTCTTATTGTGGACGACGAAGCCAGTATCCGCCAGTCGCTGGGCGCGATTCTTACTGATGAAGGCTACGATGTCCTGAAAGCTGAAAGCGGAGAAGATGCCCTCAAGGTCATTGATGATGAGATGCCTAACCTGGTTCTCCTGGATATATGGTTGCCCGGCATGGACGGGATCGAAACCCTGAAGGCCATCAAAGCCGAGCATCCTCAGCTTCGGGTGATTATCATGTCCGGCCACGGGACGATTGAAACGGCGGTTAAAGCGACGAAACTGGGCGCCTTTGATTTTATTGAAAAACCCCTTTCCCTGGAAAAGGTTATTCTGTTGGTTGATCACGCCCTGGATATGACTTTTCTTGAGGAAGAGAATGTTCTCCTCAAGCAGAAAGTGACCCAGCAGTACGAACTGACAGGCTGCAGCACCGCGATCCTGGAGCTGAAAGAGGCGATCGGCATTATCGCGCCGACCAATGCCTGGGTCCTTGTTATGGGCGAAAACGGGACGGGGAAGGAACTTGTCGCCCGATCTCTGCACCGCCTTAGCCGCCGGACGGCAAAACCCTTTGTCGAGGTGAATTGCGCTGCCATTCCCGAGGATCTGATTGAAAGTGAGCTGTTCGGCCACGAGAAAGGCGCCTTTACGGGGGCGACGCAGATGAAGCGCGGGAAATTCGATCTGGCCCATGAAGGGACGATCTTTCTGGATGAAGTGGCCGACATGAGCCTCAAGGCCCAGGCCAAGATCCTCCGGATTCTGCAGGAAAAGAAGTTCGAGCGGGTCGGCGGGAACAAGATGATCCATGTGGATGTGCGGGTTCTCGCAGCCACAAATAAAGACCTGGAGCGGGAAATGGAGGAAGGGCGTTTCCGCCAGGATCTTTTCTATCGTTTGAATGTCATTCCGTTGCACGTTCCCCCGCTTCGGGAGCGAAAAGAAGACATCCCCCTGCTGGTCGAGCGGTTTCTGAAAGAGTTTGCCGCCAAGGAAGGGGAGACTGAGAAGACCATCTCCGATGACGCCCTTGACCTTCTGATGCTCCATAACTGGCCGGGAAATGTTCGGGAACTTAAAAATATTATCGAGCGCCTCGTCATTATGGCGCCTTCGAATGTCATCGGCGTCGGGGATATTCCGCCTTTTTCCCACACCGATCTGGAGCCTGATGACAGCGTGTCCGCCGATATGGCCGACTCATTCAAGGCGGCCAAGGTGGATTTTGAAAAGCAGTTCATATTGAAAAAGCTGAAGGAGTTCGACGGCAATATCTCGAGAACGGCCGAGGCGATAGGCCTGGAGCGGAGCAACCTTCACCGGAAGATCCGCAGTTACGGCCTGGATGCGAAGGGAGAGTAAAGCAATCATCCATCAGCCATGATCGGTTATCCCTATAGGCGCCGTACTTAATGGATAATGGTCATTGCTGGTTGTTCATGGTCTTTTTCAGGTCTGCCAGGGTGAAACGGTTAAAGGGTAGAAAGATGAGCCCCAACAGGATAATGACCGCCATGGACAGAAAGTGATAGATGATGGCGAAGGACAGGGCTTCCGCCCTGGGAATCCCGTAAAGAGACAGCCCCAGAATGCAGAAAAAATGCCAGTTGCCCACAAATCCCGGTCCGGCCGGGATAGCGATGCCGATCATGAGGATGACGAGGAGCACGAACACGGCGATGATGGGCAGGTGGATGTTAAAGGCTAAAAGCATCAAATAGATAGACAAGATATCCACAAGCCAGAACAGGATGGATAAAAGGGTTACGGCCACCAGGCGCTTCGGGTCCGTCATGATCTGAAAACCGTCGATGAAATGATGGATCAGGTCGTTGATGATCCGGGCAAAACGCTCCGGCAGGCGATTGATGACTGGATTGATGATTCTAAGGCAGGCCTCCCGCCGGAAGAGCAAAAGCAGCATGAAGGCCATAATCGCCAGTGTCAGGACAAGAAAAAGGATGCTCGATTTGACGAGCCAGGCCGGCAGCGGCGTTAAAACAAGGGCCGTAAGGAAAACGGCGAAGACGGTCAGGCTGTCGAAGATCCGCTCAATGAAAATCGTGCCGAGGGCGGCGCTCATTTTAATATTGCTTTTTTTTGTAATCAGGTAGGGCCTTGCCAGCTCGCCCAGGCGGGCCGGGATGGCGACAATGGCCAGGAACCCGACATTGGTTACCGAAAAGAGGGAAAACTGGCTGACCTTTTCCAGGGGGCTCAGGAGAATGCCCCAGCGGACGGAACGAATAACCTGCAAAGACAGGATGAGCAGCAGCGCCGGATAGACATATACGTAATCGATAGTTCGAAATCCTTCCAGAACGGCCTTGAAATCGATGCCTTTTACGGACAGGTAGAGGAGAAGGATGCTCAGGAGGATGCCGATAATCAGTTTTTTCATAGTCGCCGCACATAGCATAGTTTTTATGAAAGATTAAGGGGGAATGTGATGAATCGTAGGGATTTTATCAAAACGGCCCTGGTGAGCGGTGCCGCCACGTTAGTTCCCTTAGGATGGGACCCATGGGTATCGTCCCTGGCGGCTCAGGATAGACCGGACCTTGCGGTGGCCAGGGGAGCGTCTCCTGCAAAAATTACGAGGGCCGCCATTGACGGTTTGGGGGGGATTCGCCGTTTCATCAGCCGTGGGGACGTTGTCGTCATCAAGCCCAATATCGGATGGGACCGGACACCGGAATATGCCGCCAACACAAATCCCGAGGTGGTGGCGGAGATTGTCCGCCTCTGTTTCGAGGCGGGTGCGAAGAAGGTGAAGATTTTTGACAATCCCGTTTCCGATGCGCGGCGAACCTACAAACAGAGCGGTATTGCCGATGCCGCCAGGGCTCTGGGAGCCTCAGTCGATTATGTCGATGACCGGAAATTCAGGGAGATCACCCTGAAGGGACAAATCCTGAAATCCTGGCCTCTTTATACGGAGATTTTTGAGGCGGATAAGGTCATCAATGTCCCTGTTGCCAAAAATCACGGTATTGCCAGACTGACCCTCGGTATGAAGAACTGGATGGGTGTCATGGGGGGCGCACGGGGCCGGATCCATCAGCGGATCGATGAAAGTCTGGTCGATATTGCCATGCATATCCGTCCGGCTCTGATTGTCCTGGATGCCGTCCGTATTCTCGTGGAAAACGGCCCCCAGGGGGGCAGTCTTTCCGATGTGA
>CAZBME010000053.1:0-4443 GCA_964492965.1 uncultured Syntrophaceae bacterium | reverse complement strand
GGGTGAGGGCTGAAACATGCTCATACTTTTTCGAAGGATCACACAGGGTATTTTTCTGCTGCTCTTCCTCTGGCTCTTTCTTCAGACGGAATCGAAAGGGGCCAATGACCTGGGCTATCCCGTCAAGATCTTCCTCGACGGTGATCCCCTGGTCATGATCACGACAATCCTGGCGTCCCGTTCTTTCTATGGCCCGTTGCTCCTGGCCTTGGCCGTCATCGTGATTACCGTCATTCTGGGGAGAGTCTTCTGCGGCTGGATCTGCCCTTTTGGGACGCTACATCACCTGGCGGGTGTGTTGAACCGCAGGAAAAGGCCCCTTGCCGCGCGTTCAACCAAAGGTAAAACCCTTCGGTCCTTTTACCGCCTCAAATACTACCTGCTTTTTTTCCTTCTGGCGGCCTCTGTTTTCGGCCTCCAGTTGACGGGGATTTTTGATCCCCTTTCCCTTTTGATCCGATCCCTGGCCCTGGCTGTCTATCCCATGATCGTCTATGGCCTAAGGGCTTTCTTCGACAGCATATTTGCCCTGAATATGCCTGTGATCACGCCGGGATCGGAATATCTTTACGGTATTTTCAAGGCCACCATCCTGCCTTTCAGCCAGCCTCTGCTGCTGCAGGCCGTCCTGATGGGCTTCATCTTTTTCGGACTATTGGCCTTGAATCTGGTGGAGAAGCGCTTCTGGTGCAAATATCTCTGCCCCCTCGGCGCGCTGCTGGGTCTCCTGTCGCGTTATGCCGTCCTGAGCCGGTTTGTGAGCGAGGGTTGTAACGGTTGTGGGGCCTGTGTCCGGGATTGCCAGGGCGTAGCGGTTCCCGACGGGAAAGACGCCTGGCGAAAAACGGAATGCCTCGTATGCGGAAATTGTGATGATCCTTGTCCGCAAAAGGCCGTTTCTTTCGGATTTATGAAAAATGCGCCGACAGCCGCCCTCGATCTAGGGAAAAGGCGACTCATCGGCTCGGTCATGGCAGGTGTGGCAACGGTGCCTCTGATCAGGGTTACACCGATGTCCAAGGCCGTTGCCGCCGAACCGGCATTGATCCGGCCACCGGGATCGCTCGAAGAGACGGCGTTTCTTAAGCGTTGCGTCAAATGCGGCGAATGCATGAAGGTCTGCATTACGGGGGGACTCCAGCCGACATTTCTGGAAGCGGGACTGGAAGGTCTCTGGTCGCCTGTACTGGTGCCGAGAATCGGCTATTGCGAATACCGTTGCACCCTCTGCGGGCAGGTTTGTCCGACGGGGGCCATCAAGAACCTGAAACCGGAAGAGAAGGCAACGGTCAGGATCGGCCTCGCCATGGTTGACCGGAGCCGATGCCTGCCCTTTGCCCACGGCATATCCTGTATCGTCTGCGAAGAGGTTTGTCCTACGTCGCCCAAATCCATCTGGTTTGAGGACGTTGCCGTTAAAGACCGTCAGGGTCAGACGAAATTGTTCAAGCAGCCCCATGTGGATCTGGAAAAGTGTATCGGATGCGGGATCTGTGAGACCAAGTGTCCCGTTCTGGGCCGGCCCGCCATCACCGTGACCAGTGTCGGCGAGTCCCGGTCGAAAGATAATCAACTGCTGATTTAGTTTTGGGTGTTTCCCCTTGGCCTGGCGCTAAGGCGTCATCAGGCGTTCCAGATCGGGGAAAAGGGCCTGTTCATTTTGCCATTCGTAGGTCATCGTCTCGATGTCAAGGTTCTTTATCCTGGCGCAAAGGATTGGTTCAACAGGGGCCGGAACGGCGAGGATGAGGCGGCAGGGCTGATTAAGGCTCTGTTTGCTGATCAGGAGTCGCCCTATCCCTTCATGGATATTCATCAGGTGCGTGTCCGTACACACCTGGAAGACGGCCGTCATCCGGTTTTCCCGGTTCAGAGCGAAAAGGTCCCGGTCAGTATCGTTTCCCGCCTTCAATCCGATGGCTTTTAAGGCTGCGGCTAAATCGCGGACAACCACACCATGGTCGCACTGCCCCGACAGATTTTGATGGAGGTCTTCATGGCGTTCGCCTGTGAGTTCAGGGGAAAACTGCCAGGCATCAAGATGCATGGCCATTTGGGAAGAGGCGGCGACTGAAGCTGCTTCCTTGATTATTACAATCTTATGGACAAAATGGGCGACCTGCCTTGGAAAACGGGGTGAATCGAGGTCGCCGACAACGGCTACCGCTACCGTTGATCCTTCTTCATCCATATCGACCCATACGCCCCGATAGCGGTTCTCAAAAAGGGTTTTGCCGATGCCTTTCTGTCCGCCGCCGATTTTACCGCGATGGATGACAAATATCCTGCCGCGATGATCCCGGGCGAAGGCCGCGCCGATTTTACGGTCAATGCCGCTTGATGGGAAATTCATTTCACAGGCGATGGGGACATGGCTCGCGGGGAGCGGTTTGCCCGTACCGAAGATATGCCCGTAACGGTTTTCCCCGCTTTTGGGGGAGACCCTCCAGATGCCCAGGCGGTTGGACCAGAGCACCTTTGCCGTGAAGGATGCCCCCTGATGACCAACTTTCACGGGGATCTTTTCGTCCACGAACGGCTTGAACCGTCGAATGAATTGCTTTTGGTAGCGGGCGATGGCCCCTTCGTCCTGAATGAGTTTCAGCATAGGGCAATATTGTCCGGAAAGGGTTTTTGTGTCAACAAATAAAGTATTTATCACCTGAAAGATCAACGCGGTTCATGAAGATCTCCTGAAAAATCTCTGATGATGTCCAAAAAGATGGGCCCGTATTTGTCGATCTTGGCCGACCCAATCCCATAAATCTTTGCGAGGGATTCCTTTGTCTGCGGAAGATAGGCGGCCATTTCCCGAAGGGTTCTGTCGTGGAAGACGGCAAAAGGCGGCAGATTCGATTGATCTGCAATGTCCTTGCGCTTTTTCCGGAGGCGTTCAAAGAGGGCCGGCTCATAGTCCATATCTTGCGTCTGCTCCGCCTTGCGCAGGTCATCGCCGTCTTCTTCCAGGCGTCCCATGACCATGTCCTTCCCACGGAGGACCTCCCATGCCTTGGGAGTCAGTTTCATGCTGCCGTGCGTCAGGTCGTGAGTCAGAAGACCCTGATGGGCGAACTGCCGGGACAGATGGCGCCACTGCTTTGCCGCATAATGGGTCCCGATGCCGTAGGTCGAAAGCCCTTCATGACCGAACTTCAAAACCTTCTGTGATTTCGATCCCCGCAGGACATCAATGATATGGCCTGCCCCAAAGAGTTCCCCCGTCCGTTTGACGCAGGAGAGAAACATCTGGGCGGGAACGGTGATGTCCACCTGATCCTTCTTGTCCATGAGACAATTGTCGCACATGCCGCAATGTTCGGAGACGCCGGACTCGCCGAAATACTGGAGCAGGGGAATACGGCGGCACAGGTCCGTTTCGGCAAAACCCAGGAGGGTGCTGAGAAGGATGTTGGCGACCATCTGTTCGTGGTCGTTTTTTTGCTGGATGAAATATTTGACCTTGTGGATATCCCCATAGCTGAAGAGCATCAGGCAACGGGCGGGGAGTCCGTCCCGCCCGGCCCGGCCGATTTCCTGATAGTAGGAGTCCAGGCTTTGGGGCAGGTCATGGTGAATGACAAAGCGCACGTTGGATTTGTTGATCCCCATGCCGAAGGCGATGGTCGCCACGATAATCTGAATATCGTCACGGGTGAATAAATCCTGATTCCTGACCCGCTCCTTCTCAGAGAGGCCCGCATGGTAGGGTTTCACGGAATAGCCTTTTTTCTTCAGGGCGTTGTAGAGATCGTCCGTTTGCTGCCGGGATGCGCAATAGATGATGCCCGATTCATTCGGGTACTTCCTTAAAAGCCCCAGGACCTGCTGAAGGGGCGCCGCTTTCTGTGCCACTTCCAGAAAGAGATTCGGGCGATTGAAATCGCCGATGAACTCGTTCGTTTCATCGATCATCAGGGATCGTTTGATATCTTCACGGACGCGTGGCGTGGCGGTGGCCGTCAGGGCCGTGCAGACGATTTGGGGGAAGGCCGCCCGGACCTCGGCGAGCTTCCGGTATTCGGGCCGAAAATCATGGCCCCACGCGGAAATGCAGTGGGCTTCATCAATGGCGAAGGCATCGACGGGCAGTTTGGATAGAAGCTCCAGCATCCCGGGGTTCAATAACGCCTCCGGGGCGAGGTAAAGCAATCTTGCCTCCCGGGACTTGAGTTGCCCGACATGCTGCCGGTACTGCGCCGCCGAAAGGGAGCTGTTCAAAAAGACCGCCGGAACACCGCATTCGCGCAATTGATCCACCTGATCCTTCATCAGGGAGATGAGCGGCGAGACGACAATGGTCAATCCCTGGGACATCAGGGCCGGGATCTGATAGCACAGGGACTTTCCCCCGCCAGTCGGCATGACGACCAGGGCGTCCTTTTTCTCCAGGGTATGGGCAATGATCTCCTCCTGGAGGGGCCGGAAGGTGTCGTAACCAAAGAC
>CAZBME010000052.1:2744-20448 GCA_964492965.1 uncultured Syntrophaceae bacterium | reverse complement strand
TCACCTCGAAGAAGCCACCATCAGCGATGTTCAAAAGGCTTTCAAGGCGGGACATTTGTCGGCAAAGCAGTTGGTGGAATTTTATCTGAAACGGATCGAAGCCTATGATCAAAAAGGGCCGAAGATCAATGCCGTGATCCATATCAACCCGCAGGCGGTCAAAGAAGCGGCGGCTCTGGATGCCAAATTCAGGAAGTCCGGTCCCGTGGGGCCCCTCCACGGTATTCCCGTTCTTCTTAAGGACAATGTGAATACGAAAGACATGCCGACGACGGCGGGATCGAAGAGCCTTGCCGGCTACGTGCCGCCCGGGGATGCCGCGATTACGAAGAAACTGAAAGAGGCCGGCGCCATCATTCTGGCCAAAGTGAATCTTCATGAATTTGCCGTTTGGGGCGAATCGGTCAGTTCCATCCTGGGACAGACGCTGAACCCCTATGACCTGACCCGGACACCAGGCGGCTCCAGCGGCGGGACGGGCGCCGGACTGGCAGCCAACTTCGGCATGCTCGGCATCGGCACCGACACGGTCAATTCCATCCGTTCCCCCTTGTCGGCAAACAGCCTGGCGGGGATAAGGCCTACTCTGGGTCTGATCAGCCGCGCCGGCGTCGTTCCCTATTCCTTCACGCAGGACGTAGCCGGTCCCATGGCCCGGACGGTGGCCGATGCCGTCAAAATGCTCAATGTGCTTGCGGGATATGACCCTGACGATCCGGCAACGGCCTGGAGCATCGGCCACACGGAAGAGGACTATGCAAAACATCTCAAGGTAAAAGGCCTCAATGGAAAGAGAGTTGGCGTCCTCCGAAGCTTTTTCGGCGCCGATCCCCTCCATCGGGAAGTCAACGATGTGACAAACAGGGCTATCAAGGATATGGCCGCCCTCGGCGCCGTCATGGTCGAACTGAAAGGGTCCGGCATCGATTCCGGGCAGATTGTCACAGATATCAGTGTCCATCTTTATGACCTGAAACGCGACCTCAACAGTTATCTTGCCGATCCGAAGGCCCATACGCCCGTAAAATCCCTGGCCGAAGTCATTGCTTCCGGGAAGTATTCTCCCAGCATCGAGAAGAATATCAAGGAAGCACAGATGCTGAGTACGACAGGCATCGCCTATTATGAGCGACTCTACAAACGTTCCCGGTTGCAGGAACAGGTGATGAGGCTCATGGCGGACCATCAGCTCGACGCCCTTGTCTTCCCACATCAGAAACGGCCCGTGGTGCCTGTCGGTGAGACGCAGGTAGAGAGAAACGGCAGCCTCGGCTCAGTGACGGGATTCCCCTCTATCGTTGTTCCCGGGGGCTTCACGAAGCCGACGAAAACGGCCGGGATCGGCGTTCCCGTGGGTATCGAATTTTTGGCAAGACCATGGTGTGAAGGGACCCTGATCGAGATCGGTTTCAGTTACGAGCAGGGGACGAAGCATCGCAAGGAGCCGCCGACCACCCCCAGGCTGCTTTAGATGACATCGTCGATATTTGTGCGCACCGCTTGAATGTGTTGACAAAATGCCTCGGTCTATATAGAAAAGTTGATCCCCTGAAAGCCGGATTCCGGACTTGACGGTGGAAATGCTAAAGGTCTCTTTTGACATCGGCGAGGTGATAGCGACCCTTGAAATCTGACCCCCTGTATTTGGCCCAAACAGAAATCCGGCAACTCAAGGAAACCATAACCGCTTTGCGTGAGGCGCTGGAAGACGCCAAGCGGGATCGGGAAACGTCGATTCAGGCGGCTCTGGCCTTGGCGAATGACGAGATTCAACAGCTTCGGGCTGCCATACAGGCCCTGCGCGAGGAAATGGAAAAAAATAGGAACCGTTACGAAGAATCCCTGGCGGCTGAAAAACGCGCCGCCAGGGATGAAATTGCACAGCTTCAGGAGATGATCCGGGTTTTGAGGGAGCGGTTGGAGAAATATGAGAAAAAGTAGGGAAGCCGTAAAACATCACCAGGCGGAACTCCTCCTGGATGTCGTGAAGACCATGGCGGCCTACGAAACCCTTGATGAGATGCTGGGAGTCCTTGTGGAGATGACGACGAAGGCCATCAACGCCGATAGAGGGACGATCTTTCTGAACGACCCGGAAGCGGGCGAACTGTATTCCCGGGTGGCCCAGGGAAATTTCCAGCGCGAGATCCGCATCCTCAACAATACCGGTATTGCCGGCCATGTCTTTACGGCGGGCGAATCGCTGATAGTGGATGACGCCTACACGGATGTCCGATTCAACCGCTCTGTCGACGAAAGGACGGGTTACGTCACCAAAAGCATCCTCTGTGTTCCCATCCGGACCGTCAAAGGGGAGACGATCGGCGTTGCCCAGGTCCTGAACAAGAACACGGGGCATTTTACAAAAGACGACATGTCTCTCCTGGCGGAGATGACGACCCAGGCGGCCATCGCCCTGCAGAGTGTCGAAATCGTGGAGCGGATGAAAAAATTCCGCAAGCAGGAGATGGACTTCTTCGATGTCGTTTCCAACGTCACCGCCGAAATCGATCTGGGAAGCCTTCTGCAGAAAGTCATGTCCGAAGCGACGCGCATGCTCAATGCCGAGCGTTCGACTCTGTTCCTGAATGACGAAAAGAGGAAGGAACTTTTCTCAAAGGTGGGAGAGGGGCTTGGGGCGTCGGTTATCCGCCTTCCGAACCATCTGGGGATAGCCGGGGCCGTCTTCACTTCGGGCGAGACGGTCAATATTCCCTATGCCTATGCCGATCTTCGCTTTAACCCCGCCTTCGACAAACGGACCGGCTTCTTCACTCGTTCCATTCTTTGCGTTCCCGTTGTCAATAAAAGCGGCAAGACCATCGGTGTCACGCAGGTGCTGAACAGGCGGGGCGGGCCTTTTACGAAGGACGATGAATCCCGGCTGAAGGCCTTTACGGCCCAGGTATCCATTGCTTTGGAGAATGCCAAGCTCTTCGACGATATCCAGAATATGAAGAAATACAGCGAAAGCATGCTGGAGAGTATGTCCAACGGCGTCATCACCCTCGACGAAGAGGGACTGATCGTGACCTGCAACGAGGCGGGATTGGGGATCATGCAGCTTCGCGCCGAGGATGTCCTCGACCGGCCGGCAAAAGAATTCTTCAGCGGGGTGAATGAATGGCTCATGGAAAAGACGGCCCGCGTTGAAGAGACGAAGAAGGCTGATGTCACCATGGATGCCGAACTGATTTTCGGAGAGTCGAAGATTTCCGCAAATGTGACAGTCCTGCCTCTCATCAGCGTAGAAAAAAAGCGTCTCGGCACCATGATCATCATTGACGATATCAGCAGTGAAAAACGCATGAAATCAACCATGTCCCGTTATATGGACCCGAGCGTCGCCGATCAGCTTCTCGGCGGCGGTGAGGATATCCTGGGCGGCAAGAGCGCCTTGACGACCATCCTCTTTTCCGATATCCGGGGATTTACCTCTCTGACGGAAGAATTAGGGGCCCAGGGGACGGTCGCCCTTTTGAACGAGTACTTCACCATCATGGTGGATTGCATTCAACGGGAAGGGGGCATGCTGGACAAATTTATCGGAGACGCCATCATGGCGGGATTCGGCGTCCCCATCCCCCATGACGACGATGAAGACCGTGCCCTGCGGGCGGCTATCGGCATGCTTAACGCCCTCAACCGATGGAACGAGGAGCGCCACTCTCAAGGAAAGAAACCCGTGAACATGGGGATAGGCCTGAATACGGATGTGGTGGTATCGGGAAACATCGGTTCTCCCAAAAGAATGGATTACACCCTCATCGGCGACGGCGTCAATCTGGCGTCCCGGTTGGAAAGCCTGTGCAAGAGATATCACGCCGGCATTCTCATCAGTGAGCATACATTCCGGAAGCTGAAAGGAACTTACCGTATCCGCGAGGTGGACCGGGTGGTGGTCAAGGGCAAGACGGAAACTGTAGGTGTCTATGAGGTTCTCGATCATTACACGGACGAGTCGTTCCCGAATATCATGGAGGTTGTGAATCACTGCAAGGCCGGCATTGCCCACTACCGCGCAAGCCGCTGGGAAAAAGCCATTGCAGCCTTCCGCGAGGGGACGGCGCTCTGCCCGTCGGACAAGCTCTGCCGAATGTATATCGACCGCTGTGAACAGCTCAAAGCCAATCCGCCGGGCAAGCATTGGGACGGTGTGTGGGTCATGGACTCGAAATAGCAGCAAGTGATCTGATCATAAAAAGCAGGGGGCTGAGTTTTTAATCGCTTCAGCGCCGTCTGATTTTAGACCGGTTCCAGAACCCTGATGGTAACCCGCTTTACGTAATCCTTTACGGCTTCACGGTAGGTCTGCATGTGAGGCGCCGTCAGGTGAACCTTCAACGCGTCGACATCCGTCCATCGTTCGATGATGGTTACGGCGTTTTCACTGATGGGCTCCTGAACCGGGATGCCTGTGGCGACATCAACTGCCGGACCGTATTGGAGGCACCCGTTTTCAGCTCTGACCAGCGTGGTAATCTTGTTGAATTCTTTCAGATACAAAGCCCTTTTGCCTTCTGCCAGCTCAACTGTGGCGATTACATAAATCATTCTGCATCTCCTTTATATATGGTTGATAACCGTGATCTGATCATTCAGTGTCCAGTAATCGTAAATATAGCCCAGGCCGAATATGCCCGCCGTACACAAATACAGGATGCCGGTGAACCATTTCCCCATATAAAATCGGTGGATTCCGAACAATCCGAGAAAGGTGAGCAGAATCCAGGCAACGTTATAGTTGATTTTGCCTTCCGTAAATCTCATGTCAGCATTGCGAGCCATCGATGGAATCAGGAAAAGATCCAGCAGCCAGCCGATTCCCAGGAGGCCGAGCGTAAAAAAATAAATCGTGCCTGAGATTGGCTTTCCATAATAAAACCGGTCTGAACCTGTGAATCCGAAGATCCACAATATGTATCCCATGAAAACGCTGTGGGTGGCTTTTTGATTATCCATATGCCGACATCATATCCCCAGGTTAGAGAGCATCGCACATATGGCATTAACGACGTTAACCAGCCTTGGGTGAGATGCTTCGAAGCCCTGCACGGATGATCCCAACCCTTCAATCGACAGCTTGAGCAGTTCAGGGTTCTTTTCCCGGCGCAAGGCTTCGTGGGCGGATAATTGAGCAAATCCCGTGATGCTTTCCGCCTGTTCATTGTGCGTTTTCGAAAGATCGGCAATTTCAACCTTCAGTGTCGATAGCAGGGTCAGCATCTCGGATTTGTTTTCCTCGTTGAGCGATTCATTTTTCCGCAGCCTTTCTTCCATTTTATCGATCGTTTGCTGTAGCATGCTCACCCTCCCTTTCATGGATTGATTCTCTAATCGCCTGATGAATGTCAATTTTCATGAAGCCCGCAATTTTCTTCTCCGTCAGAAACACCTGCTTTGCATTTTCATGTATCCTGTTGCGTATTCCCTCCGTGGTCCCGTATCGTTCTATCAGATCACACACCCTTTCATCAACGGTCACGATAGCGTCGTGCATGACCCGTTTGTCTGCGTAGAAAACAATCTCACTCTCCTCAAGCCTTCCCTGAGGATTGAAACCCTGAAAGATGACATGTTGTTCCACAATCTCGGCTATGTGTGGAAATCCCAGTTTTCTCAAAAGCTGTCCGCCGGAGGTGTCATGATGCTCCTTTGTTTGCAGGGACTGTGTTTTGGTGATGTCGTGCAGGAGTGATCCTGCGATCACCAAATCCCTGCTTATGGGCACACCGTTTTTCAAATTGTCCGTTATGGCAAGGGCAACCCGCATGACCTGTATGGAGTGTTCCACAATGTTCGGCAGCATGGCATGTTTAGCCATGAGTTCATTGCATTCTTCACAGGAAGGAATTCTCGCTGAGCTGTTTTTTAACATCATGGCCGAAAATGTTTTCTTTCTGGGATACATGCAATCAGATCCACTTGAGGCATGCCCCGAACACGATCAGAGCCAGGGCGTTGATGGAGAACAGTGAGCCGATGAAAAGTATTTGGGTGCGCGGCTGCCAGTCGTGCCCGTAGCAGGCGGCAGCAAAAAAGGGAATATAAACAGTCACAAAAACCGGGAACGCACCCCACCAGCCATAGACCCAGACAAACGCCGGTGTCTGCACCAGGAATATTTCCAGAATGGAGGCAAGGGCGGCATTACCGATCGAGAAGACCAGGCGGTTATTGAGCCCGAATATTTTCTGCGTCGGGTCTTTCGGCATCATTTTACATGCGGCAAGACCGGCGATAGAGAACATCAGGCTGATCTCGATTCCAACGCCCACCATGATCTCAAAAGCGGTTCCGGACGGGACAGTCCAGAGGGCATGACCCGAAAAATGCTGTATGAGGGCATTGATGATTTCCACAAACCAGTGGACCATGTAAAGGGCCAGACCTCCTGCAATGACGCGATGATTCCCTTTTTCGTATTCGTTGGCATAGATATAAATGACCATCACAAGGAGCGGGATGACATACCACTGGAACTGATCGCCGCTCCTTAGAATGTTCAGGGCCTGCTGAGTTGCTTCAGGGTTGTTCAAAGCCATCGCATCATCTCCTTTCTCGTATTTTGATTAAGCTTGTCTCGATTACCGCTTTCAATATTTTTACCGGTGAATATGGTATGGTCTATTTTATATCTAATTCCTCCCTCACGGCAACGCCCAGTTTCTCCATGACATAGGGCTTTTTCACATAGGCGCCCGCTCCCAGGGCCTGCGCAGCCTGCACCCGATCCGATTCCGAAAAACCGCTGACAATAATCGCCTTCTGTTTTGGGACAATCTCTAGGATGTTTCGGTAGGTGTCCAGTCCGTCCATACCGGGATCCATGATCATATCCAGAACCATGAGATCAACCGTGTGATCCTTCAAGTATGCTATTGCCTCTTCACCACTGGAAACGCTTGTGACGCTGTAGTTCAGTCTCCGGAGCATACCGGTTGCCAGATCGCGCTGTCCCTTGACATCGTCCACCACCAGAATGGATTCGCCACGGCCCATGTATTCGGAGATTGATAGTGGGACAGCTTCAGCAGTGGTGTCTTCCCTCGTTACGGGAAAATAAAGGGTAAAGGTACTCCCTTTCCCCTCCTGGCTCTCAACGTTGATGTATCCGTTATGATCCTTCACCGTCCCCCATACCACGGCCAATCCCAATCCCGTTCCGCTTCTTCCCATAATTTTCTTTGTGTAGAACGGTTCAAAGATGCGTCTCAGATTATCCTCGGGGATGCCTTCACCCGTATCGGAAACGGCAAGAACCACATAATCCCCCTCCCGGATCTCGTCATAACCATGAATCGGTGTATCCAGATACTGGTTGGCCGTTCTGATGGTTATGCTGCCTCCCTCTGCCATGGCCTCACTCGCATTGGCGATCAGATTATATAGCGTCTTGCCGAGATGGACGGAAGAACCGGAGATGTTCAGCAGATCCGGTTCAAGATCGGTCTTGATCCTTACAGTGGAATGGCGGGAATATAGATTTTCAAACTCCGGCGACTGCCGGCAGTCATCGATGATTTTGTTCAGATTAAGAACCCGTCTGCCCGAAACGCCCCTTCGGGCCAGGGTCAGCAGGTCCTGAATGATCGCCGCCGCCCGCTGGCCTCCGTCCATGATGTTCACAAGACCGGGCCTGAGGGGACTTGACTTATCCACATCATCCAGGAGCATTTCCGCATAACCGACGACAATGCCCAGAACATTGTTAAGGTCGTGGGCCACGCCGCCTGCCATGGTTCCCAGGGCTTCCATTTTCTCGGCGCGCTGCAGGCGTTCCTCCAGGTTTTGCTTCTCCTCTTCCACCCGTTTGCGCTCGGTGATGTCAATCATGAAACTCAGGGAAGCAGGGGTGCCCTCCCAATCAATGACCTTGGAATTGATGTGAAACCATTTTTCTGATCCATCGGCATTGATGATCCTGAACGGATAGTCGGTTTCGGCAACTTCACCTTTCATTCTTCTCAAGTAACGATCGAGAACCATGGCACGATCTTCGGGATGAACAAAGGAAAGAAACGGTCTTGTTGTGATAACATCTAGCGGATATCCTAATATTTTTACCATGGCTTCATTGGCAAAATGTATCTTTTCACCCTGGGCAATCGTTATCCCTTCACCGGCACTCTCAAACAGCAGTCTGTATTTTTCCTCGCTCTCCTGCAGCGCCTCCTCCATCCGCTTACGCTGAGTGATGTCATAACTAAGCACGGCAATGGATGCAACATGCCCATGGGCGTCTATAACGGGGGTATAATTTACTTCAATCCAGCGCTTCCCTGAAGCAAGGTCAAAGGCATTCTCGTAAGAAATCGATTTCCCTGATTTGGCTTCGTTAATGTAGTGCAGCGCGAATTGATAATTGGCTTCCCCAATAACTTCCTTTATATGACTGCCTATGATTTTTTCTCGCGGCATCCCGAATGATTTCTCAAACGCATCATTTACAAATTCGTACTGCAACGTATCTGCGTTGACATAAGCAATATACGCGGGGATGTTGGAAGCAAGGATTAGAAACTTATCATTGCTTTCCTGTAGCGCCTCCTCTGCCCGCTTGCGGTCCTGAATCTCCGTGGCGAGCTTTTCCGTTCGCAATGCCACTTGCTTCCGGAGGGACAGGGTCCAAAGAATCAGTCCCAAGGCGATGATCAAAAAAACCGCTGCACTGAGGGCGATGTATTTGATGATGGTTTTCCGGGACAAGCCCGGCGGTTCCACCGTTCCAAACCATTTTTTGTAGATCTCCTGATACTGTCCCGTTGATTTGATAATGCTCAAACCTTGGCTCAGACGTTCGAGCAATGCCTGGTTTC
This sequence comes from uncultured Syntrophaceae bacterium, assembly GCA_964492965.1. Lineage (GTDB taxonomy): Bacteria > Desulfobacterota > Syntrophia > Syntrophales > UBA8958 > CAZBME01. The sequence continues at coordinate 11,629 of CAZBME010000052.1, read as the reverse complement.
CGTCCTTTACGGCAAAGCAAAACGGTCGATTATAGCCTTCGATGACGGTAGGAGAGGGATCGAGATTGGTCAGATTCAGCTTTTTTATGACAAGCAGGCCCACCAGCTTCGGCATCAGGGCTGCGTCTCCCTTACCCGCGGCAAGGGCCCGCAGCGCATCGGGCAGGCTGTCGATAAGCACCAAATTCATTCTCGCCGCCATCCCGCTGGATAAGAGATAATCGTGGGCGGCATCTTTATTCATCACGATGACGGTTTTACCGACCAAATCATTCAAGGATCTGATTTTTTGCGACCCGCTTCTTAAGAAAACAGCATCGTAAGCGATCGTATGGGGAACAGAGAAATCAAATGACTTATCTCTTTCCGGGGAAGCGGCCATCATCGGAAGCAGGTCGATGGTCCCGTTTGTCAGGGCCTTTGTCGCGTTTTCCCAGGTATCCACCTTAATCTCAAGCTTGCGGTCCATAACCCTGGCGCAGGCTTTGGCAATCTCCACGCTGAAACCGTCGGGGATTCCGTTGTCGTTGACAAAAGTATATGGATAGTAATTTCCCACGATAATCGTTTTCAAAGCTGCCGCCGGGAACGATGCCGGAGCTGAATGCAGGACTGTTGCCGCATCGCGGGCGTGAGACAGGCCCGCAGGCAGGATGAGCATTATGCCGAAAAATAAGGCGGAAACGATAGCCATGCTCATCATCGTAAAGGATAAGTGAACAAGATTGACGGGAAAAAGATTTTTGAGACCGGGGCCTTGATTGTTGACAGTCCGTTTCATTCAGCCTCCGTTATGTCTAGGCTACCCTTCGAGAAAAAAGCGAAAAAAGTGACCGTTCCTGAATCAAATCCTGCTTTGTCGTGCATTGACCTTTAATCAGGACATCGCCTGCGTTTTGAGATGGTCTGTGAGGTTGGAAAGATAACGCTTGACTTGTTTTTCCTCTTTGAGAATCCTCAGTGAATATTGAATACCACCTGAAAGATTGAGTGTCCACAAATATTAAGCAACAAATGACTAGAGCCTCAGATGAATGTTGTCGCAATGCCTGAAGAAACCATTCCTCTGTCATGCGCATTCGTCCGGCTATTTGCACATGACATGGCAGGATCAGTCACCGGGCATGAATGGATCAATGATACTGCGGGCAGGAAAGGGTGGATGCATCCGCCCATAGCGCAGCAGTTGTTTATGATATATAATATAAACCATCGGTTATCTTTATAACTAGCTTATTTTTCTTGATTTATTTTCGGTATCGGTTATTCTCTTGCCAACATGGGAAAGAGAATAGTGTTGTTCATCGCCAAACAAAAACAGGAGGCATGTCATGAGTGAAGATTCAAAGAAATTCAAAGGAAATTTTACCAGGCGTGATTTCATTAAGTCGGTGGGCGGCGCTGCCGCAGTTGCCGGAATGGCCATGGGAGGCGTTACCGTCACAAGCGAAGCTTCTGCGGCCATAGGCGATGTTCTGCCGAAGAAATGGGACGAAACCGCTGATGTCGTTGTGATCGGAAGCGGATTTGCCGGGCTTTCCGCAGCTATCGAGGCCCGCATTGCGGGAGCCGATGTGATGGTGATCGAAAAGATGCCTGTTGCCGGAGGCAATTCCATCATCAACGGCGGCGATTTTTCCGCGGCGGGAACAAAAATGCAAAAAGAAGCGGGCGTTCAGGATTCTGCGGACGTCATGTTCAAGGATATGTTGAAGGCAGGGCTTTACCTGAACCATGCCGATAAAGCCAGGATTGTGGCCGAGCAGTCCAACGAAGCCCTCGAATGGTGCATGAACTATCTGGGCGCCCGGTTTACCAAGCTAGGCTTTCACGGTGGCCATTCGGTGAAAAGAGCCCATCAGACCATTAATGCTTCCGGCTCGGAGCTTGTAAACAAGCTGCTGGCAAAAGCAAAAGAATTGGGCGTGAAACTGGAGACCCGAACCAAGGTCGTGCGGTTTCTGGCCAATAAGGACGGGCGGATCGTCGGCATGGAGGTGCGCAAGGGATATAAATTCCCCGACGACGCCTCGGGGAAGACCGCCTATGTAAAAGCCCGGCGTGCCGTTGTGCTGGGATCGGGCGGATTTGCGCGAGACATCAGGCTTCGCCAGGTACACGATCCCCGCCTCAACGATAAATTTGATTCCACCAACCACCCCGGCGCCACGGGCGAAGTTTTGCTGGCCGCTTCCACCGCCGGCGCCATGTCCACACAATTGGACTGGATACAACTCGGACCCTGGACAAGCCCCGATGAAAAGGGTTTCGGCTATGTTCCCCTGTTCTGCGAAAGGCTCGTCGGCTATGGCCCCATGATCAATCCCAAAACGGGTAAGCGATTCTTCAAGGAAACGGGCAACCGGAAAGAAAGGGCGGATGCCATCATCCTCATCGGCGAACCCGTTGTCATTTTGGGGGATTCCTATGCCGTGCCTAAGCAGGTCTTTCCCAATGCCCTCGAAAAAGGCATGCAGGTCGGGGCCATCAAGAAGTTCGACAGCCTGGAGGAATTGGCCAAGAACTACGGGATGCCAGTTTCAACCTTCATGGAAGAAATTGCGCGGTGGAATGCCTTCGTCGAAAAGAAGAAAGATGCCGATCTCGACTGCATGATCTTTCCCGACGCCAAGCCGACGGTTGCGCCGCCATTTTATGCCGCCAGGCTCTGGCCGAAGGTCCATTACTGCATGGGCGGATTGGTCGCTGATACGGACTGCCGGGTCACCGGTTTTAATTTCAAGTCCATCCCCGGCCTGTTCGCTGCCGGAGAAGTGGTTGGAGCGGTCCACGGAGCGGTGCGTCTGGGCGGCGTCGCCATGGCGACCTGTGTGGTCTTCGGGCGCATTGCCGGCAGAAACGCAGCCAAAGAGAAGGCCTGGGGCTAGAATCCATTAGTAAATAAGTGCAAGGGGGCGCTGCATCTGGTGCCCCCTTGCCTGTTTTATAAAAGCCCGGCTGCGTATTGTCCCGTATTAACAGTTCACTTATCGGATATCCTCAACCTGTTGACGGCCAGGTGGGCCTGGCGGGTGGGTTCGGGAATCCGGTAACCGCGACAGCATTTCATGATGACGTCCAAAGCGTGTTCAAGCCCGATCCGGTGACCCTGCGAGACGAAGACGGGACTTACCTTCTTCCTGGTTCGCAAGGCGGCGCCGACGGTTTGATCCTTGTAGATCAGAGGCGACCGCGCCCCCGCCTCTTTTCCCAGGTCGTCGTGCTTTCCTACCAAAAGGGATTTGGCGCAGCCGATGGCGGGGATATCCAGGATAAGCCCCATGTGGGAGGCCAGGCCGATGCCCCGGGGATGGGCAATGCCCTGACCGTCGAAAATGATGATATCGGGGGTGCGGGAAAGGCGTTCAAAGGCCTTGACCAAGACCGGACCTTCCCGGAAACTGAGGAGTCCGGGGATATAGGGGAAGGTGACTGTATCGACGGCAGTGGCCTCTTCGATCACCTTCATGTCGGGATAGGAAAACAGCACGACGGCCGCAAAGAAACGGCTGCTTTTCCCGTCATAGGAAATGTCGGCGCCGGCAATCGTTGTGACAGGATCGGCGGCGGGCTGTTCATGCAGGATCAGTCTTGCCCGGAGAGTATCCTGGATGGCGACGGCTTCCGGGTAGGTGACGTTCCAGGGATGGGGAATGTTGATGTGCACGGGAATTTATTCCGATACCGTCAAAACGGCGCCAGGATTTCCCCGGCGCGGGCCACATCCCTTTTGATCTGCCCGATAAGCTCATCGGGGCCTGAAAATTTCTTCTCGTCGCGCAGCTTATCGATAAAAAGAACCTCCAGGGTTTTCCCGTAGATGCGCTCGTGGAAATCGAGCAGGAAGACTTCAATGGTCTGTTTGTCATCGCCGAATGTGGGATTCCAGCCGATGTTGAGGACGGCGCGGTATTTTTGCCCTTCCAGATTGACCATGGCGGCATAGACGCCCCCGGCGGGAATAAGAACCTTCTCCGCTTCGATGTTTGCCGTGGGGAAGCCGAGTCCGGCGCCGCGATGATGCCCCTCAACAACAACGCCGACCAGATTGTAGGGCCGTCCCAGGAATGAGGCGGCCATCTTGACGTCGCCTGCGAGAATGGCATTTCTCACCCGGGTGCTGCTGATAATGACCTCTCCCAGGGTGAAGGCGTTCATAACCTCCACCGCAAACCCCAACTTCTTTCCAAAGGCTGTGAGGAAAGACTCGTTGCCCTCCTTGCCCCGGCCGAAGGTATAATCATGGCCGATGAGGATCTTGCCGATGCGCAGTTTCTCCCACAAGATTTCGCAAACGAATTCCTCCGCCGTTGTTTCAGCAAACTCAAGGGTGAAGGGGATAATGATCACGGCATCCATACCCTGCTTGGCGATGAGGTCGATTTTTTCCGCCAGGGTTGTAATCAGGTAGAAAGGTTTGCGGTCGGGATGGATGATCATTTTTGGATGGGGTTCGAAGGTAATAACGGCGGCGCGGCGCCCTGCGGTGTGCGCTTCATCGGCCAGGTTCCGGAAAATATACTGGTGCCCGAGGTGAACCCCGTCAAAATTGCCGATTGTGACATACGCCCCGTGCAGGTTATCTGGTATGGCCTCATGGCCTCTGATGACTTCCATATGGAGTTCCCCGAAAATCCTTTGTTTGGTCGCCACCATAGCAAATATAAGCTGAAATTCAAGCTCAATTTTATGATTTGGGCTCCCTTCATTTTTCTTGACAAGGCCGGGATACTCGGTGTAGGAAAGCACATCTTTGAAAACGGGCTGTTATTGCCGAAGTGGCGGAATTGGTAGACGCGCTAGGTTCAGGGTCTAGTGGGCGTACGCCTGTCCGGGTTCAAATCCCGGCTTCGGCACCATAAGAAGATAAAAGGCGTGATCTTTATAGATTACGCCTTTTTGTTTATTTTGTAGAAAGGGAAGACGTGCCCGGACTGAACAGGCCCGCAAGCAAATGCACTACACCATCTTTGATACCCCTGTTTTAAAGGATCTGCTTTACTTTAGTTCTCTCTTCTATATGTGGCTATTCCGGTGGAAAAAAGAGGGTGCGGCGCCTCCTATCCCCCGATATGTCATGATCGCCGCCCCCCATACGTCGAACTGGGATCTGGTCATCACCCTGGTCCTGGCCTTTGCCTTCCGCATCAAGGTATTCTGGATCGGGAAACATACCATCTTCAAGCCGCCCTTCGGGTGGATCTGTCGCTGGCTGGGCGGGATTCCTGTAAACAGAACCCGTTCAGGCGATACGGTTGCCCAAACCGTTGAGGTGTTCCGGGAAAGTAAAAAACTCATTCTGGTGGTTCCCCCGGAAGGAACCCGCAAGAAGGTCCGCTACTGGAAAACGGGCTTTTACTATATTGCCCATGGCGCCGGCGTTCCCATCGTCCTCGGATATGTCGATTACAAACGTAAAGTTGGCGGCATCGGACCGGCCATTATGCCTTCCGGAGATATCGGTGCGGATATGGACATCATCAAGGATTTCTATAAAGGCATCATGGGAAAGCATAGCGATCAGTGGAGCCATGAGGGGATCGCCATCAGCGAGTAAGCCTTTCGGTAAGCGGCCGGAACGGCCATATGGCCAGATCCTTCAGGGGAAAACGTAACAGGGGTTCGACCCGACTCGGGCAGCCTCTGTTTTTTATGGCAGCCTTTCTTGACTTCCCCGGTTTTTACCGATATTAATAATAGATATACTCAATGTTATTGACTTAAGGGTTTTTGCCTTTCAAGTCCCCCTGAATAAAGGGGGATACAGGGAGGATTTATTCGCACTCTGTGAAATCTCCCCTAACCCCTTTTTAGAAAAGAGGGGCGTTGTCGTTGTAAAGGCAAGGACATCATTAGACATGCTAACATAATGAAAACAATAATCTAAATTCATGGAAATCTTTATCTTAGCCGCAGTCAGCCTGGCCATCGCCATATCGTCCCTTTTCTTCAGAAAGCGGGACATCGTTCATCTGTCTTTTGCCGCCCTGTGTTTCTCCCTTTTCATCTTCAAGCTGGGGCAATTTTCCTTCGGTGTGTTTCATCAATTTTCATGGCAGATCATTGAGACGGCGGGGCTTCTGGCGGTTTCCCCCTTATCGCTTCAGTTTTCCCGTTGCCTGATCAGAGATCGCTATCTTCTGTCGAAAAGGCATGTTGCCGCAGGCACCCTGACGAGCCTCCTCGTGGCTGCCGTCCTGCTGACCCCCGTTTCGCGCTGGCCCTATGTCGGTATCGCCATTTATACCTACACAGCGGTTGTGCTGGCGGTCTGCTATGGCCTGCTTCTGCTGTCCGTCAGCAGAAAGGCTGTCGGCGTCGAAAAAACCCGCCTGATCTATCTCGCCATCGCCATCGGCGTGACGATCATATTGAGCGTCCTGGATCTTTTCATTATTTGGGGTTATGCATTTCCGCCCTTGTCCAATATCTTTCTCGCCATCCTTATCTATTTTGCTTATGCCGTTATCACCCATCCGCAACTGATGGAATTGAAGGAGTTCATGGCCAGGATGCTGGTGAAGGTTCTTCTGACCTTTGCTGTTACGACCACGCTTTTTGTGGTCATCAAGTTATTTGAAGGAACGTCGTCCTCGCCCTTTACGCTGATCCTGCTGGCGTCTTTTCTCATCATCATCTCCATCGAACCGACAAAGCAGGTCCTGAAAGCCCTCTTGAACGCCTTATTTCCGCAAAGCAAGGACATCTTTGACTTTGTTTATACGTTTGATCAGAAGCTGGAGCGGGAAAAATCGATGCTTCTGGAGGAAATGGCCCCTGTCCTGGCCCATGAGATTCGCAATCCCCTGGGCTCCATCAAAGGCGCCGCCCAGTATCTCCGTTCGGAGGCCTCGCGGGAAGAGGACCAGAAGCTTCTTGACGTCATTATCGAAGAAGTGAACCGCTTGAACAGTGTCGTGACCCAGTTTTTGAATTATGCAAAACCCTTTAACATGAATCTCAGGCACCAGGACATCAATCAGGTTGTCGGTAAAGCCATATCCGTCATCCGGACGAACCATCTTTCGGAAAATGTGGAGATTGACGAGGATTTGCGGTCCGACCTGCCCGCCGTCCTTGTCGATGCGGAGCAATTGATGCAGGTGATTCTGAACATTGCACTGAACGCCCTTGAGGCCATGCCCGACGGCGGCCGACTGACCCTGAAAACTAGAATGATCAAAAATGATGAGGGAGAAGTGGTGAGCATCGCCATTCGGGACACAGGACGGGGCATTCGGAAAGAGGATATCAAGAATGTATTCAAGCCCTTTTTCACAACCAGGGAGAGGGGCGTCGGGCTGGGGCTGGCCATATGCGAGCGTATCATCCGCAACCACGGAGGCGATATCCGGGTGAAATCCATACCGGGGCAGGGGAGCATCTTTCATATCCGCCTGAATGCCGCCCGGTGAAAGGGGTGCTTGTCCGGATGGCTTTTAGCCCACGATCTTTTCTCCTCGCCCCTTCGGGGAGAGGTTACTTATAGAAGCACAGACAGGAGATCATAACGTACATGAGCAAGATACTCGTTGTTGACGATGAATTGAATATGCGTGTGGTGCTGAGCGCCATGCTGAAAAAAGAGGGCTATGAGGTATTTGCGGCGGCAAACGGCCTGGAAGCCTTGAAGGTTCTCAAACAGGAGGATGTGGACGTCATCATTACGGACCTGAGAATGCCTAAACTGGACGGCATGGGCCTTCTGGAGCAGATTGCGGACCTGTACACGGCAACGCCCGTTATCATTATTACAGCCCACGGCACCGTGGCGACGGCCGTCGATGCCCTGAAGAAAGGGGCCTTTGATTACATTACCAAGCCCTTTGAGCAGGACGATCTGAAAAACGTGATCTCCAAGGCGATCAAAACGCGGAATCTCAATAAGGCAGAAGTATTCATGAGCCCGGACGATCTGGACCGTTACGGGATTGTCGGGTCCGGGGAGGCGATGGTGGATGTTTTCGAGACCATCAGGCGCGTGGCGCCGACGACCACGACGATCCTGATTACGGGCGAAACGGGTACGGGCAAGGAGATGATCGCCAATGCCCTGCACGCCAACAGCCCCCGGAAAAGCAATCCCCTGATCAAGATCAACTGCGCGGCGATTGCGGAAAATCTCATGGAGAGTGAACTTTTCGGTTATGAAAAAGGGGCGTTTACGGGGGCCGTCGTAACCAAGCCGGGACGCTTCGAGCTGGCCCACAAAGGAACCCTGTTTCTCGATGAGGTGGGTGAACTGCCGCGGGAAATGCAGGTCAAGCTCCTGAGAGTCATTCAGGAACAGGATTTTGAGCGGGTAGGGGGCCTGAAAACGATCAAGGTCGATGTGCGGCTGATCACGGCAACGAACCGGAATCTCCTCAACGATGTGAAGGATGGCCGTTTCCGGGAGGATCTCTTCTATCGGCTCAATGTCCTGCCCATCCATTTGCCGGCCCTCCGCGAAAGGCGGGAGGATATTCCCTCCCTGACGGAGTTCTTCATCGACAAGTTCAACAGGAAGCTGGAGAGGGCCATCCGGGGCATTGATGACAGGGTGAAGGACCTCTTCATGCAGCATGCCTGGCCGGGGAATGTCCGTGAAATGGAAAACCTTCTGGAACGGGTCGTCCTCATGTGCAAAGGGGATATGATTACATTGGAAGATATCCCGCTGGAGCTCAAGGCGGCGGTTGAGGAAATTGCCCATTTGCCCCAGGACGTCCATGCAGGTCAATTCAAGGAATTCATCAGGAGCCAGACCGGCGAGGTTGAAAAACAGATGATCATCCGCAGCCTGGAGGAATGCGGCGGCAATGTGACCAAAGCGGCCCAGCAACTGGGCCTCAGCCGCAAGGGGTTGCAGTTGAAGATGATCAAATACAATCTGCGAAAATAAA
>CAZBME010000052.1:0-2644 GCA_964492965.1 uncultured Syntrophaceae bacterium | reverse complement strand
TGGTGTTTTTCAATTTCTGCCCGGTTATCCATTATTCAGACGAAAATCAATAAGATGACTCATTGTTGAAGAAATTTATCCATCAAATCAAACATTGACAGCAAGATGTATTAGCATTAAGAATACTGCACTACTTTAAGGAGGAGAGGATATGAAAAGTAAAAAGAATGCCGTAATATTTTTATGTATCGCAGTCGTCCTCGTTTTGCTGGGTTCGTTAGGCGCCTATCTGGTGCATACAAGTGGCGGTAAGGTTAAAATTACCGAGATGACCTATGTTACGGAAGATGGCGCCCGCCTGAACGCATTTCTCTATGTTCCTGATTCTGCAACCGTTGAAAATCCCGCACCGGCCATTGTCTCCTCTCACGGATACAATAACACCAAGGAAGTGCAGGATATCAATGCGGTCGAACTATCCCGCCGCGGTTATGTCGTGATCGCCATCGACGCATATGATCATGGTAACTCGTCATTCCCCGATCCACGCATCAATAAAGGTATTGCTGCCGATATGGGCACTTACCCGGCGCTGCAATATCTGGGCACACTGCCCTATGTAGATGCGAAGAGAATCGGCATGGTCGGCCATTCCATGGGCGGCAGCACTGTGCAATTAGGCGCCGTGAGGGCATTCGCGAAGCAGGAGAAAAATCCCGCGATTATTGTCCCCAAAGCGGTCTTGCCTACTTCGCAGGCTTTTATAACCAACAAGGAAGCCACGGAAATATTACTAGGCAAATATCCGGTCAATGTCGGTAATGTATTCGGGCGGTATGACGAGTGGGCGAATAATATGTGGCAAGTTCGCTCAGGCATCGACATTAATATGTCGAAAAAAGCCATCGCCGGCATGGGATTTCCCGGGGCTGAATACGGCGCCTACTATGCATTTGGCAACAATAAAAAGCTTACCAAGGAAGAAGCCATCGCCGTTGCCGCGGAAGGCAAGCTGAGGGTCATCTTCCAGCCGCAAATAGAACACCCCAAACTTCATTTTTCTACGGTGGCTGTCGGCCACATTATTGATTATTTCGACATCACCTTAAAAGGCGGCAAGGAAGCCCTCCCTGCAACCGATCAGGCTTGGCAATGGAAACAGTTTTTCACCCTTCTGACCATGGTTGGTTTCTTCCTGTTTATTATCCCCTTTGGCTTTCTGATGCTGGAGATTCCCTATTTTAAAACCATCATCCAGCCCGAACCCGTTGCGCCGACCATTATGACCACGGCGAAGGACAAGCTGGTGTATTGGATACTCTTCATTGTCTGTCTGCTGCCCGCGCCATTGTTATTCAACTGGGCTACGGGTTACCCGATTGCCATCAAGTCGATGGGTAGATCTGTCCCCACCGTATTTCCCTTAAGCAGTTACTTCCAGCTGCCTTGCGTCAATGGCACGGTACTGCTGATGTTGTTGGTCGGCACGATTCTGCTGGCCATATTCCTTCTGACTTATTTTCTGATTATGAAGAAAAATAAGGTGACCTTCAATAATCTCGGAATAAAAATGTCCGGAGGGAATATCGGGAAAAGTGTCCTCCTGTCCTTGATTATATTTGTGGCTGCATATTTCCTGCTGGTCATCGCGGATTTCTTCTTCCTCTCCGATGCCCGGTTCTGGGTGTTCAGCATCAAAACCCTCACCCCGATTAAATTCTGGGTTTTGATTAAATACTTACCATTCTTCTTATTCTTCTATATGATCAACAGCCTGCTGTTGAATTCATTCACCCGGATAAGAGGGGCAAGCGAAACAACCAATATCGTCCTGATGATTCTATCAACCATCACCGGTTTGGCGATCCTGACCATTCTCGATTATACGTGGCTGTTTAGTACGGGGGTTAAGTTGTTCCCCTCCGTGCCGTTTCCCCCCCCCGGCAACATGACCTCGGCCCTCGCCGGCTTGTTCGTCTGGAATTTCCTGTTTATTCTGCCGCTGGCCACAATCGCCGCCCGGCTCTTTTTCAGGAAAACAGGGTCCATCTGGCTGGGAGGTTTTGTGAACAGTTTAATCGTCACGCTGTTCTCCATATCGAACACCGTGGCTTCGGCGGGGATTATCTAGCTGTCTTTCCCGTCTGGATAATGGTTCAACAAGTTGTTTCAACAACAAAGGCCAAACAGATCCGCAGTATCGGCGGGTTTGTTTGGCCTTTGTAATTAAACGGAATAAAGGGCACGGTTCTCGTTATTTTTCCACCAGCCTCGTTGCCTCTTAACTAAAGAGAACCGTCCCGTTTAAACTCCAAAAATTATGAAAAATTTCTTGACACGCGAAGGCCATTATTATAACGACAATACATATTTAGTATCAATATTAACTCATCATTACAAGTCACACGCTCGATAAATTCATTACACGTTGGGGGTTTTTCTGGATGCGACTTATTTCCCGGGCAATTATTATTCATAAGCAATTCTTGCGGCGCAGCGTTACAGACCTCATTAAACAGGCGATGAGGGCGCCTTTCACCCGGCCGGCTTCTGGCTGTATCAAGTAATTTATTTTTTTGAATCAGGGTTTAGCGGCGCCGCCTTCTGTGCCTTTGCGCAGAGTAGCGCCGAAACAGGATAAAAATATCAATGCCATAGGCATAAGTACGAAGGTCCCCTTCTTTATTAAAGAGGGGCGGGGGAG
>CAZBME010000051.1:0-20564 GCA_964492965.1 uncultured Syntrophaceae bacterium | reverse complement strand
CTTGATGACGATGACCATACCGTTTGCAAGGGCATTCTTGACGATCGGCATCTGTGCCACGGCCTTGCCGATCAGCCTTTTGGATTCGGATACGGTCAGAATCGCTCCACTCTGGACCATCTTATCCGGTTCCGCCGCATACAGAATCCCGGAAATCAGCAATGGTCCGGCAATGGCAATCACAACCAGAAAGATAACCCCCCTCAATACTTTTTTCATGATGTGTTTCTCCTTTCGCATTTAGATTCACTTTGAAAACACGGGAAAACATGGAGCGCTTCCCATATATTTATTGATTTAATCCGGGAGATGTCCCTACCTTTCCGAAATATATTCCGCAGGTGCTTGGTAATAACACTACGCTCCGTGTCGAACAGATCGGCCATCTGTTTTTGCGCCAACCAGGCGGTTTCGCCTTATCCTGCCAATGGTTCCCACACAATGATGGGTTTTGTCGCCTTATCCATAATTTACGCCATTTACACTATTTCATTAATATTTTCAAAGTGTAAGCTGAGCTGAAAACTTGACCGGGAGGAAATATGCGTACGAGTGGCTCCTATTTATTGGATTTTTTCCTGTCTCATCACATCATATGTGTCAAAAACGGTTGCCGGCGGTTTATACAGGCTACCCTCCGCCTTTTTCTCCAGTTTTAACGCCTCTGCGGGACAGGTCGTAACGCAAAGACCGCATCCGATGCAGCGATCGGCATGAAATTCGATTCTTTCCTCCTTCATCTTAAATGCCCCAACGGTACAGCGCTTTGCGCAAAGTCCACACAATGTGCAGAGGACCTCGTCAAACAGGCACACATAATTGCTTTTCACCGCTCTGGCCGGGGCCGGAAACAACTTCAGGGAGATCAGCATACCGCAGCAGCATGAACAGCAGGCGCACATGGCCTCCACTTTCTGGGAATTCAGGATATGGAGGACCAGCCCCTCTTCCTCGCTGCGCTTCAGGATGGCCAGGGCCTCATCGGTGCTGATGAAGCGGGCCATACCATTTTCCACATAATAATCGGCGAATGTTTCAAACTGCAGGCACGTCTCCGCCGGATGAGAGCAGGTTTTTCCGTACATATGGACGGCCTTGCGGCAAAAGCACTCGGCCACGGCAATGCGTGATTTGCTCGTGATAATGGAAACTGCGTCATCGTAGGGTGCGATAGGGTAATCGGATACAATGTCGGCGTTGATGGGAATAGAACGCAGGTGAGGCGTTTTCTGCCCATGGAAGGTGGCACCCAAACCGGTAAGGTAATACTCGGATATGTCCTTCAAGAGCGGCATATTCAAATTGTTCAACTGGAACTCATAGATGCCGACAATGAAAGGGACGGGGAAATAACGGACCGTTTCATCCTCATGGATTCTAAAGATAAGACCCCGCCGGGCCATATCTTCCAGCTTGAACGCCACATCCCGAATATCAGACCCAAACCGCAAAGCCGCCTGTTGAACCGTCTCCGGACGACTATCCATTTTCAGAAACATATCCGCATCTTCCTCACTGAAGAGTTGCCGAAGGATTTTGATCTCCACGCCATTTGCCGTTGGAGGAAAACCGGTCGCCATCCTTTCGAGCCTGTCGCGCAATCTTTCATGGATATCGCTCATGGGAAGGGTGTCCTTTCGTTATCGTATCGAGTCAACAAATTTTTATCAGAAGAGGGGGGGGATTACAACCTCTTTAGACGGGCGGCGATCCTGACGTTGGACGCGTACTTCAGGTTCAATCCTTTCAAAAAGAAGCGGATGAGGGGCAAGATATCATCGCGCCTGTCCCGGAGAGGGGGGATATGCATGGGGATGACACTCAGACGATAGAAGAGATCCCGTCTGAATCCCGTCCCCTCTGCAAGCTGTTCCCGTGAAAGTTTGATAGAGGCGATGATCCTTACATGCGCAGAAATGATTCTATTGGAGCCCACTCGCATACACTCATGCTCCTGGATGACCCGAAGGAGTTTGCTCTGCATACCAAGGGGAAATATGGGGACATCCTGAACCTACCCCAGTTTAACGGACACTTCAAAAAGTATACGGATTCGTATACAACGGAGAATAAAGGAGTGTCCGATGAGCTGGGGTAGGTTCAGTTCATCCCATATATTTATTGATTTAATCAGGGAAATGTCGCTATATTTCCTTCCCTACATTTCCCTTGACTTAACTTATCATGGGCGTCCCGTTTAACCTCAATAGAGGGCCAGAAGCTGATCTTTATATTTCGCGAGGACGTTGACTCTTTTGAGCTTCATGGTCTGAGTCAGCATGCCGTTGACGACCGTGAAGTCTTCCGCGATGAAAAGAAACCTTTGCGGCACTTCATAACCGCCGAACGACTTTCGCACATACTCCATAATGCTTTTGGCGAGATAGTTCTTTAAATCTCCGTTTTGCAGCGTCTCTTCCGGCGTGTCCTTGACCCATCCTTTTGTATCGACATCGGCTTTCAGTTCGGCAAAGTCGGGAACGATAACCGCCACGTTGTAATCCCTCCCTTCGCCGTAGATCATGACGTTGGCGACAGAGCGCATCAGTTTGATTTCATTTTCGATGCTTTCCGGATGCACATACTTGCCGTTGGCCAGTTTGTATTCGTCCTTGAAGCGGCCGGTGATGTGCAGAAAACCTTCTTCGTCGAACCAGCCACGGTCGCCCGTGCGAATGCCCGCAAAGCCGTTCCATTTTTCCGGCAGCATGACTTCTTCGTTGAGCCTGGGTTTGTTGTAGTAACCCATCATGATCTGGGGCCCGTAAACACAAATCTCGCCGTCAGGGCTGTCTTTCTCCACGCGGGATTTGTCGATCACGACATGCGTGTGCTTGAGCGGCCTGCCCACGGTTCCCAACTTGTTGCCGAATTCGGTGCAGTTCATGGTAATGCCGCCCGAGGTTTCGGTCATGCCATAACAATCGTAGGTCGGCTGTCCGATATCATGGAAGAAAAGGGCGATTTCCTGTTTTAAAAGCGCGCTGGCGCTGACGATGAATTGCAGATTGCCGCCGAAAATGGCGCGGACCTTGGAAAAGACCAGTTCATCATAATCTTTGAACTCTTTTGTTTTCTCCGGCAGATCCCTGTTTTTGGCCGCCACATCAAGGGCTGCGTCGAAAAATTGTTTCTTTACGGGATCGGCATTCACGCCCTGCATGATGGCATCATAAATCCTGGTGATAATCCGCGGGACACCGTTAATGGCCGTGGGCTTGGTTTCCTGAACATTCTGCATGAATTTGTCCAGCGATTCGATAAACGCGATTCCGCCTCCGCAGCAAGCATAATTGTGCAGGTCGCAGTTTTGTCCGTAAACATGCGCCCAGGGCAGAATCGAGATTACCTGCGAGGTTTCGTTGAGCTCGAATGTGTCGATGCTGGACCTTGCGGCCCACGATGCATTTCCATGGGAGATCATCGCACCTTTGGGGTCGCCTGTTGTGCCGGATGTGAAAATGATGTGCGCCAGGTCCGACCAGTGGGGCTTGACGGAAGGAGCGGGATTCTTCCTGCCCATTTCCTCCAGGGCGGAAAGACTGTTAAATCCTTCGCCGTAAACAACAAAGATCTCCTGGAGTGTGCCGATTTCCTGTTTGAAGTCTTTGACTTTTTCATAAACGCTCTCGTCGCGGACAAACAGGAATTTAATGGCGGCGTCAGTGATGATATATTTCCAGACTTTCTGGAGTTCCTGCAAATACATCGGCACGAATACACCGCCCAGCCCATGGACGGCCTGCTCGCAGACGAACCACTCAACGCAATTGTTGATGATGATGCCGACTTTGTCGCCTTTGGCCAATCCGAGTTTTTTGAGGGCGCCACGGAGGTTGTCTACCCTCTCGGCAATCTGCTTACGTGAAAGCCATTCATATTTTCCGGCTTCCGGATTCTTGGTACCCAGGAATCTGATGTCCGGAAATTTGGTTACGCTTTGCTCGAATAAATCGACCAGATTGTTTGGGTTGTCATAAACTGTATTCGGGTCCATGTTATCTCCTTTAAATTTTTATGATATAAATCTTCCGCCTTCTTGTGGAAACGGGCGTCCGCAAAAAGGCCACTTGATTGGAGTGAGCGTTTGAACCTTCCCTGGTCGGCCACTGCTCAATTCTTTTGAGTATTGTTTTATAAACACTGGAAGAAAGGCAGTCAATTTGATATGTTGGATTACGAAAAATAATGATTTATGGGTAAACCAGTAAGACAGTATTGATTAAATCATCGAACGCTGCAGGCAGGCAGTATTTTCTGAATATAATATAAGTTATTTATATAGTGGAGGATATGGAATATGAACCAGGGCGATAAGGCAGTAGCAGCTATTTTATCAACATTCCCAACAGTGGAATGTTTTACATTATTCCATCAAAATAAAGATAATACACCGGCAGGAGATTCGTTTATTGATTTTGCCGCCAGAAACGGTGTTATCAAAACACCGGACGCCGAAAGCCTCGAGCAGTTCATCCGCACTCGCACGGACAATACGTTTAAGTTCCAGTTAACCGGCGATATCAACTTTGAGGGCCTGTTAAATAAAAAGGAAGAAACGCTGAACCTGAATCTTTCCTTGCGGGCCCTGTGCAATCGAATCAATACGCTTCTAACAACGCACCGGATCACGCTACCGCAGGTGACCCATTCCATGCTCATGCGGTTGAAAAAAGAACCCCTGGATACGGACTACAAGATAAACGTGCTCAGAAGCATCGCTTTCTGGATGGGGTATGAGCGGGCGGAACTTTCCCGGAAATGGAACTTTGAAACGCTGGTCAAGCTATTTCCCGAAAGCGGCGTCTCTTTGAAATCCGACGACCACAACGAAGGCGTGCGCATCGGTTTTGCCCTGACCAGCCGCGGCGAAGTCATCGATCACGAAATCATCGGGTGGCTGAAAAAAACCATTAAAAGTTACATCAGCGAGGCCATCAGCCATTTCCTTTACGGCAAATGGGGCAAAGTCAAGGCCTACGACATTACGACATTGTATATCGATTTTCCGAAGGAAAAGGAGGGCGGCAATCTTGTCCACTACATGGAATGCCTGAAGAGCGCGGTAGCCCTTGCGCACCAGATTGCCATACGCTGGTCTCTTTCCAAATATTACAGCAAAAACAGATTTCTCTCCATCGCCATTACGGCGGGAGAATACGGGGTTCTGGAAAATCATCTGTTATCTCTTTTAAACACCAGCCTGCCGGATGATCCCATGATCCGCATATCGGATTATGCGCGTCATGGTCTGCTCATCAACGACATCCATGTCATTCTTTGTCCGAAACCTGTGGAAGCCAGATTATTCAACGGAGAATCTCTCCCGATCTGGTGGATTACATCCCTCTGGACGACCCATTATTTTGATTTTGTCTCAGAACTGCTCCATGATGAAACCTTGCAAAATTCCCCAGCTTCGATTGAAAAACTTGACCGGCTGCTCTGGCCCATGGAAAACGAAGATGCGGCATCCGGCAAAACGGGCGACGAAAACGCGATTGCCACTTTTTTCAAGTATCCGCATAATTCTTTGCTGGGCGTGGAGATTGCCAAGACGCTCTACTATCGCAAACGCTGTTCGGAAGCGGCTGAGATCCTCCGGATTGTTTTGTCCATTAACCCGACGGATCTGGTTGCCCGGACATTGCGCATGATGCTGCTCAGAAACATGGCACTGGATACGCCTTCTCACCGATCCGCGGCCGCCGTTTTCCGCCAGGCCATCCAGGAAGCGGACAACATCCGGGAACATTGCGATTTCCATACGGAAGATTTCTACTGCGAATATGCCATCGTCTATCTGGCCCAAGCCATGTCGACCGTCCGGTACATGCGAACTCATGCGGAGGTCCATACCAATGTCAAAGAATTTAAAAAGCTGCAGCGGGCTGTCTATAAGGAACTGGATCAGGCCAAACATCTTTTTGAAAAAGGGATGTCCGTATCTTCCTCCGGGACGCGCTCATCTTTTTTACTGAAAATTGCCGCAGTGCTGAAAACGATGCTGGAAAGCGATGCGGAACTTTTTGTCAATCCGGAGAAACCCATCATCGGCGGCGCCGATATTTTCCAACAGGAATCGATGGATGTGCAATGGCAAATCGGCTATCGCCGCAGTGAATTACCCGTCAAGAAGCAGGATGAACTGGTCGTAAAGATCACAATTCAAAAAGGCACCATCTACAACACAGCCATTGCCTTGTTCAGCTATCAGCCGACCACCCTGTTTTGCAATGCCGTGGCCCTGTGGGATTTTCTGCCGGTCCATACGGTGCTGACGGCAAAAATCGTCAGGGAAAGAATAACCCATGCCATCGACATTGCCAGGCGGGCGCAGGAAGAAAATGTTGGTATCTATGCCTTTAACCGCACCTACAGCGAAATGATTCCGGCGGATGTTTATATTGATCATATGCAAAAGGCGCTGAAAGTCATTGACGAAGAAGTCGGCGGGGATTTGAGCGGCCGTGAAGATTCGGAAATCATCACAGGCCCGGCGGATAGCAGGCCACCGAAATTGTTTACGCTGAATTTTTGAGCGGGTTATTTAGCAAGAAAGACAGAGGAGATGTGTGCAAATTAGGAAGTATGACACATCAGCTTGCCAAGAACTGCATCATTTCCGGCGGCATGAGAAACCAAGTCGCGAGAGATTGGCCAACGATTTGTCCTTTCGCGTTGAACAGGACCGTTCCGGTATATAATTTCCTCCCATCGCTCCCCACCGGCCAGGCGGCGACGACACATTGCTCGTCACAGCGCAGGGGCTTTTCAATCCGGCCGATCAACCTTCCTAAAAAACCGGGTTTCGAATCCGTCAGTTCCCATAGAGCATAGGCCCCCGGACAGTCCAGGGCCGTCCAGATGAATTCCGGTCGGACATAACCCTGCTCGTCGCCATGCTCTAATGATGGTGTCCAGGGAGCGGCAACCATGTTGGTGCCTGAGACGTGGCCGGGGTGAATCTTGAGGCCTTCCCCGTCCGGCACGTCTGCGCCGCAGCAAAAACAGATGGGATGAATACCGTGTCCGGTCACGTGGGTATAAGGCGTCGGTTTCAGGGCAATGGACGCCTTCGCGGCCTTGACAGCTTCTTCATAACTCGGGGCATCCGGTACAGCGAGGTCAATGACGCCCGGCTTTGCCGAAATGATCATCTGATCGCCATCCATCAGATAGTGAATCCCGTCGTCGCCTGTGCGGATTTGCAGTTCCCGATCAAGTGGCGTGGGGCGTTTGATCATGACGTCAATCACGTCATCGATGTATCTGGCAAAGAGACTGCAAACATAACCACCGTTGGCAATGTCCGGCGGGCCTTTATATACGGCCGGGATGGTAACGTTGCATAGAGTTTTCAGATTGGATTGATTATTTTCCCGAAACATTTGTCTTATTCCTTCCATTGGTCTGCTATTGCGAAACATCCCTTGCTTATCAAAATTTGTTTGTCAATATTTTTCTATGCTCGTCATTGGGCCTTCAGAACCAAGCGCCAAGCGGGGACGCCCTTAAGTAATTAAGTTGTTATCTTCGTTCTTTCGCAATCTTTTCTTGGCAATCGACAAAATAGCTGACCGCCTTGAAATACTTAATTTCTTAAGGATGTCCCCTCTGGTAGCTCTGGTTCTGTAGTATGGATGTTCTTTTACCTGCTGCGCCGGTTTTTATTGAAAAGGGCGTGTTCCCGCGCTTTACGCTTGTCCTCCTGGGCCTTGCGGGTTAGCACGTAGGCTATGTAGTACTTGTAGATGTTTCTCACGTAGGTTGTCGTCTGGAAGCCGACCTTTTCCGCGGTCACCAGCTCCACACTGTTGAACCACTGATTAGGATTGAGCCCTCTCTTTTCTGCAAGCTTCCGCATCTTCAATATCTTCTCCGGCCCGGCATTGTAGCTCGCAAAGGCGAAGAGCATACGTTCCTGCTCGCTGAATTTTGTATCACGAAAGTAAATCGACATAAGATTATCCATATATTTTGTTCCGGCATGAATGTTTGGCTCCGTGAGGTGGATATCGCCCACCTTCAAGGAGGCACCCGTTCTCGGCATGATCTGCATGATGCCTATGGCCCCGGCAGGGCTCCGTTTGTTCTGGTCCAGGGTTGATTCCTGGTAGCCTTGGGCAGCGAGCATGAGCGGGTCAAACTTGTATTTTTCACCGTATTTCTCAAAAAGGCCGATGGCTTGCTCGAAACGTTTCCACTCCGAGGTGCCGGTTGGATCATTGATCTGTTTGATGCGCTTGTGAAACTGTGCCAGCCGGCTTTCAAGGACACCATGTTTCTGGAGGTAATTCCTGTAGAAGTCCATGATTTCAGCTTCAAGTTTCGGACTCTCCTTTCGGATTGCCCAACCGATCTTGCCCCCACTTCTGAACACGATGTCTTCTCTCAATTTGATATTCGGCAGGACCTGGGTCCATAGTTTTGCTATCCTGTTATCGACAATAAGAAATTCAAATAGTCCGGCGTTTAGCATCTCCATGAGATCTTCATCCTCAAGGGCGTCGGGGACAAGGGCGATTTTGATCTGTGATTTACGTTCTTTTTTCAGTCGCTTGTTGAGAGCCATGAGGCTTTCAAAATAACTTGTTGATTTACGTACATGTATGGTTTTGCCGGCAAGGTCATCTATAGCGGCCACGGCCGGTGATTTTGAACCTGTAATCAGAATCTCCGATGTGCGTGGCACGTCATCAGGTGCGACAAAGTCCACCGTTTTCAAACGCTCTTCAGTGACCGTGATGTCTCCGGCAGCAATATCGCCCAGGCCTTTTGCCACTCCTGTAAGGAGTACATCTCTTGTTTCTGGAATGATGAACAGCGTCAAGGGGCGCTTGCCGAGCATTTTGGCGTATTTCTTATTGAGGTAGCGCTCGAAATCACGCATTGTGTCGCCCATCAGACCACGTTCCTGTCCCTTGTCGGTAAAGTAAAGGGTGCGGCTTGTGGGTATTAGGACCCTGATCCTGCGGTGTTCCAGCATTTTGTCAAAATCCCCGGTCCACTCATTACTTTTTGGGATAAGGCCCCGTGCCTGTTGACGGCCCTCACTGTCCGGTACGGTTTGCCTGCCCTTGGGCTCAGGACCGGCGCTTGCCTCTCCCTGGGACTTGGAATCGGGGAACTCTAATACAATGTCTTCCTCCGCGGGCTTTCCGAGCATAAGATATATAACAAGGGTAATGACGAAAACGCCGAGCAAGATTAAAGATGCGTATATATACCACTGTTTCTTGGCAGGCCGTTTTTCCGGTTTCGCCGATACTTCCGGTTCCATCGCCACCGCTGTCTTCCCCGGAACTGTCTTGTCCGCCGGCCTCGCCGTGCTCATCGGCTCTGCCTGTACCGGCGGTTTTGCCGGTTCCAGCGGAGTTATGGGTTCGAGCAGTTCCTCCCGGGATACGGGCGCTTCATGGGGCAATGCTGCAAGCTCATGTTTCCATTTGTAATATGTGGGTATGGATATTTTGTATCTGGCTAGACCTTCCATGATGGTCGGTGAATTCTGAATGCCCTCTACGATCCCCTCCTTGTCATGAAGGGAGAATCGCCTCTTTGGCATTTGTATTTTCTCTGTATCCGGCTTAACCGGCTCGAGGGGGACCATGGGTTCGAACAGTTCCGTCTGGACATAAGGCAATGTTGCAAGCTCATGCTTCCATTTGTAGTATGTGGGTATGGATATTTTGTATCCGGCGAGGCCTTCCTTGATAGTGGGAGAATTTTGAATGCCCTTTACAATCGCCTCCTTGTCATGAGGAGAAAATCCCCTCTTAGACCTTTGCATTTTCTCTTTATCCGGGTTGGGCGGTTCGAGTCGTTCTTCCGGGGGCAAGGGCGCTTCATGAGGCAATGCCGAAAGCTCATGTTTCCATTTATAGTATGTGGGTATGGATATTTTGTATCTGGCGAGGCCTTCCTTGATGGTGGGAGAATTTTGAATGCCCTTTACAATCGCCTCCTTGTCATGAGGAGAAAATCCCCTCTTAGACCTTTGCATTTTCTCTTTATCCGGGTTGGGCGGTTCGAGTCGTTCTTCCGGGGGCAAGGGCGCTTCATGAGGCAATGCCGAAAGCTCATGTTTCCATTTATAGTATGTGGGTATGGATATTTTGTATCTGGCGAGGCCTTCCTTGATGGTGGGAGAATTCTGAATGCCCTGTACGATCGTTTCCTTGTCGTGAATGGAAAATCGCCTCTTTGGACTTTGCATTTTCTCTGCCATGCTTTCTTAGCCCCGCGGGAAAGATGGTTAACGCCATTACTTAATGATTGCTGTTAATCTTTAAATAAGCTCATGATCGAGACTTTATTCTAACCGGACCGCAGGTCCGAACCCACGGCATTGCCGTCTATCTGCATATATGCCAAGCCTGATGTATATAACCACACAGTCCTTATAAGCATATGTATCTTCCGAATTCAATTGAATTGTTATATTATAACCATCAATCGTTTCATTATATACGCCGGGTTTGATATATAACTCCAAAGCCATGATAATCATATGTATTTTATGATTCAATTGAATTGTTATATTATAACCATCAATCGCTTCATTATATATGCCACGGTCTCAATATACATTCCCTCGGTTGTTATAAATACGTGCACCTTTCGGAGGATGACGGAAGACGGTCATGCCAGTTCCCGGAGAACGCGAGGGTGAACTTCCCTCGCACCGGATGCACAAGTAGGCCGGATGGTCCGAGAGGAATAGAGAAAGTAAAAGGAACCCAGAAACTGATGTAAACCCTTGTCATTCCTGGGTGGGGAAATTTCAGGTGCGATGGGTAAATTTACAATCATACCATCATGTTAAGTGCTTGCAGTCCCTGTTTTTGCTTCCGCCTCCTTGGGTGGATGCCTATCCCCGATTTCACGGGGGATTTCACTTGAAGCGAATTTGTCCCTTATTGATCTTCCTGTAAATGGTGGATGGATTTATGCCCAGAAGCTCGGCGGTCTTTTCAATACTTCCGGATTCCTGATAGGCCTTTTTGAATAGAATCTCCTCCACTTTTTCCATCGCCTGTTTCAGCGGCATGAGGCGGGCGATAGAAATATCTTCATCATGGTCCCGTGTTTTTTTCATCTCCAGTTGATTGACCAGATCATATTCCGCATCACCGACCTCGTCCGAGCCTGCGACGACAAGCAATCTTTCAATGACATTTTTCAGTTCCCGTACATTGCCGGGCCAATCATAATGGTAGAAACGGGGAATCAGGGAATTGGCGATCCTGACGTTGGAGGCGTACTTCAGGTTCAGTCCTTTCAGAAAAAAGCGGATGAGGGGCAGGATATCATCGCGCCTGTCCCGGAGGGGGGGGATATGGATGGGGATGACGCTCAGACGATAGAAGAGATCCCGCCTGAATCCCGTCCCTTCTGCAAGCTGTTCCCGGGAAAGGTTGGTCGAGGCGATAATCCTTACATCCGTAGGGATGGTTTTATTGGAACCCACCCGCATGTACTCATTCTCCTGGATGACCCGCAGGAGTTTGCTCTGCATACCAAGGGGAAGTTCGCTGATTTCATCCAGGAAAAGGGTCCCCTTTTCCGCTTCATCAAACAGGCCTTTTCGCCCCCCTTTTTTTGCCCCCGTGAAGGCTCCCTCTTCGTAGCCGAAGAATTCCGACTCCAGAAGTTCGGAAGGAATGGCGGAACAGTTGACGCCGACAAACGGACCTGACGCCCTGTTTCCAGCCTGGTGGATCATCTTCGCGACCATCTCCTTTCCCACACCCGATTCACCCCAGAGGAATACCGGCGAATCGAATTTGCCCGCCTTGACCGCGACCTGGGCTACCTTCTTCATCTGTTCGCTGGAATAGACTATCTTGTCCCTCCCGAGAAGGACCTCCAGCGTGTTCAGCTGTTTATAATACTGGTCCTTCAACGTTTCAGAACTTGACAAATCATTCTCCAACTGGATCATCCGGGAAACATCCCGTCCCGTGCTGATCACCTTCTGAATCTTCCCGTGGTTGTCAAAAAAGGGGATGCTTCGATACTGGAGGGTAATGCCCGATCCATAGGTGACGTTCGTGTTCATCGGCTTCTTCGCTTTCAGGGCATTCAAGGAGGCCGCGTCCGTCAGCGCCCGCTCTTCAACAAGTTCGTGCAGATTCCTGCCAATCCAATCCTTGACATCAATGCCGATATATTTGGACAGGGTCTCGTTGAGGTGTTCTAAAACCCCCTCCTGGTTCACAATCCCGATCGCCACATCGATGTGATCCAGGAAGGTGTCGAAATCCATGATCTTCAGGATATCCGCAGTATCGAACAGGTAGAGATAGCCGTTTGCGCCACCGTCAAACCCCGCGGGAAAGACCGTGATCCGGCGAGACACCTTCCCGATACGGATACTTCGCGGCCCCCGTAGCGCCTCGGGGGACTCCTGCTTCCCGAACAAGGGATCGATTTCGGAAATGGCGCCATGGAAGCGAACGCCCGCAGAGCGCAACATCGATGCCGCGGGACCATTCATGATGAGAATCCGTCCCTCTTTGTCTACGAGCAGTGCGGGATTGACCAGTTGCTTTATAAAATCTTCTTCTGCTGTGATCATGGATAACCTCTGACTTGACATAAAAACATTCGGAAACATTCATTTTTTGCAACATGCAAGATATTTTTGCATAAAGCAAGGGTTTTTTTTGGCTCTCCGGTAACAGTATTTATGAAAAATACAATGAAACCGGGGGATTGAGATAACGGCATGGCCATTGCAACAACGCAAGGACAACAAAGCAAGATGCTCGTAAAGAGTAAATCAATATCCGTTTTTTTATCATTCCCGCGAAAACGAGATTAAGGAGAAAAAAATGACAATCCGTTTCGACGAGCGCGTGGCGATAGTGACCGGCGCCGGAGCAGGACTCGGCAGAAGCTATGCGCTGGAACTTGCTGCCCGTGGCGCGCGGGTGGTTGTGAACGACCCCGGCGTTCTCCCCGACGGGACCTCCCGCGCCCTGAAGGTGGTTGAAGAGATCCACCAGCAGGGTGGCCGCGCCGTCGCGAATGGCGAAAGTGTGGCGGACCGGGACGCCGCCGGGAAGATCGTCTCCGCCGCCATGGACCATTTCGGGCGGCTGGACATTCTCATCAACAATGCGGGGATTCTCCGGGACAAGAGTTTTCTCAAGATGTCCCTGGACGATTTCGAAGACGTGCTCAAGGTCCATCTCCTCGGTTCCGTCTATCTCACGAAGTCGGCTTTCCCGATCATGCAGGATGCAAAATACGGGAGGATCCTTCTGACCACATCTACCGCCGGCCTTTACGGCAATTTCGGGCAGACCAACTACGCCGCGGCCAAGCTCGGCCTTGTCGGATTTATGAACGCCCTGAAGCTCGAAGGGGCAAAATACAACATTACCGTAAACACCATCGCCCCCATCGCCGCAACGGGCATGGCAGGGGGGACGTTTCCGGAGGAGATTTCCGACCTGATCAAACCGGAACTGGTGGCGGCCATGGCCCTCTATCTCGTCAGTGACCAATGCCCGGCAACCGGGAGGATTCTGACCGCCGGGGGAGGTTACTATTCCAGCGTGCAAGTGAGCGAGGGAAGCGGTGTGCGCTTCGCAACCGGGGCGTCCGTCACAGCGGAGCAGATTGCCGAACGGTTCCCTGAAATCATCTCCATGCAAGAGGGGCGTCATTATGAAAATGCAACGGAAAACGTCATGCACATATTGTCTTCTCTACTTTAAGCTCCCCTCTTTTCTACAGAGGGGATGGGCGAGATTCAATGGAAAGCCATTTAAATCCCCCTGTATCCCCCTTTAGAAAAGGGGGATTTGAATGGTTAAGATACTTCAGTCGATGAAATTGGATAAACAAAGAAAATATCGGGAGGATTTATGAAAGATCGGATCTACGTGATCGGTGTGGGTATGACCAAGATCGTCAAGCAGGACGGCGGCTCTTTTGAGCACCTCTGCGACATAGCCATTTCCGAGGCCATGGAAGACGCGGGCCTGAACCCGAAGGGTGATCAGGATGCCATCGGCGGCATTTGGTACGGCAATTGCGCCCAGGGAATGCTCACCAGCCAGCACTGTATCCGCGGCCAGGTGATCCTGCGGCGGCTCGGGTTTGAGTGCATGCCCGTCGTCAATGTGGAGAATGCTTGTGCTACGGCCTCCACGGCCTTGCACCAGGCGATCCATTATGTGAAGGCGGGAGGGTCCGACCTGGCCCTTGCCGTCGGTATCGAAAAGGTGCTGCCCGACCTGAATAACCTGGCAGACCTTCCGGAGATCGTGGCCGCCCTTCCCTACATGACCCTTTCGGCTTTCTGGATGGGAAGCGAACAGGACAAGAAACAGCAGTACATTGAGAAATGGCGGCGGGAAAAATCGGAGGTCTTAGGGATTCCCTATGAAGAGACGGATGTCGGGAAAGACCGCAGTCCCTTTATGGATTACTATGCCGTGAAGGCCATGAAAGTCATGAAGAAATACGGCTACACACAGGAACAACTGGCCCGGGTCTGCGCCAAGACGCACCATCACAGTACGATGAACCCCAAGGCCCAGTATCAGAAGGACATCTCATGGGAACAAGTCATGGCCGACAAGCCCATTACCTACCCCCTGACCCGTCCCATGTGCGCGCCTACGGGAGAGGGGTGCGCCGCGGCCATCGTCTGTTCTGAAAAATACCTCAAGGAACACCAAGGCATAAAGGATCCCGTGCAGGTCCTCGCATCGGTTCTGGTCTCCGGGCGGACACGGGGAGATTATGATCAGGATATTTCGGGGCGGGGCGCGGAGATCGCTTTTCGCCAAGCGGAACTGAAGCGCAAGGACATCGACATCCTCGAACTACACGATGCGACCTCTTTCGGAGAAATCTATCAGACCGCCCAGGCCGGTTTCTGCAAATCGGAAGACGCCGGTGTTTACTGTTCTTCGGGAGAAACCTCCCTGGGAGGGGTACTGCCGACCAATGTCAGCGGCGGCCTGATTTCGCGCGGTCATCCTGTCGGTTGCACCGGCCTTGCCCAGGCGTACGAACTGGTGACCCAACTGCGGGGGCGCGCCGGCGAAAGACAGGTCAAAGGGGCGAAGATCGGCATGCAGCTCAATGGCGGCGGCCTGATCGGCGTCGAGGAAGCGGCCCTGGGAGCCCATATTTACCGCAAGACGGAATAAAATATTTATCAAAGGAGGAAAAAGATTGTGGGAAATACAATGCCTTTAGAAGGAATCAAGGTCCTGGATTTCAGCACTTATGCCGCTGCGCCGATCTGCGCGATGGCCCTGGCGGATTGGGGTGCGGATGTCATCAAAATAGAATCGCTCTCAGGCGACATGTTTCGTTACTTCGGTTTTATCATGTCCTGTCCGGTTCAGGACGACGATAATATTCAGTTTGAAATGGATAACCGGAACAAGCGGGGACTCTCCCTGAACATGAAAACCGGTGAAGGAAAAGAAATCATCCATAAGCTCCTCGAAACGGCAGACGTCCTGGTCACGAATTACCGCCCCAAAGCCCTGGAAAGCCTTGGGCTGGATTACGAAACCGTATCAAAAGACCATCCCCGTCTTGTCTATGCTTATTTAAACGGGTACGGAGATGCGGGGCCCGACAAAGACAAGCCAGGCTTTGATCTGTCCGCTTATTTTGCCCGCTCCGGCATCCTTGTCGAGATGCCGGAACCGGGATACCCGCCCCTGTCTCCCATCGCCGGCTTCGGCGATCATCCGACGGGAACCTATCTTGCGGGCGGAATCTGCGCCGCTTTACTGCAAAGAGAAAAAACCGGAAAAGGATGCAAAGTACAGACGGCTCTGTTCAACACGGCCCTCTGGAATCTTCAGTTGAACATCGCCACGGCCAACAATACTGCTCACCTCTCCGACGAGGAAGTGAATAACAAGGTCAAAACCCAGCGGACAAACCCCCGTTCGGGCCTGATGAATACCTATCAGTCCCAGGATGGTCGGTGGATTACCATCATGGCCCTGGAATATGACCGCTACTGGAGGCCCTTCTCGGAAATGGTGCTCCGGCGACCGGACTTGGCCGATGATCCGCGGTTCAACAGTCAAATGGCAGGTTTTCAGCATGGGGCAGAACTGGCGGCCATTATCGATGAGGCGTTTGGAAAATTGACGGAGAAAGAAATCGTCACGCGGCTGAAGGCGGCCGATATCGCCCATGAGATCAACCTCCGCTGGAAAGAGATCAAGGACGACGTCACCGCTTTGGAGAACGGTTTTATCTTTGAATACAAAATGCCGAGCGGGCGCCAGGACTGGCTTGTCGGCAACCCGGTGCGGTTTAACGGCGAGAAGACGGAGGTCCGGAGACATGCGCCGCGGCTGGGTGAGCACAATGACGAAATCCTCTCCGGCTTGGGCTACAGCGCCGAACAGCTCTCCGCGATGAGAGAGAAGCAAATCATCAAGTAGAGGATGATACCTTGGATACTAAATAATTACAAAAAACATCTTAAATAGGGGGGATATAGATGGATATAAGAAGCGGTACAAAGGAATTTGCCGTAAGCAGGTTATCGGCCTGGTATATCGTAATCATATGTTCACTTCTTTACACAGTCAATTACATGGATCGCCAGGTATTATCCATCACCACGGATTTAATCAAAAAAGATCTCGGTATGTCCGACGCCCAGATCGGCACGATACAAACGCTTTTTTTCCTGAGTATGGCGTTTTTCGCTTTTCCGGCAGCTTATCTGGTGGACCGCTGGAGCAGAACAAAAACCGTTTCTGTTATGGCCCTGGTTTGGAGTGGCTTCACTTTCATGACGGGTATGGGAAAAAGCTTTCTGGGCGTGTTAATTCCACGCTTCCTGGTCGGCGTCGGAGAGGCGGGCTTTACGTCGGGGGGGACGCCGCTCATTGGCGCTGCCTTTCCCGATAAAGGCCGGAGCCTGGTGATGGGCATCTTCAACATGGCGGTCCCTTTGGGCTCCGCTCTCGGACTCATACTGGGCGGCGCCATCTCGGTGAAATATGGGTGGAGAATGGCATTCTACGTCTTTGCGGTTCCCGGTATCATATTGGCTTTCCTCGCTCTGTACATGAAAGACTACAAGACCGTGAGGAACATTGACGAATTCGGTCACAAAATAAGCTTTTTCAGATCGGCCGTTTCTCTGTTTTCGATTCCTACATTAAAATGGTTATACATTGGATTTGGCTTGCAAAATTTCATGTGTTTCGCGTTTCTTGTCTGGGCGGCGCCCCTTGTCATGCGTACGAACGAAGTGGATGCACAAAAGGCCGGAATGCTGGTGGGCATCATCGGGCTCATGTCGATTATCGGCTCCATATTCGGTGGCTTAACGGCAGATATCTGGCAAAAGAAAAATAAAAGAGGGCGTATGCTCACGGCATCTACATCCCTGCTGATCGCCACGGTGCTGTTTTTTTTCATGATATATTTTGATGTCCGCGGCGTGGGTTATGCCATAGGCATCCTCTACGGCATATTTTCAATTTTCCCCGTGCCGTCCATCAGCGCCGTGACTCAGGATGTTACGCCGCCAAGCTTAAAAGGCGTTGCGTGGGGCATGGCCGTTTTTTGTTGCTATGTTTTTGGAGGCGCCTGGTCGCCGATACTTGTCGGCGCCATATCCGACAGCTTGGGAAGCGGTGCCTACGGCATCAAAGTCGGATTGCTGGTAACAACATTCGGGGGGCTCGCCGGCGCTTTTTTCTATTGGCTTAGCGCTCGACATTATTCAACGGACATGACAGAAGCTCAAAAGCACGTGCTCGAAGCGGACTAGGTTATTGATGATGACACGCCGGTCAGTTATTGCAGAGGTCCCTTTTATATATGACCCGTTTGCGATTTAACCCGGTCACCTGAATGGAAACGTTCCCCTTCCGTTCTTGCCCAACACATTGTGGTTGCTTTGTTTATTCAATTATGAATATTAACAGAGTCAGCCAAAGGGTGAGCGGAATGCATGCAAGCCGTCATTGCGAATCGGCGTTATTTAGAGAACATGAACAAGGAGAACAGTCAATCATGTCACAGGTGAAAAAAGGCAGTTGGGTAAAGATCCTTTATACGGGAAAACTGAAGGACGGCCAGGTCTTCGAGACAAACATCGGTAGCGCGCCGCTGGAATTCAAGGTGGGAAAGGGCAAGGTCATCAAGGGCTTTGAAAACGCCGTCATGGGAATGAAGGCGGGAGAGACCAAGACCGTCACCATCAAGCCGGCTGACGGCTATGGGGCCAAGGATCAGGATTTGATATGGATCGCGGCATCTGCGGAACTTCCCGCAGGGACAACACTGGCGCTGGAGACGGAGGTTGCCTTCACCCGGGCGGACGGCACGGAAGTAGATGGCCGTATCACCAAAATTGAGGAGGACCAGATTACTATTGACGGCAATCATCCCCTTGCCGGCCGTAACCTGACCTTCGAGATCAAAATGGTTGATGTGGGATAAGCCGACAATCAGAAAGAGGTCCTTTTAGCATGCTCTTCCCGACACGTCAGCCATGTGTCGGAAGGTCTTTCCTACGCGCGGGTTCTTTGCCTATGTCCGGATTATAATAAAACAGTGCAATTGAATCCGAAAGATACATATACTTATAAGAGTCGCGAAGTTTCATATGTTAAAATTGACATATGTAAGGAACCGGTTGATGATTATAATAAATAATGTTCATTTAATCAATGAGATATATATTATTATAAGAGGCATGGCGTTATATATGTCAAGCTTGGCATATATAACATAGCACTCTTTGGTTATAATAAATCGATTGAACTGAATCCGGAAGATGCAGTATTATATTACAGTCGCACTTCTTCATATTCCCTTATGCGAAATAGCAAAGACGCGGTGACGGACTGGGTCACGGAATCAGCAACTTCATTATCAGCAGTAAACATCCCGTCACGTGAACGCCAATAACCTTTGACTTGCAGATATACCAGGCACCCATGACGATACATGGCTTTTAATCTTCCTGACAGTCTTTGATCAATCATCCTCCATCGCCCACGATGTTGGCACTTAGGATCATGGCGGGCTGAATATAAAGCTTGAAAACTACCGGCATTGCTGTGTATTATCTAATGGCACATAGATTGCTAATGATAATACCGCCCGCAGAAGCAAATAAAAAAGATCGGGGAAAATGGTAATGAAAAAAAACAGATTAATAATCGCGATGTTGCTGGTTGTATTCATGGGGGCTTTTGTTTTAACACAAACTGCGGCAGCCGCTCGTTTCATCAACAATGGCGACGGCACGATTACAGACACACAAACCAATTTGATGTGGGCGGCTCAGGATAATGGGTCGGCTATCAACTGGTATGACGCCGAGAGCTACTGTAAAAGCTTCAATAAAGGCGGGCATTCCCAGTGGCGGATGCCGACGATAGCAGAAACGCAGGCATTGCATGCCGGCGGCGCCCATGCAAATATAATCAAGCTCTCCGATTGTTGCGTATGGACATCCGGGAGCAGCGCCACCAATGCCGGCAGTTTCAATTTCGTTTATGGCGTGACGAACTATATCCCCAGGTGGAGCGTAAACGACGGCGCCCGCGCGCTTCCGGTGCGCAACAGATAATGGACCGAAAGCTGGCCGGCTCGAAAAAAAATCGAACTTGTCCGCTTCCACAGAAACCGATTTAATAGGAGAAGAAAGGAGGATGAATGAAAACATTCGATGTTTACAAACATCCTGACAACCGTTATCAGGCGGTAAAGATGGGTTTTGGGTGGCCGGCATTCTGCTTCACGTGGCTCTGGGCCTTTGTAAAAAAAATGTGGGTTGAGGGTTTAGTACTTTTGGCAGTTGCAGTTACAATCAGTGCTCTTGACCGTGTCCTGGAATTAAATAAGACCTTCAGCGGCGTCATCCTGTCGTTACTTTTATCACTGATCTTTTGCTTCTTTGTTGGCTTAAAAGGCAATCACTGGAGAAGGAATAATCTTGTCAAACGTGGTTTTGAGAAAATGGATACCGTAGAAGCAAGGACGCGGGATGCTGCCATAGCAATGGTCGTTAAGTCAAAGGCTGAACCGCTATCAACCGACCCTACTCAAGCACATTCCGCGGAAAATCAAGACATTAAATGAACCTAAATTTAAGGAGATAGAAGAAATTATGAAAAGAAATGTCATGCTCATGATCGTTACTGCGATGCTTCTGTGCGGAACTGTCAGCCCGGCCTCTGCTGCAAGAGTTGATGTTGTTTTAAATGGCGGCCTTGAGGGAAGCGTATTGGTGGAGGTTACGACACACTGGCTTGGGCTGATGTCTGGATCGTCATCAAAGTGCTACGATTCACGGGGCACATACACGAAAGAATACACCTTGCTCAACGTTTCAAAGATTGTCGTGAAAAGATTCTATTATAAAGGGTGTGGCGCGCTTCTGGATAAATACAAGACGCCCGTGGTTGATTCATGGGATGCGCCCTTCTGGAACACCCCGTGGAGCCATTTCAAGGTCAATGTGGATAGTGATAGCGTTCATTTCCAGGAAAAGTAAAAATATTCCAGTTCTCTCTCGAACCGACACAGGCATG
>CAZBME010000050.1:0-21245 GCA_964492965.1 uncultured Syntrophaceae bacterium | reverse complement strand
TCGCCTTTGCCAAATCGATTATTTGATGCATCGACCAATTGAACCTTCTTTACATTTTGACCCCTCAATCCAGTATGCTCCTGTCAGGTTTGCCCCGTCCAGCTTTGCGCCGGTCACGTTTGCGGCAGCCAGGTTTGCATTGGTCAGGTTTGCATTGGTCAGGTTTGCATTGGTCAGGAATGACAAATGCAGATTTGCCCCAGTGAGGTCTGACCCGCTAAGGTCTGCGCCGGTCAGGTTTGCCGAGTCCATGTTTGCGTAGGGCATGCTTGCCTGATTCAGACTTGCCCCGCTCAGGTCACAATTGGGGCATTTATTAGTAGCCTTTAATGTCTGCACATCAAGCGGATTAAATGCCGCCGCTCCACCAGGGATTAAAAACACTCCTAAAAACATAACCATGAAAGCCATTACAAAAATTCTTTTCATAAAATCGTCCTCTTTCCAATTATTTTGTCCTTACGTTCTACATTAGTACAGCAATCTATATGCCATTCGAAGAATATGCAGTATTACGGGTATTATCAAGAATTATTTCTCTTTGGGGGAAGTTCACACTTATCAACATTGTAGGCAGGGGTGCCAACTGAGTTGGCAGTGGGGGAATACAGGGACACTGTGACTGTTGAAAAAGCCCTGAGACATCCTAGCATTTCAATCGGGAGTTGCAAGAAAAATCGTGCGATAAAGAGACGTAAATGTATAATATTACTGTTATCTGAGAATGACTTGAAATATATGCACAAATAATGCATATGAAGGCATCACATATGTATGAGGTGGAAGATGAGAACAACCCTGAATATTGATGACAATCTTATGGACAAGGCATCTAGAATGACCGGAATTATGGAAAAGACCGCTCTTGTTAAGCTTGGGCTGGAAGCTCTTATTGCAAGAGAAAGCGGCAAGAGGCTTGCGAGGCTTGGTGGTACGCAGAAGCAATTGAAATCGATACCTCGAAGAAAAGGGGTATTATAGACATGGTTCTTGTCGATACTTCTGTATGGGTTTCTCATTTTAGAGATGGTAACGACGAGCTTGCAAACCTGCTCAATGATGGCAGGGTATTATGCCACCCGTTAGTTTTAGGAGAACTTGCTTGTGGAAATCTCAAGGATAGAGAAGTTATCCTCTCTTTTCTTCAAATGCTGCCAATGGGTATAGAGGCAGAACATGAAGAGGTTTTGGCATTTATTGAAAAAAAACATTTAATGGGAAATGGCTTGGGTTATATTGATATCCAGCTTATTACCTCTGCTATATTAACAGGCGTGCCTATCTGGACGCTTGATAAGAAATTAGCGCAAGCTGCAGACAACCTTCGCATAAAATATTAAAAGGGCAGATGACAATCCAATCCACCGGACCCGCGGGCCGGTGATCGCAATCTTATCCGCAAGATAAGGTTGATAATCTTTCTTGATGTGTACATACAAATGATGTACAGTTGAAGCATGAAATACGATTGGAATCCTGAAAAAAATGTATGGTTAAAGAAAGAAAGACATATATCTTTCGAGCAAATAATCATTCATCTGTTGCGGGGTGATGTCTGGCGAGTAACTGATCATCCCGACCAATCGAACTATCCTGAACAAACGCTGTATTTTATTGTTATCAATAGCTATATTTATATAGTTCCCTATGTAGTTGAAAAAGATTACATTTTTCTGAAAACAATAATACCCGGTAGGAAAGCAACAAAGATGTATAATGAAGAACAAGAGAATCAAAAATGAAATACGATAAAGAAGAAAAAGACATTCTTGATGCGTTAGAAAAAGGAAAGATGAAACTCGCTACGCCATCAAAAAAAGAAATAGAGTCAATTAAGGCCGCGGCAAATAATACCCTTAAAAAAGATAAACGTATAACGATTCGCTTGTATGAACATGACTTTATTGGCATTCAAAAAAAAGCTATGGAGATGGGCATGCCCTACCAAACTCTTATTTCCGGGATCATTCACCGTTACATAGAAGGGGATATAAAAATAAAGACCGGATAACCAAGCGGTGCGCGGGATGTTCGTGCATGCACACCTCCCTGTGAGTTCCGCGTTATGCATACAGACAAATGAATTAAAATAGGGTATAAAGCCACATGAAATTGGATAGAACTAAAACCATATTAAAAAAACAAACCAAACAAGATGACTGCTTTGTAAATGCCTCTTTTCAGGAGAGAATATCTTTTGTTTGGGATCTGACATCAGAACTGTGGTCATTTAAAGGCGATAGAGATGCTGAACGAAGATTACAAAGACATGTTACAAAGCTTATTAGGCAATGAGGTAAAATTTCTCATTATTGGTGCCTATGCCCTTGCCGCTTATGGATACCCGAGAGCAACCGGTGATTTTGACATATGGGTAGAAGCAAGCCCAGAAAATTCTAAAAAAATATTATCCTCCCTTATCTCTTTCGGCTCGCCGACATCAGAATTAACAGAAATAACTTTTGCGCAAAAAGGTATAGTCTTTCAAATTGGTGTTGCCCCCCGCAGAATAGATCTCATAACCCATATTGATGGTGTTGATTTTAACAACGCTTATCCTTCCAGAACAATAATTGTCATGGAAGGATTAAATCTCCCATTTATTTCTAAAGAAAACCTTATAAAAAATAAAAAAGCAACCGGAAGAGATAAAGATCTCGTTGACGTAAAACACCTTGAAGAAAACGGAGATGCATAACAAAATCTGTCCCGCCGATCGCTTCGTTCCGGTCATATTCTGTCAGCGCTTTTCATCCGGGAAAATCCTCAAGAACCCAATAAACCAATAATAAGAATCGGTCATCCTGCTACGATTTCCGGGCCGGCCGCTGCATTTGCAGGAGTCGTATTTTCTGCCACCGGCCGCCCCTGTAGTAGAGCCAGTTGAATACTACGGCAATGGCGCTGCTGAACAACATGGCCATCCAGATGCCGTCTTGACGGTAACCCATGGGACCGGCCAGAAGATAGGCCAAAGGGACGCGAATAACGATCATGGCGATGAAGGAGAGGGCCAACAGGGCCATGGTGTCGCCCGCACTCCGCAGGACGCCCTGGATGGCGAATATGACGGCGAAACAGGGGAAGATCAAGGCCATCCAGCGGTAATAGCTGCGGACCGTGTCCAGAACCTGCGTATGTCCTGCCGATTCCTTGAGGAAAATGGCGCCGATTTGATAGGGAAAGATTTCCAGAATCAGGGAGCAGAAAAGAGCGATGCCCAGTCCCAAAAGGACGGATACGCGAAGGGTCTGGAAAACGCGGTCCATTTTCTGCGCCCCGAGGTTTTGCCCGGCAATGGACGTTGCCGCCATGCCGATGGACATGGAGGGCAGGGCGGCCAGCATGTCCACCTGCATGCCGATGCCGAAGGCTGCCGTTACATCCGTCCCGTATCGGTTGACGAGGGTGATGATGAAAATTCCGGCCAGGGAGACCACCAGCATTTGCAGCGATGCGGGCACGCCGATGACGAAAACCTGACGGATGATGTGCCAGTCCACGCCGAAATCCCAGCTTCTTATATTGATATACTGGTTATGCCGGATCAGGTAGCTATAACCGATGATGCCCGTAAGCAGTGAGGCCAGCACCGTGCCCAGGGCGGCGCCGGCCACACCGAGGGGCCGCAGGGGGCCGATGCCGCTGATGAACAGGGGAACGAAGAGGATGTTCAGCGCCGTCAGCAGCAGGAGGATTTTCACCACGGTTTTGGCATCGCCGAGACCGCGAAGCATGCCGGTCATCCAGTTGAGAACGAACTGGAATACCAGGGCGGCCATGATGATGGTCAGGTAGGACAGGGCCATGTCCTCTATCTCCGGCGGCGTTTGCACCCATGCCAGCAATTGGCGGCGGAACAGAAGGCCGAGGGCGGTAATAATCATGCAGAGAAAAAGTGAGGCGAAAAAGGAATTCGACAGTATTTTTCTAAGCAAATCGATGTCTTTGCGACCGAAGGCCTGTGAAATAAGGACGTTCGTGGCCATGCCCAGGCCGATGAGAAATGCGGGCAGGAGCATGATGATCGGCAGGGTGGCAGAGACGGCGGCCACGGCCGTGTGGCCAAGGAGCCGGCCGACCCAGATGAGGTTGATAATGCCGTAAATGGACAGCAACAGGTTGCCGAACATGATCGGCAAACTGAAATGAATCACCTGTTTGGTTATGTTGCCTTCCGTGAAATCTTGCATGGGGGTCCTTTGGCCGGGTAGGGCAAACTAGAGAATCATGCCCTTTTCTTCCATTCTTCGGGGATTGAGAAATTTTCCCATGCCCGTTTTCAGGAAGCGGAACCCCATTTTTTCATAAAAAGCTTCCTTTCCCGGGTTGGCGTAGAGAATCATGTTAAAGGGGGCGATCTTTTGAAGAAGCCTGTCCATGATGGTCTTGCCGATCCCTTTTCCCTGGTAGGCCGGAATAACGACAATGTCGTAAATGGCGGCCTGATAGGCGCCATCCGACATGGCCCGACCGAAGCCGACCATCTGATCGCCGTGAAATACGAAAACCACGGCGTAGCTGTTCTGAAAGGCCTTGCGATGCTGATCTGGTTCGTAATAGCCCATCCCCGCTTCTTTCAGGGCATCTCGGATCCATTCCCAGCGGATGCCGTCGCAATTTTCCTGAATGATGAAATTCATAGGGTGCCCACAATCGTTTATTTTGCTCTTAATTCCCTTGATTTAAGACTTTTTCTCTTTAAATTCCCTGTGGATACAGGGGGATTTTGTCGGTAGTCTGTAAAATCTCCCCCAGCCCCTCTTCAGAAAAGAGGGGCGTTGTCATGCTCTAAGTATGTTCCGGTAGATTAACCCTGTTTCCTATCTGAATCGCTTCAGATGGTCCAGTTAAACCTTGGAATCTCTTCTAATCCAGCCGTTTATGGAACCGCAGGACGGCGGCTGAAAAGACGACAAGGCCCAGCACGGTCAGGGCAAGAAACTGCGGCCACAGGACCTCCAGGCCCACGCCCTTCAGAAAGATGCCGCGAATGATGACCAGGATGTAACGGAAGGGGTTCAGAAGGGTGAGCCATTGGACCAGGACGGGCATGTTGGCGATGGGGAAGACAAATCCCGACAGCAGAAACGACGGCTGAATGAAAAAAAAGGTCGTCATTACGGCCTGTTGCTTGGTGGCGGCGATGGTGGATATGAAAAGGCCGATGCCCATGGTGCTCATGAGAAACAGGCAGTTGGCAAGAAAAAACAGGGGGAGGCTGCCGCTCACCGGCAACTCGAACCACAAGACGGCAAAGGCGGTAACAAGAATCATCTGTATGAGGGAGACGATAATGTAGGGAATCGTTTTCCCCAGAATTAACTCATAGGGTTTCATGGGTGTGACAATGAGTTGCTCCATCGTGCCCGCCTCCTTTTCCTTGATCACGGCCATGGAGGTGAACAGGAGGGAGATCAGCATAATGGTGAAGGCCACAATGCCGGGGACGAAGAAGTACTGACTGTAAAGATTGGGATTATACCAGGTCCTCAGGCGATTATCGATTTGCCCGTAGGTCATCTTGAACGGATAGAGCTCCCGTAGGAACTGTCGATTGATGCGTTCCAGGACGGTCATGACGTAGGAAACCCGTATTGCCGCCATATTGCTGATGGTCCCGTCGGCGAGGATTTGAATCTCCGCCGTTTCGCCGTGGCGGATCTTTTGGCTGAGTTGAGGATCGATCCTGATTCCAAGGTCCACCGCCCCCCGCATGAGAAGGTCCTCCAACTCCCGGGTATCCTTGGGGTGATGGGTGATCTTGAAGGTTCCTCCCCCGACAAAGGCATCAGTAATCATGCGGCTTTCCCGAGTGACGGACAGATCGAGGAGGGCCAGCCGGATCGTCCGGATATCAAAATTGACGACATAGCCGAAGATGAGAATCTGCACCAGGGGCGCGATGACCAGGACGGCCCGGTTCCGCCTGTCGCGAAACAGCTGGATGAATTCCTTGCGAACGAGTTCGCGGACACGCAGCCAACTCATCCTAGAGGCCCTCCCGCTTGAGGATGAGGATATTCAGAGAGGCCAGAACCACAGCCATGACGGCCAGGACCAAAAAGCTTTCCCAGAGATAGCTGAAACCGACGTTTCTCAGGTAGACGCCTTTGACGACGTTTGTGAAATAAGTGGCTGGCACGATATACGTAACGAACTGGAGGACCTTGGGCATGTTGATGGCCGGGAAGACATAATCCGACAGGAGCATGGACGGGAGGAAGGTTACCAGCGGCGCGATCTGATTGGCCACAAGTTGTGATTTCGTGGCTGATGAAATGAGCAGCCCCAGGTTGACGGCAACGGCGATATACAGCGTGGCGGCACTGATCATGACCCAGAAACCCGATTTCATGATAATGCCGAACAGGGCCTGACCGATGAGGATGGCGATGAGAATATCGGCGAAGGTGATGCAGAAATAGGGAATGGCCTTTCCGATAAAGAATTCACCGGCGCTGACCGGGATGGACTTGATCGTCTCCATCGTCCCGTTTTCGTATTCCCGGGCGATGACGAGGGAGGTCAGCATCGCGCCGACGGTCATGATGATGACGCCGATGATGCCGGGAACGATCAGGTTGCGGCTCTCCAGGTCTTCGTTGAACCATATCCGGATCTTTCCTTCCACGGGTGTCTTCATCGGATCGCGGCCCTGACGGTTGAGGTAGTCTTTCAGGCGCGCCGTATTTTCTTTCTCCACAAAGGCGGTGATGTAGCCCGCGGAGATGTTGGCGAAATTGGGATCGCTGCCGTCGAGGAGGACCTGGATCTGGGCCTCCCGGTCAGCCCGGAGGTTACTTGTCCAATCCGGTGGGATGATGATGGCCAGCGTGGTTTTCCCGTGATCGAGATAGTCGGCGGCGGCCTTCGCATCGGGCAGCCAGGCGACGACATGGAAGTAGGGCGAGGCATCCAGGCGCCTGATAAAATCCCGGCTCAGCTCCGTTTTGTCATAATCCACCACGACGGTTTCCACGTTGTCCACATCAAGGCTCAGGGCATAACCGAAAAGGAGAATCAAAATCAGGGGCAGGGCAAAGGCCAGGTACAGGCTCCGAAAATCACGGATCAGATGATAGAATTCCTTGCGGGCGATGGCCTGAATCTTGCGAAGTTTCATGAGTACTGATTTTCCTTCTTGCTTTGCAGCGCAGGGCTTTAGCCCTGCCGATCAGCAGCCCTAAAGGGCTGGACTACATTTTCTCACATCTGAGACATTAATTTGATAAACGCGTCGTTGAGGTCTGCATCGACTTTGCCGGGGCAGGCCTCCCTAATAATTTCATCGGGACTTCCCGAGGCGACAATCACGCCCTGGTTGATCATCACAATGCGCTCGCAATGACGGGCTTCGTCCATATAGTGGGTGGTGACGAAGACGGTGATGCCGCTGTCGGCCAGTTGGCGGATGAACAGCCAGAAGTGCTGCCGCGTCAGGGGGTCCACGCCGGACGTGGGTTCGTCGAGGAAAAGAATATCGGGCTTGTGGAGAAGGGCACAGCCCAGGGCCAGGCGCTGTCGCCACCCCTGAGGGAGATCCCGTGTCAGGCGGTGGCGGACATCTTCCAGTTGGGCCATATTAAGAATCCAGGCGATGCGTTCTTCCCACAGATGCTGGGGGACGCTGTAAATGCCCAGGTAAAATCGGATATTCTCAAAAGGGCTCAAATCCTCGTAGAGGGAGAATTTCTGGGACATATAGCCGATGGAGGCCTTGATTTCCTCGGCGTCTCTGACGATGTCATGGCCCGCCACGGTGCCTTCGCCTGAGGTAGGCATCAGAATGCCGCAGAGCATGCGGATTGTCGTCGATTTTCCCGAGCCGTTGGACCCGAGAAAACCGAAGATTTCGCCTTTCCTGACGGAAAAGGAAACCTTGTTCACGGCAATGAAAGCGCCGAAGCGCTTTTCAAGGTCGCGTACGCGAATCGCATCGTTATTTGAGGCTTCCATCATCACCTTGTGAAATGAAAAATGCAAATTTCAAAATGCAAAGTTGCGGTACCTTTATATCTTTCGTTTTTCATTTTGAATTTTGAATGTATCTTCCGCCGCTGTTTTGTCCATCTCCAGGATGCGGGCGATCATGGCCGCCTCGAGGGAGGGATGGCCGCCTCTTATCGCCTCCGGCGTATTGGTATCCAGGAGCCGCGATTTGTGCATAAGGCCCAGGGTATCGCATTTTTCCCCTTCATCGAGATAAGCCGTGGAGACAATGATCGTCATGCCCGCCATGCGCATCTGAGCCAGAATATCCCAGAATTCCTGACGGGAGACAGGATCGACGCCGTTGGTCGGTTCATCGAGAATCAG
This sequence comes from uncultured Syntrophaceae bacterium, assembly GCA_964492965.1. GTDB lineage: Bacteria > Desulfobacterota > Syntrophia > Syntrophales > UBA8958 > CAZBME01. The sequence goes on along the minus strand of CAZBME010000050.1, from coordinate 12,926 downwards.
GAGCTTTGGTTCGTGGATGAGGACGCAGGCCAAGCCGAGCTTTTGTTTCATGCCGCCGGAAAGATTACCGGCCTGCCTGTCCCCGAAGGGCAGCAGGTTGGAGAAGCCGAGGTATTTTTCACGTCTTTGCTTGCGTTCCTGGCCGGTGATGCCGAAGATATCCATGAAGAACTGAAGGTTTTCGTCGACGGTAAGGTCCTGGTACAGACCGAATCGCTGGGGCATGTAGCCGATCATGTTCTTGACAGCCCATTTCCGGGTGGCGACGTCGATGCCGCCGATGGTGATGCGTCCCGAAGAGGGAGGGATCATCGTAGCCGCCATGCGCAGGAGCGTGGATTTGCCGGCCCCATCGGAGCCGACGAGGCCGAAGATCGTTCCACCTTCTATCCCCAGGGAAATGTCTTTAACCGCTTCCGCCTCGCCGAAGCGCATGGAGACGTTTTCAATGGAGACGAAAGGGCTCATTTCTATCTCAGCCAGGCGTCTGCCGGCATGCCTGTCTTCAGCTCAAAGTTCGGGTTGGGAATGGATACCTTGACCAGATAAACGAGTTTCACCCGTTCCTTTTTCGTCTGGATGATTTTAGGCGTAAATTCCCCTTCCGGCGAGATAAAGGCCACGGTTCCCTTGAAAACCCTGCCGGGGAAGGTATCGATTTTGACATCCACGGGCTGCCCGGGTTTGACTTTGCCGATTTCCGTCTCATCGACGAATATTTTCAGGTCCACGCGGGAAAGATCGGCCAGGGAGATCACTTCCCGGCTGGGGGATACCACTTCTCCCGGCTCCATGTTCCGGCTGGTGATAACACCGCCGAAGGGCGCCTTCAATGTCGCATAGGTCGACTGGATGGACATCTGATCCAGCGTCGCCCTGGATTGGCTTACCTGGGCCTTTGCCCCTTCAATGTCCTGTTTTGTCACTGTGATTTTCTGCAGGTTGCTTTTGGCCTGTTTGAGAGCGGCTTCCGCTTCCGTAAGGCGCGAATCGGCCGAGTCGTATTGAAGCTTGACGGCGTCCCGCTCCTTTTCAGCAATCACCTGTCGTTGAAACAGGGCATCGTAGCGTTCCTTGTTTTTCCGGGCATCGTCCATCACCCGCCGGGCATTGGCCACGGTCGCTTCGGCTCGAACGACGTCGGCCGGCAGGGTGCTTTCATAGATCGACAGTTGTGTCCCCATCTGCTGGTGATTCTTAATGGATCGATCGAGGGCTGCCCGGGCCTGTTCGCGACGGCTCTGGAATTCCGCCGGATCGAGTTCGGCGAGGATCTGGTCTTTCGCAACAACCTGACCTTCCTTGACCGCAACGGAAACGACCCGACCGCCGGCCTGGAAGGCCAGCCTGGAATCCTTCGCCTCAATAATCCCGGAATAATAAATCTCCGCGTGCCTGGCCTGCCACTGTCCGAAATAAACGAAGCCGCCGGCGGCCAAAAGAAGGACAATAAAGCCGATGAGGATTATTCGTTTTTTCATTCTCTGATCACTCCCATGGCCCGTTCCAGCCGCGCCTGGCTGATGAAATAGTCTCCGAGAGCATTGAAATAATCGGATTTTGTCCTGGTGCGGAGTGTCTGGGCATCAAGGACATCCGTTGATGTGGCCACCTGTTCCTTGTACCGTTCTGTGTTGATCCGAAAGTTTTCTTCCGCCGATTCAATGGCGGTCTGGATCACAAAGAGCTGTTTTTCCGACTCCCGCACCTGAATATAGGCCGTTTTGACTTCAAAAGTGACTTTATCCTTTTCATTGGCAAGGAGACTGTTGAGCTGATTTTCCCTGTAGCGGCGGGCATCGATCTGATTCTTTGTTTTTCCCCATTCCCAGAAGGTCCAGTCCGCCCGGGCCATGAGATACCAGTTCTCCATGCTCCTATAGGTGCTGCCTTGCAGGGATGCCGAATCGCCGAATCGCTCATAATGACCGACGGCATTCAGAGAAGGCAGAAGCTCGCCTTTTGAGACTTTGACATATTCCTTCATCTGATCCACTTTCAGGCTGTAAGACTTGATCTCCGGCCTTTTCTCCATGGCCGTCCGGAGACACACTTCAATGTCCCGATCAAAGGGCTTGTAAACCAGAATATCCTCAACAGTCACGGGATCATTGATGCTTCGGCGCAGGACCGTGTTGAAGCGTGACTTGGCGATTTCCAACCCGTTTTCCGCCCGGATCAGGGTTTGCTGTGCGTTGGCCAATTGTACCTCCGATTGCAGAAGATCATTCTTGGGGATGAGGCCCACATCAAAGAAGCTCTGGGCGTCATTGCGGTGAGATTTGAGCTGGTCAACGGCCTGTTTTGCCACTTCAAGGATTTTTTGGGCCTTCAGGATGTTGAAATAGGAAACCTTAACCTCCTGGACAATATCCTGGGTGGCTGCGGATTGATCCACCCGGGCAATGTCCTCGCCTTTCTTGCTGGCCTGATAGTTGGCATAGATCGATCCTCCGGCAAAAAGAGGCTGGCGGAATTCCAATGCCCAGGAATAATTGTCCTGGGTGCCGACGGTGATGGGGCCGCCGGATGTGGACATGGTAAAGGGTGGTGTTGTAGAACTGGTAAGGGTCGCCGGCGACATATAAGACCAGGGCGTAGGATTTACGCGGGTATAGCCGTAGGACGTGCTCAGCTTGGGGAGGAAACCCGTGAATGCTTCTTTTTTCTGCGATTCAGCGCCTTTGACCCCTTCCTGTGCCGCCTGGATCAGCATGCTCTGACGCAGGGCGACATCAATGCTCTCCTCAAGCCCCAAAGGTGCGGCCGATTGTGCAAAACACCATCCCGGTGTGATGATGAGGAGAATCCCTATTGTCCAATAAATCATAATTCGGCTCGGTTTCATCGCTTACCTCTCTGAATTTTTCTTAACGGCGTTCAAAATCAGTTGTTCGATCTCTTTTGTAATACGATCGGAAACAGTCATGTCCAGATTCCTGATCTTTTCGGGGAGGCTGGGCAGTTTGGCCCGTATGGGGCCTGTGGCCCGAAAAAGGACAATGGCCCCGGCAACCATCATGTGGATGATGAAGGGGGTCGCCTTGATAAACGCGCCCTTTTTATAACCTTCCTCGAGAATACGGGTTACAATGTCAATAATGCGGGCGAAGTCCTGGGCCACCTCGCTTGGGAAATTCTTCCCCCCCGAGGCAAGCTCACGCATCATAATGGGGGCCATTTGCGGGTTTCTTTCGATGGCCTGGGCGAAGCCCCTGACATAGGTCCGGAGCTTGTCCTCCGGGGATTGGGTCGTCCGGATGGATTCTTCGATGCGCTGTGCCGTATGGCCGACCACATGATGCAGGATGGCCGTGTAGAGGGCTTTTTTGTCGCCGATATGGTAGTACAGGGTCGCCTTGTTGACCCCTGCCTGTCTGGCAATCTCATCCACCCGGGCGCCGTTAAAGCCCACCTCGGAAAAGACGGCCATGGCCGCCTCGATGATCCTTGTTGTCGTTTCCTGGCCTTTTTCTTTAGTTTTCAATATTGAACCAACCGTTTAGTTTAACCATACGGTTAAATATTATACAAAAACGAATATCCCGTCAAGAAAAAAATCAAAACAAACTTCCTGTGGCTTGGGGATGGGGGCCGTGTATCTCCGTCGAGGCTTGACTTTTGAAAGTGGATCGTATTAGTGGTGCCCATCAATGATCAGGAAAGGCAATTATATGGATATCAAGCCCTGGACAGTTATTTCCAGCATACGCGACAAATCTTATCGTGTGTTTTCACTGCGGACCGATAAAGTCCGTTCACCCCGTACGAATGAGGTTTACGATTTTTTTGTTCTCGAATCGCCCCCATGGGTAAACATCATCCCTTTGACCCCGGATAACCAGGTGGTCATGGTCCGTCAGTATCGCCATGGGACCAGGGAAATTACGCTGGAAATCCCCGGTGGCCTTGTAGAGGAAAGGGACACCCCTGAAGCGGCGGCGCACCGTGAGCTTCGCGAGGAGACGGGTTACGAGGCCGGTTCAATGATGCCGCTGGGTTATGTCTATCCGAACCCGGCCATCCAGACGAATCTCTGTTATACTTTTCTGGCCCGTGATGTTTTTCCCGCCGGTCTCCAGGAACAGGACGACAAGGAGGATATCGGCGTGATGCTTGTCCCTCTCTCGGATATTCCCCGCCTCATCCGGGAAGGGACGATCAGTCATGCTTTGGTGATTGTGGCTTTTCACAAGATGGGATTAATGGACCCGTAAAAATCCGAAAATACACAGGGTTGGTTATGCCGGCGAAGGGCGGAATCCGTGTTCAAGGGGTTCCGGCCCCCGGCGATCGCCGGGGGGATGGTATGGGAAACCTATTGCAAGACCGGCGATCTTGGCGGCTTATTGAAAAACCAACCCGAAGAAAACCCCTCCCACGCGGAGAGGTTGTGTCGCAATTTACATTTGTGTCATTTCAGTGCAAAGTGAGAAATCTTCTTTTCAATAAACCATCAATTTAAGATTCCTCGCCGCCATTCGGAATAACATCTTGTGCCCAATATCAGTGCCTTAAGCACGAAGCTCCCCTCTTTTCTAAAGAGGGGTTGGGGAGATTCTACGCATGGCTCTAAAATCCCCCGGTATCCCCTGTTAATAAGGGGGGACGTGCATTATTACGAATGGCATCGAATAATGATCTTACTTTTCCAGCGCTATCTTCACGACATCCATCATGTCATCGACGAGCCTAAAGTCGATGTCTTTGCGGACCTTGGGAGGAATATCGTCCAGATCATTCTTGTTCATCTTCGGGATGATAATCGTTTTGATCCCGGCACGGTGAGCCGCCAGGACCTTCTCCTTGAGTCCGCCAATAGGCAGCACTTGTCCTCTCAGGGTGATCTCCCCCGTCATGGCAAGGTCCTTTTTCACCGTCTTGTTCGAGAGAAGCGATGCGAGGGCCGTCAGGATCGTTACACCCGCCGACGGGCCGTCTTTGGGTATCGCCCCGGAGGGAACATGGATATGGATATCCACATCCTCGTAAAAATTCTTTTCGATGCCCAGGGCCTCGGCGTTGGAACGGATGAAACTCAGAGCCGCCATGGCCGATTCCTTCATCACGTCGCCGAGCTGTCCCGTCAGGGTCAGACCTTTTTTCCCCTGCATGGCCGTGGCTTCTATGAAGAGAAGGTCGCCGCCCGTCGGTGTCCATGCCAGACCCATCACGACCCCCGGTTTTGACGTTCGGGCGGCCGCTTCCGAAGTGACCCGGATGTGTCCCAGATACTTGTGAACGTCCTTCACATGAATGATTGCCTTCTCTATCGTTCCCTCGGCCACCTGTGAGGCCACGCCCCGGCAGACCGTCGCGATCTCCCGTTCCAGGTTTCGCACCCCCGCCTCCCGTGTGTATCCCGAAATAATCTGCTTCACCGCCCCTTTTGTAAAGGTGATCTGGCCTTCCTTCAGGCCGTTTTCCCCAATTTGTCGAGGGACGAGATACTTCATGGCGATGTTGAGCTTCTCATCGCGGGTGTAGCTGACCAGCTCAATGATTTCCAGGCGGTCCCGCAGTGCCGGCGGAATCGTGTCCAGGACGTTCGCCGTCGTGATGAACATCACATGGGACAGATCAAACGGCAAGTCAAGGTAATGATCCATGAAAGAGAAATTCTGCGCCGGATCGAGAACTTCGAGAAGCGCCGATGAAGGATCTCCGCGGAAATCGCTTCCGACCTTGTCGATTTCGTCGAGCATGAAGACCGGGTTGTTTGTTTCCGCACGGCGGATGCTCTGGACGATCCTGCCGGGAAGAGCGCCGATATAGGTTCGCCTGTGGCCGCGGATTTCCGCTTCATCCCGGACACCTCCCAGGGCGATGCGGACGAATTTCCGTCCCAGGGCTCTGGCGATGGACTGCCCCAGAGATGTCTTACCCGTCCCCGGAGGTCCGACAAAGCAGAGAATGGGGCCTTTGCTGTCGGGCTTTAATTTCCGGACCGACAGATACTCGATAATGCGCTTTTTCGGTTTTTCGAGGCCGTAATGGTCTTCATCAAGGATTTTCCGGGCCTTTTTGATATCCAGATTATCCTCCGTCCCTTCGTGCCACGGCAGGGCCAATATCCAGTCCAGATAAGTGGAGGCCACGGTATATTCCGCGGATGACGGATGCATCCGCTCCAGACGCTCCACCTCCCGTTTAGCTTCCTTCCGGGCTTCTTCGGGGAGGTCTTTTTTGGCCAGTTTTTCCTTGTATTCCTCAACCTCGACCTTGGGTTCGTCTCCCTCCCCAAGCTCCTTCCGGATGGCATTCAACTGCTGGCGCAGATAGTATTCCCGCTGGCTCTTGTCGATATCATCCTTGACCTGGGATTGAATCTTGTTACCCAATTCCAGGATCTCGAGCTGATGGTTCACAAGCCGCGTCACTTCCCGCAAACGTTCCTTGACGTCCATGATCTCCAGAATACCCTGCTTCTCCTCAGGTGTTGCGTTGACGATGGAGGCCACGAGATCGGCCAGGATGCCCGGTTCCGTGACTGATTTGGCCATGGCACCGAATTCCTGGGGCAGGAAGGGCGTCATCTTGACGATCCGCTCAAAAAGACCGACGAGGTTGGCCATCAGGGCTTCAACTTCAATATCCCTGATCTCCTGATCTTCCAGGGGTTCTACCCGGGCCTCAAGATAGGGTTTCCCTTCGATAAATTCCTTGATGCGGAACCGGCCGATGCCCTGGACGAGAAGTTGGGCTTTTTTGTCGCCTCCTTTGGCCATTTTGAGGATGACCACTGTTGTCCCGATGGTATGAAAATCTTCGGGCTTGTAATTGGTATCCACGGGCGATTTTTTGGCCAGGACAAGGCCGATGATCCGGTCCTGTAACATGGCCTCATCCACAAGGCTGACCGATTGATCGCCGAAGACCTCCATGGGGAGCATCATCTTGGGGAATACGAGCATATTGAAAAGGGGGAGTATGGGCATAACCTCCGGTATCTGGATGACTTTCAATTCGTCGGTAATTTTTTCTTCAGACATCTATTCCTCCATCTATTCTTGCATCCTGACAAGTCACGGCAGGCTGCGCATGCATGTCAGTATAATCTCAATGTGAGCCAAGATATTGTCCCGGCTGGCGTCAATCCACCAGGGCGCCCTGCGCTATGAGATGATGGTGACTTTCTTGATCAGATCACTCTCCGGCGGGAGTTTGGCCATGCGGACCACAAGGAGGCCGTCCTTGTATGTGGCCTCGATTCTTTCACCATCGACAGGGGACGGCAGCGCCAGATGCCTTTCAAAATAGCCATAGGCAATCTCTGCCAGGCGGTAGCGCATGGTCCCTGAAAGTGATTTCTGGTCGCGCGTCCCATAAATCTTGACGGCTTTGCGGCTCACTTCGAGATGAATTTCATCCCGCCGCACGCCGGCCAGATCCATGATTACAAGGATCTCTTCAGGGGTTTCGTAGATGTCCGTATGAGGACGCCAGCTGTGTTCACCCATGGCAAACATGGTGGGACTTGTCATGCTGAACATGTCTTCAATAGCATCCTGAATCTCCTGTTCGATCATGCTGCGATCATTTCTGAAGCGGATTTTGATATAGTTCATTAGAGCCCCCAGATCGTTAATGCATTTCGCTTATCATAACCATGTATGACAGCTTGTCAATTGTTAATCTTTTCATGCAGAGCGGTGTGCATTCTGATATTTCTGCTGCCCATGGAAAATGGCACATCCGGCTGATCAGTAAATCTGATGGGTTTAAATCGTTTATGATTCGCTATTTACGCTTGATTCCGGGGGTGTGCATTCCGGAGCGAACATGTCCACGACCAGCTCGTGCGGCCTGCGGTTGATCTGCAATTGAAAAAGGTCCGGGCGTGAATAATGGCCGGCGACATCGCAGGCGGACTTGGCGGCGAAGACGTTCTCCAGCGAGACGTCTGCCGTGAGAATCATCTCGCCCTTCGCCGGACCGGCGATCACCTCGCCCCGGGGGTCAATGATACAGCTGTCTCCGCGGTACCTGGCCGCCAATTCGCGGAAGGCCTCGGGAACATCTCCGGCGGCCATGAGGCCCCCGACGAGGATGACGTATGACGCCCCCTGGGAAGCGAACGCCCGGGACAGGAGGAGCTGGCGTTCCCACATGGCGTCGGGTGCCGGCGGCGCTTTCCCTTCCGAGCCCGGCCACGCGGCGATGTGGATTTGGGTCCCCTGGGCCATCAGCGCATAACCGGGGAGCACCATGTTATGCTCCCAACAGTTGAGGCCGCTGATCCTGCCGTAGGGCCGCTCGTACACGGTCAGACCGGTGGCGTCGCCTTCGCCCCATATCGTCCGTTCCCTGTGGGTGGGTTTGAGTTTCCGGTGCCGACCGAGGATGTGCCCGTCGCCTGCGATGAAGAGCAGGGTGCAATAAACCGTGCCCCTGGTGCGACGGTCCCGCTCGACCACGCCGATGACGACGTCGATCTTTGCCCGGCGGGCCGCCTCGCAAAGTCTTTCGGTGGTCGGGCCGGGAATTTCCACGGCATTGGCGAGATATTCCGCTGCGGCCCTCCACACGAGCAGACGGTCGGTGCTCGTTCCCCAGACGAAAAACGGGTATCCCGGCAGCCATGTTTCGCTGAAGGCGGCCAGTGTAGCTCCCTTCTTCCCCGCTTCTCCGATCAGGCGGCATGCCTTTTCCGTGGAGGCCTCAAGATCCAGGTAGACCGGTGCGGCTTGGATCGCGGCCAGCTTTAGCGTCTCGTAATCCGTCATGATGAACCTCCTTGAGCGACTTTGATGTTGATGTAAGCGTCCGATGTGCGGGCCGGGCGGTATCGAAGCCAGGTCCCAGGATCGATTTTCAGGCCATGTTAAGGCGATCCATGGAGGGTCCGTTCCTGGCCGATCCCCAGGGATTCACCCAGGAGGCTGAGAATGGAGGTCACCTGCAGGGCCGTGTTCGGCCCCTCGGGTCCCAGGATCATCTGGCAGCCTGGACAATAGAGGCTCAAAATATCGGCACCCGTCTCCCTGGCCTGCCTGAGCCGCCGGTCCCGGAAATTGAACCCCGGCTTTCCCATTCCCGTGATGGCGTAGGCGCCGCAGCACAGGGCGTCCTCTTGCGCGTTTTTCATCTCGATGATCCTGATACCGGGGATGGCTTTCAGGATTTTCCGTGGCGAGTCCGAAGCGGGCGTGACCCCCCGGACGAAGTGGCACGGGTCGTGAACCGTAACCGTGGCGTTGATTTCCCGTAATGGACCGAGCTTATCGAGGTGTCCGGCGATGAAATCCGTAATGAACGTCCATGACCAGCCGGTGTCCGGGTGATGATGATCGAAAGTCATTTTGCAGGTGGGGCAGAAGATCACCACCTGTTCCGGGGCCAGGGCGCTGAGCCCCGCAACCATTTTGTCGAATTGCCGCTGCGCGTCGTCCGGCCGTCCGGCCATGAACTGGAGTTCCCCGCAGCAGTAATCATACCCACCCAGGACCCGAACCCCGGGATCGATGCGTTCCAGGATCTGCAAGGTCGTATGCAGGACCGACCCTTCGACGAGGCCGAAACAGCTTGAGAAAAGAACCGTCTTCACCGGTTTGGGCTTTTCGTCTCCGATGGCCGCGATCAGCCGGTCCGGTTCCTCAAGGCGTTCCCGGAAAGCTGGGACCGCGCCTTCAAGAAGCGTCTCGCCCAGGGTCATGATGGTGGTCACGCCTTTGGGCGCCGGATCTCCCAGCTTTTGAAGAATCGCCTTGCCCGTACCGAAGGTCAGTCCGGGATTGAGCGCCTGGGGACAGGAAGACAAGCAGGTGTTGCAGAACAGGCAGGAATAGATCCTTGTGCGCGCCAGGGGGCCGACCTTCCCGTGCCGGAAGAGATCGAGAATCTCTTCCATAATCGTCTCCGGCGCAGCTTCCTTGAGTTCCGTCTCGGCGACGATGGGACAGACTTCAACGCAAAGGCCGCAGCCCGTGCATTCCTCGATGAATTGCTCGATCACTTTCTGGGGATTCAGCATATGGCCTCTTTGATCTGTGGTGGTTGATAAATGGTTATTCCCCTTTTGCATGTTTCTCCGTCATCGTCAATTGCTTGTTTCAGCAGTCCGAAGATGCAAACGGCAATGGGGATAACGTCGGCGGCCACAAACGAAAGAGTAATGTGGCGTCATAAGGGAGGAGAAGGTTTTGTGACCCATTTTTCACTTCAAGGGGAAAGTGCCTGCCGGAAAGAGAGCACCACGCGATCTCGACGAATATGCTCTGTTTCAAAGGGCATTCAGTGTTGACTTTAACGAAACATCTGGTATTTTTGGGGGACATCCGGCCTTTCAGGCGCTGTTCATCGGACGTTTATCTGCTCGTCCTTATCGATGCCTGGTGAAAATTATTCACAGCAGCTTTGCTTTAAACAAAGAAGTTTCACGGAGAACCCGATCATGACCAATGAAGGAAAAACCGTAGCGCCCATAGATGAACTTTTGCAGCTTCGCGCCCGCGTTGCCGAGCTGGAACGGGACCTGTCGGAGGCTTTGACGGAGAAGAACGCTCTGCGGGAAAGGGAAACGCAATTCCAGCGGCTGGTGGAAAACATCAGCGATGTGATTTTTGAGGTTGATCGTCAGGGGAGAGTTCTTTACTTCAGCCCGGGTGGAAAAGACATCTGGGGCTACGATCGTGAAGATGTCATTGGAAAAAGCTTCACGGAACTTGTCCATCCCGATGATCTGGGCCTTCTGATGGAGCGATTCCTGGAGCTCAGCACAGGCATCGAATACCCGTTAACCTATCGCATCAAAAACAAAGCAGGTGAGTTCAGGTGGGTGCGGACAAAAACAAAACCCAGGATAGAAAATGGTGTATTTCTGGGGGCCAGTGGCACGCTTATTGACATAACCGACCAGAAGCGGACGGAAGATGCGCTGAAAACAAGTGAGGAAATATTCAGAAAAACCTTTCATACCATCCAGGATTCCGTCAACATCAATCGCCTTTCCGACGGTAAGTATATCTTGAGCAATGAGGGCTTTACCAAAAACATGGGATATACGGAAGCGGAGATTATAGGAAAGACCACAATTGAGCTTAATATATGGGAAAACCTTGAAGACAGGCAGCGGATGCTGACGGAACTGAGAAAAGACAGGGTATTGAGAAATTTCGAGGCGCCTTTTCGCAGAAAGGACGGCAGAATATTTCAGGGGCTTATGTCCAGCGCTATGATTGATTTTGACGGCGTTCCCCATATGCTCAGCGTCACCCGCGATATCACCGAGCGCAAGCAGGCCGAGGCTTCGCTGAAGAGGAGTGAAGAAAAATACCGTCTTTTATTTGAAAGTGCCGGAGAAGGCATATTGATTGCCCGTGATGAGAGAATTCAATTTGCCAATCCGGCGCTGCTGGAGATATTGGGTTTGCCAGAAGAGATGCTCACCTCACGCCCCTTCGTTTCGTTTATACATCCCGATGACCGCGATATGGTGCTGGATCGCCATAAGCGGAGATTGCAGGGGGAGAACATAGAAACGGGTTATTCGTTCAGGGTTTTGCGGGCAGACGGAACGGAAAGATGGCTGAAAATTAGTTCCAGGATCATTATTTGGGAGGGGGCGCCGGCATCTCTAAGTTTTGTTATCGATGTTACCGACCTGAAACAGTCCGAAGAGGCGCTGCGCCGACAGAAAGAAACGGCCCAACGCTACCTCGATATTGCTCCGGCTATAATCGTTGCGCTGGATGTTGACGGCCGTGTCACCCTCATGAACGCAAAGGGGTGCCAGATTTTGGAATGCGAACCCGGTCAGGCCATTGGCAAAAACTGGTTTGATGCCTTTCTGCCCGAAAGAGTCAACGAGGAGGTCAAGAGGGTATTTGCGCAATTGATGGCGGGCGATGTCTCGTCGGTAGAGTATTTTGAAAATATGGTCATTACCGGCCGCGGTCATGAAAGAATCGTCCGGTGGTATAACAGTTTGATCCGGGACGAATCGGGCAAGATAACCGGCGTCCTAAGTGCTGGTGAAGACATTACCGAACGCAGGCGGGCGGAAGAAGAAAAGGCGAAACTTCAAGACCAGTTGCTTCAGTCTCAGAAAATGGAATCCGTCGGGCGTTTGGCAGGCGGTGTGGCGCACGATTTCAACAATATGCTGGGCGTGATTCTCGGCCATGCGGAAATGGCCCTTGAGCAGGTCGATCCGACACAGCCGATCCATGCCGATCTGGAAGAAATCCGCATGGCGGCCAATCGCTCCGCCGACCTCACGCGACAACTGCTGGCCTTTGCCCGTAAGCAGACGGTCTCCCCCAGGGTGCTCGATCTGAATGAAACGGTGGAAGGAATGCTCAAGATGCTGCAACGGCTTATCGGCGAGGATATCCATCTCAACTGGTCGCCGTTCACGGCTCTGTGGCCGGCCAGGGTTGATCCCACGCAGATCGACCAGATTCTGGCAAACCTGTGCGTCAATGCCCGCGACGCTATCGCCGGTGTGGGCAAGGTCACCATCGAAACAGGAAACATCAGCTTTGACGAGGTCTATTGCGCCGATCACGCGGGCTTTGTCCCCGGAGAGTATGTCCTGCTTGCCGTGAGCGATGACGGTTGCGGCATGAATAAAGAGATTCTCGGTAATCTATTTGAACCCTTTTTCACCACCAAAGGTGTGGGGAAAGGCACGGGTCTGGGCCTGGCCATGGTCTATGGGATCGTCAAACAAAACGACGGTTTCATCAATGTGTACAGCGAACCTGATCAGGGAACGACCTTCAAGATTTATCTGCCCCGGTACATCGGCAAGGGCCAACAGGCACGGATAGAAGGATGGCAGGAGCCGATTGTGCGCGGTCAGGAGACCCTGCTGGTGGTGGAGGATGAACCGGCCATCCTGAGCCTGAGCAAGCTTATGCTTGAAAAACAGGGATATCGGGTGCTGACCGCCGGCACGCCGGGCGAGGCGATCCGCCTGGCCG
>CAZBME010000049.1:0-23359 GCA_964492965.1 uncultured Syntrophaceae bacterium | reverse complement strand
ACTTTTAATCCGTTGGTCGCGGGTTCGATTCCCGCACGGCCCACCAGGACATAATCCAAGGAAGTAAAAAACCCGCTAGAAATAGCGGGTTTTTTATTGCCGTTTGTCCTATGATAAGGCCAGTCTTTGCCGAGCGTGCTGGAGATCGATTCGTAAATTGGGGAATTATCTGGGCGTATAAGCGTCCGCTTTTTGACCACTCTCAATTGCCGCTTGATTTTATATCGCAGGCAATTTAATCTCCGCGGCGTACATAATATATTCTTTAATAAACCTTAATGAGCGTTTCATGCTGGATCTCCATTGTCACACGACAGCTTCTGATGGTTTGATGACCCCGGGCAATATAATCAAACGTGCCATTCACGAAGGGCTTAACATCCTTGCAATAGCAGATCACGATTCAGTCAACGGGATTGGTGAAGCGATTCAAGCTGCAAAAGGCACGGGCATATCCTTTATCCCTGCCATAGAATTATCCGTCGATTTTCCCTCCGGTGATTTTCATTTGCTTGGATATGGCATTGACTATAGGAATCAGGATTTATTGAAACAACTTGCCGGGCTCAAATCCATCCGTGAGGAGCGAATTCCTCGGATTATTGAAAAACTGCATGAGATTGGGATTGAACTGACCCTTGAGAATGTAAGGGAAGAATCTCAGGGTGCCGCCCCAGGCAAACCCCATGTTGCACGTGCCATTGTAAAAAAGGGGTATGCCTCCGATGTGAAAGCCGCAATCAGAAAATATCTCATCAAAGGTATGCCGGGATATGTCCCCAAACAGAAAATTGACCTTGCGTCTGCATTTGAACTGATTAAAAGCGCGGGGGGATGGCCAGTGCTGGCTCATCCGAAATCGTTGAAATGTGAAGATTCCGGAGAATATGATCGAATCATTGAATCGTGTATTTGTGAGGGTCTCATCGGTATTGAAGTCTATGCGGCAACACATGAAGATATGGATGTGGCGATGTTTGCTGAAACAGCAAAGCGATATAATCTGATCGCCACCGGCGGGAGTGACTTCCACGGGGATAATGCGGAACGTCTGGGATATTATGGGGGTGACCGCATCATTCCGGAAAGCTGCGCCCAGGCATTATTTCAATTCATGGATGCTAAATGAGGTCTCCCCAGGTGATGCGTCCTTTGTCGGAAAAGCCTTCACTCCCTTGTGATTCAGCCTCCCGCGATTATAAAGAAGATATTGGCGCATCGGGAGAACATGGTTCAGCCAGTTGGCAGGTCTATATGGTTTCATGCTCTGATGGGTCCCTCTACACAGGGATCACCAAGGACCTGAGCAGAAGGCTGCAAGAACACGCAACGGGCAAAGGAGCCAAGTATTTTCGAGGGCGCCGGCCAAAGGAGGTTGTCTATCTGGAGGACTTCCCTGACCGGAGCAGAGCCACCAGGCGGGAAATGGAAATCAAGCGGATGAGCGTCGCAGAAAAAACCAGAATGATCACTTCACCAAATAATTTAAGATGTGGTCTATCTTCCGATAGCGGTTTTGCCTGATTTCAAAGCAACATTTGTCGCAAGATCAAGGTGAAAGAGTTCAACTTCGCGAACATTAACCATTGCACTCCAAACAAAAAAAGGCAGGGCCACTTCTGACCCTGCCTTCGTGTTTATTCCTTCAGCTTTCGAAAGCTACTTTTGTATTTTTTTCCTGAGGCCTGCCAATCCGATGAGGCCGGCGCCAAGTAGCCAGAGTCCGGCTGGGATGGGAACAGGCTTGTAATCGTATTCCGCCGTAATTTTACCAGACGTAAAGGTATTCATGCTGAACTGACCGTTACCCGGCGTCAGCATGGCTAAGTATGTGTTGTTATCAAAACTAAAGGGTATCTGGCCGGTGCCGATAAAGGAACCCAGTGTTCCGGAGCCCGTAAAGGTGTAAACCTGTAACGCCGATAAGGAGATGGTGGGACCGGTTGCAAGCACGTTAGAGGTCAGCAATACTGGGTTCGTCGGATGGCTGAACCAGGCATCCCATTGAGACTCCGTCACCGGAAAGGGATCAGGACTGCTCACCTTCTGATACAGATTCATCTGGCTGCCATAGGAGATTCTTACGTCCCCCGTCTCCGCCCAATAGGCATTGCGTGTGCGAGTACCTGCTTGAGTCCACAGGAAGCTGTATGATCCGTTCAGGGCTGCCTGCAACGTAAATTTTACGCTGTTTAGTGTTCCCAGGGACGGATTGAACTGATTCACATTGATCGTGGTGTGTTGGTCCGTCCTTACCATGTCCGGGTAGCCAATGCTGCCGATCTCTGTTATGAGATCCGCATGACCGATACCAGGAACATTCGCCAAAAGAAAAATGAAGGTAATAACCAAGATAATTTTTTTCATGAGCCGGCACCTTTGTTATACATGGTAAAACATTTGTTGAATATTTTCCACCATTCCTATCTCAACGCACTATGTCGGAGTTCCCCGTTTTACAGGCGAACAACTCTGTTCCCTCGTGGCTCAGATCAGATACTTCTGCAGAGTCTGGTAACTCTGGAAATCGGAGTCCACAAAAGCGGCTCCGACATGCATATCCTCTCCGCACTCGAATACCCGCTGTGACTTGCAAGTCACATTGATCGGCTGTGTCGCATCAGGCAAAGTGAAAACGATATGGAACTCGTTGGTTTCACTGTCCGTGCAGACCTCCATCTTTACGCCCCGGGGGATGCACAGCTGGATTCCTCCCAAAGAAATGTCCAGTACCTTCCCGGTTTTGAAACCCTTGGTCGTCGAGTTCTTGTCCATGATAAAGGCCGGGAGGGAGACAGGCTTGCGGTTATACTGGCGCCGTTCCTTATCAAGATCCTGAATGACTTTCTTTTCTTTCAAGTACTGGTAGAGGATGTTTTCGATGATGGCTGAGATGGTCTGTCGCTCTGCCTCGGCTACTCGCTTGAGAGAGTTCCTGATCTCTGTGTCGGTGCGAAAACAAATGGTGATGTCTTTATTCATGGTTCATTCCTTTGAAGTTTATAAGTTTGTTCACTTAACCGGACGCTTTGCCATGACTTCGGCAACTGTTATTGCAATGTATGACACAAAAGGTTTCTGTTGTCAACATAATTGTTAAAAAAGAAAAAGGATGGTTTTACGTCCTGCCGGGATTAGCTATAATGATGTTGAACCTGGTCTGCCTGAGAATTATGGACAATGGCTGGAGCCCCCCACGGCCAGGCGCAGGATATTATTTTCGAACCACTCCAGGACCTCTTCAGCATCGACACCCGATTTTCTGATTTTATCGGGGCTGACCAGAGCAAAGGTTGCCGTCGATTTTGCGCAGATTTCATCATGGCTGTTGTAGAGGACGGCCTTTACTTTGGCCTCCCGAAGATTGATAATCTCGATGAGTTGTCCTTCCGCCCTCAATTCATCACCGATAAAGGCCGTCTTGATCAGTTCGATATTGATGTTCCTGGTGAGCCCGAGGCTCTTTGTGAAAACATTTACGGTTCTGCCCATTACTTCATCCAGCATGGTCGATACCACCCCACCATGAACGATATTGTGCCAGCTGCACAGATGGTCGGGCACTTTGATCCACGAATAGATAAGTTCTTTGCCGATAAAGAATTCCATTTGCAATCCTTGAGGGTTATCGGGACCACAGCCGAAGCATCTATGATTTTTCATGGGAGGAAGAGGCTTCAGGTTTTCTCTGGTTTCCATGGATCAGGCTCCTTTTTCTCCAGCAGTAGCACAGCCTGTTTTTAAAAACAAGGAGGCGAACGGTGTGTTCGGCGTCCGCCCTCCTTCAGGCGCCGTAGTGTAACAGGACGCGGTATTCATTGACAATAAAGATCATCATGTTTATAGATAAACAGGAGCTTGAGCGCGACAATTCAATACATTGGATTGTGGATAAAAGGTAATTTTACGGAAAAGGAGCGTATATATGTGGGAATACACAGACAAAGTGCGGGATCATTTCCTTAATCCGCGGAATGTTGGTGAAGTGGAAAACCCGGACGGAAGCGCTGAAGTCGGGTCCATCGCCTGCGGTGACGCCCTGAAGTTCACCTTTAAGGTGGACGAGAATAAAAAGATAACGGATGCCAAATTCAAGACTTTTGGCTGCGCCAGCGCAATCGCGTCTTCGTCCGCTTTAACGGAGATGGTCAAGGGGATGTCCGTGGATGATGCCCTGAAGATCACCAACCAGGATATTGCTGAGTTTCTGGGCGGACTGCCCCAGGAAAAAATGCACTGCTCCGTTATGGGTAAAGAGGCCCTGGAAAAGGCCATTGAGAATTATCGCGGCACGCCGGTGAAGGAACCTGGGGCCCAGATGATCTGTGAGTGCTTTGGCGTGACGGATCGGGAAATTGAGCGGGCCGTTCGGGAAAACAACCTGGCCACCGTTGAAGAAGTGACAAATTATACCAAGGCGGGTGGCGGTTGCGGTGGCTGCCATGATGCCATTGAGGAAATCATTAACCGTGTGCGAGCCGAATCCAAGCCGGTCGGCCGGCCGCAGCTATCCAACATCAAGAAGATCAAAATGATCGAGGAAACCCTGGAAAGGGAGATCCGCCCGTCATTGAAGCACGACGGGGGCGATATCGAACTCGTCGATGTGATTGGTAACCGGGTTCTCGTCGCCATGCGGGGCGCCTGCGCCGTTTGCAAGGCCTCCGAAACGACCATGAAGCAGTTTGTCGAGGCAAAGCTGCGGGATATCGTTTCACCGGACCTGGTGATCGAGGAGGTTGTCCCATGAAGACGGTCTACCTGGACAACAATGCGACAACACGGGTCGCGGACGAGGTCCTGGAGGTCATGCTCCCCTACTTCAGTGACTATTACGGCAATCCCTCGAGTATGCATTCCTTCGGGGGGCAGGTGGCTAAAAAGATACGCGAGGCCCGGGAGCAGATAGCCTCCCTTATAGGTGCCTCGCCTGAAGAAATCATCCTGACCAGTTGCGGCACAGAAAGTGACAATGCGGCTGTACACGCTGCTCTGGCCACGCATCCGGACAAGCGTCACATCGTCACCAGCCGCGTGGAGCATCCGGCGATCAAGGCCCTGTGCGCCCATCTGGCGAAAGAGGGTTATCTGGTGACGGAGTTGCCTGTCGATAAGGAAGGCCGTCTTGATCTGGAGCAATATGAAAAGGCCCTCACGCCGGATACGGCCATTGTCAGCCTGATGTGGGCCAATAATGAGACAGGGGTTGTCTTTCCCGTGGAAAAGGCGGCAGAACTTGCCCGTGAACGGGGCATCACCTTCCACTCCGACGCCGTTCAGAGCGCAGGCAAAATTCCTATCAGCATGAAAAACAGTGTTATCGACATGCTCTCCATCTCCGGTCACAAACTCCATGCCCCCAAAGGGATCGGCATTCTTTATGTCCGCCGGGGGACCAAGTTTTCGCCGTTTCTCATTGGCGGCCATCAGGAAAAGGAACGGCGGGGCGGCACGGAAAATACGCCGGGTATCATCGGCCTGGGGAAGGCCTGTGAATTGGCGGCTTCGCATATGGACAAAGAAAACACGATCGTGAAGGATCTCAGGGACCGACTGGAAGGAGAAATTCTAAGGCGCATTCCAAACAGCCGGGTCAATGGCGACCGTCTGCAGCGTCTGCCGAATACAACCAACATCAGCTTTGAGTTTGTCGAGGGGGAAGGCATTCTCCTGCTCATGGACCAGTTCGGCATTTGTGCCTCTTCCGGCTCTGCTTGCACTTCGGGATCGCTTCAGCCCTCCCATGTGCTGCGCGCTATGGGAGTCCCCTTTACCATGGCCCATGGCTCCATCCGGTTCAGCCTGAGTGTTTACAATACCCCGGAGGACATTGATCTGGTCATTGAAAAACTGCCCGCCATTATTGAACGGCTGCGGAGTATGTCCCCTTACTGGACGGCTACAGAGCAGGCCTGTGCCGTGCAGTGAAGGAAAGGATCGTTTGATGAAGCGTTCATCCGAGGAAGCGAAGTGCAAAACGGAAGTAGCCAAAAAACATCGATTCCGGGAGGAAATTCCGGCCATTGTCGATCGGCTTGTTTCGACGTGCAATAAAGAAGGCTGTTTTGATCACGTCAGCGCCGAGCCGATTCCTCTGCGCGAGGCCATCATCGACATTCTCCTGCGCGCCGGGCGAATCCTGTATCCTGGTTATTTCATCCCTAACCGTCTGGATGAGGTCAACGTCGGGTATTATCTGGGGCAGGAAATGACATCCCTTTTTGAAAAGCTCTCGGAGCAGATTGCCCGGGCCTTTCGCCATGACTGTATCCGACATAATTTATCCTGTATGCATTGTGAAGAACAGGGCCAGAAGGCAGCTGTTGAGTTTCTTCACACTTTGCCGGAAATGAGGGAAATGCTCGCCAGGGATATCCGCGCCGCTTATGAAGGAGATCCGGCCGCCAGCGGTTTCGATGATATTATTTTCAGTTATCCGGGACTGTTTGCCATTACGGTTTATCGCATTGCCCACCAGCTGCACGGCATGGCCATTCCCCTGATTCCCAGAATCATGTCGGAGTATGCCCACAGCCGGACCGGCATCGATATACATCCCGGCGCACACATCGGCGAAAGTTTCTTCATCGACCACGGCACAGGTGTTGTTATCGGTGAAACAACAACCATCGGCAACCGGGTGAGAATTTATCAGGGCGTGACCTTGGGGGCGTTGTCCCTCAGCCGGGAAGAGTGTGTGGTCCTGCGGAAGACAAAACGCCATCCGACGATAGAGGATGATGTGATCATCTATGCCAACGCCACTGTTTTAGGCGGGGACACGGTGATCGGCGCCCGATCGGTGATCGGCGGAAACGTCTGGATCACCAATTCCATTATGGCCGATACGGAAGTGTTTATCAGAAAGCAGGATCTCGTTTTCGGGGAAAAACGATATAAGGAGCAGTCGCGCAAAAAACGTTTCCATGCGACGACCCGTGGCCATGAGTCCTGACCTGTTTTCCGGCTTATGCCGGCTGGACGATTCTCTCCGGATGTTTGCCCTCTTCTGGCTATTTTGTGCGGTGGTGACGGCATTCCTGGCGGCCAACAGGGGGCAAAACAGTTTTAAATGGTTTGCCCTTGGATTGCTGATCGGTCCTCTTGCTTTCGTGCTGGTTGTCCGACCCTCCAATGCCCAGAAAGGTGATCGTCATGAAACCAGCCGGCCGGAAAAATAAACCATCCACCTCCCTGGATTATCCCCTTTATGAGAAGATGAAGAAAAAGGCGCCGCGGGCAGCCGTCTTCTGGATGGCCGGTGATCGTCTTTATCACCTGGGCCTGCTTTTGACGATGCTCAGCATGCCTCTTCTTTTTATTGTGTATACCCAGTGGGGATCGGGGATTTATTTGCTCTGGAGCGGTGCATTATTGGCGGCTTCGGTTCTCATGGCGGCCCTGGGCATATACTTCAAGCGAGAATCCTATAAGCTGGCCATGCGGGCCGGCATAGACGTGACCCAAGTGTGATTATTGAAATCAAGGTATTCCATTGTTATCCCTGTTTTGCATGAGGTTCAAGGAATCAACGATCTTCTCGAGCGCCTGGTTTCTCTGGATGGCAGTGATGTGTGCGAAATCATTCTCGTCGATGGGGCCCCGGATGGCGATACGATAAAGGCCGTGACCTGTCCCGGCGTACGCTGTCTTCAATCACCCCAAGGACGGGCTAATCAGATGAACGCCGGCGCTGCCCTGGCCGTGGCGGATATCCTGATTTTCCTGCATGCCGACACGCGGCTTCCCCCCCAAGCGTTCAGCCTGATCGATGAGGTCATGAATCGTGGGGATTTTGTCGGTGGGGCGTTTGATCTTTCTATCGACTCAAACCGATCCATCTATCGGTTCATCTCCCGGGCTGCCTCCCTGCGTTCACGCCTGACGCGCATCCCCTACGGTGACCAGGCGATCTTTGTGCGGAAGGGTTACTTCAACACCATCGGGCGGTATCCGGGAATTCCCTTGATGGAAGATGTAGCATTCATGCGGAAGATAAAGAAGGCGGGAGGAAAAATCGGTTTCATCTCGACGCCGATCGTTACGTCTGCAAGGCGATGGGAACAGGAAGGCATTCTCTACGCGACACTGAGGAACTGGCTCCTTTTAAGTGCTTACTTTCTGGGGGTGTCCCCGGATAAGTTGCCGAGATATTATCCGTCCGGCAAAGATTTATCTGCCCATTCCTCTAAATAATCATTTAGATAGATTGGATCGTACCGTCATCATGAAAAGGCGCTGTCTCCTTGTCTTTGTTAAATCTCCCGACGCAAAAGAGGTTAAATCTCGCCTGGCGCGCTCCATCGGCGGGAATCATGCACGAGAACTATACCGATGTTTTGTGTCGGATCTTCTGGATGGAATGGACCTGGGGAACTTTGGCCTGAATATTTTCTTCCATCCGCCCGATGGCGAACGTGCCGTAAAAGCGTGGCTGGGAGAAAACCGAATCTACACAGCGCAGGAGGGAAACGAGTTGGGAGGCAGGATGGAGGCGGCCTTTGAAAAAAGCCTTGCACAGGATTGTGAGGCAGCCGTCCTGATTGGGAGTGATTTCCCGGATTTGCCGGCGGAAATGATCGAAAGGGCCTTTGATTCCCTGAAGAGCCACGATGCGGTTATCGGACCTGCACTGGATGGCGGATACTATCTGATCGGTTTTAACCGGTATTCGTTCCTGCCCGATGCTTTTGCAGGTATTCCCTGGGGGGCGGATTCCGTCTTTCATGACACCTGCACTATCCTGGAACGGAAAGGTCTTCGTTTTTCAGTCCTTCCACCCTGGAGAGATATCGATACGTATGAAGATTTGCTTGCCTTGATTGAATATCACAGAGATACCCCTTTCGCGCAATCGAAAACGATGCAATATGCCTTATCCCATTTATTGGTCACAACGGACACCCATCAACATGCAGACAAGATTCGATTAAATATTATAAAATAGTTGCATTTAATATAATACGAACGTATGTTCCCCTATAACGTATCATTAAATAATACTTATTTGTGGGAATTATTTCATTAATTTACAGGATGTAATATGCTCAGGGGTGAAAAATTGCTCTTGATTTTTATGGGGGTACTGTTTTAAAGGTAATATAATTTTATACTTACAAAGGGGGGGGACATGAAAAACGGCAAGGATGTTGTGGCTAAAAAACATGGCATCGAAACAAAGGCGCACAGTAAAAATCAGGAGATTCTAAAAAAGAAACAACATCTCATCGCAAAAAAATCGTCGAAACTCTTTATTAAAAAAGGGTACTCTCAGACAACCATGCGTGAGATATCCAAGGCGACTGGCATCAATCTGGGGAACTTATACAATTTCATCGACAGCAAGGAAGACATTCTCTGTCTGGTGTTCAACACATTTCACGCACCCGCGAATGAATGGTTCGCACAAAGTGGTATATTGGAACTCGATGATCCGGAAAAGCAATTAAGAACGGTTGTTCGTAAGCTTCTTGAGATCATCCATCATTATAAAAATGATATCCTGATGATGTATCGGGAAACCAATGTCCTGCCGCCCAAATTCATGAAGATTGTTCTGGGGAAGGAAAGTGCGCTGGTTGGGGTAATCGAGGAAATTATAAGAAAAGGAATTGAAAAACAAGTGTTTAAGGTCAGGGACGCTTTTTTTGCAGCCAACATGCTGATTTATCAATTGTCACTTTACCCTCTTCGCAGCTGGAACATGAAAAAATATACGGAAGATGAAGTATTTGATTTAATCGAAGAATCTATTTTTGAGGCGATCATCAAGAATTAAGAAAAAACGTTTCAGCGACGCTTGAAGGCATCGGCAAAGGGATTATTAAAGGGTTTGGGTGCTTCTTTTTTGGGCCTGTTTTCCCCGCGCAATGCCTGTTTTACAGGTTCGTTCCGTTGCCTGCTGTCGGCTGCCGGGCGGGATCCTTTATCAGCCTTTTCGCCATGTGAGGGTTTCATGGACAGCGATATCCGATTTCTTTCCAGATCAACGGCCAAAACCGTCACCTCTACCTTTTGACTTACTTTGACGACATCCCCCGGTTCTTTCACGTATCCCGCGGCAAGTTCGCTCAGATGCACAAGACCGTCCTGATGGACACCGATGTCCACAAAGGCCCCGAAGGCCGTGATGTTGGTGATGATGCCGGGAAGTTTCATGCCGGGCTTAAGGTCTCCAATCTTTTCGATGCCGTCGGCAAAGGCGATATTTTCAAATTCCCTGCGGGGGTCCCGTCCCGGCTTGGCCAGTTCGGCCATGATATCCCGTAATGTCGGGAGACCCACCTTGTCTGTGATGTATTGTTCCAGCCGGATCCGCTGTCGGCGTTCCTGATCCTGCATCAGTTCCAATACGGAACATCCCTGGTCGAGGGCCATTTTTTCAACAATGGGATAGCTTTCCGGGTGGACGGCGCTGGTGTCCAGGGGGTGAAGGCTATCCCTGATTCTGAGAAAGCCCGCTGCCTGCTCGAAGGCCTTGGCCCCCAGGCGATGAACTTTTTTGAGGTCTTCCCGGGAATGGAAGGGACCGTTTTCGTTGCGATACTTAACAATATTGCCAGCGAGCGCCGGGCCCAGGCCGGAAACATAAGACAGAAGGGGGGCGCTGGCCGTATTAACCTCGACACCGATGGCGTTGACGCAACTCACCACGACATCATCGAGACATTTTTTTAATTCGCCCTGGTCCACGTCATGCTGGTACTGGCCTACGCCGATGGCCTTCGGATCGATTTTGACGAGTTCCGCCAGCGGGTCCATCAGTCGCCGACCGATGGATATGGCTCCACGGACCGTGACATCATAATCGGGGAATTCTTCACGGGCCAGCGGTGACGCACTGTAAACGGAGGCGCCGCTTTCATTGACCATGACGACCTGGATTGTCTTGGGAAGGTCAATGTGACTAAGAAAACCTTCCGTCTCGCGGCCACCGGTTCCATTGCCTACAGCAATGGCCTCGACATGAAATTGTGAACAGAGCTCCCGCACCCTGCCTGCCGCATCCTGTCTCGATTTTTCAGACAGGAGAGGATAAATGGTATCGTTGTGAAGCAGTTTTCCCTGAGGATCGAGGCAGACGATCTTGCAGCCGGTACGAAACCCGGGATCGATCGCCAGTGCTGATTTCTGCCCCATGGGGGGAGCAAGCAGAAGCTGCCGGAGATTATCGGCAAAAACTCTGATGGCTGTGGCATCGGCCCGCTTTTTTGAAGCAAGCCGGACCTCCGTTTCCATAGAGCCCTGGAGGAGCCTCTTATAGCTGTCGCGAACGGCCATTCGGACCTGATTTGCCGCTTCCGTGTTTCCTTTAACAAAGAGTTCTTCCAAAACGGCAATGGCTTCATCTTCCGGCGGCGCGATGTGCAGGGTCAGGATTTCTTCACGTTCGCCCCGGCGCATGGCCAGGACCCGATGGGAAGGCGCCTTGGAAATCGCTTCTTCCCACTCGTAATAATCTCGGTATTTGCTCCCTTCCCCTTCCTTGTCCGGGAGGACCCGTGAACGAATGACGCCTTTTTCAAAAAACAGGGTTCGTACCCGTCCCCGGGCGTTCTGCTCTTCATTGACCCATTCCGCAATGATATCCCGGGCCCCGGCCAGGGCGTCCTCGTGAGACGCCACGCCGATCTCCGCATTTATATAAGGGGCCGCTTCGGCGGTCAGGTCCATATCCGCCTGGGAGAATATCCTGGTCGCCAGAGGTTCCAACCCTTTTTCCCGCGCGATGGTGGCCCGGGTCCGGCGCTTGGGTCGGAAGGGGAGATAGATATCCTCCAGGACGGACAGGGTTTCGGCCGTGACTATCTTGGCCTGCAACTCATCCGTCAGGAGATTACGTTCCGTCAGCGATTTTAAAATAACCTCGCGTCGGCTCTCCAGTTCTTCCAACTGGAGCAGGCGATCCCGGATGGTTGTGATCGCGACTTCATCCAGGGAGCCGGTGACCTCCTTTCGGTAACGGGCGATAAAGGGAACCGTTGCCCCTTCATCAAGTAAAAGGGCTGTTGCCCGAATCTGATCGATGGATAGGCCCGTTTCCCGGCCGATAATTTCCTGCCTGTATAGAAGACTCATAGCGCTCCTTGAGCATGTTCAATTTAGGAATGAGCCTCCTACCACAGGCCCATATAGAAAAGCAATGATGACCATAAATGTTGTGATATTCATCCGATGCCGTTAAAGGCGACTCGCACAGAAATAAAGAAAATCATTGACATATAATTATTTCAGGAATATCATTTCCAGCTTTAGTCTGGTTATCGGGTTTTTCCGATCGCTGCTGAATCGTAAGAAACAGGAGATGGTGCAAGCGCATGAAGAGAATCGTGAGCCGGAAGAGGGCTTTGGATATCATTGAGAATTTCCCGTCTGCACAGGTACTGGTTGTGGGAGACATCATGGTTGACCATTTTATCTGGGGGCGGGTATCCCGCATCTCCCCGGAAGCGCCGGTGCCCGTTGTGGACGTCCAGTCGGATAACCTGCTTCTCGGGGGATCGGCCAACGTCATGAACAATATCTTCGCCATGGACGGCAAGGTCTATGGCGTGGGCATTATCGGTGCCGATGATATGGGTGATCGTCTTTTGAAAGAACTTCAGAGCAGGCAGATCAATACGGACGGCATCATTGTGGAAGAGGGCCGGCCAACGACATTGAAGACCAGAATTGTGGCCCATGGCCAGCAAGTCGTGCGGTTTGACCGGGAGAGCCGGATGACCGTCGACAGGAACAGCACTGATAAAATGATTTCTCATATTGGTGACTTGCGGCAGGAACTGGGTGCCATCATTATATCGGATTACAACAAGGGCGTCGTGACGGAAACACTTCTTGACGGCATCCGCGATTTGACCCGGGGAACGGACATTGTGGTATGCGTCGATCCGAAGAAAAACGATTTTTCCCTCTACCGGGGGTTTGATATCATTACCCCGAACCACTATGAAGCCGGTCGGGCGGCCGGTTTTGATATCGTGGATCGTCAATCCCTTATGAAATCTGGCGCCGAAATCATGAACCGCTTTGATTTCAAGTCTGTTCTGATAACCCGGGGCGAAGAGGGGATGAGTTTATTTGAACGGGACGGCAAGATCACCCATACGGAGTTTCCGACAGAAGCCCGTGAGGTGTTTGATGTCACCGGCGCCGGCGATACGGCGATCGGGGTATTTGCGCTCTGTATGGCATCCGGTGCCACATTCAGAGAGGCGGCTTTTCTTTCCAACCGGTCGGCCGGCATAGCCGTCGGCAAATCAGGGACGGCGACCGTGTCGCGCAAAGAACTGAAGAAAACCCTATGAGCCAGCCCAAACCGGCCGATGCGGTCAACTTGATCATGAGCCTCTTCTCAAAGGAGGAAGCCCTGATCAATGAAGTTCTGGGGATTTTAACCGGCGCTTACGGTGAAACTGATTTTATCAGCCCTTTTTTAAAGTTTGATTATACGGATTATTATGCCAGGGAAATCGGGCAGGGACTCATCCGGAGATTTGTTTCTTTTTCGGGTTTGATTGCGCCGGAGAATCTTCCGGATATCAAGGTCATGACGAACGGGATTGAAGAGCGTTTTTCAGAAGGAGAAAGAAGGCGGATCAATATCGATCCCGGTTACATTGCCCAGGCCCATTTGATCCTGGCGACGGGGAAGGGTTTTTCCCACCGGCCGTACCTCCGGGATGGCATTTATGCCGACTTGACGCTGGTATTTCAGGACGGGTCATTTCGGGGGCTTCCCTGGACGTATCCGGATTATGGGTCACCGGAAGTGATCGATATGCTGAACAAGATCCGGAAAAAATATGTGGAACAGTTAAAGAGGAAAAGGAAAGAGCAATCATGATAAAAAGTATGACCGGTTTTGGCAAGGCGGAAGCTGAATCCGTGGGAAAGAAACTCACGGTGGAGATGAAGTCACTGAATCATCGCTACCTGGAGATTTCTCTTCGCACGCCGTCTATGCTTTCCCCCTACGAAATCGATATCAAGAGAAAAATCGGGGAACAATTCACAAGAGGCAGGATTGAGGTGTCCATTCGCGTCGATGATGGGGAAGATGTTGAGACGGAAGGGCAACTGGCATTGAATCTGCCCAAGGTACGCTATTATTATGCTCTGATGACGCAGCTGAAGACGGAGTTGAACCTGCCTGATGAGATTACACTCTCCATGATGGCTGGGTTAAGGGATATTTTCATGCCCAAAGATGCGGAAGAGGCGCCCGCTGTTCCATGGGCGGATCTGGAAAACGTCCTTCTGAAAGCCATGGCGACCTTGACGGAGATGAGGCAACGGGAAGGGGATGCCTTGAAGATGGATCTCCTGGCGAGAATCGGGGCGGTCAAGGAACATCTCGACGGGATATCGTCAAGGAGTCCCGTCGTTGTCTTGGAGTACCGGAAGCGTTTGACCGACCGCATCAAGGAACTGACTAACGGTGTCGTGATCGATGAGGCCAGGCTTTGCCAGGAAATCGCTATCATGGCGGAAAAGAGCGATATCACAGAGGAGATTGTCCGGATGGAAAGCCACATGGGACAGTTCGGTGATTTGCTGAATACCGGAGATGGTATTGGCAGGAAAGTGGATTTTCTTATTCAGGAGATGAACCGCGAGGTCAACACGATCGGTTCGAAAAGCGGTGATGCCGAGATTGCCAGGTACGTTATCGAAATGAAAAGTGAATTGGCAAGATTAAGGGAGCAGGTCCAGAACATTGAATAATCATCAAACAGGCGACCCGTTGGAGAAGGGGTTGTTTATCGTTGTCTCGGCGCCTTCCGGTACGGGCAAGACCTCGATTTGCCGACAGGTCCTGAAAATGTATCCCAATATACGTTTTTCCGTATCTTTTACCACCCGTTCTCCAAGGCCGGGTGAAGTGGATGGGCGGGATTATCATTTCATCTCCCAGGAGTCATTCAGGCAGCGGTTGGCCCGGGGCGAGTTTGTCGAATGGGCCGAAAATTACGGCCATTTGTATGGCACGTCGGGAGAAGCCATGGAGACACTCCTGAATCAGGGCATGGATGTCATGCTGGATGTGGAACCCCGGGGTGCAAAAGCGCTCAAGGAAAAATATCCCGGCGGGGTTTTTGTTTTCATCCTGCCGCCGGCTCTTGAAGAATTGAGGGCCCGTCTCAACAAACGGGGGTTTGAGAACCCGGATGTCATTAGCACGCGATTCAACAAAGCCGTTGATGAAATCAGGGAAGTTTTCTGGTATGATTATGTCATATTTAATGATAAACTAAAAGAAGCGATAGACCAGTTGCGTTCGATTTACATAGCGGAAAAAAGCCGCAGGCATAGACTGAACAGTAGGCTGCAGGCATTTCTGGATCGGGAGAATCGCTGATTTTTGAACGAATAGAATTTGTTTAAGGGAGGTTTGAATAAAAAATGGCAAGAATTACAGTTGAAGATTCTCTGAAGGAGGCAAAAAACCGGTTTGCGCTGGTTATCCTGACGTCCAAGCGGGCCAGACAGTTGCTGAAGGGGTCGGAGTACCTGGTCGGTGCCAGGAACAACCGGGAAGTGGTCATGTCCCTGCGGGAGATCGCTGCGGGCAGGGTGACGTTTGCCCATCCGGAGTACCTCGTTTACACCAAAGAAAATTTCAAGCCCATCCTGGATCATACGGAATTTATTGAAGATGACGAATATACGGAATAACGGAGCCCGGGATCGGCTGATCTTCGCTTTGGATGTCGGCGGGCGTTATGAGGAAGCCCTTTCCCTGGTCGGCAGGTTGAAGGATCATGTCGGAATGTTCAAGGTGGGAAAGGAGGCCTTCACCCTTTATGGTCCCCGGATCGTTGAATCCGTCCAGTCACAGGGGGGCAAGGTCTTTCTGGATCTTAAGTTTCACGATATTCCCAATACCGTCGCCAGGGCATCTGAAAGCGCCGTAAAGCTTGGCGTGGGAATGTTCAATGTCCATGCATCGGGCGGTATGAAGATGATGACGGAGGCTGTCGATGCCGTAAAAAAACTGTCTGCGGAAATGAATCGTCCCCTGCCGCTTATCCTCGCGGTGACGATTTTGACCAGCCTTAATGATGATGATTTGGCCATGATGGGTTTTGGCCATGGTACTGAAGAAATGGTGACCCTCTTGGCTGGGCTGGCCTTCAAGGCCGGTGTAGGCGGTGTTGTGTGTTCACCCCAGGATATCGTGTCCGTGCGAAGAGCATGTGGAAAGGAATTTGCCATTGTAACCCCAGGGGTTAGAGGCGTTGCGCCGGTTGCCGGGGATGATCAGCAACGGACCCTGTCGCCGCAGGAGGCGATCAGGCTGGGGGCTGATTATCTCGTTGTGGGAAGGCCGATCCGAATGGCCCAGGACCCGGCAAAAGAGGCGGATGCCATTGTGGAAGCCATTGCCGAAGGGCTTGCCTTGCGGGGATGAGCCATTGAAAGAGGCCCGGCAGATCATCTATGGCATAAACCCCCTTTTGGAGTCTTTGCACACCGATCCTGAAGGGATTTCCAAAATTATCATGGCCTCCGGCAGGAAGGGATCTGTCGGTGAAAAAATATTGGAATTGGCGACCCGGAGCGGCATACCTGTCCAATTCCAGGAGCATGCGTCTCTGGACCGTCTGGCCGGGGGCGTTGTGCACCAGGGGGTTGTGGGCATTTGCCGGGAGTATGCCTATGCCTCGATCGAAGCCATCATGGCCAACCGGCATCCCGATCTGCAGGGGGATTTGATTGTCCTCGTCGATGGGGTCACAGATCCCCAGAACCTGGGGGCAGTGATCCGGTCTGCCCATTGTTTCGGCGCCAATGGCGTGGTTATTCCGTCGCACAGGGCGGCAGCGGTGACCCCTGTGGTGATGAAGGCTTCAGCAGGGGCTGTTCGTCATATCCCTGTGGCGATGACGGTCAACCTGGGGCAAACGATCGATAGTTTGAAGGAAAACCAGTTCTGGATCTATGGCGCCGATGCCGAAGCCGGTCATGATATGGCAAGCATGAATTTTGACGGGCGGATCGGTCTGGTCGTAGGGAGTGAGGGCAAGGGAATCAGGCCTTTGATCAGGAAAAAATGCGACTTCCTCTTCTCAGTGCCTATGGCAGGTAAAATCGATTCCCTGAATGTGTCCGTTGCGGCAGGAATTGTGCTTTATGCAATATTCAGGGCGTTAAAACGGAGATCATAACCATGCCGGCATTTTTATGGGAAGCGACAAACAGAAAGGGCGAGTCCAAGAAAGGCGAACTGGATGGAACCGATGAGGCTGTCGTTCGGGGGCTGCTCCGGAGGCAGGGCTATCGGGCCATCAATGTCAAACCCAAGCCGAAAGATCTCATGGAATACCTTCCCTTCCTCAAAGAGAAGGTGAAGGAAAAGGATATCGTCGTTTTTGCCAGGATCTTTTCCACCATGATCAATGCCGGCCTCCCCCTGATTCAATGCCTGGAGCTGCTCGCCCAGCAGGAACAGAATAAAACCTTCAAAGCCATCATCACATCAATCAAAGAAGACATCGAAAGCGGCTCGACCCTTTCGGATTCTCTGAAAAAATATCCTAAAATTTTTGATGATCTGTTCGTCAATCTGGTGGCGGCCGGGGAGAGTGGCGGTATCCTGGATGTCATCCTCCAGCGCCTATCCAACTATATGGAAAAGGCGATGAAATTGAAAGCCAAGGTTAAGGGGGCCATGACTTATCCGGCCAGTGTTTTGGTGATTTCCGTCGGTGTTGTCAGCCTTTTGCTGCTGAAGGTTATTCCCGTCTTCCAGAAGATGTTTGAGGGCATGGGAGGAGAACTGCCGGCGCCGACCCAGTTTCTGGTCAACGCCAGTGCCTTTATGCAGAGCTACTGGCTCTTCATGTTTGGTGCCCTGGTGGCCGCCTATATTGCCTTTAACCGATTTAGAAGTACGGAAAAAGGGACGTTTATCATTGACAGCCTGATTCTCAAATCGCCTGTTTTCGGTCCCCTCCTTAAAAAAGTGGCTGTGTCAAAATTCACGAGGACCATGTCCACGATGATGTCCAGTGGCGTACCGATTCTGGAAGGTTTAACAATTGTCAGTAAAACAGCCGGTAACGTCATCATTGAAAGGGCTCTCATCGAGACGAGGAAGAGCATCTCCGAAGGCAAAACCATTGCCGAACCTCTGGCGGAAACGGATATTTTCCCAGCCATGGTTGTCCAGATGATCGCCGTTGGAGAAGCGACGGGTGCCCTGGACACTATGCTGTCTAAAATTGCTGATTTCTATGATGATGAGGTGGATTCAGCGGTGGATGCCATGACGGCTCTTCTGGAACCTTTCATGATGGTGTTTCTGGGGGGCGTTGTCGGCGGAATGATTATTGCCATGTATTTGCCGATTTTCAAAATGGCTTCCGTTGTGGGGGGATAAAAAATGGTCGGGATGGCGCGATTTGAACGCGCGGCTCCTGCGTCCCGAACGCAGTGCCCTACCAAGCTGGGCCACATCCCGACAATCCAAAAAAAATATATCAATATTGTTCGAATGTCCATCATTATTTTATGCTGTTCGGGAAAGCATTGTGAAATAAGGTTGTTAAGCAGACGACTCCTGGTGGGCATTTTGCAGGGGGCCTTAAGACGAAGGTAGGAAGACCGTGATAATATTTGATTTGAAGTGTGAAAAAGGGCACAAGTTTGAAGGGTGGTTCAAGGACCGCGCTGCCTTTGAAGAGCAGAACGCCCGCAATTTGATCACCTGCCCTGTATGCGGCAGCGCGGAAACGGTGATGGTTCCGTCATCCATTGCCGTCATGAGCAGGGACAGCAGATCTTCCGAGAAGAAAAATGATGTGGACATGAGTCCTATGAAATATCTTCAGATGATCCAGCAACATGTGGAAAAGCATTTTGAGAACGTGGGGGATCGTTTTGCCGAAGTGGCTCTCAAGATTCATTCCGGAGAAGAAGACCAGCGCAACATCAGAGGTACAACGACCCTTGCGGAAGAAGAGACGCTGAAAGAGGAAGGCGTTCCTTTCATCAAGATTCCCGATCCTAAATTCGACAGCTGAAGATATCTTCAGAAAATCTATGCGCATGCGATATCCTTATACGAACATACTTGAAGCCATCGGCAACACCCCCCTTGTGGAAATCCATCGGTTGAATCCGAATAAAAAGGTAAAAATCTTTGCCAAACTGGAGTTTTTTAATCCCGGCGGGTCCATCAAAGACCGACCGGCCCTGTATATGATCAATGGGGCGGAAGAACGGGGAGAACTGACCCATGATAAGATCATCCTCGAAGCCACAAGCGGCAATACGGGCATAGGCCTGGCTCTTGTAGCCGCCGCAAAAGGTTACCGCCTGTGCCTAGCCATGTCGGAGGCCGCGAGCGAGGAAAGGAAAAAAATTCTGAAGGCCATGGGCGCCGAACTGGTTTTTACCCCGGCCAACCTAGGGACGGATGGGGCCATCGAAGTGGCTTACCATATGCTTCGGGAACATCCGGGGAAGTATTATGGGGCCGACCAGTTTAATAATGAGGATAACATCCTGGCCCATTATGAAGGAACCGCTGAAGAAATCTGGCAACAGACGGAAGGTGCCGTGACCATGGTGATATCCGCTCTGGGGACTTCAGGGACAGTCATGGGCATCTCGAAGCGGCTCAAGGAATATCGATCCGACATTCGCATCATCGGTGTTGAGCCTTACCTCCAGCATAAGATCCAGGGGCTCAAAAACATGAAGGAATCTTATCGGCCGGGGATTTTTGACAAAAATCGCCTCGACGAGAAAATCAATATTCTGGATGAAGATGCCTTTGAAATGGCCCGTCGCCTTGCCGGGGAAGAAGGCCTGCTTGTGGGAATGAGTTCCGGTGCGGCGATGCATGTGGCGGCGCAAAAGGCAAGAGAGATGGAAGAGGGCGTCATCGTCGTCATTTTCCCGGACAGCGGGGAACGATATTTAAGTACGGACCTCTTCACGGACAAGCAGGAAAGCACCCTGCGTCTGTACAATACCTTGAGCCGGTCAAAGGAATTATTCAAACCCATTCGCCGGGAAGAGATCCTGATGCACTCCTGTGGTCCGACGGTGCATGAAGTTCCTCATATCGGAAGTTACCGGCGGTTTGTCATATCCGACATGATCAGGCGCTATCTTACGTTCAAGGGGTATCGGGTTCGGCATCAGACCAATATCATCGATCTGGCTGATCGTTCCGTCAAGGGAGCGGAAAGGGCTCAATCGGATCTGGCCACTTATGCGGATCGATGTATCAGCGCATTTCTTAAAGATCTTGATAAATTGAATATTGTCAGGGATCCGGATTATCCGAAGGCCAGTGAACATGTGGACGATATGCTCCGGGTGGTCGAAAAGCTGGTTGAAAAAGGATATGCCTATGAAAAACTGAGGTCGGTTTATTTTGATATCTCCAAACTTGAAAACTATGGGCAACTGTCCAACATCAACCTGGGAAAGATGCAGCACGGCAGGACGATTGATCAGGATGATTATGAAAAAGACAGCCCTGTCGATTTCACGCTCTTGAAAAGATCAACCCTGAGCGAATTGAAACAGGGCATCTATTTTAAAACCCGGTGGGGTAACGTCCGGCCGAGCTGGCATCTGGAATGCGCCGCCATATCATTGAAATATCTGGGGGAAGTCTTTGACATCCATGCCAGTGGCGCGGATATTGTGTTTCCCCATTGTGAGAATGTCCTGGCCATCGGCAAGGCCGTAACGGGCAAGATCATGGCCAGATACTGGATCAATACGGATCTGGTCATGGTGGGCGGCAAGAAAATGTCTCGCTCCCTGGATAATGTCCTGACGGTCGAAGATCTTGAAAAGAGAGGTTTTCATGGTTGTGAGATCCGGTTTTTTCTTCTGAGTGCCCATTACAGAAAACCCCTGAATTTTTCCTTTGGGGCACTGGAAACGGCAAAAAACACCGTCAGGAAACTCGATCATTTCGTCCAACGCCTTATCCGGTTTCAGCCCGGCGATGGTTACGCCGATACGGATCAGTTGATATACGATGTCCGTCAGGGTTTTTTTGGTTCTATGGACGATGATTTGAATGTTTCCCAGGCGCTGGCCTCTCTCTTTGAGTTTGTGAATAAAATCAGCAGCCCCCTGGCGCGTGGACTCCTTTCGGAGCGGGACCGGGATCGTGTCCTTGAGGTGATGAAAGGGATTGACAGCATCCTTGGCGTCTTCAATTTTGATGAAGAGAAGGTGGGGGAAGATATCCATCGCCTTATCGAAGAAAGGGATGCGCATCGGAAGTCCGGACGTTGGGCCGATGCGGACGCTGTCAGGCAAAGCCTCTCGGACATGGGGATCGAGATCTCTGATACGCCGGAAGGTACCATTTGGCGGTTGAATTAGAGGATAACAGATGGGCAGTGCATTGATAAGAAGAGCCGTCCTGGCGGGAAGCTGGTACCCAGGCGATCCGGACGTATTGAGGGCGGATGTCAGTAAATATCTCCAAAGCGCAGGCGGGGCTTCTATTGATGGGACCATCTTCGGCCTGTTGGCGCCTCATGCCGGATACGTCTATTCCGGGGGGGTGGCGGCTCATGCCTATAAAGCCGTTCAAGGGCGGACGTTCGATGCCGTCATGATTATCGCCCCAAGTCATCGCGAATTCTTTCGCGGTGTTTCTGTTTATCCCGAGGGAGTCTACGTGACGCCGCTGGGGGAGGTGCCCGTCGATGCCGGCCTGGCCGAAACGATTGTGGGGCAATGCCGTCATGCCTCTTTTTTGCCGGCCGCTCACGCTGCAGAACATGCCATTGAGATCCAACTGCCATTTCTCCAGATGGTCCTCGGCGAGTTTTGGCTGATCCCTATTCTGATGGGCGACCAGACGGCCGAGATCTGTGTATCCCTGGCGGACGCTATTATAAAGGCGATCGGAAACAAGCGGGTCCTGGTTATTGCCAGTTCCGACCTGTCCCATTATCATCCTTACGAACGGGCGGTTCAGATGGATCAATCCATTTTGAAGCATGTGGCCGCCATGGACCCTGAAGGCCTTTTGCGTGAGCTCCAAACGGGGCATGCGGAGGCTTGCGGCGGCGGACCTGCCGCAACGATGATGATGGTTGCTCGTGGGCTTGGCGCAAAGCGTGCGGAAATTTTGAAATATGCCAATTCCGGCGATATTACCGCCGATAGAAGCGGTGTGGTCGGTTATGCGGCGGCGGCTTTTTACGAATAACCGAAAGCAACGAGAAACTATGCGGGGTGTCTTATGCTGACAGATCTGGAAAAAGAATTTCTCCACCGGATAGCCAGGACAACCATTGAGGCTGAGGTGAGAGGTGACCGGTTGCCGGAATGGAACCCGGATTCCGAAGTGCTTCGTGGTCATCGGGGCGCCTTTGTGACGCTCAAGAAACACGGTCATTTGAGGGGATGTATCGGGTATATCCAGGCAGTTAAACCGTTATATACCACTATTCAGGAAATGGCTCTGGCGGCGGCTTTTCAAGACCCGCGCTTTCCGCAGCTTAAAGCCGAAGAGCTGAAGGATGTAGGTATTGAAATTTCTGTCTTGACGCCTCTGAGAGAACTTCAAGATATTAGTGATCTTGAGGTCGGTGTCCATGGATTATATATAATTAAAGGCGTTAACGCCGGGCTGCTTCTCCCTCAGGTAGCATCGGAATATAAGTGGGACCCCAAAACGTTTCTTGAAGAAACCTGCCGGAAAGCAGGGCTGCCTCCGGAGGCATGGAAAGATAAGGATGCAAAGATATACATTTTTTCGGCAGAAATCTTTTGATGCAAGGGCGGTTTCATGAATCAATGCGCAGTCATAAAACCGAGACGCTTGAAAAGAACTTGAATGGTATGTCAAAAAAATCTTGACAAATAAATCAATAAAAACTAAGTTCCTCAATTCGCATTCCCGGCGCATTTAATCCCATATGGGAGTAATGCCCTAAGTTCTTTATATAATTAAATAACCGTCGTTAGTTGTTTTTGCTGGCGTAGCTCAACAGGTAGAGCAGCTGATTTGTAATCAGCAGGTTGCGGGTTCGAGTCCCATCGCCAGCTCCAGATGATGACGTTTGACGCTGGAGGGGTTCCCGAGTGGCCAAAGGGAGCAGACTGTAAATCTGCCGGCTCAGCCTACGGAGGTTCAAATCCTCCCCCCTCCACCATATAAAACATGCCTGATGCATGGTTAGGAAGAAGACCCGGGGATAATTATTTAAGGCAAGATGAAAAGCGGGAGTAGCTCAGTGGCTAGAGCGTCAGCCTTCCAAGCTGAGGGTCGCGGGTTCGAATCCCGTTTCCCGCTCCATCAGGAAAGATTCGCCCACGTAGCTCAGTCGGTAGAGCACATCCTTGGTAAGGATGAGGTCACCAG
>CAZBME010000048.1:0-24833 GCA_964492965.1 uncultured Syntrophaceae bacterium | reverse complement strand
AAAGTTACGAAGATCATCGAGGCTTGAAGCGATGAATTTCAGCGGCTTTATCTTCGTGCAGGCATTATATAAGTTTTTATATATTTGGCAAGGACAAATTTTAACATGTTCTGTTACAGAAAGAAATGCTTTAACCGGATGGTCCTGAATGATTACCGGCGCCAGATCATCAGTAGGCGGCGCCGAACCATGGTTTCGTCAGAGCGCCTTTGGCCGCATCCGCTAAAGCCGCCCGGTTTTCCGCGCCGGGGTTGTCTTCCCGTGCAGATGATTGGGGAATTGCTGAGGCGGTGGCCGGTTGTTTGGTTCGCTGCAGATAGGCGGCCCAGTCCGTCTGGTATTTGTAGGCCCCGGAAAATATGGGAAAATATGGGGACAATTCCCGTATTGTCCAGCGCTAAGGCATTGTCATTCCTGACATCCCAGCAGTTGAGGGTTTTTCTTCAACCGCTTATTTTAGTGGAAGCGCGTTCCCGCCTGACGGCTTTTCCCGCTGTGCTTTTTACAATCATGCCCTTTATCCTTGGAATCAGGGGAACACAATCACGTAGGCCCGGATGATCATGGAGATGAATTGATTGGTTTATTATTAAAATGTTGTTGTTTGAACTCTCGTCATGTTAATATCACTTCCTTTAAAAGAGAGGGTATCGTTCATGAAAGTGCTCTATTATGATTGTTTTTCCGGCATCAGCGGTGACATGCACCTGGGGGCCATGCTTGATGTGGGCGTTTCTCCGGACTATCTCCTGAGTGAGCTGAAGAAGCTTGACATTGGCTCCTATGAAATTAAGATTCAAAAAGACAAGCGTCGCGGCATCACCGGGACCAGAGTCGATGTTATTGTGGCTCATGGACATCATGAAGATGACCATACCGCGAGAACCTTCCGGGACATCGCCCAAATGATCAAAGAGAGCGGCCTGTCTGATGCCGTCAAGTCGTTGAGTCTGGATATCTTCACGCGAATTGCGGAGGCGGAAGGAAAAATTCATGGGCATGCCGTTGAAGATGTCCACTTTCACGAGGTCGGGGCGGTCGATTCTATTGTTGATATTGTGGGTGCGGCGATTTGTCTGGATTCTCTGAAAATTGACAGGATTGTGTCGTCACCCGTTCAGGTGGGCGGAGGGTTCGTCAAGTGCGCCCACGGCATGCTGCCTGTTCCCGCTCCGGCAACCGTTGAAATCCTCCGGGGAGTCCCGGTGAAATCGGGTCTCGTTCCCTTTGAGACGACGACACCTACCGGGGCGGCCATCCTGGCGGCTACCGTGGATTCTTTTTCAGAGGTGATTCATTTTACCTCCGATGCCATCGGTTACGGCATCGGGCATAGAGACACGGAGATCCCGAATGTTCTGCGTGTTTATCTTGGAACGATGCCTGAGGATGCCGATCCGGTGTCCGACGTTGAGAGAGGGGAGGCCGTTATCATTGAGTGCAATATCGATGATATGAACCCGGAACTATATGATGCCCTGATGGAGATGCTTTTTGAAAAGGGCGCCCATGATGTTTTCTTCACCCCGATCATCATGAAAAAATCGCGGCCGGCGGTGACCGTTTCGGCACTCTGCGATTTGGAAAGGCAAGCGGTTATTGAGGGAGTCCTCTGGCGGCATTCCTCCACATTCGGCCTTCGCTCTTACCGGGTTGCCAAGGCCATGCTGAAACGGGAGATCGTGAAGGTCAATACGGGCTTCGGTGATGTTTCAGTCAAGAAGGGATACCTCAACGGGTGTGTGATCAAGTCCAAACCGGAATACGAGGATTGCAAAAGATTGGCAAAGGAAAAGGGCCTGAGTGTGAAAGAGATCTATGACGGGTTGAAATCCTTGCCGGGGGAGGAAGCATGAACGCTGACGCACTGCGGGTACTGCTCGAAAATATCCGTGAAGGGAAGATGGATATCGAGGATGGCATATCGCGGTTGAAAAGCCTTTCCTATATGGATTTGGGATGCGCGAAAATCGATACCCACCGGGAATTGCGTGTCGGTTATCCCGAGGTGATCTTCTGTTCCGGCAAGACGAAGGAACAGGTGAAAACCATCGTTTCCGCGATGATGGCCGGGGAATCCAATATCCTGGCTACGCGGGCGAGTGAGGAGCAATTTGCCGAAGTGAAGCAGGCATGTCCGGAGGCCGTTTATCATTCCCTGGCCAGGGCGATAACCATCACGAAGAAACATTCGGAACGGACGGAAACCTATATCGCCGTCGTTACGGCGGGAACATCGGATCTCCCCGTTGCCGAAGAGGCGGCCGTGACGGCCGAAATCTTCGGCAACCGCGTTGAGCGGGTTGTGGATGTCGGCGTAGCGGGCGTACATCGCCTTTTTGATAAAATGGACCTGATCCGGGGCGCCCGGGTGATCGTTGTGGTTGCCGGAATGGAAGGCGCCCTCCCCAGTGTTGTCGGGGGACTTGTGGACAAGCCCGTTATTGCCGTGCCGACCTCCGTGGGATACGGGGCCAGTTTTCATGGCCTTGCCGCGCTGCTATCCATGCTGAACAGTTGTGCCGGCGGCATCTCCGTGGTGAATATCGACAACGGTTTCGGCGCCGGCTACATGGCGAGCATGATCAACAAACTAAAGTAGTTTAGGGGCTTAGGCTGACGACTGAAGGTCGTGAGCATTCTTCGGGCTTTCCCCCTTCAGACTGTTTAGCTATTTTATTTGGGGCATCCGAATTAGGCGTTCTTGTCTAATTCCCATTGGAAGGAATATCAATGAGGAACTTGCCGGCGAGAATAATGATGGGCGCCCTGCTCGTAGTCGCGCTGCTTGCAGGATGGCATTCGTCCGCATTTGCGGAAGAATCGCCAGTCTTCTTCCGTGAGGCCTTTTCAAAAATAATGATAAACTATGTTGAGCAGCCCGATCCTTCTTATCTGGCTTCATCGGCTGTAAACGGCATGGAGGAATTGCTTAATGCCAACAACAGGAGTTTTTCTAAAATGGGGATGGATTTCAGTGATATCGGCAAGGACTCCCAAAAGGCTGAAAATCTGGTGGCCGATCAATATGTCATCTGGTCAAAAGCTACTGCTTCCGACCCCCGGCAATTGGAATATGCCGCCATCAAAGGGATGCTCGCCGCGCTGGATCCATACAGCAGTTTCCTGACCCCGGAAATGTACAAAGAAGTGCAAGTTGATACGCGGGGGAGCTTCGGCGGTGTGGGATTGGAAATCAACGCCGATAAAGGCATCCTGACCGTAGTATCGCCGATTGAAGATACGCCTGCTTATCTGGCTGGAATAAAGGCGAAGGATCAAATCACCAGAATAGGCGGTATCTCTACACAGAATATGACCGTTGCAGAAGCCGTGAAGAAGTTGAGGGGGCCGAAAGACTCAAAGGTGACTCTCACAATAATGCGCAGCGGTTTTGAGCAGCCCCGGGAGTTTATTTTAGTCCGGGCGGTCATTTCAGTAAGGAGCGTTAAATTCAGGGAACTGCAGGCGGGAATCGGATATTTGAGGATTTCTTCCTTCCAGGAGCATGTCGCCCGTGACGTGGAAAATGCCCTTAATAAGCTCGGTTCAAGGTCTTCGGCATTTAAAGGGTTGGTTCTTGACCTGCGCAATAACCCCGGCGGATTATTATCCGTTGCGGTGGACGTGGCCGGCAAATTTGTCGGGGCCAACACCGTCGTGACCATTCGCGGCAGAAGTGCGGGATCGGAAAATAAGTATGAAGGTAAGACTATCGGGACACAGCCGCTCTATCCGATCATTGTGCTTGTCAACGAAGGCACGGCCAGCGGTGCGGAGATATTAGCGGGTGCCCTCCAGAATCAGAGCAGGGCGCTATTGCTGGGCAAGCATACCTTTGGGAAGGGATACATCCAAACGATACTTCCTCTCAGCGACGGATCGGCCCTCAAGCTGACTACGGCAAAGTTTTATCTGCCTTCGGGCAAAGCCATCCAGGGCAACGGCATTTCCCCTGAAGTGGAAAGCGAAGAATCAGAGGGACAAGACATCCCGTTGCGTGTTGCGGAATCGGTCATAAGTGCGGCAAAAGCCGGCGGCATCACGAAGGCGAGCGATAAATTCAAGTATATGCTTATGGCGGCGCAGAAAAGCATGGGGGCGCCTACGCCGACTTCTTATGCATCACCGATATTGTCTGCGCCCGCCAAACAGGATGTTGATGTTCTTCCCCGCAAGTCAGCGATCCTGAAAAAGAACGCCTACGCCATCGTGATCGGAATCGAGCAGTATCGTCAGAAATTGCCCAAGGCCGATTTTGCGGTAAGCGACGCAAAGCTGATGAGCGAATACCTTGCCCGGGTCATGGGTTACCCGGAAGAGAATATTGTCACTTTGACTAATGAATATGCGACCAAGAGTGACTTTGAGAAATATTTTGAGCAGTGGCTTGCCAACCATGCTGAAAAGGATAGCACAATTTTTATCTACTACTCCGGTCACGGCGCTCCCAACCCCAAGACCGGTGATGCCTATCTTGTTCCTTACGACGGTGATCCTTCCTTCATTGCACAGACAGGGTATCCTTTGAAGAAGCTCTATGACGCCCTCGGGAAACTGCCGGCTAAAGAAATCATTGTCGCACTTGACTCTTGCTTCTCCGGTGCCGGGGGAAGAAGTGTCCTTGCGAAGGGGGCACGGCCGCTTGTCATGAATTTCCAGGACAAAATGGTTCTCTCTAAGAACATG
Organism: uncultured Syntrophaceae bacterium; assembly: GCA_964492965.1. Taxonomy (GTDB): domain Bacteria; phylum Desulfobacterota; class Syntrophia; order Syntrophales; family UBA8958; genus CAZBME01. Next base: position 20,144 of record CAZBME010000048.1, on the reverse strand, counting down.
ACCGTCATGTCCGCCTCGTCGGGCGAGCAGATAAGCTCAACCTATGATGAAAAAGGACACGGACTGTTCACCTACTTCTTCCTCAAGGGCATTAAGAATGAAGATGTTGTCAAACCGGACGGATCAATCGCGATCAGTGATTTATTCGGCTACCTGAAACCCCAGGTGGAACGCATTGCGCGGAAGCAATACAACAACGAACAGACGCCACAGTTGATCGGGGCGAAAAAGCATTAGAGACCTTTTATGAAGAAAATCCTCATGCTATGCCTATTTTTGATTCTTCCTGCCATTGCGCTTGCGGCGGAGAAGACCGCCCTGGTTGAGGCTGAAGGCAGGGCATACATGGGTGAGATTGAGACGCAGAGGGAGGTAAAGCAGAGGGCCAGACGGGACGCCCAGAACAAGGCGATAGAAAAGGCGGTTGGAATATTCATCAAATCCCATACCTTGGTTTCCAATTACCAGATTGCCGAAGACCTGATCTATGCCGCCGTCAGAGGGAAAATCACAAAGGAAGAAATCATCTCCTCGGATTGGGATGTTAAAGAAAGAAGCCTCTACAGAATAAAAATAAAGGCCCGGATCGCACCCGTCTATCCTGAAAAGGGAGAAGGTCTTTCCGCAAGGCTGTCGCTCTCGAAAACGGACCTGAAGGAGGGCGATGAAGTGAAGATATTCTATCAGGTAAGCGAAGACGCTTATGTTTATGTATTTTCCATTGCGGCAGACGGTTCAGTAACCCTCCTTCTCCCCAATTCAAAGATGCCGGACAATTTTATCAAGGCAACAAAAGCATACCAGTTTCCTCCGATAGATAGCCCTATCCATCTGAAAGCCATGTTCCTGCCGAACCACAAAGAAGCCTCTGCGGAAGAAAAAATCAAGATCATCGCTACCCGGAAGAAGGAAGAGTTGCTTTCCCTCGGGTTTAAAGAGGGGATCTTCCAGGTCTATGATGCAAAGTCAACGGGAATGATCAGCGACCTTGTCAGAAGACTGAACCAGATCGAGCCTACAGACTGGACAGAGGCCACAGCGGTGTATTCTCTTGGGAGGTAAAACGGTTTTCGTATTTTCCCCTTGACAGAAATTATTTTATCCCCTACAACCATCATCATTGAAGTTTAACTTTAATCTTTAATCGATATCATGAAACTTAAAATCAGTGAAATAGCGAGACGCAGCGGCGTTCCGGCATCGACCATCCGTTATTATGTCCGGGAGGGCCTCTTGCCGGTTCCGGAAAAGGTCAACAAAAAGATGGCCTATTATGATGAGATCTGCGTCGAGAGGCTTCAAGCGATCCAGTATCTTCAGGATAAGCGGTTTTTCCCTTTGTTGCTCATCAAAAACATCCTTCGCCGGATGGAAGAAGGTCTCAGCCTGCAGGAGGCGGAATCCGTCGAAAACGCCGTTTTCGGTCAGAATGGCCGCGCCGGGAATGGGCTGCTGGAGCGGGCTTTGTTCCTTTCTGAAACCGGCTTGTCCGAAGATGACCTGCGGGAGGCAGAGAAGATCGGCATCATCATCCCATTTGCTGAGGATAAGGGGAGAAGCCTTTATAATGAGGAAGATGTGCAGATTGGCAGGAACAGCCTGAAAAAACTGCTGGATTACGGCTTAAAGATAGACGATCTGGCTTTTTATGTCGAGCTGGGCAAGCAGATTGTCGAAAAAGAGATGCTTTTGCGGCGGAAAATAGTGGCCGGCAAAAGCATTCAGGAGAATATTCGCATCACCGCCGATATTTCTCAGGGCGGAGATTATCGTGGCTATATCCTGCGTCGCCTTTTCCAGAAGCAGGTTCGGGAAACCATTCAAAGAAGTTTGAAAAAGCAGTCCAGAAAGGGAACTCAAACGCCTTAAGGGCAAAAAAGCATAGAGGAGGAATTAATATGTTCAAGACAGCGATTACGGAAATGTTTGGAATCAAGTACCCCATTATCTGCGGCGCCATGATGTGGCTTTGCAAGCCGAACCTCTGCGCGGCCATTTCGAATGCCGGCGGCATGGGCAATCTGACCGCCGGAAACTACGAGACGGCTGAGGAATTCCGGGACGCCATCCGCGAGACGCGGAAGCTTACGGATAAACCTTTCATGGTCAATATTACGCTCCTTCCCTCTGTCCGCATCACCCCGGAACATCACAGAATGTATGTAAAAATCTGTGCCGATGAAAAGGTTGCCGGAATCGAGTTTTCCGGCACACCTCTGGACAAGGCTGCCGGGATGGACTCCGTCGAGCTGCTCAAGAAAGCCGGCGTGAAAATGTTTCATAAGGTCGGCTCGGTCCGTCACGCCCTGCATGCTGAAAAGATCGGATATGACGGCATCTATGCGGCAGGGATCGAAGAGGGCGGTCATCCCCTGAATGACGATGTGACGTCCATGGTGTTGACGCCCAAAATGGTTGCCTCGGTGAAGATACCCGTCGTGACCGTGGGTGGCATTGCCGACGGCTGCACCATGGCGGGCGCCATGGCGTTGGGCGCCCAGGGCGTCATGATGGCAAGCCGCTTCATCGCCACAAAGGAATGTGACGTCCATGACAACATCAAGCAGGAACTGGTTCGCCGGCAGGAACATCATACGGTGATCTACGGCAAGTCCCTCGGCTTGCAAGGTCGGGGTTTGAAATCAAAGGTCATTGAAGAGGTGTTGGCGATTGAGGAACGGGGAGGCGGTTTCGACGAGTTGATCCCGCTTCTGTCGGGGCTCCGGGTCAAGGAGGCCTGGGAAAAGGGAGAAGTGGATTATGCGCCCCTGATGGTCGGCCAGTCCATCGGACTCATTGACGACATTCCGACCTGCCGGGAACTTCTGGACCGGATGGCGGCCCAGGCCCGTGAAAGCCTGAGCAAGGCCTGTGCGATGTGCGGATAGACGATCACCCCGAGATGCGAAGGCCCGTGAATATGGCCGTCGTCATCGGAGACTAATATTTTCGAACAAGAGGAGTATCCATGAAAACACGAATTACTGAAACATTGGGGATTAAATATCCCATCATCCTTTCCGGGATGAGCTGGATCAGCGTACCGAAGATGGTCGCCGCCGTTTCCAATGCCGGAGGCCTGGGAATTTTGGCAACGGGGCCGCTCAGCAGCGCTCAGACCAGGGAGGCGGTTCGGGAGATCAGGACACTGACGGACAAGCCCTTCGGCGCAAACGCCTCTCTCATGTTCCCGGGGGCCGCGGACAATGCGAAGGTTCTCCTGGAGGAGAAGGTGCCCGTCATCAATTTTGCCCTGGGCAAGGGCGACTGGATCGTCAAGGAGGCCCATAAATACGGCGGCAAGGTCCTGGCGACGGTGGTTAACCTCCGTCACGCCCAGAGGGCCCAGGATTACGGCAGCGACGCCGTCATCGCCACGGGCAATGAAGCGGCCGCCCACGGAGAAGAGGTGACATCGCTTGTCCTCATCCCCCATCTGGCTGATAATCTGAAAATACCGGTCATTGCGGCCGGCGGCTTCGCCGATGGCCGAGGCCTGGCAGCGGCTCTGGCCCTGGGAGCGGAAGGTATCGCCATGGGAACCCGTCTGATGACGACGAAGGAGAGCCCCCTCCATATGAACTACAAAAAGATGACTCTCGAAAAAGAGGTTTATGACACCATTTTCTCAAAGCGCTTCGATGGTATTCTCTGCCGGGTCATGACGACGGATGCGGCGAAAAAGGCGGTCAAAAGGGGATTGGACCTGCCGGCGGCGTTCTTCAACTCTCAGGAAATCGCCAAGCAGGTCAATATGCCCTATCTTAAGCTCTTTCTCGGCGTCCTCGCTTCGGGATGGGCCAATGCCCGGCAGCTTGCTTTCATGGCCAACGCCTTCAAAATGATCAAGGTGGCGACGGAAAGCGGCGATACGGAAACAGGTGTGCTCCCTGTCGGTCAGGTGCAGGGTCTGATTCACGATGAGCCGACGGTGGCGGAATTGTTCGAACGCATGGCTGCAGAAGCACAGAAAGCGCAGGCAAGACTGACGGCGGCCGTTTCATAGAACAAAAGCACGACATTTTAGTGAAACAGGGCGGCCTGATGCTCCCGACAGGGGAAGCTTCAGGCCGCTCTTTTTGTTTCGACCCTTTCAGACCGCCGGTTTATTTCCCTGCATGCATTGTAATCATGGCGGCTTGTGATATAATGCGGGCCTTGGAGAAAGTCGTTCGAGCCGTTCAACTCATTAAAAGAATAACGGGAGGACAGGACAATGCTGGAAATCAAAGATGCGGTGGCGGTTATCACAGGCGGCGGCGGTGGTATTGGTCTGGAAATAGCAAAATACTGGGTGAAAAACGGCGGGAAGGTCGTCATTGCCGATATTGTCCAGAATCTGCTGGACCAGGCCGAGGTCGAGCTGAAGGCCATGGGAGGCGATGTGGCCACGGTGGTCTGTAATGTTACGAAAGAGGAGGACAACGCAAAACTGGCGGATACGGCCATCGAGAAATTCGGCAAGATCAACCTGGTTGCCCCCTTTGCCGGGATCATCAAGGATGGCATGATGGTATCACCCGATAAGCAGACGGGTAAAGTCACCCGCAAGATGTCCCTTGAGCAGTTCCGGATGGTTATCGACATCAACCTGATCGGGGTTTTTCTGACGGTCCGGGAATGCACGGAACGGATGATCAACAACAACTGCAAGGGGCTGATATGCCTTGTATCGTCCACGGGATCTCTCGGGACGGCAGGGCAGATCAATTATTCATCATCCAAGGCAGCCATGTCGGTCATGCCCAAGGTCATCACGGCGGAGATGCTGCGGCGCGGTCTTTCCGACAGGATTCGTTGTGTCGCCGTTGCGCCGGGCTATGTAGCCACGGCCATGGCGAAGGCCATGGATCAGAATGCCCTGGCTAAGATTCTGAATGAGGTTCCGATTGGCCGTCTGATCGATCCGGAGGAAGTGGCGTCACTGGTTGGGGAGCTTTACCGGAATGAAGCCTTGAATGGTGATGTCTATTTTATCCATGGCGGCCTGCGCCTGGGGTCCCGCGGTTAGGACCACTTTTGAACGGGGCCGGGCAATAATTTCCTTGACTTTCGGTTTTGACCTGATATTCAGATAGGCCGTCGTTAAAGGAATCTTGAACGTATTACGTTAATATGAAATCATCGAAAGGGAGGAGTGAATCATGTCAGCAGCTACAACATTGGAACAGATGAAGAAACTTTTAGGAACGGAGGTCTATCTTTCGGGTTGGAAGGAAGTGACTCAGGAACAGATCAACCTTTTTGCCGATGCAACGGGTGATCATCAGTGGATTCATGTCGATGTGGAAAAGGCGACGAAAGGGCCCTTCGGCAAACCCATTGCCCACGGCTTTCTCACGCTTTCCCATCTGCCGTTTTTCAGCTACCAGATGCCGATGGAGTATGAAGGGGCCAAGATGTCCATCAATTACGGCCTCAACAAAGTGCGGTTTTTGAACCCGGTTTTCGTCGGCGCGAAGATCAGGGATCGTATTGTCTTTTCGGGCGTGGAAGAGAAACCGAATGAAAGAATCCTGATGACGACGACGCATACCATCGAGATCGAAGGCAATGACAAACCGGCGTGCATCGCCGAATCCCTTGCCATGATCTTTTTTTAACCCGGGATTCCAGCGTTTAGACGAAAACCGGAGGGGGATACAGGATGCCTGTGTCCCCCTTTCTTTACGCTGAGATCATCATGACGGAAGAAAGTATTGGTGAAAATAATGTTGACGGAGGTTTACATGAACAAGAAGATCCTTTTAATCATCATGTCCTGTATGCTCCTGCTGTGCATGGCACAAGTGTCGGCATCTGCCACATGCCGTGATGATTGTTTCAGCAGCTGTTGCGGAGGTAATAAGGTATGCACTGACCCCGTTACGGTAAGCTGTCTTTCAAGTTGTCAAAAAGGCTGCGACGGCGAGAAGGCCACAACATCCGCAGAGACCAAAAGTTCCGGTAATTTGAATGTGGAGATTTGTAAGGCGAATAATAGACGGGAAGTTCAGGCCTGCAATTATCCCAAGAGGGAGACGCAGGCAACCCGCGAGTGCCTGGCGGATGCGCGTAGCCATTTTGATAGCTGCATGCAGGATATCGGGAGGTAGCGGGACGGGATGCGGATGACGTGATGGCCGGCCTGAGCCAAAAATATACTGCGGCCGGGGGCGTGGTGATTCAGGTGTTTCTACCGAAAATAGGCGCCATGCAGCATTCGGATCGGCATGGCAAATGCGGGCGCTCGCTGAGCTTTCGGCTTGCTGAATATGGATTATATTCATGCAGGATTTTCGTGACTGCACATTTCCAATAGTCCGTCTATCCGACATGTTTTTTTATGAGGGTCTCCATATCCCGCAGGGCATCTTCCATGGAGGACGTATTGAGAAGATACTCATCGGCCAAGGCAACGGGGATAGCCGCTCCATAGGCGATCTCCCGCATATCCCTTTCTTCGAAGGCATCGGGGGAGTCGTCCGACCGCCCCCTGGAGACGATCCTTTCCAGCCGGAGCCCGCGAGGCGCCAGAAAAGCAATAACAACGCATCCCGTCTCCTTGCGGATCAGCTCAATTTCAGGCCATGAACGCATGCCTTCCATAAAAACGATGTTCCTTCCCGACTCCAGGGCGGCAGCCAGGACATGGCGCGTCACTCCCAGTCCGTCCGATCCCCTCAATTCCGTGGAGACGGTTCCCATGTTGGTTGCATCGGGTTCGAGGCCCCGTTTTTTCACTTCCTGCCTTACGATATCCCCCGATGCGAAATAGGGGATTCCTTTCGAATCTGCATAAATCCGGGCGATGTTTTTCCCTGCCGCCGGCATGCCGACGATGATAAAGATGATCATGGGTTGTCCTTTCAGATCTTGAGTCAAATACGTGCCGTCTAATCCGCAAACAGCGGCACGATCTCGAACCGGCCTACATCGACAAGTCCCCGGTCGGTGATCTTCAACTCCGGAATCACCGGCAGGGCGAGAAACGAGAGATGCATCATGGGCTCGTTCAATAGGCAGCCCAACTGCTGGGCGATGTAGCGTATGGATTCCCAGCCGCGGGCAATTTCGTCCAGGGGCTGATCGGACATGAGGCCGCCGATGGGCAGGGGAAGGCCCGCCAGAACCTCGCCTTCCGAGGCGACCGCAAGACCTCCCTTCATCATTTCCACCGCTTTCGCGGCAACAGCCATGTCTTTGTCGGAGGCGCCCACACAGATAATATTATGAGAATCATGGGCCACAGATGAGGCCAGGGCACCCTTTTTCAGCGAAAATCCCCGGACGAGGCCGAGGGCGATGTGGCCCGTTCCCCGGTGCCGTTCAATGACGGCGATCTTCAGGATGTCCCTTTCGATGTCCTGCACGACCTGCCCGTCATGCACCGGGGCATCGAGGATGGACAGGGTTGTAATAATCTGATCCGGTACGAGATCGATCACCCTGACCCGCTTTCCCGTGGCCGGGATGGCAAAGGCCTCCACGGTGTATGGTTTGACGTTCATCGCCGTCATATCGGAAACCGCAGGGCCCTGGGGCATAGAGACCAAGACCCGGTCTTCTTCGCATACCAGGACGCCATCTTTATAGACCGCCTGAACCCGCAACGGATTCAAGGAGGAGAGAAGGACCATGTCCGCCCGGTAACCGGGGGCCACGGCGCCGAGGTCTCGAAAGCCGAAATAGCGCGCCGTGTTGATTGTCACCATGGCAATGGCCGACAGGGGGTCCAGCCCATGATCCACGGCAAGATTTATCACCGCATCCAGGTGGCCGTGACGCATGATGTCGTGGGGATGAAGATCATCGGTGACAAAGCTGCACTGATGAAGGGTATAGGGGCTGACCAGGGGAAGCAGGGTCGCCAGATTCTTCGCCTGCGTGCCTTCCCGGATCATGATATGCATGCCCAGCCTCAGCTTTTCCCGGGCCTCCTCCAGGAGGGTGCACTCGTGATCGGAACGTAAACCGGCCGAGATGTAGGCATTGAGGTCCTTTCCGGTCATCAGGGGGGCATGGCCGTCCTTCACGGCATCCTGGAACGTCACGATCTTTTCCATAACTTCAGGATCACAGAAGGTCACGCCGGGATAATTCATCATCTCTGCCAGGCCGAGGACACGCCTTTCATCCCTGAAGGCAAGTAAGTCCTCCGCGGAAAGTGTGGCCCCGGAGGTTTCCAGGTGGGTGGCGGGGACGCAGGAAGGCAGCATGATATAGAAGTCCACCGGTAGCCCTTCGGCGGCGTCAAGGACGTAGCGAATGCCTTTTGAACCGAAAACATTGGCCAGTTCGTGGGGATCGGCCACGATGGCCGTCGTTCCATGGCGCAGGACGGCCCCGGCCAGCGCCCGGGGGGACAGCATGGCGCTTTCCAGATGAAAGTGCCCGTCCATGAAGCCGGGGGCGATATAAAGCCCCTGAACATCTCGCATGCGGGGGCCCTCGTAACGGCCCACACCGACAATCATTCCCTCATGAACGGCGACATCGGCCTCCACAAGCTCTCCCGAAAAGACATTGATGACCCGGCCGTTCTTGAGGACCAGATCGGGGGGAAGCTCGCCCCTGGCCACCTGAATCCGGCGGCGCAGTTTTTCCATCCGGGAGGGCCTGTTTTCAGATGCGGGGGTTATTTCAATCACCGGAACCGGCTCCTTTCGCCCGAAGAGCGAGAACAGCAGAGATAACGACCGTGGCGGCACAGGCATATTGCACGGCCCTCAAGTGGCCGCTGTTATAAAAGACCGACAGGATGACCGGCGAAAAGGCGTATCCGGAAAACTTGATGACATTATAGATGGAGGTCACGGGGTTGCGCAGCGCCGGCGCCGACAGGATGACAATGGTGTTCAGCGATGTCCAGGCCGTCGCCGATCCGGCGCCCAGGAGCAGGAAGATCAAGGCATACGAGAGGTAATGAAATTCCATGGTGGCCATCAGGATGATTGAAATAAAGACCACCGCCATGCCCCCCATCAGGACGTTTCGTCTTCCGAAGTGATCGCCGATCACGCCGGCGAACGGGGAGACGACAATCCCCGAAAAGCCCGTCAGGGATATGAGAAATCCCACTTTGTCCGAAGGGATGCTGAAGGTCGTCTTCATATAATCGGCTGTAAAGGTCAAAATGCCGATGTAGGCCATAAACAGGGTAAACGCGGCAAAGCTCAGATGCAGAAGGCCCGGTTGATCAATCGCTTTTCGAATGAGCGGAAAAATGTCCAGGATGGATTGCTGCTCCACTGTGCCGCCGCCTATATCCCTGCACCAGATGAGAAACAGAACCGTTGTCACGGCCGAGGCAGCGGACAGGAAAAAGAAAAAATACTGCCACCCGTAACGGACCTCGATAACACCGGAAATGAGGGGTCCCAGGGTCATCCCCGCAGTATAGGCAAAACCGAGGGCGCCCATGGCCTTGCCGATATGTCTGGCGGGGACCATCTCGCCGATCATGGCCATGATGATCGGGTTGAGGAATGCCGACCCGGTCCCCTGCAGAATCCGGCAGAGGATGAAGGTGAAAAAGCTGTCTGAGATGCCCGTCAGAAAGCCGCCGATCGTATAGATAACAAAGCCCAGCAGGAGCGTTTTTCGGACATCGAAGATCTGTGCGATGGAACCGGAAAAGATCTGGAACACGATGAAAGGAATCATGTAAAGGGTGATTGAAAGGGATGCCGTGGCGAATTCGATGCCCCAGGACTGGGCAAGAACGGGCAGGAGAGTGACCACGCCGTTCGCGCCAATGGGGCCGACAATCGCGCCGATATACAGGGGGATGAGCTTTTTAATCAGCAAGGGATCGATCCACGGATGAACGCTTTTGCCTCAATTAAATTTCTTTATGGGTTCTGCTTTTGCCCTTCTTTGTACTTGCATAAATTGGCAACCGCTTTGATCGTTCCGTCCAGGTTGGCATAAACGGGGAAACCCTTCGCCGTGAACGCCTTCTTGATGAGGAGATTATAATGCCTGTCTTCTTCATCTTCCAGGTAGGGATCCAGAGAGACCGTAATCACAACAGGCTTCCTTTCGTTCTCCCGGGCCCGTTCACAACCTTCCACCATCAATTCGATAAGGCGCTGCATGTGGGCATCGATGCCGGTGCCCATGATGCGCCGCAGGTAGCGGAACTGGTCGAATTGAAAAACCAGGGTGTGGATGTTGCGATCCGACGCCACAATCCCGATAATGTCGGCGATGTTTCCCGAAGGCCCGATGTTGTAATAGATGGGCCAGGCATCCAGGGGATTGCCGATACTGGTCCCGGCGGCTGGGACCAGTTTACGCAAAGAATCGACGGTTTCCGGTGAAAACCTTGGAACCTCGATGCCTGCTTTCATGCAGAGATCCGTCTGTATTACGCTGAAACCGCCGGAGTTCGTAATCAGGGCGATGGCGCGGCCTGCGGGAAGCGGCGACGTGTCGAAAGCCATGAGGGTGTTCACCATTTCGTCGAAGTTTTCCACCTGAAGAGCACCGGTCTGCCTGAAAAGGGCCCGCCATATTTCCGGGGTTCCCGCCAGGGAAGCCGTATGGGAGGCTGCCGCCCGCATCCCCTGTTCCGTCATTCCCCCTTTGATGGCGATGACGGGTTTCCGTCCGGCGGCATTGGCCAGCGCTGCTTTCAGGCGCGCGGCATTCCGGGCGCCTTCGATGTAAAAGGCAATCATTTTCGTATCCGGATCGTCTGCCAGGTACTCCAGGAAATCGGCGCCGTCCAGGTCGGCGGCATTGCCGTAGCTGATGACCTTGCTGAATCTGAGGTTTTTCGTCGTGGCAAAATAGGAGAAGGATTCGGCAAAGCTTCCGCTTTGGGCCACAACGCCAATGTGGCCTTCCTCCTCCGGGGCCTCCGGAACAATGGACAGGCCCGCCTTGGGGCAATAGACGCCGAAACAGTTGGGACCGATCAGCCGTATTCTGCCGGCAGTGATGCGCTTCAGATGCTCTTCCTGCTCGATTCGCTCGGGAATGCCCGTTTCACTGAACCCTGCCGTAAAAATCTGCGCCACCTTGACGCCTTTTTGAATACATTCCTCCAGGGCTTTCGGCAGGGCCGCAGCGGCAATCCCGATAATGACGTAGTCGATGTCCGCTTCCACATCCAGGATGCCGGCGTAGCATTTCTTTCCACGGACTTCCTTATATTTCGGGTTCACCAGATACAGGCGATCCCTGATTTTGGTTTTCATCTGGGCGTGGGTGGCCAGATCCTGAGGCGATGCCCCGATGATGGCGACATTGCGGGGATTGAAGATATAATCGAATATTGGGTCGCCTGATGCCATGACGTTTTCTCCTTGTTTACTTGCCTACAGGCCTTTAAAACATATCCCTGGGGTCTGCCCACGCCGGAATATAATGGTAATACTCAGGCGGGTGGGCCTTCTGAAGGCCGGGCAAAGTTACCCTGGCCAGTGCAATGCCCTTACGGGTCCGATAGAGCCCGGCGTCACCCTGCGCCTCCAGATTCTCCAGGAATTTTACCAGGTCGTCGTCGCTGATATCGATCCATTCCTTGATATCCTCCATGGTCATATGCAATCCGGGGTTCACACGATAATTCTCGGCCAGGATGGCAAGGACATCCGCCCCGGTCTTTGCCGTGATCCTGGACGGGGGATGCCCTACAGGCAGCGGGATATTCAGCTCCGGATCGATAACCCTTTGGGGCACCTTCAAATCCTCCTTCATTCGCTTTGTCCCCTGGCGGTAAATGAGGAGCCTGAGCACTTCCGAGGTTCCCGCTGCGATTTGCGACAGTTTGGCATCCTGCATAATACGCTGTAGGGGATATATTTTCAGGACGCCATTTCCCCCCATGCACTGGATGGCCTCGATGGCCGTCTCCATGAGCGAATCGGCGGCGTAGAGCTTGGAAACGGCAGCCTCGATGGGAACATCGCGGCCGAGATCGGCGCAGTACGCGGCATAGTACATCACGAGCCTGCCGAGATAAAGCTTGGAGATCATATCGGCCAGCTTGGCCTGGTTGGTGGCGATATCGCCGGTCGGCCGGCCGAATTGCAGGCGCCGCTCAAGGTGCTGCTGCGTGTAACGAAGGCACTCGCGCATGGCGCCGATAATGGGGGCGGCATTGAGAATCCTTTCCACATTGAGGCCGCCCATCATGATCTTCCAACCGTCGCCTTCCTGACCCAGACGGTTGAAAACAGGCACGCGTGCATCGTCAAAGGTCAGATTGCCGTTGTAGTTTCCCAGCATGCCGATCATATCGTTGACTTTCTCGACATGGAAACCGGGTGTTCCCTTTTCCACGGCAAAAGCGGTGAGATGCCGATAGGCCGCCCGATCCTCCGGCTTGTTGCTTGTCAGAAAATAACACAGATACAAGTCGGCCACGGCGGCGGTGGTTTGAAACCTTTTCTTGCCGTTGATGATATAGACATCACCTTGGCGAACCGCCGTCGATTCGATGGAAGCGATATCGGATCCGGCGTAGGGCTCGGTCATGGTGATGCAGCCGAGAAGCTCTCCCCGGATCATCGGCGGAAGCCATTTCTCTTTCTGCTCTTCATTGCCGTTGTGGGCGAGCTGCGTTGCGCTTCCGAACATTGTCGTCCCCAGCGGGCCGGCCAGACCGGCCCGTGCCGCCTCTTCATTGAGAATCGCGGCGCCGGTCACACCCCATTGTTCGAAATGTCCGCCGTACTTATTCGGCACGAGTGCGCCGAACCAGCCCTGTTCGGCCATAAGCTTCATGGCCGTCCAACTGAATTTATTTTTGAGGGCATTGCGCTCACCGATGGGGATCAGAACTTCATCGGTAAACTTCTTTGCCTCGTCGGCCAGTTTGATCTGCGCCTCGGTCCACCAGGGATATTTCTCCATCTGTTTCTCCTTATATACTTCAGAATGGCGGATGGACGGTCATGAAGGTGAATACGTCCATGCCGTTGGCTTCCGCTTTGGTGTTTTCTCCGTTGATCACACGGATCATCCGGGCAATCATCTCATCGCGCAACTGATGAAGTTGCCGGCCTTCCACCAGGACGCCCGCATTGACGTCCATATCATCGCCCATGGCGTTATAAATCCTGGTATTGCTCGCCACCTTGATGACCGGCATAGCCGGAAATCCCACAGGCGTTCCCCTGCCGGTGGAAAAAAACATCAGCTGTGATCCGCTGGCGGCAAGGCCCGCCATGGAGTCCCCGTCGTAGCCGGGTCCGTCCTGCAGGATCAAGCCGTGTTCGGTGGGCATCTGTCCGTAATCGACGACCTGGTTGATCGTGGTGGAACCGCCTTTGAAGATGCAACCCATGGACTTTTCGGCGATGGTGCTCATGCCGCCGTCCATGTTGCCGGGAGAGATGACCAGGCCGGCCAGCTCCCCCATGATACCCTGGGTCAATTTTTCCGCTCGATCAATCATCTCTTCGATCTGTCCGGCAATCTTTTCATTCCCGGCGCGCCGCGCGAGGACATGGGTCGTCCCGATCATCTCCGTGTTTTCACCAAAGATGACCGTCGCCCCTTTTCCCACGAGCCAGTCGGACACGGCGCCCATGGCGACATTGGCCGTCACGCCGGACATGGCGTCGGAACCGCCGCATTCCATGGCGACCATCACCTTCTCCCAAGGGATGGAAACCCTTGGCTGACTTTTGAGCTCCGCAAGCATGCGCCGGGCAGCCGCCGCACCTTTACGGGCCGTCTCCAAAGAGCCGCCGTCCTCCTGCACATTCAGCACCTCGATGGGCTTTCCAGCTTCCTTGATCAGGGGAAGCAGGCGGGACGTGCTGGAAACCTCGCACCCCAGGCCAATGAGAACCACGCCGCCGACATTGGGGTGATGGACCAGGCCGGAGAGAACCCGAAAGAGGATTTCGTGGTCACGGGACCCGCCCCTGCCGCACCCGTGGGCATGAGGTGCGCAGACAGCCTCGGGCACTTCCCGGGATATGCGATTGATGACGCCGTTGACGCACGAGACCGTCGGCAAGAGCAGCACATGATTGCGGATGCCGACTCTTCCATCCTGTCGTATGTATCCATTGATCCCGCTCATTTTTTCCACCTCTTGCTTTCGAGGTTATGCGTGTGGACCCACTGCCCCTTCCGGATCGCCTGTATACTGACGGCCACCGTTTCTCCGTATTTGATGATTTCTTCTCCCGCGGCAATATCCCGGAGGGCGATTTTATGGCTGGCCGGTATGGCCTCCAAAGCTGGAAATACTGCCAGTCCACTGGCGATAACGGCCTCTCCCGCGGCTATTGCCTTCAGAGCAACACCGACATTGTCCCGCTGATGAATGATGAGAACGCTGTCCATCCTGTTCCCTCCTGAAGCTGTTATTCCGGCGAAAATCGGACTTTGGGTGACGATAAAGGAACCTTTACCTTGAAACAACCGTTTCCCTATCACAAGAGACGACGCATGAATAGAGAAAAATCGGGCATAGACACCACTCCGTGACTGATGCCGCAAGGGGTGATGAAAAGTCAAAAACAAGGGACTTTCTTGTTACACGACTGAAAAATAATGGAAAGAGTCTTGTCAAAAGAGCTTCTTGAAGAAATTGGTGATGGCCCCCTCCCTCTTGTTACTTTTTTCTTGGGCGGGGGCGTTGGGGCGAAAGATGGTCCTGCTGAAAACGATCCGCCATCCCTCCTCCTCCTTGAGTATCTCCATGTGCAGCGTTTCGCGACCATAGAGCGTGAAGGGGCTTGAGACCACCGCCACGGCTTTGCTTTTATCATACTCGTTAAAGATTATCTCATCGATTCTGAAATTCTGGACCTTGACGCGATTTTCCACATGGTCATTAACGAAATCGTCTAAGGTATAGGCTTTTTTCGACACCTCGGAGAGTTGTCCGTAAGCACCTCGATAATCACCCGAGGTCACATTCTGCAAAAACCCATTCACCAGCTTGATAATGTGTGATGTATCGCGGCTCGGCGCGGTGATCAAAAAGAGAAAAGCCAGCATCAAGGCGGCCAGGAAGAAATATCCCGCCAGGGCATACCGTTTTTTCCTGCGGAAGACGTTTTCGTAAATCCATTTTCGTTCTATGAAAATGATCGTGCCGATCACGATGACAATGAGAACGACGGCGAGGATGCTGCCCTTCAGCAGGAAAGAAACGCCCATGCCGATAAAAATGTTTATAAGAGTGATGTAAAGATTTTCTTTTTTCAACACGTTCTAATTATAAGACCCCATTTCCCCAAAAGGATGCGAGCGGTAAGTAGGACGCTCCGGATTGGCACAGAATTACTTAATACCACTATATTAAAAAAATATAACTAAAATAACGGCTCAGGGGGGCAGGGCGCATTTTGAGATTGAATCCCGGCGTCTTATTGCATTGTCGCTCATGAATCGAGAATAACTGAGTGTTGTCCTGCCAGTCTGTATTCAGTTATTGTCAAGCAGTCATCAGCCTATTGTCACTGACACCAATCCGTTTTACTCTGCGGCATAACGCCGGAAGAACCATTGCTTCACCCATTCCACCGCCAACAGGTAAGCGATAAGCATGACGGTCAAGATAAGGAAGAAGAAAAGCGGCGGCGCCACAAAGCCGAGGTGAATGCCGGCAGGCGTGTATGGCAGAATAACGGCCACTGCTACCACTGTCAGCGAGCAAGCGATCAGCCAGGGGTTCGGGCGGCTTTTGAAGGGGTTCTTGCGTGTGCGGATGATGAAGATGACCAGCACCTGCGTCGCCATGGATTCAATGAACCAGCCGGTATGGAACAGCGCCTCCCCCGCGTGAAAAACCGTCAGCATGATGTAGAAGGTAAGGAAATCGAAGATCGAACTGACCGGGCCGATAACCAGCATGAAGTTGCGGATGAAGTTCATGTCCCAGTGCCGGGGATGGCTCAAGTAATCATCATCCACGCGATCCAGCGGGATCGGTAGTTCCGATACGTCGTACAGGAGGTTGTTGAGCAGAATCTGCACCGGCAACATGGGCAGGAAGGGGAGGAAGAGTGAGGCGCCCGCCATGCTGAACATGTTGCCGAAATTGGAACTGGTGCCCATCATGATGTATTTCATGATATTGCCGAAGGTGCGCCTTCCTTCCAGAACACCTGCATGGAGAACCCCCAGGTCATGCTCCAGAAGGATCATGTCCGCCGCCTCTTTCGCCACATCCACAGCACTATCCACGGAAATGCCGACATCGGCCGAATGGAGCGATGGGGCGTCATTGATGCCGTCGCCGAGATACCCCACCACATGGCCGCGCCGTTTCAGGGCGAGGATGACCCTGTTTTTCTGGGCCGGCGCCACGCGGCAGAAGAGATTTACCTGCTCCACCCGCGCCATAAGCGCCTGATCATCCATCTGTTGGATTTCTGTGCCGGTAAGCACCCCGGTGACAGGGAGACCGAGTTGTGTGCAGACATGCTGGGTCACCAGTTCGTTATCGCCGGTTATGATCTTGACTGCCACCCGGTCGGCGGCAAGTCCGGCCAAAGCTGCTTTGGCGCTCTCCTTGGGCGGATCGAGGAATGCCGCGAAGCCCGCAAAGATCAGCTCTGTTTCATCGCTTACGACAGCATGCGGGTGGTCCATTCCCACTTGCTTTGAGGCGATTCCCAATACTCTGAACCCCTCCTTACTGAGGTCTTCAAATTGCCCATTGATGCTACCTCGCGCCGCTTTATCCAGGGGACGCAGGACGGTCTCCCCATCCGCCTCGTACTTGACCGACAACCGCAGGATATCTTCCGGCGCCCCCTTAACGACGAGGAGCCTTGTCGTGCCATTATCCAATAGTACGGAAACTCGGCGGCGTTCGAAGTCGAAGGGTCCTTCATCGATCTTGCGCCAATGGCTCACGTCAACTTCTTTATGTTCCAGAATGGCATCATCCAGAGGACTCTTGACGCCGGTTTCAAAAAAGCTGTTGAAATAGGCCAGTTCCAGAACGCGCTGACTTTCCCGTCCCATAGGGTCAATGTGGCGTTCCAGGTGGATGCGGGCCTCGGTCAGCGTGCCGGTTTTGTCCGTGCAGAAGACATCCATGCTCCCAAGGTTCTGGATCGCGGCCAGCCGCTTGACGATGACTTTATTGGCCGCCATGCGCATCGCTCCTTTTGACAGGGTCACGGAGACTACCATGGGTAGGAGTTCGGGTGTCAGCCCAACCGCCAGAGCCACGGCAAAGAGGAATGACTCAAGCCAGGGTCGGTGAAAGAAGGCATTGACCAGAAGGACAAACAGGACAAGGAGAATGGTCATGCGCATGATGAGGAGGCCGAAATGGCGCGTCCCCTGCTCAAAGGCAGTGGGTGGGGCCTTGGCAAGAAGGGTGTCGGCTATCTCGCCGAGTTCCGTATTTTGCCCGGTGCGGCACATCAACACCTTGGCCGTGCCGCTGATGACCGAAGTTCCCAGAAGCACGGTATTGCCGGCTGAGAGAATCTCAGCCTCTGCCGGTAATTCCCCGGGAACCTTTTCCACGGGGAACGGTTCACCTGTGAGAAGCGCCTGATTGACGAAAAAGTCCTTGGCCTCCAGTACCCGGCCGTCGCAGGGGACCAGGTCGCCGGCGCGAAGGAGCGTCACATCTCCGGGCACCATTTCCGCGAGAGGTATTTCCAGGGGCTTGCCTTCCCGTAGCACCTTTCCGCGAATGGCCACCGACTGGCGTAAACGGTCTGCCGCCTGTCCTGCCCGGTATTCCTGGACGAAATCGAGGGTCACGCTGATGATGACGATGGCGCTGATAATAAAGAAGCTGGCGGCGTCTCCGGTGAAGGCGGAAAGGGCGCTGGCGATAATGAGAATGATGACCAGGGGATTGCGGAACTTGGCCAGAAATTGAAGGATGATTGCCTGTTTTCGATCCGAATGAATCAGGTTGGGGCCGAAACGGACCAGGCGTGCAGAGGCCTCTGAGTTGCTCAGTCCGTCGGGACTTGTATTCAGGTGTTCCAGGAGCGTTACAAGAGGGAGTTGCCAGAATAAAGAATCTTCTTTAACTTTGTCCGTGGATGGCGGCATGGTAAATTCCTCTGATGAACGGATGCGAATTGTCCAAGGCCCTTTCTATACAGGTCGACCAATATTTCAATCCGGTTGTTGATAACAGGCTTGATCCGGTATCCGGTATTTCCCCGGATACCGGATCAGGTCGGACTGACAGTATACGCATGTCGTTGCGGATAAATCAAAGATGAAATCAAGGCAGCAAGGTGGAGGCGACACGGGACCCTCCGGGGGAGCCTCACGGACATGGGCTTAATTGCTGCAGCAGGTTCCATCGTATTTTGTGTTTAATGCCGTTCCTTCTTAATCTTTATTGATATCGAACGTGGGTTTCATGCCTTTGTCCCAGTCGTCCCACAGGTATGCGTCGACCTTTCCGTCGGCGATGACGCGAAAAGCATATCGCACTTGCTCTTCATAGAATTCACAGAACGCACCGGTCTTATTCATATCACCGTTCATTTCGTAGGCCTCGGCCGGGCAGGGTGATCCACAGAAATGCCGAATGGCGCAACGCCGGCATGGCTCGATATTTTCGACCTTTCGGCCGGTGACCATATGGAACGGCTCCGTTTGGAGTATATTGGAAACATCGTCTTTAAAAAGGTTTCCGGACCGGAAATGATCCAGTCCGATGAATTCACTGCAAGGGAACATATCGCCATTGGGGGCTAATGCAAAGAAGCATCTTCCTCCGCCACAGGGTGATATGTCGCACATCAGCCGCCGGGCCGCCGGTGCGATGATAGCGAGCAGAATATTGGCAAAATTGCCCACGGGTAATCTGCGCCCCGTCTGCTCATACAATTCGTAGGTGCGATCCAACGCTGCCAGAAAGTATTTTGCCGCTTCCGCATCGCCGGGCTTCAGGCTGCGTGACGACGGAAGGGTGCAGCGCAGGATATTCATCAGACACGTCGGCACCTCCTTGTCATGGAAGAAATCCACCAGCTTGGTCAGGTGCCGCAGGTTTGCGCTTGTGACGGTGCAGATAACGCTCCAGCTGCTGTACCCGTTAAGCCGTTCCATGGCTTTTACGACTTGCTTGAAGATTCCCTGGCCATCCCAGTTTTTCCGGGTGCGATCGGCAATCCGTGCGTCAGGGGCGTCCAGAGAAATCCCGATACTGACATGATGGCGTTTCATGAACTCGATGGCTGAATCGTCCAGTAAGGTGGCATTGGTCTGGATACCGAAGAGGAAATCATCTTCATATGCCTCAATGCCCGCGAAGACCGCATCCCGGTTGAGCAGGGGTTCGGCCCCGTGGAAAATGATTTGAGGCGTCGCATCATTCGGCAGGGTCTTGCGAAAGTATTGTTTGAGGATGGCGAGGGCTGCCAACAGTTTCTTCTCTGTCATATGTTCGCCGTGGCGTCGCATTTCCTTGGGAATATAACAGTAGGTGCAGTTCATGTTGCACCGTTCGGTCGGGTTAAAATAAACCGCTGAAGGCTTTAGCCCAAACCGCAAGGAATCCATTTCTTGGGCGAATTGTTTGGATTTTTTCGCATAAGCTTTTAATAAATCACCTTCCGACAGGGCATTGGCGAGATTCTCACGTTGAATGAGGGACCAGAAGGCGGTGTCGGGGTCGATCATGGCCACATATTCCGGATGGCCAATGTTGATGACCTGAAACGTAGGGCCGTTGCCCGTGTTTACGAAACGGCCCCGCGAGGGGGCCGCCGTACCATTCGTGACGTTGTTCTTTGTGCCGGCCATTATTTCACTTTCCTGTCCATCAGAATATAGTGAGATAGTCCGGTCCCTTTGGCCTTGCAGCCCTTCCGATAAGCGATCACCTCTTTTTTAACTTTCTTTTCCTTCATGTTCAGTCTCCTTTCTTGTTATGTAGTTGCCATGCAATAAAAAAAGGGTTCCAACGGACGACTAGCGTCAGTCAGAACCCTTTACCATCGGATTCATCAGAATTATTTTTGTCCTCGCAGGTCTTCTGGCTCTCGGGTCGTAAGCTCTTCACAGTCTTCCCGCCGAAGTTGTCTCGACAGTGACCGGCCATAAGCCTTGTGAAGAACCTCACCGATTACAGCGGCGGGTCCGCCACGGATTTGCACCGTGTTCCGGTATGCGTGAACCGATTTGTCCGATCATCTATTTAAGAGAGAAGGTAATGTCAAGCTTTTTCTAAGAAAGGAATTGACGTCAATGAT
>CAZBME010000047.1:0-24937 GCA_964492965.1 uncultured Syntrophaceae bacterium | reverse complement strand
CTTCTCCCAGGTAAACCACGGGAAAACCCTTGCCCACGGCCATGTGGTCCACGTCCATTTCTTTTCGCGCCGCGATCCGGCTGGTCGTCGATGCGAATACGGTAAAGTCGTTCGCGATGACCGCCACCTGCCTGCCGTCGATTTTTCCATATCCGGCAATCTTGCTGTCCGCCGGTGTCTTATCTTCCATGCCGGGCATATCCGAACAGTTGAACATGCCTACTTCAAAGAATGTATCCGGGTCCAGGAGGCGGGGAATCCGCTCACGCACCGTGTACTTCCCGTTGTCATGCTGAATTTTTATCTTTTTTGGCCCTCCCATTTGTAGGGCTTTTTCCTTTCGTTGCTCAAGCTCCGCAAGTTCTTTCTCAAACGGCATGATAACCTCCTTTCTACTTCGCAGGTTCTTCTTTGAGTGCCCGGCGCAATATTTTTCCCGTTCCAAGCAGAGGCAGTGCCGACCTGAATTCGATCTTGGCTGGTACCTTGTAGGGAGACATGTTCTGCTTCGCCCAGGTCTTTATCTCATCTTCCGTAGCTGTTTCACCCGCCTTCATCACGATGAAGGCCTTGACCACTTCCATTTTTTGGGGATCGGGAATCCCGATCACAGCAGACTGGGCAACACCGGGATACTTGTTCAACATGAACTCCACCTCCTCCGGATAAACGGAGAAGCCCGACACCTTGATCATTTCCTTGGCCCGGCCGAGAAGATAGAGGTAACCGTCCTCATCAAACTTCCCGACATCGCCTGTATAGACCCAGCCATCAATGAGCGTATTGGCCGTTTCTTCAGGCTTCTTCCAATACCCTTTAAAAACAGCCGGATTCTTCAGGGCGATCTCGCCGGACTCCCCAAGGGGCATTTCCCTGGTCCGATCCGCCAGATCAACGATTTTGAAATCCGCATCAAAACCGGGAATGCCCATGACGCCGTATTTGACTTTGTCCCGCGGGATATACGTATCGGCGGTGTGGGTTTCGCTCAGGCCATAAGCGCCTTCCAGCAGAAGACCTCCTCCCGTAAAAGCCTCCCACTGACGGGAAATCTCTTCCGTCAGGGTAATGCCGAAAGAAGAGGTGAGACACGATTTCATGCTGCTCAGATCATAATTTCGTCCCTCAGGATGCATCATGATACCGACATTCATCGGCACGGCGCTGTACCAGAAATTGGCCTTATAGAGCTGGATGGCTTCCATGGTGGCCTTGATGTCAAACTGGGTGAAGAGAATCTGGGTGGCTCCGGCATAAATGCAGCTGTTCATGCCAGCCACCATGCCTGCAATGTGGAAAACGGGCATGGATACGAGGCTGACGGTGTCTTTCGTGATTCCGGCAATCGTGCAGACCGCAGCGGTTTTGAAAAGAGCGGCATAGAAGCTGAGCATGGACCCCTTCGGCAGACCCGTCGTACCGCCCGTGTACTGGAACAGACTGATATCCTGGTCAAGGTCGATATCGACCTGCGGGGGGGTAGCATCTTCCTTGGCAATGATCTCCATAAAATCATCGGTGCCGGGAACATTCTGCCGCGGAACCTTCATGGCATCCACGAGCGGCAGGGTGGGTTCGGGAGGCAGAAAATCGTTGAGGTTGGTTATGACAACCTTCTTGACCTTTGTCTCACCGATCACCTTCCCGGCCACGGGCATGAGGATATCCCAGGTCACCAGGATCTCCGTTTCAGCATCATTTAGTTCATAGGTCAGTTCCATTTCCTTGAACAAGGGCGAACAGGGGCAAACAATAGCGCCGAGCTTCTGCGTCCCGAAATGGGCAATGACGTACTGGGGGCAGTTGGCCATAAAGATGGCGACGCGATCTCCCTTTTTCACACCTTGCCGGCGCAGGTAATTGGCAAACCGGTCGGATGTTTCGTCCAATTCCCGATAGCTGATTTCACGCCCGTAAAAGATGATCGCCGTCTTTTCCGGTGTCTCTTTGGCCCGGATCCTGAGATATTCATGGACCGGCTTCTTGCCATGTTCGAAGGTTAACGATGTGGGAATGCCTTTTTGCCAGTTCTTCATCCAAATACGTTCCATCTAAATAAAACCTCCTATTTATAATTAATTATTGACAAAATGTATATTTTGCCAATATATTTGAAGAGGAAAACTTCTGTAACGAGCGTTAGATAAATTACGCCGTCTTGAAAGTCAAGGGGAAATATGAGCGGAAAAGACGAAAAGAATTCTGCGGGATCTGATTCCAGAAAACAACTGATGGAAGTGGCGCTCCGGCTGTTTGCACAGAAGGGATACGCTGCGACGACGGTCCGGCAGATCGTTGACGCCGCAGGAACGACGGCCCCTTCACTCTATTATTACTTCGGAAACAAGGAAGGCCTCTACCTCGAGCTGATGCAAACCCACTGCGCAAAGATCGATTCTGTCCTTGCACTGCACGAACATAAATCTAAAAGCGCGAAGAGCAGGTTAAAAGACCTCGTTGATAAGCTATTTCTTCATGTCATCGACGACAAAGACTTTTTCCGGCTCATGTTCACGATTTACTATGGCCCTCCCCAAGGCGCCCCCTATTGTGATTTTATTTATTATCATGTTAAATTTCATGGAGCAATCAAGACGATCATTGAAGATGGCATTGCCTCGAAGGAATTTCAGCCAGGTACGCCGAGCACCATGACATGGATCGTCAGGGGCGCCGTACAGCTCGCCATGGAAGAGCAGATCAAAGACGATCGTGAAAAAATTGACCGGGAGGGCTTGCAGCGAATCCTCGATTTTACCCTGGATAGGTTTGAAAGGCCGCCGAAGTAGAATCCAGTTGCCGGAAACGGCCCTCCCGCACCCTTCAGGGGGACGGCGTCTGCTGCTCCCGGCGAGGAGCCTTTCCGGATCAGGTCCGGAACAGGCTTTTGATTAACGGAAAAACCGGATCACCTCCTGGAGCGGCTTGCGGACGCCCGGCACCGGCGTTTCCACGGGATAACCCACAGGTATCAGGCCCACAAAATCCCATCCGGCCGGCACTTCCAGGAGCTGTTCGATCTCCTTTTTGGCCTGTAACGGCCCGGCCATCCAGGTGGTTCCCAGCCCGAAGGAATGAAGAAACAGGCAGATGTAGGTGATGGCCGCCGCCGCGCTTTGCAGGCTTGATTTCCCGATCTCCCGCCAGGCACGGATGTCCCGGGCGATAGCGTCCGTCTCACCCCGGGCCTGCAGAATCCGGTCGGCTATGCTGGAATACTTCCCCATGAGGACAGCGATGCAAACCGGGGCGCCCCGGAAGAAATCGGAATTCTGCCGCCATCGGACCACGTCGTCCCCAAACGGTTCGGCCTCCGGCCAAGAGGCCATGAGTTCCGTTTTGGCCTTCACGGCATCCGCCATCTGAGAGATAAGCTCTTTGCGGGTAACCACCAGAAACCGCCAGGCCTGATGGTTTCCCCCGTTGGGCGCCCAGGTGGCCAGTTCCAGGGCTTTCACCAGCAACTCTTCCGGAACGGGTTCGTCCTTGAATCTCCGGATCGACCGACGGCTTTTAACCAATTCGGAAAGGTCTTCCCAGGCAGTCATGGTTTCATTCCTCCTTTATTCTCTTGGTGGAAGCTGACGCTTCCATATTCAATTCGAACCTCTCAAAATATCCGATCAGGTCTCCTTTTTCATCCCGCACGGGAACCATATATATCCGCTGGTTTTTCACACTGACGCCCAGAAAAATCTCGTTGCCGTGATTCTTGAGCTTTTCCACTGCTGCCAGAATTCTCTTGCGTGACGATTCATTATGGCAATCGAATATGGACCGTCCTATCAAATCGGAATAGCCGCGCTCCTGGTGATAGTGGTATTTCGCGGCCTTGTTCATGTAACGAATCACGTGCTCCGCCGCATCCGCAAAAACAATGGGATAGGGCACC
Source organism: uncultured Syntrophaceae bacterium (assembly GCA_964492965.1). Lineage (GTDB taxonomy): Bacteria > Desulfobacterota > Syntrophia > Syntrophales > UBA8958 > CAZBME01. Next base: position 21,045 of record CAZBME010000047.1, on the reverse strand, counting down.
GCATCAACGATATATCCCGCAATCTCGGCACTTTCCATCTTCCCCCCAATTTTTCTTGAAAAAATAACCAACAGGTTCAATCATCCCTGGTTTTCTTTTTCCACGAAGGCGAATCGACTGATTTCACTGGCCATCAGATCGATGATCATAAGCATCGTCGTTATTTCTTGAGGGGTCCCCCTTCGATGAAGCGGGCCTGAAGCCGACGCATACCCTGGAGCCAGCGGTCATAATCAGCGGTTTTGCGCTGCATGTAGGTCTTAACCTCTGGATGAGGCAGAATCAGAAATTCTTCCTTCTTCAATCCCTCAATCACGGCCTCGGCAAGCTGTGCCGGTTCCATGAGGCCGTCAACGGCTGCCACGCCACCGTCCGGGCCGGCCATGGCCGTACGCACGGCCTGGGGGCAGAGGGCAAAGACCTTGATCCCCTGATCGCCATAGGTAATAGACATATTTTCAGCCAATCCGACGGCTGCATGCTTGGTTACGGAATAGGGTGCCGAGCCGATCTGGCTGAGGAGACCCGCCGCCGATGCCGTAACCACGAAAGCGCCGCCGCCGCGTTTGATCATGCGCGGGAAGACAGCGCGTCCCGCATAGACATGGGCCAGGACATTGATCTCCCATATGCGATGCCACTGTTCATTGGGGCACTCTACGCCGCCGATCGCAATGATCCCGGCATTGGAGCAAAACAGATCAATGGGCCCGAAGGTCTCCTCCGTAAAGTTGACTAACCGGATGATATCCGCTTCCTTACTGACATCACAGATCACCGCAGCCCCTTTAATATCATCGGCAACGGCCTTGGCCGCCGCTTCGTTCACATCGGCCACCACAACAACCTTCGCGCCTTCACGGGCAAAACGCCGGCATAAGGCTTCGCCTATTCCCATGGCGCCACCCGTTACAACTACAATCTTCCCTTGAACATCCATCTTTCTCACCTCCGCTAAATAGATATACGAGCGATATAGTACATCTCTTTTTTTTCTGCCAGATATATGTTACGAAAATCTGTTCCGAACAGCCGATCTGAATAGGGACATCCCCGATGAGGAGAAACGCATGCCAGACCGTGACAACCTTCTGAAGAAAATCGTAGGCCTGGAAAAGGTAATCGATCAACACAAAATTTCCGAAAAATCGCTGAGGGAAAGTGAAGAGATTTACCGAACCATTTCCCAGAAATCCTTTGCGGCCATATACGTCGTCCAGGACAATAAGCTCTGCAATGTAAACGCCAATTTCTGCTCCTATACAGGCTTCACTGAACAGGAGCTGATGGGCATGAAGGTTGACAGCCTCGTGCACCCCGAAGACCGGGAAACAGCCATGAAGAACGCCCGGAAAATGCTCCGGGGCGATATGACGACACCCCACGTTTTCCGGATCGTAACCAGGCAGGGAGCCCTCCGCTGGATTATCGAAACAGTAACCTTGATCACCTATGGCGGCCGCCCGGCCGTTCTGGGAAACTTCATGGACATCACGGAACATCGCGTGGCGATCCAGAAGCTATGGGAATCGGAAAATCTTTACCGGGCAATTTTTGAAACCACAGGAACCGCCACGATCATCATTGAGGAAGACACCACCGTTTCCCTAGCCAATTCCGAGTTTGTGACGCTGCATGGATCATCAAGAGAAGAATGGGAAGGGAAAAAAAGCTGGACGGAATTCGTTGTTCCCAAAGACAAGGAACGAATGAAATCCTACCATTATGCGAGACGGATCGACCGCAAGGCTGCGCCGCGGAATTACGAATTCAGCTTCATCGACAACCTGGGCAATATCCGGGATGTCATTCTCACGGTTGATATGATCCCGGGGACGAAAAAAAGCGTCGCTTCCTTTGCCGATATCACCGAACACAAGGTCGCTGTGGCACGGCTTCAGGAATCGGAGAATCTCTACCGGACCATTTTTGAAACCACGGGAACCGCCACAATCATCATTGAGGAAGACACCACCGTCTCCCTTGTGAATTCTGAATTCGTCAAACTATCCGGGTACAGCCGAGAGGAATGGGAGGGGAAAAAGAGCTGGACGGAGTTCGTCGTTCCTGCCGATCAGGACAGGATGAAAACCTATCACCATTTGCGGCGGATCGAGCGCAAGTCAGCACCCCGGCATTATGAATTCGGTTTTATCGACAACCGGGGACGCATCAGGAACGTTATCCTCATGGTCGATATGATTCCCGGAACCCGGAAAAGCGTCGCCTCCTTTGCCGATATCACAGAGCATAAGCTGGCAGTGTCAAGGCTTCAGGAATCGGAAATTCTTTACCGGACCATTTTTGAAAATACAGGAACGGCGACGATCATTATTGAGGAGGATATGACGATTTCCCTCGCCAATACGGAATTCGAAACCCTCTCCGGCGCGTCAAAGAAATACTGGGAAAACAGGCACAAATGGACAGAGCTTTTCAGTCAGAAAGATGTTCAGGAAATGATCCGCTATCATCATCAACGGCGAATAAACCCTGAGGCCTCTCCCAGAAATTACCAGTGCGCCCTCACCGACAAGCACGGCAACAAAAAAGTGGTCCTTCTGGCCGTGGCCATGATTCCCGGCTCCATGAAAAGTGTCGTCTCCCTGACGGATATTACAGATCAGAAGCGAACGGAAGCAACCCTTCGGAAGCGTGAGCAAGAGGTTCAGAAAAAATCCCGCAACCTCGAAGAGGTGAATACGGCCCTGAAAGTATTGCTGAAGCAGAGGGACGCGGACAAGCTTGAACTGGAGGAAAAGGTCCTGTCCAATGTCAAGGACCTCGTCCTTCCCTATCTGGACAAACTGAAGTCAAGCCGCCTGAATGCACGCGACGCGTCCTTCGTGAACATCCTGGAGACCAACCTGATCAATATCATCTCGCCTTTCTCACATCGACTATCCTCAAAATATTTAAGCCTGACCCCCAAGGAAATCCAGGTAGCCAATCTGGTTAAAGATGGCAAAACAACAAAGGAAATCGCTGATATCATGGGCGTGTGCCTGGGCGCCATTTCCCTCCATCGCGATCACATTCGGAAGAAACTCGGCTTAAACAATAAGAAAATCAATCTTAATTCTTACCTGGACTCCCTTTCCTAATATAAGGTTTTTATATATATTAGACATTTTCTTTTCTTATATTGCCCATTCCTTTAATATCCTTTACAAGACAATCACTTAGAAATTTTGCGCCACCAAATCGACACACAAGGAGGGTTCTATAATGAAATCCCATTGGAAAGACGATTACAGGGAAAAATGCGTTTCATTCACGGAGGCTGCCAAACAGATCAGATCCAACGATTTTATCTGCATCGGCCTGGGGATAGGGGCATGCAGCCCGGCCATGTACGACGCCATCCTGGATCGCTGGAAAGAGCTGAAGGACGTACAGATCAGCGATACCGTTCAGGTCCGGCCGACGAGACTCTACGATCCGTCATTTATGGCCGGGCTCGACGGCCATATCAACTATACCCCGGCATTCGGCATGATGGCAAACCGGAGAATCAACGAAGCAAAGGTTTCCGACTTCTTTCCCGTGACGACATCGGACAGTGCCGAGAAATATGCCGCCTGTACGGATGTTTTTGCCTGCATGGTTACACCGCCCAACGACCAGGGCTATGTAAATCTTGGCCTCACAAACTTCTACGAACTGGAAACCATCAAAAAGGGAAAGGCGACAGGGAAAATGCGCATTGCCATCGGGGAGGTCAACGACCAGATGCCGACCATTTTCGGCAACAACTGGGTCCATGTGTCCGAGTTCGATCACTTTGTGGAAAATTCCACCAAGATCCCCGCCGTCACCCGGCCCAATCCGGGAGAGCGGGAAATGAAAATAGGTCAACATGTCCTGGAGCTCATTAATGACGGCGATACCATCCAGATGGGCCTGGGCGGGATTCCTGAAGCCGTGGTCGCCGGATTGGACGGGAAACGCGATCTCGGCATTCTCACAGAGATGTTCCCCATCGGGCTTCCCCAGCTTGTAAAAAAAGGGATTGTGACCAACGGACGCAAGCCTTTCCACAAAGGCGTGACCATTGCCACTTTCTGCATCGGCGATCAGGAAATGTATGATTACGTCCATGAAAATCCGGCATGCGAATTCTATCCGGGATCTTATACGAACAATCCCAGTTTCATCGCTCAGCACCCCAACATGGTGGCCATGAACATGGCCCTGATGGTGGACTTTTCCGGGCAGATCGCATCCGAAGGCCTGGGACACCGCCAGGTCAGCGGCTCCGGCGGCCAGTTGGACTTCATGGCAGGGGCCTACTATTCACCGGGCGGCAGAGGCGTCACCCTGATGTATGCCGCAAGGCAGTTGAAGGATGGAACCCTTGTTTCGGCCATCGTCCCCGAACTCCCCGAGGGGACGCCCATCACCGTTCCGCGCACCTATGCCCAGTATGTGGTGACGGAATACGGCATTGCCAACCTCAAATTCAAGACTCGGCGGGAACGGGCCGAGGCTCTGATCAACATTTCCCATCCGGACCTCCGGGGAGAACTGCGAAGCAGTCTGAAGAAGAACTTTTATTCCAATGGCCATTAGCCCCTGCAATAATTTTTGAAAGAAAATATATGCAATGAATATGGTGACTCTTATTCATGACATGAAAAAGCGCGGCAAAACACTCGGGCTTGCCACCCTGTGCGGCGGGGTCGATTGAGATGCTTTAAATCTGATGGAAAGGGGGATTTTTAAATCGTCAGTTATTGTCTGAAACAGCAGGAGATTTAGAAACTTAACATCAAATAAAAAGGGGGTTTTTTATGTCTCAGGAACACAGTTTTGTAACACCGAGTCCTGCAGGGTTGGGGGCTTTGGCCGTGGCAGTTTTCGGTTTTGCTCCGGTATTTTTGGGATGGGTGGATCCTTCCGGTCTGCCGCTTCTGGCGGCATGGCTTATCGGAGGCTTTATTGTTCAATTCATTGTTGCCATTGTGGAACTTAAAGACCACAATATCACCGGCGGCAACGTGTTTCTCTTTTTCTGCGCCTTCTTCATGCTGGCAGCAGCGATCAGCGTTTTCGCCAAATGGTACATGATATCTTTCATGTTTTCTCCAAAAGCCGCCAAAGCCGCGCTGGATGCTGCGGCAGCCACCGCGGGCGTAAAACCGGAGATGCTGTCACCCGAACAAATCAGAACGGCCATGGTGGGTGTCGGACCGGATGTCCCCTCCGCCCCCCCGGTGCCCCTGGACGAACCCTAGGGGGCGGTCCCTGCCGCCCCCTTATTTTTCCACATAAAATCGACATATTACAATTAATGCTATTCCTTTTGACCCTCCTACCGCCCGAATCTATAGGCGCACACAAAAATCTTCGCATACCATAAAACGAATCGGGCCTTTGTCCTATGGATAAATAAGTCTTTGTCTTATTGATAAAATGAATGAATCCGTTATGCTGCAATACTAGGAAGGCCATGTGAATAAAACGGGTGTTTAATCATCCTGTTTAAAAGATAACTAAATTTTAATAAGAGGAGATGCATCATGAGTGAAAATAAGACAAAAACATTAACAAGGCGCCATTTCTTAAAGACGACGGGCGGCGCTGTGGCCGCAGCAGGCATTGTTACAAGCGGCCTGACATTCACGGCGGCAAAGGCCGAAGCTGCACCTATGCCGAAAAAATGGAACGAGACCTATGACATCGTTGTAATCGGCAGCGGTTTTGCGGGCCTGGCGGCCGCTTATGAGGCGAAGAAGGCCGGCGCTTCCGTGGCCGTGTTTGAGAAGATGAGGACTCCCGGTGGAAATTCCATCATCAACGGCGGCGTTGTATCGGCAGCCGGCTCCCCCAAGCAGGCCGAGAAGGGAATCAAGGACTCGCCGGAACTCCTTCTCCAGGATATGCTGAAGGCGGGTCTCAATCTGAACCATGTAGAGCTGGCAAAAACGGTGGCGGACCGGTCCCTTGAAACGGTTCAGTGGACCATCGACGAACTCGGTGTCAAGTATAAGGAACATTTAAGCCAGGAAGGGGGCCATTCCGTACCCCGGATGTATAGTACCCATAACCAGAGCGGCTCGGCCATCGTAACGCAGCAATTGGCGAAACTCAAGGCGTTGGGTGTGGAGCCCAGGCTCCAGAGCTGCCTCACAAAGATTTTCCGGGATGCCGATGGCCGGGTTAAGGGCATCGAGATCCGTGAAGGCTATGTCTTCCCCAAAGCGGACAGCGGCAAGGTAAAGACCATTAAGGCAAGAAAGGCCGTCGTCCTGGCCACGGGCGGCTTCGGTGAGGATATAAGTTTCCGCAAGATCCAGGATCCACGCCTGGATGAGAAGGTTCTGACAACGAACCAGCCAGGTGCTACGGCCGAGTCCTTGAAAGAGGCCCTGCGTATCGGTTGTACCCCCTTGCAACTTTCCTGGATCCAACTCGGACCCTGGTGCAGCCCCGATGAAAAGGGGATGGGCATCGCCGCCTTCTTCGGTCAGGGATGTGGCGCCCAGTACGGCCTCTGGATCAATACAAAGAATGGCCGGCGTTTCGTCAATGAGCTGGCGGACAGGAAGATCCGGGCCGATGCCATCCTCCGGGAAGGTAATAAGTGCCTGGCCTTCTGTGATGCCAATGGCATCGGCAAACGCGCGAATATGCTACCGAAGTTCCTGGAGAGAGGAACCGTTAAGCAATACGACTCCCTGGAGGCCATGGCGGCAGCCTATGACGTCCCCTTCGGTCCCCTGAAGGAAGAGGTGGATAAATATAACGCCGGCCTGGCAAAGGGGAAGGACGAGGCATGGGGGCGATACCTCCAGAGCGATGCCAAGCCCATCGGGACGGCACCATTTTATGCCATGCGGCTGATGCCGAAAGTACATCACTGCATGGGAGGCATCAATATGAACATCAAGGCCGAGGCCATGGACATATTCACGGATCAGCCCATCCCCGGGCTTTTTGCGGCCGGTGAAGTAACAGGCGGCGTCCATGGCGCCGTCCGCCTCGGGAGCTGCGCTACCCTCGACTGCCTCATCTTCGGCCGAATTGCCGGTCAGAATGCGGCAAAAGCAAAGGCATGGAGCTAAGCTTTTCCTGAAAAGGGATGGGGCATGAGTGGAGCCCCATCCCTTTTCTATCCCGACAGGAAAAGTATCATGGAGGATGATGATGAATAACAAGAAGAAGCCGACCGGGGCGTGGCGTATCGCTATTATTTGTTCCTGCATTCTGTCGCTCGCCGTCATGACACAAACGCTATGGGCCGCTCCCAAACAGGTCGCCAAGGCAAAGGCCGGTGATTGTGCAACTTGCCATGGAAAGGACAAGATTTTGCCCGACAGCCATCCCGATACGAAATCGATGGATTGGAAAGTCTGCAAGGCCTGCCATAAAGAAGGCAACATGGACCTCGCCGGCAAACTGCCGGGGAGTCACATCCACCAGCTCTCCGGGATAAACTGCGCAAGCTGCCACGGAAAGACCAAAAAGCAGGAAGCCCTGAAGATGGACAAGTGTGTGTCCTGTCATGGCAGTACGGAAAAATTGGCGGAGAAAACAGAAAAAGTGAAACCCTCAAACCCCCATACATCGCCCCATTACGGGACGACGCTGGACTGCAATCTTTGCCATCGCCAGCATGCCAAGTCGGAGAATTTCTGCGCCCAATGCCACAGCTTTAAATTCAGGGTGCCCTGAAAAAACAGGGAGGATGAACAGGGTCAGGTGCGCTTCCCCAGATGCCATTGCGTTGTTGAAGCCCTTTTTCTGGAAAAAGCAGCAGCAAAAAAGGGGCAGCCATGACTTGATCACGGCTGCCCCTTTTCATCTTGAAATCAAAAGAGTGCTGGACACCCTCTTTGTCTAGGAGTCGACGACGATATCAACGAAGATCGTGCTTGATTTAGAATTGGAATCAGCCACGCTGAACAAACTCCACAATATTTCCATCGGGATCCTTTACCATAGCAATGCGCACACCCGGACGGATTTCCTTCTCTGGTAACGTAAATTCGACTCCCAGCTTATGAAGTTCCGTACAAATCTCTGTCAGGTTCTGCACGACAAAGGTTACATAACGAAAACCCAACTCTTTGTCCAGCCCGATGGACCCTGGGGGAGGAACGTTCTGCGGATCAACCAGTTTGAAGTCGCTGGTTCCGAAACGCAGCCGATGCATGGTCCCATAGGCCAGGGGAACCGTCTCCACAAACTTCAGCCCCAGGATATTCTGGTAAAAGTTGAGGCTGACCTTGATGTCGCTCACAATCACGCCCAAGTCGATAGAATCCTTTGCCGGTTTCATCATATTGCCATATTCTCCTTTCCTTTCTTATCCCTCATGTAAAGGGGCCGGCTCCGGTCACGATGACCGGCTAACCCTCTTTACGAAGCTATTTAAAGATATCCTGTCACGACCTGTGGGGGAAACGACCCGCCGGCTTGCCGTCTCGTCCCCGGCCTCGGCTGCTCTTTCGTCGCGGGAGCAGATGCTTCTCCTCCGCTGGAGGCGCCTGCAATTTATCGACGTCCTGATCCGTCTCTGCCGACGGCGCCTGAGGCGGGGCCTGAAGTGTCCTCTGATAATAATCATCCAGAAGCATGGCAATCAGGGGAGATTCCTCCTCTGCCTCCGTCAGGCTCCTTCCCAGGGGGATAAAGCGCTGCATCCGCTCATTCTCCAGGCTGTCCCTGCTCCGAAGAGAGGTCTCAAGGGACGCGATCACCCGCTGGGCGACAATCACCTCAATATCTTCATCCGTAGGAAGTGGTTTCTCAATAAGACTGATATTGAAGCTGCGCGAAATCTCCCGTAGTTTGAACTGTTCCATGCCGGCCACAATGGAAATGGCCACGCCCGTCGCTCCGGCCCGGCCCGTCCGCCCGGCCCGATGGATATAAAGCTCCGGATCATCCGGCGGTTCGTACTGAATGACATGGGAAAGATCGGGGATATCGATGCCACGGGCCGCAACATCGGTCGCCACGAGGAAACGCAGATGCCCTTTGCGCACGCGCCCCATAACCCGCTCCCGTGCCCCCTGGGCCAGATCGGAGCTCAGTTCGTCCGCATCATAGCCGAAGCGTTTCAGCACGACGGTCACATAATGAACTGTCGTTTTTTGATTGCAGAAAATGATGGCAGACACGGGGTTTTCCATCTCGATGATCCGGATCAGGGATCGTTCGCGTTGCATCCCCGGAACAATGTAATAGGCGTGCTCGGTGCCGACCACATGCACCCGGTCCTGACTCAGGCTGAGGAATTCGGGCTGCCGCAGAAATTCGGAAGCCAGTCGCATCACATAACTCGGAAAAGTCGCGGAAAACATATAGCCGCTGATTGACCTCGAAGGCATGAACTGCTTGATTCGCTTCATATCAGGGTAGAATCCCATGGAAAGCATGCGGTCCGCCTCGTCGAAAACGATTACTTCAAGGGCCTCAAGGGAAAGAGCCCCCTTGATCAGGTGGTCCAGGATACGTCCCGGTGTTCCAACCACGATCTGGACACCCTGCTGGAAAGCCTCCAACTGGGGGCCATATTTCACGCCGCCATAGACCACGACGGTGCGGATATCCCGGTCACCGCCCAGAAGCTCCGCTTCGCGCGAAACCTGAAGGGCCAACTCCCGTGTCGGAACCAGAATCAGGGCCTGACAGGCCTTCTTGTCCGGGTTGATCCGATCCAGAATGGGCAGAATAAAGGCACCCGTCTTGCCGCTACCCGTCTGCGACTGGACCATTAAATTCCTTCCGGCCACAATATATGGAATAGCTCGTGCCTGTACCGGCAATAATTTCGTCCATCCCGCCTGGGCGCAGGCCGTCCGCAGACGCTCAGGGAGATCTTCAATGGCCACCTCCGGCAGTGCATTGACCGGTTCGATAACATGCTCATCGACGTACGGCCCCGCGGGATCGCTTTCTTGTTGTTTCATTTGTGATTCGGCTATAGTGCCGTTTTCATTCAACTCATCTTGCATAGGTTTCCTCTTTCCATCAAAATATGGTCATTTTCACAGACAACGTTATATTTTTTCTTTCCCAGTTCATTAGCACAGGTAAGACAGGAAAACCATTTCTAAATTCAGCTGAAATATGTTAACTGGCCATGATCGTTCATAACAATACTCACTCACAGGGGGGAAACATGAATTCGGATCTGAGGCAATTTCTTAACGACAAACTGGCCTTCGGGGAAACCATCGGCACCGGCAAGGTCATGGAACTCTCTGAAGCTGTTCGGCGATTCGTCAAACCGGGGATGAGCCTGCAAAATGGGGCGGGCATGGCATCGCCGACGGCCGCCTACTATGAGATCGCCCGCCAGTTCTGGGGAAAAGATCCGGGCTTTACCTTGATCGCCGTCGTGGGGGGAGCTTATAATTTTGCCCTTTATGTCTATGGGAAATTATGCCGAAAAATCATCTCCGGCTTTAACGGAGACGGATACCCCTTCCCCAGCCCCAATCCGATCCTCACCCGCGCCATGCAGGAGGGAACTGTCGATTTCGAGCACTGGTCGTATCTGACCCTTACCCTGCGCCTTATGGCCGGCGCCATGGGCGTACCGGCATTTCCCACCAAGTCCCTCTGCGGCAGTTCCATGGAGACGGACAACAAAGACGGCTTCTTCCGGATGCCGGACCCATTCGGAAGTGGAGAGTCCCTGAATTTTGTGAAGGCCCTTCACCCGGACATCAGTCTGGTTCACGGATGGGCGGCGGATACGGAAGGAAATACCCTGATCGCGGCGCCCTACTCCGGAAACCACTATGGCCCGCTGGGAGCCAAAGAAGGGGTCATTGTCACCGTCGATAAAATTGTCGATGCCGATTTCATTCGCCGCCATGCCACCATGACCCGCATTCCCAGCTATGTCGTCAAGGCTGTCTGCCAGGTGCCCATGGGCGCCCATCCGACAGGCCTCCATGCTCTGGGGATTCCGGAATTCGAGGGATACGGCGAGGACGAAGCGTTCATCATGGAAGCCCGGCAGGCCTCGCGGAATCTGGAACAATATCAGGCATGGGTGGATAAATGGGTCCTGGGCTGCCGGAATCATGACGATTTTCTGACTCTTCTTGGACAACAGCGCATCTGGTGCTTAAAGGGACGGATCCAGGACGATTCCTGGACGTCGGAGTTGGCGGAACGCACCGCACGCCTGCCCTTCCCGGAAGAGCCCACACCGGCGGAAAGGCTCGTCTTCGCCTCTTCCCGTAAGCTACAGGACATCGTGGCGACAAAAAAATATCAGTTGGCCCTTTGCGGCATCGGCGTGTCCAATCTGGCCGCCTGGCTGGCCTATTACGATCTTCGCCGGGCCGGATATCCCTTTGAGCTGGTGGCCGAAATCGGATATTACGGTTACTCTCCCCAGCCGGCGGACCCATTTGTCTTCAATCTGCGCAATATCCCTTCCTGCCGGATGATTTCCGATATCTTCACCTCCCTGGGCATCTTCATGAGCGGCTCCCGGACCTCCAGCATCGGCGTCCTCGGAGCCGGACAGATAGACCGCTTCGGCAATATCAACACCACGAAGCTCTCCCCCACAGGGCCCTATCTTGTCGGGTCGGGCGGCGCCAATGACGTCGCCTCCGGGGCCAATGAGTGCCTCGTGACCCTCGAACAGAATAAAAGCCGGTTTGTGGCGGAGGTCCCCTATATCACGTCTCCCGGCACGAAGGTCACCACGGTGGTTTCCCAACTCGGCATGTTCGAGAAAGATTTCGGGAATAATGAACTGACCTTGACGGGATATTTTCCCATCAAGTCCGCCAAATCGGAAGAAGATTGTGTCAGGGCCATAAAGGAGGCTTGCGGATGGGATTTAGCGGTTCGGAGCACTCTTGAAGTCCTGCCGCTTCCATCAGCCGAAGACCTGAGGCTCCTGCGCTCTTTCGATCCGAAACGTCTTTTCCTCGGCGGTGAGGAATCCGAGCGCTAATTGACGAAAATACAGACGTGACTGACAATATTTTGTCAAAAGAGAAGGAGATCGATGATGAATGACCCAAGACAAGTTGCCATTGTGACAGGTTCATCCCGGGGTGTCGGCGCCGCAACCGCAAGGCTGCTTGCAGGAAAACACTATCATGTGGTGATCAATTACTCAAATAGCGAACGGGAAGCGCTGGAGGTTCAAGCGGCCTGTGAGGCCCTGGGCGCCGAAACGCTTCTTTGCCGCGCCAATGTTTCAGAAGATGCGGATTGCCGGCGCATGGCCGATGAAACCATAGCCAAATGGGGACGCATCGACGCCCTCGTGAACAATGCCGGAACGACAAAATTCTGCGCCCATGACGATCTCGAAGGCCTCCTCAAGGAAGACTTCCTGAACATCTACAGCACCAATCTCGTGGGGCCTTATCAAATGATCCGGGCTGTGGCCCCTCATATGAAACGGATCGGGAAAGGCGCCGTCGTCAATATCGCCTCCATCGCCGGGATAATCGGCAATGGCAGTTCTGTGGCCTATTGTGCCTCCAAGGCGGCTCTCATCATCATGACCAAATCCCTCGCCCGTGCCTTGGGACCAGAAATCCGGATCAATGCCGTTTGTCCCGGTTTCATTCAGGGGGAATGGCTCCGAGGGGGCATGGGCCAGGAAAAGTATGAAAAAACCAAGCGTTATCTTGAGACAACCGTGGCGCTCCGCATGACCGCCACCCCGGAGATGATCGCACCAACGATCCTGTACTTCATCGAGGATGCGGGACTGGTGACCGGAGAAACACTGCTCCTCGACGGCGGGAATCACCTTGGAGCCATAAGCACGGTCAGCTCCCGCAGCGGCCCGGGGGCATAACAGGATCTCATCGCAGGGCTCCCCCGCTAGATGGCGCGCATATTGCATTTACTTTAAGCACCAAAGAAATAAAGCAGAGGCCATGAGCGATAAACGACTATTCGAAAGATTCGATATCAATGTCCCTGTCCGGCTTGAGATTTCAAGCCAGGAACAACAGGGGAAAATCGCCATTGAAGCGGAAAACCTGTCGGCAGGCGGCCTTTTTTTTAAAACGGGGAAATTAATTCCTCAGGGCTCTTCCGTCAAAATGGAAATCATTCTTCAATTCGAAGAATTGAAAACCGCCGAAGACCCCGAAGGCGCCCTCGTCATTGCCGTGACCGGCTACGTTCAAAGATCAGGACCTGAAGGAACGGCCATTTGCTTCCATGATGATTACGACGTCGCGACATCTCTGGATTTTTTAGAAAAGATTGATGAGATCCCTCAACTGAGTTGATCCCGAAAGAATCCTGATTCAAAGAACAGGAGCCGCCTCCGGCTTCAAGACCGGCGATGGCTCCTGTTTTTTATTCAGATAAGCCCGAACTGCTGCATAGCCAGGCGCAACGCCTCGCGGTTCTCCGGCCTCATGGGGGACATAGGCAGTCGCACCTTTCCGGCAGGCAACCCCATCATGGCCATGGCCTCCTTGACGGGAACGGGATTCGTTTCGATAAAGAGCGCCCGGACCATGGGCAGCGTCCTGTAGTGAATGGCCCGCGCCTCTTCCACTTTCCCATTGAGATACAGATGGATCATTTCACGGTATTCCTTCCCGATAATATGAGCCACCGCCAGAATCCCGCCATCGCCGCCCAGGGCCATCATCGGAAAGGTCAGGGCGTCTTCTCCGCACAGGACATAAAACTTTTTGCTGCTGCCGCAAGTGGCACGCATAATGTCCATAGTCACCATCAAATCGCCACAGGCATCCTTCATTCCAATGACCGAATCCATTTTGGAAAGTTCAATCATGGTCCGGGCCTCGATAAGCCGCCCCGTCCGAGAAGGGATATTGTAAATGATCAGTGGTAGCTTCGTTGCCCCGGCAATCGCTTCAAAATGGCGGAGCAGGCCATCCTGCGTGGGTCTGTTGTAGTAGGGGCACACCTGCAGGCTGGCATCACAGCCCAGATCTGCAGCATGCTTTGTCATCTCGATGGCCTCTTTAGTGCTGTTCGACCCCGTTCCGGCCATGACAGGCACCCGGCCCTTGACTTCGTCGATGACAATTTCTATAACCCTGGCATGTTCGTCATGATCAAGCGTCGGTGATTCTCCCGTTGTCCCGCAAGGAACAAGGCCATCACACTTTACCTCTTCGATATAGTAATTAACCAGTTTGCGCAGCCCCGCCTCGTCAATGGAAAAATCGTCCTTAAAAGGTGTGATCAGGGGCACATGGCACCCGGCCCAAGATTGTGCTTGCATATATTCTCCTTTTCGTTTCAATCAGATAATTCGTTTTTGTCCCGATAAATGCCCTCTCAGAGCCAAAAAAAAAGCCATGGGGTTCACCCATGGCTCAGAGGAAACGATATGCGAATGATCAGTACAACGCGAACGTCCTCAAAGCGATGGGCAACCCCCAACGCTTTATCCCCTGCTTCTTGCCGGCAACCTTTTTAATCTCTGAGCGGACGTTCATCAACTTTCCCTTTATTGCTTTGTTATCGCCATAAAAACACAGGGACCGTTTCGTGTCAATTTATTTTTTTATGGATCATCGGTTATGGTCGGAGCAGCTATATTTCAATGACATCAATGAGAATGGCCTTGATCTTCCAGTTGTTTTGCGATATGTCCTCGGGCAATGAAACGGTAAGATTAACGAATCCGTTTTTAGCAAATCGCCGGAGAGTTTTTTTGGATTTGAATCCCTGCATGAAACATAAGATGCTGCGCAAGACGGTGCGCCGGTTTGCCGAGGCGGAGATCAGCCCGATTGCTCACGATATCGACCGCGACGCACGCTTTCCCTGGGAGGTTATCGAGAAAATGCGCCCGCTCCATTTTTTCGGATTGCAGGCGCCCAAGGAATACGGCGGCGCCGATATGGACAGCATCAGCTATGCCATCGTGATTGAGGAAATCTCCCGCGTCTGCGCGGCCATAGGACTTTGCATTACCGTCCATAACAGCGTCGGTCTGTATCCCATTGTGCAGTTCGGCACGGAAGATCAGAAAGAACGGTTCCTGCCGAAATTGGCCGGCGGCGAATGGATCGGCGCCTTTTGTCTGACCGAAGCCAATGCCGGATCGGATGCCGGCGGCGTGGAAACCAACGCTGTCCTGGATGGCCGCGAGTATGTCATCAACGGGACCAAGATATTTGTAACAAACGGCGGGGTTTGTTCCGTTGCGCTCATCTTTGCGACCACCGGCCAAAAGAACAACCGCCGGGATGCAGGCGTTTTCATCGTTGAGAAAGGGACAGCGGGGTTTTCAGTGGGAGAACTGGAAGATTTATGCGGCATGCGTGCGAATCCCGTATCATCCTTATTTTTAGAGGACTGCCGCATACCGGAGACGAACCTCCTCGGCCGGCCCGGCGATGGGCTGAAAATCGGCATGATTGCTCTGGATACGGGTCGCATCGGCATTGCCGCCCAGGCCCTCGGCATCGCCCAGGGCGCCTTTGAGGATACCGTCCGATATTCAAAGGAACGGCAGCAATTCAGTAAATCGATTTCCTCATTCCAGACCATTCAGAATTATCTGGCAGACATGGCCGTTGAGATCGATGCGGGAAGGCTCCTGATCTACCGCGCCTGCGCCCTGAAGGATGCGGGGAAACCCTTCAGCGCCGAGGCGGCCATGGCCAAGCTGTATTGCAGCCAAACGGCGTCACGGGTCACGAGTATGGCGGTTCAGGTGCATGGCGGGTATGGCTACAGCAAGGAATATGATGTCGAACGTTACTTCCGCGACGCCAAAGTAACGGAAATATATGAAGGAACCAGCGAGGTACAGCGCATGGTCATCGCGCGTTCTATACTATCGCAGCCAACATAGGTTAAAATGTTAAATATTGTGGTCTGCATAAAACAGGTCCCCATGGTCACGGAATTGCCATGGGATCCCAAAACGGGCACATTGAAACGCGAACTGGCGGAAGGCATGATGAATCCCGCCTGCCAGCAAGCCCTGGAAGCCGCTCTTCAGATTAAGGAACAGCAAGGCGCCCATATCACGGCGATCACCATGGGTCCACCCATGGCCGAAGAGGTTCTGCGTGAAGCGATGGCCCTGGGAGCCGACCGGGGACTGCTCTTATCGGACAGACACATGGCTGGAGCGGATACATTTGCCACATCCTATACCCTGGCACGGGCCATCGAAAATCAATGCCCGGGCTTTGACCTTATCTTATGCGGCTTCAATACAAGCGACAGCGAAACCGCCCAGGTCGGACCGCAACTTGCGGAAGAACTCGATATTCCCGGTGTAGCCTGCGTCGATCACATTGAGCTTGCCGGTCGTGTCCTTCGCATACAAAGGCTGGCCGATCAATTTCTGGAAACGATGGAATTCGACCTTCCCGGCCTCGTCACCCTGACAACACAATCCTACATCCCCAGGCATGTTCCCCTGGGAGGTCTTCAGGATGCCTTTACCCACGCGGATATCACGATTCTGGACACCCGACGGTTAAATATCGATCCGGCAAAGACAGGTCCCAAAGGCTCCGCAACAAAGATATTAAAGGTCTATTCCCCGTCTTCAGGGAAAAAGAACACCGTCCTTAAGGGGACGCCGAAAGAAATCGTGAACAGGATACTGGAGCAATATGAAGACAAGATCGGCGCGGCGATCGGGAAAGACCTCAAATCCTATGAGTAAAAAAAAGGCCGCCATTAAACGCAGCATCTGGGTATTTGGAGACTATCGGAATTATTTCCAGAACCGGGTGACCTTGCAACTCCTCTCCAGGGCGCGCGATCTGGCAGGCAAAATTGACGCCGCCGTCTGCGCCGTTGTCTTTGGCCACGAGGTGGATGAGTTCGTCGGTGAATACATTGCCCACGGTGCCGATAGCGTTTATGTGATCGAGCATCCGTTTTTGAAAAACTATCGGATGGAAACCTATGTCCGCCTGATGGAACGCTTGGCAATCGAACATCGGCCGGAAATCATCCTGGTCGGGGCAACGTCTTTCGGCAGGGAATTTGCGCCCCGCGTGGCCAAGCGCCTTCAAACAGGCCTCACTGCTGATTGCGTCGGTCTCGACATGACGGGCGACGGAAA
The DNA here is from genome assembly GCA_964492965.1 of uncultured Syntrophaceae bacterium. Lineage (GTDB taxonomy): Bacteria > Desulfobacterota > Syntrophia > Syntrophales > UBA8958 > CAZBME01. The sequence goes on along the minus strand of CAZBME010000047.1, from coordinate 4,016 downwards.
CCTGCTGCAGATTGCCCCGTCATTCGGCGGCAATCTTATAGCGGAGATTATTACCCCCGAGCGGCGTCCCCAGATGGCGACGGTACGCCCCGGCACCTTCCAGGAGATTCCCCACGACTATGTCAGAACGGGAGAAATCATCCGGATTCCCATGCCGAAAGGCTTTGCTAAGGATCGTGTCCGGCTTATCAGCGCCGAGCGTTGCCCCCAGCGCGGCCAAAAGATCGAGGATGCCCCCGTTGTCATATGCGGGGGGCGCGGCATGGGCAGCAAAAAGAAATTTTCGAAGCTCCATGAACTGGCAAGGATTCTCGGTGGAGAGGTCGGCGCCACAAGACCCGTGGTTTATGCCAACTGGTCCGACCATGAAACCCTGGTCGGACAGGCAGGGAAGCACATCAAGCCGCAAATCCTGTTTTCATTCGGCATCAGCGGCGCGATCCAGCACACCGCGGCTTTTAACGGAACCAAATTCGTTATTGCCGTCAATAAGAATCCCAACGCCATGATGATGAAGATGGCCGATGTGGCCGTTGTGGCTGATGCCCATCAATTCTGCACGGCCCTTATTCAGGAGCTGAAAAAGAGAGTCAGGAGTTGACATCATCGCCTGCCTTAACCGGATCGCCTACCCATTTCTACAAATATTTTTTCAGATGACGCATCGGATTCCTCTTTTAGAATACGGCCCAGTCCTCCGGAACGGCCCGTCTTTTGAGAAGAGATGATACGTCTTGAGAAACTGCAACAATTGACATGCCCGGGAACACATGGGCGTGTCTCTCAAACGGAGATCTAATGGAAATAATGATCCGCATCCTTCTGCAGAACTTCACACTGACGCTGTTGGTCCTTGGGCTTATTGCCTCGGCGGCATCGTTGCTGCGAATGCCCCGCCCGTGGACCTCCCGTGTGCTCGTTGAGGCGCTCTTTTCGTATTTCATTCTCTTCTCGATCGCATTCGGTTATCTCTACAACTTCATGGTACATGTTTTTTTGGGCGAAATGACAGCACAATTCATCGGGTGGGCGGATAGCCCCTTCCAGGCCGAGGTGGGTTTCGCAAGCTTAGGTTTCGCGGCTGTCGGCTTTCTCGCATTCCGCGGGAGCTTTGACATGCGCACCGCTGCCGTTGTCGGGCCCGCTCTCTTCCTGCTTGGTGCGGCAGGCAATCATGTCAGCGAAATGGTTATAGCGCACAATTTTGCGCCGGGTAATGCGGGGATAATCCTTTACTCCGATCTACTGCTCCCCTTTATAGGGTCCACCCTGCTCCGGCTCGAGCATCAGTGTTCACGAAGGCGTTCAACTGAGCCGTGAACGCGGCGAGAAAACCCCTCCTACAACCTCAGCTGATCAATAACCTTGTTATTTCTATTGTAGATATTTATCGGCAACTATGCTATGAAATTTACTGTTTAATCTTGTTAAACTGACTTACCAACCATGGAGGTCACGCAAGCTGTTTTTGACACCCTGTTTCACCTCAAAAGGGGTTTTGTTTTTAACGGCGAAAGCTCAATCCGAAGGGAATGAAGGGGCAATGCCATGAATAAAGACATCTCCATCATCATCGTCGACGATAATGAACCCATCAGGATTGTCATCAGGCGAATCCTGGAAAATGAAGGCTATAAGCATTTCGCCGAAGCCGAAGACGGCATATCGGCCTACGAGATTTTGAAGACCCAAAAGATCGATCTTATTATCTCCGACTGGAATATGCTCGGCATGACCGGAATTGAGCTTTTAATGAAGGTCCGGGCCCATGAAGATCAGGATATCGCCCGGACGCCTTTTATCATGGTATCCGTGGAAGGCCTCAATGTCAGCATGGACAAGGCCTTCAAGAACGGCGCCAATGATTTTATTTCGAAACCCTTTACGGGCCAAGAACTGATCGCAAGCATTAGCCGGGTAATGGAACGGGCACCTTAACTTTTTTCAGGAGCAAATGAATCATGAATGTCGATGTCATTAACGCCTTTGTGGACAGTTCAATTCATGTCCTTAAAATCATGGCGTTTATGGATGCAACAGCGGGAAAACCCTATTTAAAAAATGACCTGTCTGCCCTAGGTGACGTTTCCGGGATCATCGGATTTTCCGGCTCCATGACGGGGTCATTGGCCCTCAGCTTTTCCGAATCCTGCATTCTTAAGATTGTTTCCAATATGCTGGGGGAAGAGACCAAAAGTATCAACCCCATGGTTCAAGATGCCGCCGCAGAACTGACAAACATGATTTCCGGCGACGCCAGAAAGAGAATGCAGGGCAAGGGCCTCAACGTATCCGCCGGTATTCCTTCCGTCGTGTCGGGCAAAAATCATGAAATCAACCACACTCTGGAAGGTCGAAGTATCATCATCCCTTTTAACACCGCCTATGGGGCATTCGTTGTGGATGTCAATATTCAGGAAAGTAAATAACATCCAAAATTCATCATACAGATAATGGACGTTATGAAGCATAGGGACCTTCGCTCTTCGAATAAATCTTCATCAATAGAACAATAGCAATCATCCGCAATAAAACCTTATGGATAGATGAAGGGATCCTGTCCCGTTTTTTATTAGACAAGCTTGATCTTTTAGGTTAAGTCTTTCTTCCTGCTCATCATGGGCTGGCGCATGAAATATTTGGAGGCGATCATCATGAAAGCGAAAACAGGAACGCTGGCGACATTGGCGTTGGGCTTCATCATCTTTGGTTTCATTTCGGCAATCCCTGCAGGGGCTTATACGATCATCATTTATGGAACGGAATATTGCGGGTTCACACAAGCCATGCGGCATGACCTGGACAGCGAAAAATACCGTTATGCCTATTATGATGTGAAGAAAGACGATAACAAGAACGAGGAAATGTGGAAAAAAGTGCGGCTTGTTTGTCCAACCTGCGAGTTAAGCGGCAGTGTCAAGATTCCCGTCATGGACCTTAATGGACAAGTCTATATAAGACCATCTTTTGAGGAAGTAAAAAAGATTGTCGGAAGCCCTTGAAGCAAGGCTTCTATCGACGCCCAGACGGTAATCCGGGCCTCTGGCCGTGCTATCGATACACGCGGATGAATCCTACAGCGACTCCGATTACCCCTGGAAAGAAAATTTCTATCGGCAGACTCTTTTAAAATCAGAGAGCGGCAGCATGGCGGCCCTGAAAAAGCTCATCCCGCACACGCGCAATCTCTTCATCTTCCAGGTATTCTTCAAATCCCATCATCCGGTCGATAATACCGCCCGGCGTAATTTCCACGATCCGGTTTGCCACAGTGGAGACAAATTCACGGTCGTGGGAACTAAAGAGAACCACCTCCGTAAAAGCAACGAGACCGTTGTTCAAGGCGGTAATCGATTCAAGGTCCAGATGATTGGTCGGTTCATCCATGATGAGGGCGTTGGCGCCGGTAAGCATCATTCTGGAGAGCATGCAGCGGACCCGCTCGCCCCCGGAAAGAACGCGCGTCTTCTTCAGCGCCTCTTCTCCGGAAAATAGCATCCTGCCGAGAAATCCCCTGGCGAAACTCTCTCCCTCGGCAGGGGGTGAATACTGGCAAAGCCACTCAACCAGATTCAAGTCATTGTCAAAGTAGGTATTACTGTCCTTCGGAAAATAGGCGGGGGTTATCGTTACTCCCCATCGGAAGCTTCCGCTGTCCGGCATAAGCTCTCCGGCCAGGATCTGGAAAAGGGTCGTCTTGGCAAGGCTGTTAACACCGACAAAGGCGATATTATCACCCTTGCGGACGTTCAGATTGATGTCGGTCAAGACGGGAAGCCCGTCGACAGACTTGGAAAGCCCCTTGATCTCCAGGATGATATCGCCGCACGGTCTTTCCGGCTTGAAGACGACATAGGGGTACTTCCTTGAAGATATGGGGATGTCTTCGAGGGTAAGCTTCTCCAGTAGCCTTTTGCGTGACGTGGCCTGCTTCGCTTTGGAGGCATTGGAGCTGAAGCGCCGGATGAACTCTTTGAGTTCTTCGGCCTTGTCGGTTGCCTTCCGGTTCTCCTCCT
>CAZBME010000046.1:0-27773 GCA_964492965.1 uncultured Syntrophaceae bacterium | reverse complement strand
TTCCCAAACTCGTCCATCTTCGCAAAATACTGTCTCATTCGTGTTTGCTCCTTATGTACTGATGATGTTCCGGCGCTTCATTGTAATAGTAAGGGTTCTAGCGATTCGCTTTACGGATACCCAATTGATCCTGCGCCATGATAAATTTACAGATGTTGGCCGAACCTTCGACCATGGCATAGGTCGGGGCATCCCGGAAGTAACGGGCAACGGGATATTCCGTGGAATAGCCATAGGCGCCCAGGATTCTCATGGCATACTGGGAACATTTGTAGGCCAGCTCCCCCGCCAGATACTTGGCCGCGGCCACTTCGAGGTTGTTTCCCAGATTTCCCTGGTCCTTCTGCCAGGCCGCCTTGTAAACCATCAACCTGGCCGCCTCAATCTCTGCCACCATCTGGCCGATCAGATCCTGATTCATCTGGAACATGCCGATCGGCTGACCGAACTGCTCCCTTTCCATGGCGTACTTGGTTACGGAATCCAGGCAGGCCTGGGCCAGACCGACACCGCCCGCTGCCGCCGAAAGACGGCTCTGGCTCAGTGATCCGAAAACGATCTTCGCGCCGTCGCCCGGTTTTCCTAGGATATTTCCCTTGGGGACTTTTGTGTTCTCGAGAATAATCTCACCCGTCGGCGAGGAGCGTGATCCCATCTTGTCCAAATCGGTCACCGTGATCCCATTAAAGTTCTTGAGGTCCACAATGAAGGCGGAAAGGCCGGCCGCACCCTTTGACTTGTCCGTATAGGCATAGAACACATTGATGTCGCCGATCGTGGCGTTGGAGATCCACGTCTTTGTCCCGTTGATCAGCCAGTGGTCGCCCTTGTCCTCTGCCGTGGAAGAAATCGCCATAACATCCGAGCCCGCCTGGGGTTCCGTGATGGCAAAAGCGCCCAGGATATCCGCGCTGACCAGTCCCGGAATATATTTTTGTTTCAGTTCCTCCGAACCGTATCGCAGGATAGTAAAGGCGCACCCCAACTCCTGCATGTTGACCTGAACGCGAAGCGAACTTGACGCCCGGGCAATTTCCTCTGTAATGATCATCGCGGCCAGCCAGCCCATCTCGCTTCCGCCGTACTGTTCCGGGATGACGGTTCCGAAAAAGCCCAGCTCACCCATAGGCTTCACGGCTTCCTCGTAGGGGAAATAATGATTCATGTCCCATTCATCGGCATAGGGGGCGATCTTTTCCGCAGCAAAATCCCGCACCGTGTCCCGCAACATCAACATTTCTTCTGACAATCCGAATTCCATCGCTATATCTCCATTTCTCAATTTATTGATTATTCAGTGTCTTCATTTTTCCCATCCCTGCTGTCCAGCCCCTGGGCCTAGAGGATCAGCTTATGGGGATCAACCTTTTCTCTCAATATTGTCAATTCCCTTTCCGTGGGAGGCACCGCTTCGGTCGCCCTGGAGATATCGACGTCAAATTCCATGTTTTCGAGGATCTTCTCAGGGGTGATCCCCGGATAATAGTTGGCCAGATACATTTCCTTCGACTTGTCATCGAAGCGCATGACCGCCATGTTGGTGATGACCGCCGTGGGCCCCCCTGACATGAGCCCGGCCTTTTCACGGCCTCCCGGACCGTCGAGATAACCCGGGCTGGTGAGATAATCGACCGTCACGGGAAATTTTCTCTTCTCGTGCTGCATGAAGATGATACACCTGGGGACGAAGGAGGCCACGTCACAGGCCCCGCCGCTTCCCGAAAAGCGGGTTTCCGGTTTATAATAATCGCCGATGCAGGTGGAGTTAAGATTACCATACTTGTCCACCTGGGCCGCGCCCAGAATGCCGATGACATGGTCGCCGGTTATCCGGTTCTGCATGGTGGCAAAGGCATCCAGCAATCCGCCGTTGGATGCGGCGCCGTACATGACCCGCGGGTCCGACACGGCCATGGGGATTTCTTCCAGCTTCGAATCGATGGCGCCCGTTTCAAAAAAGGTGATGCTGTTCGGGGCGTTGATATGTTTGGCCGCCATAGCCGCAACCATGGATATGCCGGTGCCGCAGAAGACAATGTCACCGTCTTGAATTTCTCTTGCCGCCATGATGGTCATCATTTCTCTTAATGTATAATTCATCGTTTTCTCTCCTGATGGATTCTATCGTCTATCGAGGTTGGTGGCGTATCCTGTCCGCTGATCCGCCGATATTCTGGCCAACTGTTCATTGCCCACAAGGCTCAGAAGTTCCTCGTGATTTTTCACACCATAAACAAACCGGTCCAGATACTCCCTGTAGAGTTTGTCGTCCTTGGCAAACTTGCTGTGCCGGCTTAAATAATGGGGATCGTAATCATAGTATCGATAGCATGCCGAGGGGTAAGCCCCGTAAGGAACATGAACAACTGCGGTTACGTGAATGAAGGGTATCTGATTGAACTCGGGTGTTTTTCTCAAATCTTCCGTATCGACAATTTCTTCGCATGTCACAATAACGTTCCTTGCGGCCTTCGCCTGGTCCGTATCGCAGAAGGCTAGTCCTTCCATTCTGCAGGTCCCATATTTATCGGCCTTCTGGACATGGATAATGGTCACGTCCGGATTAATGGCGGGAACAAGCACGACTTTGGAGGCGCCGCTCCAACCGTCGAAAGGATTGTCCATCACTTCCAGTTTTTTATTGGGTAACTTCGGATCACGGTCCCGCATTTCCTTTGAGAATCCCCAGCGATTCACGATATCCGTACCCATGCCCGATCTCGTTGCGATGAAGGGAACGCCCATGGCGCCGGCATGAAACCGAAGGGACATATGATAGTTGGAATAATCTTCGTATTGAATTTCTCCCCTCTGGATGGCCGAGCGAAAGCGAATACAGGTGGGCGCCGCTTTCCCGTTTCCGCCATAGGCGATTTCAAGCTTTGAAATACAACCGGCGCCGACGAGTTCGTCAACACCCGTTCCGTTTGAATGGGCATAACAGTGGAGGTCCTTTTTCCCCTGGCGGATTATTTCATAGACGGCCGCCATAGGATTTCGGTTCACAGTAAATCCCCCGATGGATATGTGACATCCATCCTTCACGTACAGTTTGATTGCCTCATCCAAGGCCATGACCTTTCCTGAATCAGTACTCATAAATGCTCCTTTTCTAGGAATATCTTAGGTTTCTTAGTCTTCTAAACCTGTTTTTCAATGGGTGCCCATTCACTTAGCAAAACAATGGCCAACCTCATGCGGTCAAAATAAAAAGTTAATATTGATAATTATTACAATAATATAAGAATGGAAAAAGGAAATTGGTGAACAAGGGTAATCGTCCATTATTATGGACATAAGAAGGGAGGCACGGAGGGATATACTTATTATCTATCAAACTTTAATGATCATTTATTCTGTGTATATATTTACGGACATGTCTATTAATCAGGACATATGATAAAAATCCTCTCCATTACCTTCATTTTTCTGCCCCTGATTATGATCCTCCACACGATAGCCCATACGTTTCAGTTTTTCATAAAGCGCCGATCGCTGGATGCCGAGGGCCTTGGCCGCTTTCATCTTATTGCCCTTCGTATTGCGGAGCGCTGCCTGAATGGCCATTTTTTCCGCGTCTGCCATGATCTGCCGGAGCGTTCCCCGAGGCTGCACATCAACGGGATTCAAATGATCGTTACCATAGTTTCTGATCATCACCGGAAGATCCTCCACGCCGATATCAACGCTTTTGGATATAATGATGGCTCTCTCCAGCACGTTTCTGAGCTCTCTGACATTTCCAGGCCAGGGATAGCGTTTCAGGAGCTCCATGGCAGGATCGGAAATACCGGAAGGCCCCCAACCCATCTCACCCCTCAGCAATGAAAGCAGGTGCTTGGATATAAGCGGGATATCATCCCTGATCTGCCTCAAGCTGGGAGCCTGAATCTGAAAAACGTCAATCCGGAAATACAAATCCATCCTAAACAATTCTTTCTTTACCAGATCCAGGAGATTTCTGTTTGTGGCTGCAATAAGCCGGAAATCGAGGTCGATCGGCTGCGTCCCGCCGAGACGGTCCACCGCCCTTTCCTGAATCACACGCAGGAGCTTTGCCTGCATGGGAAAAGGCAATTCTCCGATTTCATCAAGAAAGATCGTTCCCCCCTGGGCCAGTTCAAATTTTCCTGGTTTTCCTTTGCTTCGGGCGCCTGTAAAGGCGCCTGCTTCGTAGCCGAAAAGCTCGCTTTCGAATAATTCCGAAGGAATGGATGCGCAATTGACCCTGATAAAAGGTCCTTTAGCCCTCTGGCTGGACAGGTGGATGAAGTATGCGATCACCTCCTTGCCGGTACCGGATTCACCGGTAATCAAAACAGAGGCATTTGTTCGTGCGCCCTGAAGAGCGTTCCCCTTTACGGCCTGGATAAGCTCCGACTGACCGACGATCTCGGCGCCGCCCTTGATGGTGTTCACCTGTTCCTGCAAATGCTGAAGCTCTCCATGCAACTGGTCGATTCTGCGGTTAAGCTCAAAGACCTTTGATGTTTCATTAAACATGCCTTTGCCGACGGCGCCGATCAGCTCACCCTGCAAATTTCGGAGAGGGAGCCGGGAAATGACCTGTTGTCGCCCGGCGATATACAAGGTGTCGCCGATCCTGGCCTTTCCCTCCAGAACTTCATGGAGGTGCGTTTCCGGTATAACATCCAGTATATGTTTACCAATGGCTTTGGCGGGATCAATATGAATGAGGTTTTTGCTGAAACGGCTCATAAAGAGGACGATGCCCTCTTTGTCGATTACAATCGGACACTCATATGGATTATCGATGAGGGCGTAAATAAGATCTTCGTCGAGTCTACTGAATGCTTCCGGTGCGTTTTTACTTTCCATGACATCCCTTTGTGTTTTGATGCTCCGCATTTAACGTTCCGCAACAACGGTATTTTAAATCCCGGTCCGGACATTTTAATCTTTCTGGAATTAAAAGGGAAGGCCGAATCATTGTCCGTACCCTATTTTTGAAAAGAATGCCTCTTCATCACGACAGGCCATTTTCTATCGCTTTATACAGGATAAAACAAGCAGGGTTGATTGAGGCTGGCGTAAAAAAAGGGGCGCGACGTATGGCACGCCGCACCCCTGATCACATGGATGTTGTTTTACCGGTTGGAGCTATTTATTCTCCCCAGCCGTTCTTACCCTTGCAACGGTCGAGCTTCTGATCCATCAGAGGCAGGATCTTGGCGGCCGGAATCTTATAAACGGGTCCCACATAAGAGGCATTCTTGAACCAATAGTAGGGTGGGATATTCATGGATACCTTCTGCTGTTCCGGCGGCACGAACTCCGTAACGCCGAGGTCAAGGATCATCTTGTGATCACAGGCCCGCATCTTGACGACCTTCCCGTTGATATATTTGAAGGTGTCGTTCTCCCAGACGCTGATGATCTTTTCCGGGTCCGTGCTCTGGGCCCTTTCGATGACGCTCATCATCCAGTAGGTTGTCATGATCCAGCCGGCCGTATTCGCCGTCGCATGGGTGAAGGCGATGCTGCCGTAAGGCGGCGTCTTCCACTTTTTCGCCTGATCGGCCCATGTCTTGTAGAATTTGATCTGATCCGGGGTTTTAAAGAACGGTGTGGTATCAAAATAGGCGCTGATATTGACCAGGCCCTTCGTGCCTTCCACGCCGGTTTCATTCAAATAATTGGGTTCGTCGATATAGGTGTTGGCAAAGGGAAGCTTGATGCCCATCTGGCGCGCCTGCTTCAACAGGTTGCCCGCGTCGGGAAGCCAGTCACCCGTGAAGATGACCTCTGCGCCGGCGGCCTTGATCTTCGTCAGGTAGGGGGCATAATCCGTAAGGAACAGCTTATGGTAATCCTCGCCCACCAGTTGGGCTTCGGGATAGTATTCCTTCAGACCTCTCTTGAAGCTGTCCGCAAAATTGTGACCGAAGGCATAATCCTGGTTCAGGATATAGAACTTCTTTTCCTTTTTCCGGATCTGGCCGTAGTAATAAGCCAGGCCGCGGGCAGCCGAGTCGGTGGAGTAAGCGGCATGGAAGGCGTAACGGGAAAAATTCGTCGCATCCTGAAGTTCATCGGACATACAGGTGACGTTCATGGAGATAATCTTGTATTTGTTGGCCGTTTCATTAATAATCTTCATGAAATGGCTGCCGTCTGTCCCCCAGAAGAAATGAACCTTCTCCTGAAGGGCCATCCGCTCGGTCACCTTCTTGCACTGGTCCGCCTTGGACATGTGATCTGCTTTGATGATCTGGATCAGCTTCTTTTTGCCGTCCACCATGATACCGCCGCGCTTGTTGATGTCATGGGCCACCCATTGCGCAAAGGCATAATAGATCTGCCCATTATAAGCGCTTGGGCCGGAGAATGCTGCCACAACTGCGATTTTGATGGTATCGCCCGTAGGGATAACGGGATTGCCCGGATCAAAGTCCGACATATCGGCCATTTTCTTGACATCGAATACGGCATTGGCCTTGGCCAGTTTATCCGATCTGTCGGCTTTAGGCGCTTTATCCGCTTTGGCGGCAAAGGCCATGGACGGACTAAAGGCCGCCAGGGACAAAACCGCAAGAGCGAAAAAAACAACTGAAAAACACTTACCCATCTGTTTCATCTTTCTTTCCTCCTCAGTACAAAGTTGATGAAACCGTAAGAAGTGAGTATCTTTTTATTTCCAGGCATGATTTCACCGGAGATATGGTAATTTTCATATTAATACTCTCCGCCTCGTCATGGCCGGAATTCAAAATGCATTGATTGAAAACTTCTTGCGATTTCATATTATTGATTATTCAGGAAGCACAGCGTTCAGTTTGAAAGGGCTTCGAGGTTGTATCAAAATAAAATGGCATCCATAATTATGTCGGGGTTGTGTCTATAACATAACGGGTTCTAAGTCAAGAACATATCTTGAAACAATATTAATAAATATAAATAATAACTTAGAAATATTTCCGGAAAATAAATAATACGTACGTTTGTTCATTGTCAATCTTTTTACCCCTCCTGCCAAGCCAGGCCTGCCCTATGAAACAATGCTTAAAGTTTTGCGACTCATACTCCGATAAAGATTAGAAGGGAAATAAAAAAGAGATTTTTGGGGTACGTGAGGCAACACAACCCATGCGGTTTTATCAGGTGAAGACAAAACGGCAAAGAAAAATACGAACCATCCGGATTCTGTTAGCCTTTATCCTTCTCATCTTTCTCAGCAGTTCTGCACTTGCCGCGCAGAAAACGTTTATCCGGGATTATACATATGAAGCCAGTGAGCTGGACGACAAGATTTCCTGTCAATACATTGCCTTGGAACAGGTCAAACGCCTCCTGCTGGAGGAATTGGGTTCCTATCTGGAAAGTTCATCCACAGTAAAGAATTACCAACTGGACCATGAGCAGATCACGACACTAACAGCCGGCATTGTGCAAACAAAAATCTTGCAGGAATCATGGGACGGAAAAACATACTGGATGAAGGCAAGGCTTTCCGCCGATTCCGACGAGGTTGCCGAGGCCATTGCCCGAATGAAAGACAACCGGCAGATCGTCAATGACCTTCAGGAAGCAAGAAGAGAGGCCTTCGATGCAATGGCAGAGGTGGAGCGCCTGAAATCGGCGCTGGCAAAGGCCGAGGCAAGCCCGGAACAGAAGTCCCGGTATGACGAATCGATCCGCCGATTACAGACCACAGACTTGCTGGAAAGAGGGCAGTCTTACATCGTGGCGGGGGAATATGAGGAAGCTGTTGAGACCTATAATCAAATCATTGCCATAAGACCCGCCGATGCAAAAGGATACAGTAATCTTGCCACAGCATACCTCTTCCTCGGCAATTATCAGCGAGCGGTCACGAACCTTAACCGGGCGGTGAAGCTTAGCGCGGGCAATCAGCCTCTTGTTCAAAACCGGAACATTGCCTACAAACTGCTGAAAGCGCCCCATCAGGTCACGCCCCGCGAAAGAAATTTCCTCCCACGACAGGAAGCCGTCCGTGTGCAGCATACATATCGCCCTCAAACTCAGGCGCCTGCGCCGCCGCATCGGCATGTCGGCAGCATGAAACAGGAAAGGCCCCCCATGATGCAGCAGCCCCATCAAAGGGTGCAAATGAGCTACAGACCGGCCGTGCGACAGCAGCATCGTCAAGAGGTGATGCACCGGCAGCAGGCACAGGTCAGCGTCAAGCATCCCGCATTCATGCGGCAGGTCAAAACAGGAGGCAACCAGGGCGCAAAGCGACACAAACCGTAAAAAAGAAGAGCGTCGCAGGCCATTTCCATTCGTGGTCAAGCTTGCCTGCGGTAAAATTCAATTGACGCGCAAGACCATTCTCCATATACTCCCACCTTGAAAAGCAATGCCTTATTTCAACGCTAAATCAAAGGGCAATCTTCGTTGACATCGGCAATCAGCGTCTCGTTGCATGGAAATTTCGCCTGCGTTGCCTCTGCCTTGCCGCCTTGATTTCTTCTTTAAAATTTAGAACCGGAATGATTAATAGCGGACGATGGAAAATTGAAGGCACATTGGTGAACCGTTTAAAGACCGTTGATGGCATAGGGATATCATGAAAAATAGAACCTTCGAAGACATTCACTATCGGAAGGATGACCAGACGGGGATTGTCACCCTAACCCTGAACAGGCCGGAAAGGAAAAATGCCCTGGATCTTTATTCTTTCCTGGAGCTTTTCTGGGCGGCAGAACAAATGGAAAAGGACGAAACCGCCTATGCTATGATCATCACCGGCGCCGTAAACCCCGTTTCCCCGGACCCGACCCGTGAGGCTTTCAGCAGCGGCGGGAATTTCGATCCCTCATCCTACGAGAAGCTCAGCGCCGAGATCAAGGCCGAGATCGATATTACCGATATTGCCCAGAAGCGGTTTACTCTCAAGATGTGGGAACTGGATAAGCCTGTGATTGCTGCGGTGAACGGCCTGGCCGTGGGTGGCGGCTTTACGATGTGCCTGTCCTGTGCCGATCTGATCTACGCCTCAGAACATGCCTGGGCCGAGTTGCCTTTCAGCCACTTGGGGATTATACCGGAGCTTGCGTCGACCTATATATTGCCTCGCATTTTAGGTTTTCACAAGGCCAAAGAGGTGCTTTTTTTTGAAGGTCGCATGCCTGCACGGCGGCTTCTGGAATTGGGACTGATCAACGGTGTCCTCCCCCATGACGAACTGCTGCCCTATGTCCGGGAAAAAGCCCTGCAACTGGCACCGCCCCGGGGCGCCTGGCAGGCGATCAGAATGGCCAAACGGGCGATTCACGCTCCGCTTATGGAATCCGTAAGGAAGGCGTTGGATGCTGAAAATGCCGGCCTGAACAGGGCCTTTGGAACATCCGATTTTTTTGAAGGATTGATGGCCCGCAGGGAGAGGCGAGTTCCCGCCTTTACCGGCCGCTGATTCCGCAACGATGAGGATTGAGAGGAAGGTGTTAGACCTCTTCCCGCGGGAAAGAGACAGGATGAGGGTTCTTTTCCCGAAAGCGACACAATATCTTAACAACAAAGGAAAGGAGTTTTACATGAGCGGCAGGGATAAGGCATTACACATCAGCCAGGTCAAGGCACGTTTTTACGATACGGACCTTTCGTCGTTTGTTTTTTTTACCAACTACCAGAAATGGTTTGACAGCATCGCCCTGATCGAATTTCTCCATGAACGGGGAATCGACTGGAAAAATTTGCATCAAGAGGGGATCGACATGACTTTGGCAACGATTACCTTCGATTATAAAACCCCCCTCACTGTGGACGATGTGGCGGACATCACCATAGAAGAGATCAAGCTGGGCAACAAAAGCGTGCAATTGGTCGGGTCTGTCTACAAACATGACACAGGCGCATTGGTTGCCAGCGGGAAGGCTGTTTACGTGTTTGTGGATATCAAAACCCACCAGACGGTCTCTATTCCTGAGAAAATCCGGGAGAAACTATCCTAAAGATTAAAGGAGCATGATGCGATCCTTGTGGGCTTCGCATCATGCCCTCGGCACCTTATCCATGCCGTTATTATTCAAATTTGAATATCCTGCGGAGAATCTTCTTCTCAATTTTATTCAAGGCGTTTCGAGGCATCTTCTAGATGATCTCCAAACGCTCCGGATGCTTGTAAACGGCGATATCCTTACCCTTCACAAAAGCGCTAATCTCTTCCAGGCAAACCGTTTCGCCGGGCTTAGGCACCACACAGATGCAGATTTTTCTCCCAGGCGTTCGTCAGAGCAGCCAATAGCCGCCACCTTGGGATGTTCCCCCACCAAGGTTTCAATCTCTTCGGGGCTGATGTTCTGTCCGCCACGGATAATCAAATCCTTATACCGCCCTTTGAAAAGATAAAAGGCAGCCTCGCGCCGGCGCATAATTGCCCCTCGGCATCACACAGGGGGGCAGGGTTTGCATCAACTTACGGGCTGCGGCTGGATTAATTTTCTCTTTTTTCTTTTTAAAGTTGAATAGTCTATGCCCAGCTTTTCCGCCGCCTGCCGGCATCCATACTTGTTAATGGACTGAACGATGATATCCTTCTCCACCTCGTTCATCATATCCTTCAAATCGGAAAGACCGTCATGCTGGATTTTATACACCGCCGCCTTTTTGATGAACTTTTCAGGCAGGTCTTCAAAGCTGATTCTATCTCTCTCTGTCACGATGACCAGCCGTTCCATAAGATTCCTGAGTTCCCTGATATTTCCGGGCCAATGGTAAGCTTCCAGCCGATTGCAGGCCTCCGCCGTCAAAGACTTGCACACGCCATGCTTCTGGTTGTACTTTTGTATGAAGAACCGGCAGAGATGGATGATATCCTCCCGTCGTTCCCGGAGCGGAGGAATATGAAGCGGCATCATGTTGATGCGGAAATACAGGTCTTCTCTGAACTTACCGTTCCGGACCATCTGTTCGAGGTTCTGATTGGTGGCGCAGATAATCCGCAAGTTCAGAACGATGGATTTTCTGCCGCCGATGCGATAGATTTCCTGATCCTGAAGAACCTTCAGGAGCTTGACTTGCAGACTTAACGGCAGGTCGCCGATTTCATCAAGGAAAACCGTTCCGTTATTGGCCAGTTCGAGAAGTCCGGCCCGCCCCTTTTTTGATGCGCCGGTAAAAGAGCCTTCCGCATATCCGAACAGTTCCGATTCCAGAAGATTTTCCGGAATCGAGCCGCAGTTGATCTGAATGAAGGGATTGCCCTTGCGGTCGCTCAGGCTGTGAATGAGTTTTGCGACAACGTCCTTTCCCACCCCCGACTCGCCGCCGATATTCACGATGATGTCCGTATTGGCAATCTTGGAGATGGTCTTCATGATCTTGATCATGGCCGGACTTTTAATGATGATTTCCCTGCTGGAGAAGATGTTGAGCAATTCCTTCAGCTCTTCGGCAAAATCAAACTCGTTTCGGCTTCTGGTTTCCTCGAGCAACTCCAGCTGAAGGTTGTTGAGTTCATTAATTTCCCGGTAATTTGAATAATAGAACATCTCGTTTTTAAAATGAACGGGAACGGTCGTGATCAAAAAGACCTTGCCGTCTCTGGCCACCTGGATAATGTTCGTGACATGGTCATTCAGCTCTTTCCTGGCCACCTTCAGAACCAGTCCGTCCCGCTTATATTCCCTGGGATTCTTGCCGATAAAATAGGTCCGGTCAACCCCCGTCAGCCTTTCAAGTGCCTGATTCACATAGAAGATCTGGCCGTCCTTGTTGCTCAGGACGATGCCGTCAAAGGAGTAATCCAGAATGCTGATGAGGTCTTTAATATCGGAGATATTGTTCTGGTCGAGATAATGAAGCGTCATTTCATGGAAGTTCATGCCATCCTCCCGTATGGGATAACCTTTTGCGTCTCAGATGCACCCGGTAAAAAAAGATCCGTAAAGTCCGGGACTCAAGGATGAAAACAACCAACAGCAGCACGTTCTGTGCCCCGGATACCTGCGTTCATGTGACCCATCGTCATTTTTAAAAGAATACTGAGGGGTTGTTTATCTTTGGAGTATAAGAGGAAGCTTACAGGCATGTCAAGCATATCCAAGGCAAATCCGGCATGCTTTCTATAAAATATGCCGGTTAATCATGATAGACCCCGAAGGAACTCATAACATTCCGGCTGATCAGACAATAAGGTTCAACACGATAATATAACTTGACATAAAGAAAGAATCGGGTATGCTTATGCCAGTTTACGTTAAGTGGAATATTCTAAAGAAGATCCGGTATGAAGCAACTTAGAGCTTGTCCATGAATAAGCATCACAAGCTCTTAATCATCCATGCCGACCGGGCGGACGAAAACGCAAATCATGAATCAACCAATCCATGAGGGAGGATATGTTTATGTCAGGTTTCATCAATAAAACCATTGGTCAGCTCATCAAGGAGACGGCGTCTCGTTATCCGGAAAATACGGCCCTGGTCTTTCCGGAATTCGGGATCAACCAGACTTACCGGACGTTTTACAATAGCTGCCGTGAAGTGGCCAAGGGACTCATCGCCCTCGGCATCAAGCGGGGCGACAAGGTGTCCGTCTGGACGACCAATATTCCGGAATGGGTCTGTTTACAGTTTTCTCTGGGCATGGTCGGCGGCGTTCTGGTGACAGTCAATACCAATTACCAGTCACATGAGCTGGAGTATATCCTTGGTCAATCGGACTCGACGACACTTTTTCTCATGGATACATACCGGGATATCAGCTTCTACAATACGGTCCGCACGGTACTCCCGGAGGTGGACGCCTATGATCCGTGGCAATTCACTTCGGCAAAACTTCCCTTTCTAAAAAATATTGTTTACATCGGAGAAAAGGATCAAACGCCGGGCATGTTCAGCTTCAAAGAAATGCTTAAAATGGGTGAACGGGTCACAGACAAAGAACTGGATGAAAGGATGAAATCCCTGGACGATCAGGATGTCATCAACATGCAGTACACATCGGGAACGACGGGTTTCCCGAAAGGCGTCATGCTCACCCACCACAACATCGTCAATAACGCCCGCATGGTCGGCGATGTTATGGGCATGACCGATAAGGACCGCCTCCTGATTCAGGTACCCTTGTTTCACTGCTTCGGTTGTGTGATGAGTACAATGAATGCGGTTTACCATGGCTCTACCATGGTCATTCTGGAATTCTTCGATCCCATGAAGGCCATCAAAGCCATCAGCGAGGAAAAATGCACCGCCGTCAATGGGGTGCCGACCATGTTTATTGCCATTTTAAACCATCCCGAATTTGACCGCTATAGCACAAGTTCTCTCCGGACGGGTATCATGGCAGGGGCGCCGTGCCCCGTCGAGACCATGAACCAGGTCCGGACGAAAATGCATTGCAGTGAAATCGTCATCGCCTTCGGGCAAACCGAATGCTCGCCGGTCATGACCATGACCAGGCGCGACGATCCCGTTGAGCTCCGGGTATCAACCGTCGGCAGGCTCTTGCCGGATATTGAAGGCAAAATTGTCGATCCGGCAACGGATGAGGATCTGCCCCCCAACACCCAGGGCGAGATCGTCACCCGCAGCGCCTGTGTGATGAAGGGCTACTACAAGATGCCGAAAGAAACGGAAGCGGCCATCGATAAAGACGGCTGGCTGCATACAGGGGACTTGGGCGAGATGGATCATTATGGTTATTTCAAGGTCACGGGAAGAATCAAGGATATGATTATCCGGGGCGGAGAAAACATTTACCCCATGGAAATCGAGGAATTCCTCTATAAAAATCAGAAAGTGGCCAGCGTCCAGGTGGTCGGAATCCCCGATAAAAAATATGGAGAACAGGTTCTGGCTGCGATTCAACTGAAAAGCGGCGAGACGGCCACGGCGGAAGAATTGACCGAATTCTGCCAGGGACGAATCGCCCGTCACAAAATTCCGAAATATTGGGAATTTGTCGATACTTACCCCATGACGGCCAGTGGAAAGATACAGAAGTATAAACTGAAGGATATCTATGCGGCGAAATATTCTTCATAAATAAAGGATGACCGATATGACAAACACTGAAAACCAGGAACTCAGCATCGGAGAGCTGGCCAAACATCTTGAAATGAGCCAGCGCACCATCCGCTATTATGAGGAAATCGGCCTGCTCAATTCCATCAAGCGCATTGAAGGGGGCCGAAGGGTTTATACCGATCTGGATTTGCGCCGCCTGAAGCTGATTAAGCGGCTGAAGATCATGGGCATGACCCTTTCGGAGATGCAGGAACTGGAAGCCATGTGGACGATTGAAAAATCCAACGACAAGGTCCTCAGAAGGCTCCTTGAATTGATGGGAAATCACTTAAGGCGCCTTGACGATCGCATCGCCGACCTCAACATCCTGAGAAACGAGATCGTGGAATACCAGGAAAGAATTCAATCGAAGAGGGGAAAATAAAAACAGTGAAAGGCTGCCCGCCGCTTTGAGCCGGGCAGCCTTTCACTGCACACCTGTCAATCCGCTTCCGGATCAAACTGGAATCAATCGTTCATCTGATATTCACCGTTCAGGGCAAACACATATTTCTCCCAGACCCGGTTATACTGGGCGTCATCACCGACTGATTTGATCAGCATGATGTCCTTGCAGAAGGCGCGCTGCTCATCTTTGGCGTTGTGCATACCATAGATCTGCAGGGCAAATCTTGTGAAATCCCTCACCATGAAATCGAAAATCTGGTTAAGGATATCCTTGTCGAGGTTTTCGAACCCGGCCTGTTCAAGGACAAGCTGTCCGTAAACCACGATGGAGAACATCTCTCCAAGGGGCAGAGAGAATGAAGGATCCATATCCTGAACCTTGTCCGGGCCGGCCTTTTCCAGCATTTCCTTGAAGAGCCCGATCTGGTTGATGAAGGTCGCCACGTTCGGCAGATCCTTGAAGGCCTCAAAGGTGGACTTGTAGTCATGGAACTGGACTGAACCGAGTCCCTTCGTCGGCCCCTGGTTGAACAGGAACAGATCGTCCTTGTTTGCAAAATCAGAGGCTACCGGCACATATTCGGCCGGTGTGAAAAAATAGTTCTTCATGAACTTGCGGATCAGTTGGACATTCACATGCACGGTGCCCTCAAGCTTGGAAGGCCCCCTGATGTCGGATGCCCCCATGGAGAAATAGGTGTCCTTCTCGAAACCCTTGGCGGCAATAATATCCCATAGGAGGTTGATCACCTCTTCGGCCTGCAGGGTCACCTTCATCTTGCTGGTAGGGTTGTAGAGCAGATAGCGCCGGTCTTTGTCCGTGGCGTTGCGGAAGTAATCCGTCGCCCGCCGCTGATAGAGTTTCATACCCACCAAACGCAGCCAGGCATCCATGAAATTCTTTTTGACATGGGGCATATCGGTCACCCGGACGCCGTAGAGGATACGGTTTGCCGCATGGGTAATGGCCTCGTAGAAACAGTGTTCCGCCACGCCGATGGAGGCCGGCCCGATATTGAACTTGCCGATGTTGACCGTATTGAGGGCCGAATCCCAGGCATGAGATCCGCG
This sequence comes from uncultured Syntrophaceae bacterium, assembly GCA_964492965.1. Taxonomy (GTDB): domain Bacteria; phylum Desulfobacterota; class Syntrophia; order Syntrophales; family UBA8958; genus CAZBME01. The sequence goes on along the minus strand of CAZBME010000046.1, from coordinate 12,303 downwards.
GGACAGGATGTCCTCTTCTGCGATGGGGTAGTCATGGAGCTCGAAATTGGATACGTATTCTTGATGGGAAATGACGTTCTTTTTCAGTTCATAGGCCTTGTTGCGGTAATTGGTGACAAAGAACGTGTAATCATCGGTCCCGTCTTTGATCTTGCCCATGGTGGACACCATTTCGGCCTCGTTGCCGTTGCCGATATAGTATTTTTCACCATTGGCCACCCAGGCGCCGGCGCCTTTCGGGGTCAGGGTTGTTTCCACGGCATAGATATCGGCGCCGTGGGTCCGTTCGGAAAGGCCAAAGGCAAATATCGCCCCTTCCTTGAGGAGCTTTGCCGCCTTCTTCTTGGCCGCTTCATTCGGGCTCATCCAGATGGGTCCCAATCCCAGAATGGTCACCTGGAAGCAGTACCAGTAGCCGAGACCGTAGAAGGCCAAGAGTTCACTGTACTCGCTGTTGCGAGCCGTGTCCCATCGACAGTCGGCATCGCCGCCGGCATATTCCTTGGGTGTAAGCAGCTTGGCAAAGATCTGCTCTTTGGCAAGGAAATCAATAAACTCCCGGTACCATTCCTTTTTGTTGAAGTCCTCCGTCAGCTTGGTTTTGCCCATGGTTTCGAAAAACTGAATGGTCTTGTCCATGATGGCCCGCGATCCCTCATCCGCCATGAGACTCTTGTACTTCTTTGGTTGCAGTAAAAAATTCATTCCCCCCTACTCCTTTCGTGATATATTTACAGTTACCTGTTTAATGACCGTCGGTCATATCCATACCATTTTTTAAAGCGCGCTTCCATGTTTTTAAACAACCCCCTTAGAAAAAATCTAAATAATCAGCATCAAAGGGTTATTTTGTTCTGTGCCTCCAGGACCCGCCGGATGGTTTCCGCGAAATTCTCTATAATCAGGGGCTTCAGAAGGATGGCATGAATGCCGACGGCCTGTGCCCGGTCCGCAGTGATGGATTCGCTGAATCCGGTACAGAGTATGACGGGAAGACCGGGCCTGATTTTGTGGATTTCTTTTGCGAGGAGCTCGCCGGTAAGCTTCGGCATGGTCATATCCGTAACAAGAAGATCGAATCGATCCGGCATCGCCTTAAATATCTCCAGGGCCTCTTCCGGCAAATTCGTTACCTTGGCTTCATAGCCCAGTCGTCGCAAAATCTCTCCGCCCATTTCCACAAGAATCGTTTCGTCATCCACAAACAGGACCCGCTCATTCCCCATCAGAAGCTTCTTTTCTTCCGAGACCGTAACGGTATCCGTTATCTCATGGAGCGGCAGAAAAATCCTGAAAGAGGCTCCCTCCCCTGGAGAACTGTTCACTTCGATCGCGCCGCCGTGATTTTTGATGATCTTGTGCACGACGGACAACCCCAGGCCGGTACCTTCCCCCTTACCCTTTGTCGTAAAGTAAGGATCAAATATCCTCTCCATGACGTTTGGCGACATGCCGCATCCTGTATCGGACACTGCCAGTTTGACATAAGCGCCTTCGATAAGATCGAGGGCGAGACGCTGAACTTCCAGGAGGCTGTTGATACGTTCAACCAAAAGGGTCAATTTTCCGGGATGATCTCCCATGGCCTGCCTGGCATTGGTGCAGAGGTTCATGATCACCTGGTGAATCTGTGTTGGGTCCCCGATGATCACCAGCGGCTCATTCCTGATATCCACAGAAATATCTATCGTGGTGGGAATGGAGGCCCGAAGGAGCTTGACGACCTCCTTAACAATCATGTCCAGGCGAAAAGGCTTCTTTTCCCGATCCGATTGTCTGCTGAAGGATAGAATCTGCTTCACCAGATCCCGGGCCCGGTAGCTGGCCTGCAGGACATGCTGTATATAACCGTAGGTTTTTGATTCCGGCGGAACCTCATATTCGGCCAACTGGGCATAACCGACGATTCCGCCCAGAATATTGTTAAAATCGTGGGCAATACCGCCTGCAAGGGTGCCGATGGCTTCCATTTTCTGGGCCTGCATGAGCATGGTTTCCAAGCGGACCTTATCTGAAATATCGACAAGAAATATGGTGACCCCTTTGACAGTGCCCGATTCCTTGTCGAATATGGGATTATAGGATATTTCATAAGAATTCTTCGGCTCCGTGCGACCGTATTGCTGAGTAATCGTAAAATGCTCACCCCGTAAGGCTCTCAGCACTGCTTCTTCCGCCTGATCACGATCATCCCCCATTACATCAAGGATACAGAGGCCTATGGCAATATCCGTATTGTAGATATTCTTCATCCTGTTTTTGTGATCGGCATTAAATGCCATGTACCTCATGTTTTCGTCCAGCGCAAAAATGGCGATATCCTTGGGGCTTTCAATGATGGCGCTTAACAGCTCATAGGACTTCTTCAGGGCGTTTTCGGCCTCGGTCTTATCCTGAATCTCTTTTTCGAGGCTCAATGTGTGGTCCGCCGTCTGCTGGAAGACGGTTTTTGCAATCATATAACTCAGTAAGCCGGTAAAGCCAACGGACAGAAGCAACAGGGAAATAGAGAGATAATCCACATAGGTTGAAACTTCAGTGGAAAGATCACTGCAACTCTTGGAAAAAGATGTTTCGTAGAATATGAAGTCTTTTTCCGATTTTTCGATCTCCGCGAACAAGGCCCGTCGATCTTTCTCGTTTTTTACCGCCAAAACACGGGGCACCAGCGCCTTGATCCTTTCGCCTGCGGCATTTGCCCCGACGGCATAACCGACCAGTTCCTTCACAATCGGATGCCAGTACAGCACCTTCATCCGATTGACGATGATCACGGCCGTTTGGTGATCGGTTTCCGCAAAAGTGTCTTCCAGTATCCGGATGAATTCAGCGTCAGATTTAGTCTTCCGCATATCTATCATAGTGCTGAAGACCTTGTTATAGGATTGGGTGATGGCCATTTTTCCTTGGAATAATTCCAGCGCCCCCTTCTCGGCGTAATTGAGATACTTCAAGAGGGCAACCATGGCCTCGACCCGGGAAACCGTGTGAGTCCGTTCAAAACGGGCGATGGCGGTGATCATGGTGAGTGTGTTTCCGGTCCAGATGGATATGGAAATCACGAGTAGAAGAAAGAGGGCAACAATGGTCGTATGGAGATACAGCCTTCGAGTGATGGAGCTATAAGCAAAAGCGATGATTTTTCCCGGGGAGAGATTCATGCAACCTCCATCTCAGGCGCCAAGCCTGGGGAACATGACGTTCATAAGGTATCTTTGATAAAGAAACCGGATACCTGGGCCGACAAACGTTACCGATGGCAATTTCCCGGATAAATGATGGATTAATGATGGTGGATGATAAAAACGCACCGCTACGAGTGGAAGAAGTTTAATGCATATCCTCTGACGTGTCAATTGTTTGTTAAATGGTGTTGCATTCCATTGCCGGTTTATTTTTTAAAACCTGCGGCATCTGTTGGGACTGTATCAGTCTTCCCCGGATTCTTCCCGGGGAAGAGTATCCGGCTTCACTTCATGCGGATTGATAACTGAGGCGCCGGCCGGGGTTGTCCCATCAAGAAAAGCCTCATAGATGGCATTGGAACCGTTGGAGGGGTTGCCTGTTTTGGGATCAACCTTGACGAAGACGATTCCCTGGGGAACGGGGAAGGTCTCAATAGGTGTATTGGCCAGGGCTTGGGACATGCAGTAGAGCCATATGGGAGCCGCCGCCCGGCCACCGACTTCCTGGTGCCCGAGGGTCCTCTCCTGATCAAAACCCACCCAGACCCCGGTAACAAGGGAGGGGGTAAAGCCGAGGAACCAGGCATCCTTGACGTCATTGGTCGTTCCCGTTTTCCCGGCGACAGGACGGCCGATACTCTTCACCCTACGGCCTGTACCGCTCTGAACGACATCCTGCATCACATAGGCCGATATAAAGGCAATCCTCGGATCGATGACCTGCTCCACCTTGGGTTGATTTTCCTCAAATATCTGCCCGGTTCGGTCCACGATCCGGGTAATGAAATAAGGTGTGACGCGCCGGCCCTGATTGGCGATGACACCATAGGCCCGAACCATTTCCTGCAAGGTGACGCCCGAGGTGCCCAGAGCCAGGGACAGATTTCGAGCCAGCGGTGATGTAATCCCGAGATTGGCGGCATAAGAGACGACATAATCGATGCCGATCTCCTGCAATGTTTTGATGGTCATAATGTTCCGGGATTGAACGATAGCGTTGCGCAGGGTTGTCGGACCATTGAATTTTCCGTCAAAATTCTTGGGCCGCCACCAGCCATCCGGGCTTGACGGGTCGGGAAATTCAACAGGGGCATCGACAAATTTTGTCGCGGGGGTCAACCCTTTGTCAAAGGCCGCCGTGTAAATAAGAGGTTTAAACGCCGACCCTGGAAGGCGGCGCGATTGGTTCGCCCGGTTGAACTCACTCTTGAGGAAATCCCGGCCGCCGACCATGGCCTTCACCTCGCCCGTTTTCACCTCCATGGTCAACAAGGCCCCCTGGACAAGGCCTTTTTCATATTTGTGACGTTCCTCAAGTTCCATCAATCCACGTTCGACGGCTTCATTGGCCGCCTTCTGCATATTGATATTGAGGGTCGTATAGACCTCAAGGCCTTCTTTGTATAAAACCTCGCTGCCGTACTTCTCCTGAATGTAACGGCGCACATGCTCGATAAAGTAGGGGGCCACCTTCTCCTTTGGTTTGAGGGACCGCAGGAGCAATGGCGTATTCAGCGCCCGGTCTTTATCCTGCTTGGTTATGTAGCCGTCTTCATACATTCGTTCCAGAACATACGTCTGCCTCTGACGTGCCTTGTCGAAATGGGTGAAGGGTGAATAGGCGCTGGGGGCTTTGGGCAGGCCGGCCAGCATGGCGGCTTCCGGCAGGGTGAGGTGCCGGGCGCTTTTACCGAAATAACCCTGCGAGGCCGATTCGATGCCGTAGGTACCGTGTCCCAGATAAATATGATTGAGGTAAAGGTTAAGGATCTCTTCCTTGGTCAGGTACCGATCGATTTTATAGGCCAGGATGGCCTCCTTGATCTTGCGGACGTAACTTCGCTCCGGGGTAAGATACATGGATTTGGCCACCTGCTGGGTGATCGTACTGCCCCCCTGGACGATGCGCCCAGCCCCGATATTTTTAAAGAATGCCCTTGAAATACTCGCAAAATCAAGTCCTTTATGCTCAAAAAACCGGCTGTCCTCCGCGGCGATAAAAGCCTGGACCACTATCTTAGGGACATCGGCAATCTTGATGATTTTGCGATCTTCCAGAAAGAATTCATCGATCAGTTCGTTATTGTCGGCATAAACCCGCGTGGCAATGCTCGGCCGATAGTCCTTCAGCGTGGCGATGCTGGGGGTTTCTCCCAGAAGAACATAAAAGACAACCCCGACCGCGGCCAGGAAAACTGCCGTGGCCATAATCAGGATAATCACGAGAAAACTTCCCAAACCGGAATGCTTTCGCCTCGTTGCCTTACTCATGGCCCTAGGCTTCCTCGCTTTTATCAGGCGCTACAGCCGCCTCTACCCGTTTCTTCTCGGCATATTTCGACAGGAAAATACTGATTTCATAAAGAATCATCAGGGGCACGGCCATCAGAATCTGGCTGAAGGCGTCCGGCGAGGGGGTGAGAACTGCTGCAACGATAAATATAACCAGAATGGCATAGCGCCTCTGTTTTCTCAGCATTTTCGCGTTGACAATCCCAAGCCTGGCCATGAAGAAAATAAAAACGGGCATTTCAAAGGAAACGCCGAAGGCCAGAAGCATTTTCAGAGAAAAAGAAAGATACTCCCGGAAGGAGATCATCGGTTTGAGGAAATCGGAAGAAAAGGCTACGAAAAATTCAAATGCCGGCGGCAGGGCAAGAAAATATCCGAAAAGGACCCCGGCTACGAACAGAGATGTGGATGAGATAACGAAGGGGATGACATGCCGCTTCTCCGCCGGATAAAGGCCGGGCGCGATAAATCGCCAGATCTGATAGAAGATATAGGGACTTGTCAGAAACAGAGAGGCAAAAAAAGCAATCTTCATATAAATGAAGAAGGCCTCAGGCAACCCGGTGAAGATCATGTGACTGTTTTTGGGTAGTACCTGGACAAGAGGCTGGGTGATAATCTTAAAAAGATATTCCTTAAAATAATAGCAGGCGAAGAAACCGATGCCGACGGCGATGAGGATACGGATGAGGCGTTTCCTCAACTCCTCCAGGTGTGAGGTCAAAGGTAATTTTTCATCTTCCATATTGTTCATCAGGACGTGGTTTTGGGAGAGGCGCTTTCCGGTGGCTTGGGTTTTTCCTCGCCTTTGCCGTATAGAAGTGAGCTTTTGTCGTCATCGCCCTCTTTTTTTGCAGTATCGTTTGTCTCATCTGTTTTCAAGGTATCCTTGAGGGATTCCGCAACGCCTTCGCTGGCACGGCGGAATTCGCTGAACCCCTTGCCCAGGGACTTGGCCAGATCGGGAAGCTTTTTGGGTCCCACGACCAGCAACGCAACGATTGCAATGACTATTAGTTCCGGCATGCCGATGCCAAACATAAGTTGAGACCCTTGTAAATTTATTCACGTTACCCGGTCGGGAAGGTATTGAGAACATTCACCGGATAAATAGGAATAAAGATATATCGTGATGTGCAAACATTTGTCAACGGCAAATATTTTGCACTATCAGCGCTTTTATGGTAGAAATTCTATTGGTCAATCTGCTTCTTCCCTCATGGCGCATGTCAGGAAAAACCAGGTTGAGACTATGGGTTAGTGGGAAGATAATGCCCCGGGAAACAGGAATTGTAAGAGATAATAGATATTTGAGGCATGGCGCCGGATTTTTCCATCCCGAATCGCCGCAGAGACTGGAAGCCATTTACACCATGCTGGACAAACCGGATATGGAGGGAAACTATACCCTTATTCCTCCCCGGTATGCCACCCATGACGAAATCGCCCTGGTTCACGACCGGTCCTACATAGACATGATTGGTGAAACCGCCGGGCATCATTGCCGGATTCTCGATCCGGACACCCAAACCACCGCGGATTCTTACGATACGGCAAAGCTGGCTGTCGGGGGTGTGTTGGACGCTGTCGACAGTGTCATGAGCAAAGAGATCGATAACGCTTTTGCCCTGATCAGGCCTCCTGGCCATCATGCCGGGGCCAACCACTCTGCAGGGTTTTGTATTTTTAATAATGTCGCCATTGCCGCCCGCTATGCCCTTTCCCGTTACAAGTTGAGCCGGGTCTTAATCGCCGACTGGGATCTTCATCACGGCGACGGCACACAGTCCCTTTTTTATAATGATAAAAAGGTCCTGTACTTTTCAACCCATCAGTTTCCCGCCTATCCCGGCACGGGTTATTTGATGGACACCGGTCAGGGGGAAGGGGTTTGCTACACGATCAATGTCCCTCTCAAGGCCTGCGGCGATAACGCCATTTATGTCAAGGCGTTTCGGGGCGTGCTTCAGCCCGTCGCCATGCAGTTCAAACCGGAGTTGGTGCTTTTGTCTGCGGGTTTTGATACCCATTATCAGGACCCCCTGGGAGATATGAAGGTCACCCCATCCGGATTTGCCGCCATGACACGGATTTTACTAGACATTGCCGATGCCTGCTGCGGGGGACGGCTTGTCGCCGTTTTGGAAGGCGGATACCATGTCGCCGGGCTCACCGAATCGGTCAAATCGGTCCTCAAAGAAATGCGGGACGAAACCCACTTTTCTGAGGATAATCTGGATCGCCTTGAATACGAGGCCGATCAAAGCAAGGATCAAACGATCAGACGGGTGATGGAACAGATCGACCCCGTCTGGCCGGTCTTTTGAAGAGTTGGCGAAAGAGACCAGGAGGAGAAAACCATTGAAAATCACAAAAGAAGAAGTGGCCCATGTGGCCCATCTCGCGAGGTTGGAATTCCAGGAGGAGGAAATGGAAAAATTCACCTCCCAGTTGAATGACATCCTTCTCTATATGGAAAAACTGAATTCCGTGGATACAACGGGCGTTACGCCCATGACCCACGCCACCGTGCTCCAGAATGCCTTCCGGGAGGATACGGTTCGCCCATCCCTGTCTAATGAGCAATCCATTGCGAATGCCCCGGATCCGAAGGGCGAGTTTTTCCGAGTACCCAAGGTTATCGAATGAGGGAGGATATGGAATTATACCGATTAACAATTCATGAACTACAAGAAAAGCTCAAGGCCGGCGAAACGACCGCCGTAGATATTCTGGCGTCTGTTTTCGGGCGCATCGACGCCGTGGAGGACAAGGTCCGCGCCTATATCACCCTGATGAAGGAATCCGCCTTCGCCCAGGCCGAGCAGGCCGACAAGGCCATCAAAGAGGGCAATATCAAGGCTTTGACGGGCATCCCTGTCGCCCTGAAAGATATTTACTGCACCAAGGGCTTCCCGACCACATGCGGCTCCCATATCCTCCATAATTTTGTTCCCCCCTACGATGCCACGGTCGTGGAAAAGCTGAAAGAGGCCGGGGCTGTCTTTACGGGAAAAACCAATATGGATGAATTTGCCATGGGGTCTTCGACGGAGACCTCCTGGTTTGGGACCACCCGGAACCCCTGGGACCTCGACCGCATCCCGGGCGGGTCAAGCGGCGGATCTGCCGCCGTGGTGGCTGCCGATGAATGTATCGCCTCCCTCGGCTCCGATACCGGCGGGTCCATCCGCCAGCCCGCGGCCCTTTGCGGCATTGTAGGAATGAAACCGACATACGGGCGTGTTTCCCGTTTCGGTCTCATCGCCTTCGCTTCGTCACTGGACCAGATCGGCCCCTTCACGAAAGATGTGGAAGATTGCGCCATCCTCATGAATGCCATCGCCGGTCATGACCCCCGGGAATCAACCTCCGTTTCCATCCCGGTTCCCGATTACCGGCAGTACCTCAATAAGGATATCCAGGGTTGGACCATCGGCATCCCGAAAGAATATTTTATCGACGGCATCGATGGCGAGGTCATGGCAGCGGTCCAAAAAGCCATCAAGACTCTGGAAGGGGCCGGCGCCAAATGCATCGATATCTCCCTTCCCCATACAGAATACTGCCTGGCTGTCTACTACATCATCGCCCCGGCGGAGGCCAGCTCCAACCTGGCCCGCTACGACGGCGTCAAATACGGTTTGCGGTCCCTCGACCCAAGAGACTTGCTGGATATGTACAAGAAAACCCGTTCGGCCGGATTTGGCGCTGAAGTTAAAAGGCGTATTATCATAGGCACTTACGTCCTTTCTTCCGGCTACTACGATGCCTATTACAAGAAGGCCTCCCAGGTCAGGGCTCTCATTCGCCGGGATTTTGATGAAGCGTTCAAGCAATGCGACGTCATCCTGACGCCCACAACGCCCACACCGGCCTTTAAAATCGGAGAAAAAACGGACGACCCCATGCAGATGTATCTTTCCGATATTCTTACCATCTCAGCGAACCTGGCGGGCATCCCGGGGATATCCGTTCCCTGCGGCTTTACGGAGGGCGGCCTGCCCATAGGGCTACAATTCCAGGCCGGCCATTTTCAGGAAGGAAGGCTGATCCAGATTGGATCCGCTTACGAAAAACTGGCAAATCTTGAGAAAAGGAGGCCGAATCTCTAATGGAATTCGAACCTGTCATCGGGCTGGAAATCCACGCCCAGCTCCTTACGGATACAAAGATATTCTGCAGCTGTTCGACAAAATTCGGGGCAGCGCCCAACAACCATACCTGCCCGGTCTGCCTAGGGATGCCGGGCGTATTACCCGTTCTGAATAAGAAAGTTGTTGAATTCACCATTAAAATGGCCCTTGCTACCCACTGCCGGATCAACACCGAAAACAGCTTCGCCCGGAAGAACTATTTCTACCCCGACCTGCCGAAGGGGTATCAGATCTCCCAGTATGCCTATCCCCTTGCGGAACACGGTTACGTGGACGTCGAGCTGGACGGCGGCAGAAAGGTCATCGGCATCACCCGTATCCATATGGAGGAAGATGCGGGGAAACTCATCCATGACGAACACAACCCGTCGAGCTACGTGGATCTGAACCGCACGGGCGTCCCCCTCATAGAAATCGTCAGCGAACCGGATATCCGCAGCGCCGAAGAAGCGGCGGCTTATCTTCGGAGACTCCACGAAATCCTCGTCTATCTCGAGATATGCGACGGCAACATGGAAGAGGGGAGCTTCCGCTGCGACGCCAATGTCTCACTCCGCCCCAGAGGACAGGAAGCCTTCGGCACCCGGGCGGAGCTCAAGAACATGAATTCTTTCCGGAATGTCCAGAGGGCGCTGGAATACGAAATCAAAAGGCAGCAGTACATCCTCGAAGGCGGCGGCGAAATCATCCAGGAGACGCGACTCTGGGACGACAGTCAGGGGGTTACCAACGCCATGCGAAGCAAGGAGGAGGCCCATGATTACCGGTATTTTCCGGATCCGGACCTGGTGACGATAGCCATTGGCGACGATTGGGTGGCGGATCTCAAATCTCTCATGCCGGAATTGCCCCTCGAAAAACGGGAGCGGTTTGTCCGGGAATATGAAATCCCGGCATATGATGCCGGTGTGCTCACCACGAGCCGGGCCCTGGCCGATTATTACGAAGCCGTTGTTAAACTCTGCGGCCAGCCCAAAGTGGCCGCCAACTGGGTCATGGGTGATATCCTCCGGTTTCTGAACGAGGAAAAGCGCGATATCGGGGAGTGTCCGGTTTCGCCGAGGTCGCTTGCCGATATGATCAGGCTCATCGAGGACGGCACAATCAGCGGCAAGATGGCCAAGGATGTTGTCGAGGAAATGTACAAGACGGGGAAACCGCCCCGGACCGTCGTCGAAGAAAAGGGGCTTGTCCAGATTACCGATGAGGGTGCCCTGGCGGAAGTAGTGGCCCGGGTTTTGGCGGAGAACTCGAACCAATTGAACCAGTACCGTTCAGGTAAAGACAAACTTTTCGGTTTCTTTGTCGGCCAGGTCATGAAGGCAACCCAGGGGAAGGCCAATCCTCAGCTCATCAACGATTTGCTGAAAAAAATGCTGCCCGGCTGACGTATTACTTTAACACCGTTTATTCTTGTTAATATCTGACCAACGTAATCGTTTTTTTATATTTCCCCCGTATCCCCTTTTGTAAGGCGGGATACAGGGGGATTTTTATGGCTTACCGTAAAATCTCCCCCAACCCCACTTTAGAAAAGAGGGGGCTGTCGTGCTAAGAGCGATGACCTCGCAGCCTTGTTATCCATACGAGCGCAAACTCCCGTGGACCTGTTGGCAAGTTGATTCAAGAGGTTAGACGGATGGATGCCGTCCCGGACGGAATCTAGCATGACTTTGGAAATTCACCTTATTTTTATAGTCACTCTATGAAATAAAATAATACTTGACAGTTTGACTACGATGATATACCTTATTTTCAAACTCGCCGAGGGGCATCAGCATGGCAGATCATAACAAGACGAAGAGCAGAAAAGACCGGATCATGGATGCCGCCCTGCGAATTTTCGCCGACAAGGGTTTCCAGAACGCGACAATCTCCGAAATCAGCAAGGAGGCGGGCGTCTCCGAGGCTACGATTTACGAGTATTTCGGCACCAAAGAAGAGCTTCTCTTTGCCATTCCCGAAAAAATTTCCAATGAAAGCCATGAGGATACGGAACGTGCCCTCCCTTACATAAAAGGCGTGGAAGGCCGGATACGGGCCTCACTTTTGACCTATGTGCGGCTTTATCAATCCAACCCGGATTATTCAGCCCTGGTGCTTCTACAGCTCATGTCCAGCAAGCGGTTCCGCCAGACTCCCGCTCATGCGGCCATTCGCCGATCCGCCCGCGCCCTGCTGGGCACTATCAAAGAGGGCATCGAAGACGGAACGTTCAAAAAGGATTCCAATGCTTATCTGATCCGTTCCCTCCTGCTGGGCACAATCGAGCACCTGTTCATTCATTGGCACATGCAGGGAATGCCGGAGCGGGAAACAAGCATTATGGATATGCTCGATTCCCTCATCGAGATCGTGCTGGACGGCATCCGGGCCAAAAAAGACGCACCCGGCCTGACCCTGCGGCTGGATCCGGACAGTGCACGAGCGATCGGTGCCCTCGTGCGAGCAAAAGGACTGCCGAACAAAACCTCAAAGAGCGTATTGAAGTCAGCATCAGAATGACTTGCGGATTTGTCAAGACTTAGAAGGTGAACATATAAATGAAAGGAATATCAACATGAGGACAAAGGAAGATTACATCAAGGGGTTGGCCAAAATGAAGCGGAACATATACTTCGACGGCCAGTTGATCGACCGGACGGACGAGCTTCAGATGGATTGCATCA
>CAZBME010000045.1:0-28809 GCA_964492965.1 uncultured Syntrophaceae bacterium | reverse complement strand
GACAAAACAGAAATCAGGACCCTGTGCTGCACATCAAAGGCGATTGCGAGTTGATTAAATTCTGACAGCATTTTGTTTAACCATTGCTTGCCCCTTGATAAATCACCGCTGATTAACGTTTGGACTCACCAAAAAATTGAAAAAAGAGTAATTGCTGTTTTACAGGAGGGAAGACGCATTAACCGAATGAACAAAAAAAGGGGGAGGCCGATGCCTCCCCCTTTTTTTGTATGGTATATTCATCGTGTGGAATCTATATATTCAACAACCTTTTCCGCCACCTTCTTGACGATAAATTCAAATTTCTCCTCATCCTTTTCCAGCAGGGTCATGCGGAAACCCTGGAGAGATGTGAAGAAGGAGGTCAACGGGACGACACAGATGCCCGTGGCTGCGAGCAGATAATATACGAATCTCTTGTCCAGTTCGACATTCTGTTTGGCTACCAGGCCTTCCACAAAGCTCCTGATCTCAGTATGATCGATGGGCAGGGTCTGGCGATTGTTCAGGAAGGCCTCATTGAAGACAGCCGTCATGTAAAACGCTCCGTTGGTCTTGTTGACAATGAGACAGGGGACGTCTTTGAGGATGTTGTAGGCTATATTGGAAAGCCTTTCATAATGATCGATCCTCTGCTTGAGGTAATGGCCATACTCGGGATGGTTCATGATCCTGGGGATCGACATCTGCGGAAGGGTCGTTGAGCAGACCTCCGACATCTTCTGCTTCAGAATGATATCGATATAGCGGGCGAAGGTTTCATCCTTGTCGGCATTGTATATTTCCATCCAGCCGCACCGTGAGCCCGGCCAGGGGAATTCCTTGGAGATGCCCTTCATGCTGATGCCCGGCACATCCCCGATCACGTCCGACAGCGGGACGGTCTTTTTTCCGTTGTAAACCATGTTGAGGTACGTTTCGTCAAAAAGGAGGAACAAATCATATTCCTTGGCGATCTTGACGACCTGCTTCAGGGTTTCTTCCGGGTAAACGAAGCCCGTCGGGTTATCGGGATTGATGACCAGGACGCCCACAATGGAGTTGTGGCTTTTGACTTTCTGCTCCAGTTCCCGTACGTCTGGATTCCAGTTGCTGTAAGGATTCATCCGGTATGTGTTCGGCGGGAAAGAGGCATGGAGCACTTCCGCCAGGAAATGGGTGGAGTAGGTCGGTTCCGGAACAATCACGCGTGCGTCGGAGCGGATGGAGCTGTAAGCGCGGGCAATGGCGTCGCCCAGGCCGTTGAAGAAGATGATATCATCCCTTCCGATCTTTGCTCCACCGCGGCTGTTTACCCGATCCACGATAAAGTCCCTGGTTTCGTTAACGCCTTGCGTCGGCGAATAGCCAAAGGATCGATCATCCTTGACGATATCGATGATAATTTCTTTCATCCAGTCGGGAATATGTTCACCCTTTTCCACCGGGTCGCCGATATTCTCCCAATGGATTTCGATGCCGAACTCTTTCATTTTATTGGCCACAATGACGATCTGCCTGATTTCATAAGCCAAACCGGTCCCGGCCCTTGCAATATCAAATCTCATAACAACCTCTTTATCCTGTCCTTTTATTGATTTATAGAAACGGCCATTACGTAATACAATTTAGTATAAATATCTAGTTTTTTTTAGATCGCCCTTGACGTGGTTGATTTTCTTGCCTATGATCACGATCAGTGGGTAACGGTTCACCCCCCGGTTGAGAAAGGAATAAGGAAAAAATGACGCATGATTGGACCTGGATTGATTCGCAGGACAAGATGCAGAAAGCCTGTAAGGATTTGGTCGAGGCATCGAAGATCGGCGTCGATACGGAATACGACTCGTTTCGCTATTTCCGGGAAAAACTATGTCTTCTCCAGGTTCGCACAGGGCATGTTACTTATCTGTTCGATCCTCTAAGCAGTCTCGACTTCACCTTTTTGGGGGGGGTATTCGCCGATCCGGCGATTCTCAAGATTCTTCACGCCGGCGACAATGATATCCGCATTTTGAAGAGGGACTACGGTTTTGAATTTCAAAACCTCTTCGACACGTCCCGGGCAGCATCTATCCTGGGCTGCCGCTATCTGTCCCTGGCTGCCCTGATTCGCCAGTATGTGGGCGTGGAATTTGAAAAGCAGAAGAAATTGCAACGGTCGCAATGGGAAAACAGGCCCCTGACTGAAGAACAGATCAGATACGCCGTTCGGGATACTTCCTTCCTGCTGCCTCTGTATGAGGCGCTACACCAGGAACTTCAGGGAAAAGGGCTCCTGGAAGAAGCGGAAAGAGCGTTTGCCGATATTGCCCGTGTCGTTTGGCAGGAAAAGACGTTTGATGTGCGCGGATACAGCAAGATTGGCGGGTACTACGAATTAATGCCCGATGAACAGCGGATACTGAAGCAACTGTACCGCTGGCGTTTTAATAAGGCCACCGAGATCAACCGGGCCGCCTTCATGATCCTGTCGGATGAGGATCTGATCGCTGTGGCGAAAGCTGCCGCCGGATCCCCTTCTCAATTGATCACGGAGGGCCGGCTGTCTCCGGATAAGGCAAACCGATATGGACGGGAAATATTGGCCATTCTGTCGCATTGATGAAACCTCGCCCGGTATGGAATGATGCCCCCGATTCAACTTCAGGACTATCAGCATATCGTCTTTTAACGGCCTCTTTCAGGAGATGAATCATGGAAAAAATTTACCTTGATCACTGTGCCACCACGCCCCTCGATCCCGAGGTCATGGCGGCCATGATGAAATATTTCGGTAATAATTACGGGAACCCCGGCAGTATCCATGCCTTCGGCAGAGAGGCAAAACAGGCCGTCGAGAAAGCCCGCCGGCAGGTTGCCGCCCTCCTTGGGGCGAATCCTTCGGAAATCATCTTCACCGGGGGCGGCACGGAGGCGGATAACCTTGCCATTCTCGGGGCCGCCGGCGCCGCACCTTCGGGCAGGAATCATATTGTGACCTCCGCCATCGAGCATCCCGCCGTGCTCAACGCCTGCCGGTACCTTGAAACGAAAGGCTTTTCCGTCACTTATGTTAAGGTAGATGACCTGGGCCGTGTGAACCCGGCCGACGTGGCGGCTGCCGTCACGGAAAAGACCTGCCTGGTCAGCATCATTCACGGCAACAATGAAATAGGCGTTATTGAGCCTCTCGCCGCCATTTGCGCCATTGCGCGGGAAGGCGGTGTCCTTGTTCATACGGATGCCGTCCAGACGGTAGGCAAAATCCCCTTTGACGTGCAGGATGTCCCCGTCGATTTCCTTTCCGTGGCGGGGCATAAATTGTACGGGCCCAAAGGAACGGGCGCCCTTTATATTCGCCGGGGAACGGCGATTAGCCCCCAGTCCTATGGCGGCTATCAGGAAAACGGGCTTCGGGCGGGGACGGAAAATGTCCCCGGCATCGTGGGACTGGGAATGGCCTGCGAGATTGCCCTGCGGGATATGGCCCGGCAGATGGATCATACAAAATCATTGCGGGACCGACTGGAGGCCGCACTGAGAGAAATGGTGCCGGATATGCGCGTCAATGCCTTCGGCGCCGATCGTCTGCCTCATGTCTTGAACATTTCCTTCCGCGGCCTCTCCGGCGAAACCCTCGTTCAGGAACTTGACAGGGAGGGCATTGCCGTGTCTGCCGGGGCCGCTTGCCATGCCGAAATCACCAGCATTTCCCATGTCCTGGAGGCCATGGGTATGCCCCATGATGATGCCCTGGGGACGATTCGCATCAGTGTGGGCAAGGGGAATACCGCCGACGACATTGACCGGGCGGCTGCGGTTGTTGCCCGAATGGCTGTTTCGCTGAGAAAATAAATATTAGATCTATTGTATGGAGAGATGGGTCATGAAAAAAAGTATTTCCCCGGATTGCGCCGCTTGTTCCTTGACGGCAAGAGAGAAGGTTTGTTTCACCCCTGAAGGAACGGGGGCGAAGGGGTGTCCCACCCTGGGGCATAAGTCTCTTCGCAAAAAGGCTCAGGAGGTTTACCGGGAGCCGGAGATTATGGAATTTGCCCGTCAGGCGTCCATTCAGGAAGGCGAGTGTTATGTCGGGCGCGATCAGAAACCCTTTGCCATGCATCCGACGAAGCCGCGGATTCTGGAGATCTGTGAATTTGCCCGGAAGATGGGATACACGAGCCTTGGTCTGGTTTTTTGCATGGGGCTGGTCAAAGAGGCGGCGATTGTGGACCAGATTCTGAAAAAACAGGGTTTTGACGTTGTGTCGGTGATCTGCAAGGCCGGTTCGGAACCCAAGGAATCAATCGGCATCAAAGACAGCGAAAAGGTGCGTATCGGGGCAAAGCACGAATCCATGTGCAATCCCATTCTCCAGGCCATGGTCGTCAATGAGGCCGGAACGGAGTTCAATGTCCTTTTGGGCCTCTGCGTGGGGCACGACTCTCTCTTCTTCAAATATGCCGAAGCGCCGACCACCGTTCTGGCCGTGAAGGACAGACTGACCGGCCATAATCCCCTGGGACCCATCTATACGTGGGGGAACTACTACGCCTGGCTGGATAAGGCGTGACGGGTAGCCTCAAAAGATGGGTTCTTCTTTGCTTGCTGATTCTATTTCTGTCTTTGAATTTTCTTCAACTGCTCACGCAAGAAGAGAGCGCTGGACATTTCGCGGCCGTCCCGAAACCGGATCAGGTAGGGTTTGCCGGTTGTCGATGAAAAAGATCCGATCTTATCGATGAAGTCATTGGTTGAGTTGATGTCGGCCTCTCCGGCCTGCCATTTCCCCCGCAGGAACTTGGCGGCATTTGCTGCCGTATAAGACTTGCCGTTGCGGATAAATATGATGTCGCTGAAGGTGGCGATACGATTGATGAGTCCTTCAATCTTCTCTCGTTCCGAAATCGGCAGAGATGCTGACCAGGCAACCGTCGAAAAAGCTGTCACAAGGAGCATAGCTGCCGACCACAACTGAATAACGTGCCGTTTCCTGAATGGCCCAAGTACGATCCATCTCATCTTATAATTCAGCATTGTGCCAACGTTTAGTCCTTTTCAATAGCAAATTGCGAGTTCTCTCCCTGCCGCTTTAGCAATCATGTTTTATTGTTTTGGCGCAACTTGTCAAATAATTTCTCGTTATGAGGGGTGCGCAGTAGTGTCTGGAAATGCAGATCTCGGTAAGGCAATAAACACGAATATATAGAAGCATGTTGATTGACGAGGCGTTCAACCGGACGCAGGCGCCGGGTATTTTAACGCAATTATTCGACTTCCGGGATAAAAAACGCTTGACAATAGAACAAACGTTCTATATAAGGTGAGCCATGGTAGAGAAACGAACGAAAAAATCTGTGGAACAGAAAATCATTGCCTTTTCCCGCCGGGTCCGGAGAATGCCTACATATGAGGAGATGCTTGACCTGCTTGGGGTTCGGTCTAAAAGTGTCGTTCATTTCTGGGTGAGCAAGTTGCTTGAGGAGGGCATCCTGGTAAAGGACGCAAAGGGTCGCCTGAGCTTTGCCCGGCCGATATTCGGCATCCCCCTGGCCGGTGAAGTGGCTGCCGGGTTTCCGTCCCCGGCAGAGGAAGACTTGTGCGATATCTTGTCTCTGGACGAATACCTGGTAGGAAGGCCTGATACGACATACCTCCTGCGCGTTACAGGCGATTCCATGATCGGCGAAGGCATCAGGGAAGGGGACATGGTCGTTGTGGAGAAGTCGAGGAATCCTGGCAACGGGGATATTGTCATTGCCGAGGTGGATGGTGAGTGGACGATGAAGTATTTCCGGAAAGAGGGACAAAATGTCTGGCTCGAAGCGGCCAACCCGAAATATCCGCCGATCATACCCAAAAGGGACCTTAGCCTTGGGGGCGTTGTGACGGCGGTGATCCGGAAGTATCACAGCTGACAAAAACAAGCTGTTAAAGTTTATTGAGATTTGGACGATAACTAGGTTAAGAGGAAAAATCAATGCCAATAACCGCAATCAGTTCACAACACTATATCAAACAACAGGATTCCTCCTGTATCGGTGAGGCCAGGCCCGGTGACAGCCTGGCGAGGCGTTTTGTGCAAACTGTGGTGGCTTCGAATTGGGAGGAAGATATTCTGAAGCAGGAAAAATGGCTCAATGGCATTTGTCTGGGCATTGTCGCCTTTTCTGTCCTTTATCTGACACCGATCCTGGTGGCCGTCCTTTTGAAGTAACTCGCGGATTATTTCTGTATTCAATGTAATGAATCCAACCGACAGACGCATCCTCCATATTGATATGGATGCCTTTTTTGCCGCCGTTGAAGAAAGGAGAAATCCCGCCTTGGCCGGCAAACCTGTTGTCATCGGCGGCATGGGAGACCCTTCCAGGCGTGGTGTGGTGTCCACGGCCAACTATGAAGCCAGAAAATACGGCATCCATTCGGCCATGCCCCTGCGAACGGCCCATAAACTTTGTCCCCATGCGGTTTTCCTGCCTGTGGACTATGAGTCTTATGTTGCCGCTTCCCGGAAGTTCAAATCCGTATTGAGAATCGTTACACCCCTGATGGAGGATATAGGCATCGACGAAGCCTTCCTGGATATTTCCGAGGTTCCGGAAGAGAATCAAGAGATTGTCCTCCGGATCAAAGAAGGTATCAGGGAACGCACAGGATTAAGCTGCTCCATCGGCATCGCGCCGAATAAGCTTCTGGCCAAGATCGCCTCGGATATGCAGAAACCCGACGGGCTGACCATTCTTTCCATGGGCGATATCGAAAGCCGGATATGGACTCTGCCCATTCGGAAACTGTATGGTGTCGGCCCCAAAACGGAGACCGCATTGAAATCCCAGGGGATCGAAACAATCGGCCATCTGGCCTCCATGAGTGTGGAAGATCTTCTTGGCCGATTCGGGAAGTCATACGGCCATTACCTTTATGAGGCCTCCAGGGGCATTGATGATAGCCCGTTGGTGACCCATTGGGAGCCAAAATCCATGAGCAGGGAGAGGACGTTTCAGACGGATCTGGCCGACTGGCAGGCAATCGCCCGTGTTCTCGCGGAACTGTCGCGGGAGGTTGCAGGTGATATGAAGGTCCATCGTTACAGGGCGCAAACCATTACTATCAAAATTCGGTTCAGCGATTTCGAAACCATTACCAGATCTCTTACCATAGGCGAAATAACCGATTCTGAAGAAGTCATCAGAAAGGCCGCTTTCGCCTGCCTTAAACGGATCGAACTCAATAAAAAGGTCCGCCTGATCGGCGTTCGGGCCAGCCGCCTGGAAAAGGAGGATTAAAGAAAAGTCATTTTCTGCCGATAATAAGATAAAAGCCGGGCATCACACGGACGTGGTCAGGAGAAGGTTATGGAGAACAAAACGGGTTCGCATTATGGCGGAAAGAGGTCTTCGGGCAGCAGGGCCGAAGAGAGGATTCTTTTTCATTCCTGCAAGATGGGTGTTGCAGAAAGCATAAAATACCGCTCCCTGGAAAAACTGTGGGATGATGAACAACTGTTAGTTTTATCTCTGTCCGGTCATCAGAAAAACAGAAAATGAACGGGATCCCTCGCGGGCAATACCTTTTGTAATCGTGGTTGCTGTTTGGTGCATGATTCCGACGAAGCCGGCTTGAGTGAAAATCCGGCGCAGAATATCCGCAGCAAAACCAAAATGAAAGACGCCATCGTTCGTATCATGAAATTTGCCTTCTTCAGGCTCCAGATCGGCGATACACAAATATCCTCCGGGATGGAGGCAGTGATAAAACTGCCGGATAAGATCAGCCGGGTTCTGCACATGGTGAAGGGTCATGCTGCTTGTGATAGCATGAAACGGGCCGTTTGGGACGTTCCCGTTAACCGGATCAAGATAATGGGTCTTAATGTTGGCCAAGCGCCTTTCCTGAATTTTGACATCCAGAACGTCCAGCATTCCCCGGGAGCTGTCGACACCGATTATGGTTTTGACATGCGGCTGGAGTGCCAGGGTTAACAATCCCGTCCCACAGCCATAGTCCATGGCATCCATATCCTTTGTCAGGGGTATTGCTTTCAGGATTGCTTCGGCCACATCTCCGGCCAATTTTACTTTCCCTGCATCCCGATCCCACGTTTTGGCAGCCTGATTGAAATCTTTTTTCATTTTGTAGCTTCCCCGCGGATTTATTTATCCCCTGCAATGAACGGGCAATATCCCTTTACCCGGTCCAGGAAGTCTTCCTTTCCAACATAATGAATAGCATGAAGCCCTCTCTGGGATGCCCGTTCGCAATTGCCGGCATCATCGTCAATGAACAGGACATCGGCCGCCGGGACGCCTAATATTTTGACGACGGCATCAAAATGGTCGGGATTTCTCTTCCCGTTGCCCATATGATAACTGTTGAAAACATGTTTAAAATCTTTGAAAAAATCATGGTGTTGGTTCAAGTTGTCCAGCCAGTCGGTCTGATCACTCAAGATGCCGGTTAAGATATCATGGCGGTTTATTTCCCCGACGATGCCCAGCATCCAGTCCCGGACGATAAAACGTGAGAGACACTCTTTTCTGAAGTCGGCATCTTCTCCGCTGATGCCCGTCTGTTCCCGGACGGCATCCCAGAAATCACTCTCCGTCGCCTTGCCCAGGAGATAGCCCGAGGCGTGGATGATGTCATTGGCTTTTTTGATAAACACTTCTTCCTCGAGATGATTCTTCCGGGCAATGGCGCGAAGGCCTTCCCGAAAGCCTTCTTCCGCGATAACACCGCCGAAATCAAATAAAACAACGCGAATGCTGTACTGTGTCTTCAATGTGAGCTCCATTTCCCACTGCATTTTTGTTTAATAAATAACCATTGAATAAACTTTCGATTGCATGATAATCGCCGACTATCATATGTTGGAAGGGTTTAATCGTCAAATTCATTTTTCTACGGAGGCCGAAGATGAAGATTACAAGTCTTGAGCAAACTTTTCGTACCCAAATGATGATGGAGGGGGCAAAGGACGTCTGGAAGCAGGTTCCCTTATCCAAAGGGGATGGTGCGCCGATGTTTTCCTTCCGGGTTTTTACGATCATGCCCGGTGGGCATACGCCTTATCATACGCATCCTTTTGAACATCTGAATTATGTGATCGATGGCCAGGGGGCCGCTGTGACGGCGGAAGGGGAGGAACGGCCTTTGAAAAAAGGGGATTTCGTTCTGGTGCTGCCCGATGAAAAGCATCAGTATAAAAACACCTCCGGGCAGGAGCCCATGGTCATGATCTGCGCCGTGCCGATAGACTATGAATAAACGCAGAGCCGTAATTAACTTAATACAATCGATGATCAACCGCAGTTGATCAATCGGAGGCGCCGATGAAAATAGATATTCCTTACGGAGACACGCGAGAAACGATAGAATTACCTGATGATAGGGTTGAACAGGTCATCATGCCCAATGCCGTCAGGTCGGGCGATCCGATGGAGACACTGAAGCAGGCCATTGATCAACCCATAAAATCCCCCGATTTTGTTACCTTCCTGAAGGGACGCAAGAATATCCTCCTCATTGTCAACGATGCCACTCGCCCCACGCCGACGGCACGGGTCATGGAGATCATCTACCCTGAACTCAAAGGCAAGCCCTTTAAAATATTGATTGCCACCGGGAGCCATCGGGCGCCGACGGAAGAGGAATATGACTTCATCTTTGGCGATCTTTATGGGGAGCTGAAGGATGCCGTTTATGTCCATGACGCCAAAAAGAGTGATTGCCGCTCCCTTGGAAAGACCAGGCACGGCAATGAGTTGATGCTCAACCGACTTGTCATGGAAGCGGACGCCATAATCCCCATCGGCAGCATCGAACCGCATTATTTCGCGGGATATACGGGAGGGCGAAAGTCCTTGATGCCGGGGGTGGCCAGTTATGACTGCATCACGGCCAATCATCGGCTGGCCATTTCACGGGCCGCCCAGGCTATGGTCCTGGAGGGGAATCCTGTGGCCGAAGAGCTCGATGATGCGGAGAAACTCATGGGAGTACTCAATATTTTTTCAATTATGACGGTCCTTAACGGGAGCCAGGGGATTTATGCTGCCGCGGCCGGGGACCTGCATCAGTCCTTTCGGTCTCTTTTGGGAAAGGCCGATGAAGTCTTCGTCGTGCCTATCAAAAGGCAGGCGGACATTGTTGTGACGGTTTCTCTGGAGCCCAATGACATCGACCTCTACCAGTCACAAAAGGCCCTGGATAACGGGAAGTATGCCCTGAAGGACGGCGGGGTCATTATTTTGGTCTCCGCGTGCCGGAGCGGCATCGGGTCCCAGGGTTTTCTGGACCTGTTGAGTTCGGAGAAGACCTGTCAGGCCGTCGTTGATAAACTGGATCGGGAATATAAGCTCGGATATCACAAGGCAGGAAAGATGGCCGAAATCGGCGTGAAGGCAAAAATGTATGCCGTTACCCCGCTGGACCGGCATCTGATTGCCCGGGCGCAGATGCAGCCCTTTGAGAGCGTTTCCGAGGCGCTGCGGGAGGCCCTCGCAGACCAGGGAGCGGAGGCGAAGGTCACTTTCATCATGGATGGCGGCCTCACCATCCCCAGGCTGATGCCATCCCTTTAAGCCTTTTATTCCCCCTCTTTTCTAAAGAGGGGCCAGGGGAGATTTTACTGAACAATTACGATCCTGAAACGAGGTTTTCAGCCATGTCCAATGTGATGATTCACCCTGCCGGTTATGGAAACGTGAAAGAGGCCGTTGATAGGGCTTTTGACATATTCCCTCTGGCATTACGCGGTAAAAGTGTCTTGATAAAACCCAATGTTCTCCGGGCCGCCAAACCGGAGGAAGGCATCACGACGCACCCCGCCGTTCTTCGCGCCGTGGTGCAAAAGGTGGAATCGCTGGGACCGTCAAGCATCATTGTAGGCGATAACCCCGGCGTCCTGGGCTATGGCGCCAATGAGGCGAGTTTTACGAAATGCGGCCTGACGGACGCCGCCCTCGGCCATTATCGCAATATCGGAAACGATTCCCGCCCCGTCGCCTTGAATCCCGATTTCATGCCGGAGGTGAGCCTGTCCCAGGCCGTTCTGGAGGCCGATATCATCATCAGCCTGCCAAAATTCAAGACCCATGGTTTGACCGTTGTTGCCGGCGCCATCAAAAACAGCTACGGTTTTCTACCGGGGGCGCAGAAAGCCAGACTCCATAGAGAAGCGGGCAGTGCCGAGCGCTTTCATGATATGCTGGTGGACGTGTTCCGTCTCCGGGTGCCCGACCTGTTCATTGTGGATGCGGTGGTCGGCATGGAGGGCAATGGTCCCGCATCACCGGACCTTCGCGATATTGGACTTATCCTGGCCTCCGACAATGCCGTTGCCCTGGATGCCGTGATTGCCACGATGATGGGGTGCCGGCCGGAGCGCTTGCGGTTTCTTCGGAAGGCAAAAGAATTAGGCCTGGGTGATTATGATCTCCGGACCATTGAAATCATCGGAGAGCTTCAAGTCATTCCCGATTTCAAGCTTCCGCCTCTGAGCGGGGAGGGAACCATTCGCAATGAACATGTCCAGGCCCTCCTCCAGCAACGCATCCGGCAGCGGCCGCAAGTGGATCCCGAGTTGTGCACGGGATGCGCCACCTGTGTCGATCAGTGTCCCGTGTCGGCCTTATCCCTCCATGAAATGCTCCCCGTGGTCGACACCGACAAGTGCATCGCCTGCTTCTGCTGCCAGGAACTCTGTCCTGAAAAGGCCATTACGTTGAGATAAGGTTCAGCCGATTTTATTTTCTCGATGTCCCCGAAGGTGCGCCGTCCACTACCGAGAAACCATATTACCCTATTGCCAACTGCAGAAGGTTGGTGTTATTAAAATGATCAATTCTCCAGGAGGTAACCCAGCATGAAGTATTCTCAAGCCAAACCGGGACGCATCTTTGTCATCCGTCTGGAAGACGGCGATATAGTCCATGAAGCTATTGAGTCATTTGCCAGGGAGCAGGGCATTGGCGCCGCAACCCTCATGATTTTGGGCGGCGCCGATAAGGGGAGCCGGTTGGTGGTGGGGCCGGAAGACGGCCGGGCGACGCCGGTCGTTCCCATGGGATTGATGCTGGAGAATGTTCATGAAGTGGCCGGTGTGGGCACATTGTTTCCCGACGATGAGGGTAATCCTGTCCTCCATATGCACATGGCCTGCGGCCGCAATGGAGATACTCTGACGGGCTGCGTCCGGACAGGCGTAAAGGTCTGGCATGTCATGGAGGCCGTTCTTTTTGAACTGGTGGACAGCACCGGCGTCCGCAATCCCGATGCCGCAACAGGGTTCAAGCTTTTACAGCCATAAGAGAACCATGACATTCTTATCATATCTCCCCATCCGGGCGATAATCTTCCCGGCTGCTGCAGCAGCGTGGCGAACTCTGTCCGAACCGACCGCCATATAGCCGCATGTACCGCTTGGTTAAACTGCCGGGGGTGATGGGACCACGATGCGATGAAACATCTCAGGGATGAGCCTTGGGATGTCTTCCCGGTTAAGGCCTTCCGGATTGTCCATGTTAAAGTTTTCCTTATTCCTGTCGATGGCTGTTACATACCATGCCTTGATGGGTTTTTTGCTTGGCGGCTTAGATATATTACTGGCAGGAGGGGGTTGTGCAAGCGTTGCCGGTGGCTGATTATGGGAAGGTTTCAGGCAGATTTTTATGCCTTGACAAGGGTATGGTTCCATAATAAGGGGAAAGTCTTTTTTAAACAGGACGATAGTATGATTCAGTGACTATGAAACAAACTGCCCACGCCTCATTTGCACGATACTTGCCTGCGCGTTGACGACATTGCGGAAATAATCTGAAACGAAGACAGAACGAATGATTATTGGGTCTTTTACCAGGGATATGATTTATTAGGGAAGGTTGATCTATGTATTTTGCGCCAGAGTTATTGGAAAAATCCGGAGCGTTCCGTCAAAAGTGGGAAGATGAGGTCCGGAAGGCCGTCGCCAGGAACCAGGACCAGAAATCGCGCTGGTCGACTGTGTCCGATCTTGAGGTCAAGCGAATTTACGGACCTGAAGACATTCAGAATACGGATTTTGAAAGGGATATCGGCTATCCGGGGCAGTTCCCTTTTCTGCGCGGGAATCAGGAGACGGGTTATCGAGGCAAGTATTGGACATTCCGTATGTTCTCCGGAATGGGTGATGCGAAGACGACCAATGAACGCTGGCGCCTGCTCTTGAAGGAAGGGCAAACGGGCCTGAGCACGGCCTTTGATTTTCCAACCCTTATGGGTTACGACTCCGATTCTCCCAAGGCTCGCGGGGAGTGCGGCAAATGTGGCGTGGCCATTGATACCCTTGAAGATTTTATGCAACTTGTCGACGGCATCCCCCTGGATCAGGTAACCACTTCCATGACGATCAATCCACCGGCAACGATCCTTTGGGCCATGTACTGCGCGGCGGCAGAATTGAAGGGGGTTCCTCTTACCAAAATCGGCGGCACGATACAGAATGATATGCTCAAAGAGTTTATCGCCCAGAAGACCCTCATGTGCCCTCCAGAACCTTCCGTCAAACTGATCAGCGATACGGTGGAATTTGGGACCCGCTATGTTCCCCGGTGGAACACCATCAGTATCAGCGGCTACCACATCCGTGAAGCGGGGGCTACGGCTGTCCAGGAACTGGCCTTTACGCTCCGTGACGGCATGGAATATATCGAGGATGTGATACGCCGCAAGGGGCTGGATGTCGATGCCTTTGCGCCCAGATTGTCCTTTTTCTTCAACGCCCATGTGGACTTTTTCGAGGAAATCGCCAAGCTGCGCGCCGCGAGACGCATTTGGGCCAAAGTCATGCGTGATCGCTATCATGCCAAAGAAGAGCGTTCCTGCTGGATGCGATTTCATACACAGACGGCCGGCTGTTCCCTAACGGCGCAGCAGCCCTATAACAATGTCGTCCGGACGGCCCTCCAGGGTTTGTCCGCCGTGCTGGGCGGAACGCAGTCCCTCCATACGAATTCCCTCGACGAGGTTCTGTGCCTGCCGTCCGATCATGCCGTCCAGATTGCCCTGCGGACCCAGCAGATTATTGCGGAAGAAACAGGTGTTGCCAACACAGTCGATCCGCTTGCGGGCTCCTATTTTGTGGAAGCGCTGACCAGCGAGATCGAAGAGAAGGCCTGGGATTACATCCAAAAGATCGACGATATGGGCGGCATGGTGGCAGCCATTGAAAAGGGTTACCCCCAACTCGAAATTGCCGATGCGGCCTATCATTTTCAGAAGCAGCTCGACGCGGGCGAGAAGATCATGGTGGGTGTCAACAAGTATGTCAGTGCCGATGAGGCGCCCATCCCGTTTTTGGAGATTGACGACCGTGTGGAAATGCAGCAGGTTGAACGGTTGAAGGCCGTTCGCCGCAAAAGGGACGGCAAGGCCGTCAAAAAGAGTCTCGACGACATCCGGACGGCCTGCAGGAAGGGTGATAATGTCATGCCTTATTGCATTGAGGCTGTGAAGAATCTCGCCTCTGTCCAGGAAATCTGCGATGTCTATCGCGAGGTTTATGGGGAGTATCGGGACCCTGGACTGTATTAAAACGACGATAGAATTGATCAGGGAGACGTGAGCATGTCTGAAAGAAAAATACGCGTGATGGTTGCCAAGCCGGGGCTGGATGGCCACGATCGCGGTGCGAAAGTGCTGGCCCGCTGTTTCCGTGACGCCGGATTTGAAGTCATCTATACGGGCTGCCATCAGACGCCGGAGCAGATTGCGTCGGCGGCGATTCAGGAAGATGTGGATGTTGTGGGCCTGAGCTGCCTTTCGGGAGCCCATCGTTATCTCTTTCCGGCCGTGAAGAAACTGCTGGTCGAGCAAGGGGCTGACGATATCATGGTTGTCGGCGGCGGGATCATTCCCGAACAGGATTTCCAGGGACTCTACGAAGCCGGGATCAAGGAAATTTTTACGCCGGGCGCCTCTCTGGAGAGCATCGTGGAATGGTTTAAAGCCAACGTACAGCCAAGGGCATGAAATGATAGAGAAGGTTGAGAAAATCAAGTCCGGGGATGTGCGGACGGCCTCCCGCCTGATCCGGCAACTGGAAAACGGCACGGATGAAGCACGTGCAGTCATGAAACACATTTTCCCCCTTACAGGCCGGGCGCATGTCGTGGGCGTGACGGGCTCGCCGGGGGCCGGGAAGAGTACCCTGCTGGATGGCCTGGTGGAGCAATTTCGCAAGAATGAGAAAACCGTCGGCGTTCTGGCCGTCGATCCCACGAGCCCCTTTACGGGAGGCGCCATCCTCGGTGACCGGATCAGAATGCAGCGTCATGCCGAGGATACGGGTGTCTTCGTCCGTTCCCTGGCGACCAGGGGCGCCCTGGGCGGTCTGGCCAAAGCCGTCGGTGATGCCGTTCACATCATGGATGCCATGGGCAAGGACAGGATTCTTGTAGAAACCGTCGGGACAGGGCAGCAGGAGGTCGATATCATCAATCATTCCCATACGGTGGTTGTTGTCCTGGTCCCCGGCATGGGTGATGAAATCCAGGCCATCAAGGCCGGGGTTATGGAAATAGCAGATATTTTCGTGATCAACAAGGCAGATCGGGATGGGGCGGCAAAGCTCAAGCGGGAGCTGACGATCCTCCTTGATATGGCGCCGCCCAAGGCCTTTGCGGCGGGATGGCGTCCGCCTGTCGTGGAGGTGGGGAACGCCTTCGACCCCGCATCTTTCGGTATGAGCGTCAAAGGACTTATGGAGACCATCGAGGCCCATTACCGCTACCTCATGGATCATGATCTGATGAGATCCCGCATCCGCCGGAGGGCGACCGTCGAACTCCATGAGGCGATCAGGGCCTTTATCCTCGAGCCCGTTCTCAACCGACTGGCTGAAACAGGCGAAACGGAGAGGATGATCGAAAAGATGCTGGTCAAAGAAGCAGATCCCTATTCCTTGGCTGAAGAAATGGCAAAAAAGTATATAAGAGAAATATGACGGTCTCGAAAAGGGATGAATCATGATGGATAAGATGATTGATGAGACCACCGCCAAATTCAGCCGGGGCATCGTCTATGTGATCACGGGCAACGGCAAGGGAAAAACGACGGCCGCTCTGGGCCAGGCTCTGCGGGCTATCGGCCACGGCCGGAAGGTCTTTATGATTCAATTCATGAAGGGAAGAAAATATGGCGAGGTTTTGGCTGTTGAAAAGCATCTTCCGCACTTTACCATCCGTCAATGCGGTCTGGATAGTTTTGTGATGCGGGACCATCCTGCGCCCGTGGATATCGAACTGGCCGGGCAGGGCCTGAATCTGGCCAAAGAGGCCATCGCCGGCGGCGAATATGATATGGTTATTCTCGATGAGATCAACGTGGCCCTCGATTTCAACTTGATTGCCCTTCAGGAAGTCCTTGAACTGATCAAAAGAAGGCCCCCGGCTGTGGATCTGGTTTTGACGGGCCGTTATGCCCCGGCGGAGATTCTGGCCGCCGCCGATACGGTGAGTGAGGTACAGGAAATCAAGCACCACTATGCCCGGGGGATGAAAGAGCGGGCCGGTATGGAGTATTGACGGCACAAATTTGTTCCTTGCATTTCCTGTTTAACGCGAGGTAAAATGACAAATTAACGATTGCAGACAAACGTTGAAGGAGCAGTAAAAAAGAAAGCTATGGCATCAAAAATAATATTTTCGAACCTCAGTCGCAATGACGATTACACGATTTTATTGAACGGTCATGAGAGCAGCACGATCCATCCCCTGCAGACGGATACGGTTGATCTGGAGCCGGGGGAATATGAGTTGTTTGTAAAGGGAAGCAATGACGAAGGGCTGCCGAGCATGTGCAAGCCGATCCAGGTTACCATGGGAGACAGCAAGACTGTCCATCTGAAGATCGACGCCCGGCATTTTGCCATCGGCATCTACGACGAACAGGGAACCCAACTCAACGGTAAATGCGGCTTCCTGTGCGGGTCTGTAGCCGATGGCGTTTATGTGGACAATCTCATTTCATGAACATCCCTGATAAGGATTCGGAGCAGCCGTTACTCGAACGCCTGCGGAGACGCTTCATTGGCGCGCCGCGGGACATCAATGAACCATCCCTGTTTCACAAGATATCCCTGATCCCTGTTCTGGCCTGGATCGGTCTGGGCGCCGACGGATTATCGTCCTCCTCCTACGGTCCGGAAGAGGCCTTCAAAGCCCTCGGTCCCCATACGTACCTGGCTGTATTTATTGCCGTCGCCATGGCTTTCACCGTGTTCATCATCGCCTACGCCTATTCCCGCATCATCGAGCATTTCCCTCACGGGGGCGGCGGATATATGGTTTCCACCCATACGATCAGCTCCGGCGCCGGTGTTGTCGCCGGGTCCGCCCTGCTGGTGGACTATGTGTTGACGATTACCGTTTCTCTGGCCTCTTGCGGGGATGCCATCTTCAGTTATCTGCCGGTGGCCTTTCTTCATTATAAGCTTCCTTTTGTCGTAAGCCTGATCATTCTGCTGATATTTTTAAATCTCCGGGGCGTGAAGGAATCCGTGACCTTTCTTGCCCCGATATTTGTTGTTTTCATTATCACCCATGTCCTTCTCATCGGCTATGGATTCTTCACCCATTTGGGCGAGTTGGGCCCGGTTGTGGAAAAATATCGCGGGGGTATCTCGACGGATCTGGCAACCATAGGATTTGTGGGGATCATGGCCATTTTTTTACGGGCCTTCTCCATGGGTGGCGGTACCTATACGGGAATTGAAGCCGTTTCCAACGCCATGCATGTCATGCGGGAACCGAAGGTGCAAACGGGCAAACGCACCATGGTTTATCTGGCCGTATCACTCGCTGTGACGGCATCCGGGTTGCTTTTGTGCTATTCCCTTTTCTCCATCCAGCCCATAGAAGGGAGAACCCTGAACGCCATTCTGGCGGATAGGACCTTCAGCGCCTGGCCCCTCGGCGGCGCCCTGGCGTTGATCACGATTTTGTCTGAAGGAGCCCTGTTGGTGGTGGGTGCTCAGTCCGGCTTTGCCGGAGGACCCAGCGTCATGGCGAACATGGCAACGGATTCATGGCTCCCCCGGCGCTTTTCCGCCCTTTCCGAACGCCTGACCATGCAGAACGGCGTTCTCCTCATGGGGGCCGCATCTCTGGCTGTGCTCTTTTACACTAACGGTTCCGTCTCGGCCCTGGTCATTATGTATTCGATCAACGTTTTTCTCACCTTCTCCTTATCCCAGTTCGGCATGGCGAAATTCTTTTTTCAGAACCGCGAGATAGACAAAGACTGGAAGACGCACATTGTGATTCATCTCATCGGTCTGGTCCTGTGTTTAACCATCCTGATCCTGACGGTTTACGAAAAATTCGGTGAGGGCGGATGGGTCACGCTTGTCATTACCTCAGCCCTGATAGGCCTGTGCTATCTGATCCGGCGTCATTACCGGAAGGTGCGCGACGGGGTGCGGCAGCTTGAAGAAATCCTGGCTGAAGTGCCCGCCGGGCATGTGCCGAATGAGGACCCCCTGAACCCGAACGAACGGACGGCGATTCTCCTCGTCAGCGGCTATAATGGATTCGGCCTTCATTCCTGGCTTTCCGTTTTCCGGGAATTTCCCAAACTGTACCGGAATTTTGTTTTTGTGACCGTTGCGGAGATTGATTCGGGCGCGTTCAAAGGGGTGGCGGAAATTGAGGCGCTGAAAGCCTCCATCGCCAAGCAACTATCCAGATATTCTCAACTGGCCCGTTCCTACGGCTATGCAGCCGATTATCGCACGGATGTGGGAACGGATGTTGTCGAATCGGCGACGAACCTCTGTCAGTCGATTGTCCGGGAATTTCCCAAATCGACGGTCTTTACAGGAAAGCTGGTCTTCCGTCACGAGCATCCCTTCCAGAGAATCCTCCACAACGAAACGGCCTTCGCCATCCAGAGACGGTTGCAATGGGAAGGCATAACGACGGTGATTTTGCCGATCCGTGTGAATCTGTAATTCCGAATCAAACTCCCATCCCCGGCCGTGCCCGTGAGGCATGAAAAGATCAATGAAGTGCACCCCTTCAGCACTGCTTGTTCAAGCAGCCCTGAAGGGGTGGGCGACACAATTCAAATCAGCTGTCAGAGATCTGATCCCGCATTTTGTAGTATTGTATGAGTGCCGCGATAGATCGGGCGGCACGTTCGGGATCCTGGTAGATGGGAACGCCCCGGTCCAGGAGATTTCTGGGCATCTCCTCCTGAAGGCTCCGGTAGGTGAAGCCGATGATCGGTTTATCATGCGTCTTGGTCAGGCTGAAAAAGGCTTCCGCATGATTGCCGATCAATTTTTTTGTCTCTTCTGGAATTGTTTCTGCCGGTACACCCATATTTTTCATGACCCGTTCGATAAAAATCCCCGGGGATAGAAAGTAGACCAAAAGCATGTCTGCGTTCTTTTCCTTGAGCAGGACATTCGGGATGTCATAGAAATCGTTCATGGGGTTTTTGCTGAAGGTCATGTCCACGGGATTGGCGGTGCTGGCCGTTCGCGGGATCAGGGGCAGCAATTTCCCGACCGTTTCCGGCGAGAGTGACGGAAGTTCAAGGCCGGCTCGTCCGCAAGAATCTGCGGCCGCGGCTCCGGGGCCACCCGAATGGGTCTGGATGATGATCCGGTTTCCCTTGGGACGGGGTAGCGTTCCCAGGGCGAGAGCGAAATCGAAGAGTTCCGTCAACGTTTGCGCCCGGATGATGCCGCACTGGCGGAACATGCCGTCGTATATTTCGTCGGGGCCGGCCATGGAGCCCGTGTGGGAACTTCCCGCCCGCTTGCCCGCTTCGGAACCGCCCACGTATAAGGCCACAATCGGCTTATGGGGGGTGATGGCCCTGGCCGTTTCCATAAATTTTTTGCCTCGGGCAATGCCTTCCACATAAAGGGCAATGACCTTGGTGTTGGGGCAGGCGCCAAGGTATTCCATGCAATCCACAATGTCGATATTGGCTTCGTTGCCCACGCTCAGGGCGGCACTGAAGCCCATGCCGTGACGGTGGAGATAGTCGAACATCTGAGTAATGAAACTCCCGCTCTGAGAGGCAAGCCCCACAAAACCGGGAGGGCCCTCTGCCTGAAGTGGCGTCGGGTTCAGCTTGAGATGGGGATTGGCCACGCCGAGGCAGTTCGGTCCGAGGAAACGGATGCCGTAACGGTCGGCAATCGTTTCCAGCTTCCTTTGCAACAGGATGCCTTCCGGTCCGGCTTCCCTGAATCCCCCTGATACGACGATGGCGTGTCTGATCCCCTTTTGGCCGCATGCCTCCATGGTTTGACAGACAATCTCCGTGGGAAGAATGATAATGGCCAGGTCCGGGATTTCGGGGAGTGCCATGACATCCGGATAGGCCTTGAGCCCCCGGACTTCCTGTTCCGTCATATGGACCGGGTAAATCGTTCCTTCATATCCCAGGGCCTGCACGGAGGACAGCATGATGGAGCCCATGCGGGTAAAATTGTTGGAGGCGCCGAAAAAGGCAATGCTCCGCGGATTGACGATCGGATAAAGAGGGCTTTCTGTAATGGACTGAATCATGTTTTTATACTTCCTTATGGTCAGGGATTGTCGTGATTGGCGCTGTTGATAGCAGATTACGGCACAATATTCAAGAAACGTGATAAGACCCCTGTGGCAGGTTTGCCAGTATTTGCCGATTCAGGCCAGCATGGGAAATAAGACCCATCCGGCCTGCGAGAAGGTCTGGCGGCGTCCAATAGGATTAGGGCTCCTCTCCCAGGCACTTTTTTGCGTACCGGCACCAGCGGAGGCAAGAGACCAGGTCGTTGAATATAATAAATCCGCAGCGGTGACAGGGGCGTTCCTTATCCGTCGAGAAGATTTCCACGCTTTCCCCGCATTCCGGGCAGGTCTTGATTTCCAGCGTGGGCGTTCCCTTGATATTCGCCGCCCCCGGACAGGTACTTTGAGTCATTTTCCCCTTTTCAACGTCACGGTTCGTAACATAGGCGTCAGGCCTTTTCCCCGCTTTGCCTTTCTCGGTGAATTCTCTTGAGTTCAAATTTTTGTATCTTGCCTGTGGGCGTCTCGGGCATTTTATCGACGATCATGATTTCACGGGGCAATTTATAGCCTGCCAGATCCTTGCGGCAATGTTCCCGGATTTCCTCCAGGGTCGGGGCTTTCCCTTCCTTGGGGATGATGGCGGCGACGATGCGCTCAACCCACTTTTCGTCGGGAGCGGCAAAGCAGGCGACCTTCACAACGTCGGGATGCTTGTAAATAATCTCCTCAACCTCCCTGCTGGCGATATTCTCCCCGCCGCTGATAATGATGTCCTTAATCCGGTCCGCCAGGTAAATATAGCCCTCCTCGTCTGTGCGGGCGGCATCGCCGGTATGGAACCAGCCGTCTTTCACGGCCTCCGCCGTTGCCTCGGGTTGTTTATAATAGCCCTGCAGCATATTGGGTCCCCGGATGACAATTTCTCCCACCTGCCCCTGTTCCACCTCCTTGCCGGCATGATCCAAAAGCTTCATTTCGACATAGGGGAGGGGCAGGCCGATGCTGCCGAATTTTTGGATGGACAGGTCGCAATGGAGGCAGGTGACATTCGGGCATTCCGTCAAGCCGTAAATATCGTAAATCCCCCGGATATTCGGGAAATATTCCCTCAGGGCCTTCTGGACGGCTATCGGCAGCTTGTCCCCGCCGGAGGACAGTGCTGTTACGGATGATGTTTCATAATCGCCGGGCTTGCAGGCTTCCATCAACATGATGAACATGGTCGGGGCCAGCGAAAGAACGGTGACTTTCTCCTGATCCACGGCCTTCATGACCTGCAACGGATCGAAACGTTCGTGCAGGATCACCGTGTTGCACCGGCTCAGGCGTGATGTGAAGACGCTGTTGAGGGCAACCGTATGAAAAAGGGGACCGGCAACGAAATGAACGTCGTCATCGCGGTCTCGTCTCGCCGTACTGATGCAAAGGGAGTTCCAGCAGATATTGTCATGGCTCAAGATCACGCCTTTGGGCTTGCCCGTCGTTGTCCCCGAGGTGTAAAGGAGTTGGCAGGGGTCATTTCCGTTGACGAACGCCGGTTGGTCCGAAATCGGTGAATGCTTAAGCAACTCGTCGTAAGAATGAAGATCGCCGTGATCGCCGGCTGACGTCATATACAGGCGGTCGAGGGGAATTTTCCCCACAGCGGCTTCCAGGGCGACGTCCCGGCATTTCTCATCCATGAACAGGATCGCCGGTTCCGAATCGCCTATCACATAGGCCATTTCCCCTTTGGTCAATCGGAAATTATAGGGTGTGAAAATAGCGCCGATTCGAGCCGAAGCCAGATAGATCTCCAACATCTCACTGCTGTTCCACATGGCCGTGGATACCCGGTCGCCTTTCCTGATGCCGAGGTTCTGCAATGCGGAAGACAACCGCCCGACGCGTTCGTGAATCTGACGGTATGTCCAGCGGTTCTCCTTGAATACCAGGGCCAGTTTATCGGGATAACGATTCACCGCGATATCGAGAAAGCGTCCAACGTCCATGGTGCAAACCTCCTTTGAATAGAATCAATGCTATTGGTTGATAACGCCTTTGTATGCGCCGTCCAGGGCAAGGACATAGTCCAGGATGAGGGCTTCTTCAAGGGAAAAGTCAATGAAGGGAGCCCTGATGACAGCGGAGAGGCCTTCCTTCTGGCCTGCTTGAAAGTGGCCGGCATACTCATTGAGCTGACGCATGACATAAGCGTTGATATCGCGCACAAGGTAGCTGAACAACTGGTCAATGACCATATCCTCGACGCCCTCTATCCTTGCTTTCTCAAACACGAGCTGGCCGTAAACAACGGCTGCAAAAATTTCGGCGATGTTGAGCATGAAGTCCGCGTTTCTTTCCTGGTCCTTCGTCATCGGGCTCTTGTCGTTAAATGCCTTGAAGGCTTCCGCCTGTTCCAGGAATATTTTGACGTTGTATAGTTCGCACCCGTTAAAAGCATTACGATAATCGTTGAATTTGATATTCTTTGCCTTGCCGAAGCCCTGGACAAACATGTTCCGGCTGTCGTCCTTGACCATCTTGCCGTCGGGAATCTCCGGCAGGTCAACATGGTTGTTAAAGTAATTGCCGATAAATTTAGCGGTCTGAGACATGTTGACATGGGCTGTGCCCTCCAGTCGGACGGCGTTGCCGATCTGACGAACGGCGGTTTCGGCAAAGGTATCCGTCTCATAGGCCTTGGCAGCCATGACATTGTGCATCAGGGTAACCGCTCTGTCGCACTCGGCGCCGGCCCGCGCCTTCTGAACAGGATTGAACAGAAGATAGCGACGATCGGTTTCCGCATCGGCCTGACGGAAATAGTCAGCCGCTCTGTAGTCATACAATCTGGACATGACGATACGAGCCCATGCTTCCAGCAGTGCTCTCCGGATGTGGGGCATGTCCGTGACCCTCTTGCCGTACAGATAACGGTTGTGAGCATGGTTGACCGCTTCATAAAGCATATGCGTCGCCATGCCGACATTCTTCATGCTGGTCTGGGTCTTGCCGATATTGACGGTGGAAAGGCCCATCGCGAAAGCAGCGTCGCCGGTCTCAAGGATGTCGGCGTCCGTAAGGGGATATTCAATCATTTCGAATCGGCCAAGCTGTCCGGAGAACATGCCGGCGACCTCAATATCGCCGCAGTATTTGCAATGGCGGTCACGACAGTCGACGACCCAGGAGGCAAATTCACCGGTCTTGGCATTTTTGCCGAAAACGCTGATCTTGGGTGCACGGGAGGCGTTACCGATGTAATACTTTTCGCCGTTGGCAATGTATTTGCCGTCGCCGACCGGCATAATGTTTGCCTCGTTGCTGTACAGGTCGGCGCCGTGGTCGCGTTCCGACATACCGAAGGCAAATACATGGCCTTCTTTGAGGAGCTCGGCCAATTCCTTCTTCTGCTTTTCGTTCTTGCTGATCCAGACAGGGCCTACGCCAAGGATGGAAACCTGGAAGTTGTACTGATAGAGGCCGTAGAATCCCAACAGTTCGCTGGCGGAGGTGATTCTGTAGTGATCCCATCTGGCGTCGGCGTCACCATAACCGGCAGGCGTCAGTAATGTGGCAAATAGACCGGATTCCTTGATAAACTGATACCAGTCCGTGGGCAGCCGTTTTGAGCTGGCGTCAATACGCATTGAAAAGCTTCCTTTTTGCTCAAAGAAAGCCACCGTAAGATTGAACAGGTCCTGCGTTTTCTTGTCGGGCATAACCTGTTCCATCTTTTGCGGGTTCAACAGCAAGTTCTTTTTCATCGTTTTCTCCTCTTTTTGATAACACATTGCTTCTGATGGCAGGGACTATAAGAAGAACGGTCATGCATGTCAATGAAAACCGACCGCTGCGGAGGGGTGTGATAACGATACACAGCGACATATTGAATTGCACATGCCGTCCTCCGTTCGTACTGGGTGATCGGCTTTCACGTCCGGAATCTTGCCAATGAACCGGGTATGGGAACCTGTCTCGACCGTCTGCAGGCGATTGCATTCAAGAAGCAGAGGCTTTTCTTCAATGCAGGGTGCATTTCGCAACCTTATCTTCCCTTCCATATGGGCAGACGCTTTTCTGCAAACGCATGCGCCCCCTCTTTCGCATCTTCCGTACCATTGAGCCAAAGATATAATTCACGTTCTAGACGAAGCCCTTCATCCAGGGGCATGTCGAGGCCCTGCATGACGGCTTGTTTGATCTTCTGGACGGCCAGAGGTGCGCTCTTGCAAATCTCCAGGGCGATCTCTTCACACTTGCCCATGAGCTGGTTCATTGGAACCACGTAATCAACCAATCCTAAACGCAAAGCTTCTTGGGCTCCAATCCGGTTTCCGGTGTACAACATCTCTAATGCCCGGCCCAGGGGAATCAGCCTTGGTAACCGCTGGGTGCCGCCTCCACCCGGAAGCCAGCCGAGGCGGGCCTCGCCCAGGCCAAACTGGGCATGTTCCGCTGCCACACGAATGTCGCACGACAAGGCCTGTTCAAGTCCGCCACCGTTTGCATGACCGTTTATGGCGGCAATGATAGGTTTGCGGAGATCAAACAACAGTGGGGACAGCTTGTTCTGCGGTTTTTCACCGGAATACTGGGCGTAATTGTCTTTCACATCGCTACCCGCCGAAAACGCTCTCTCACCAACACCTGTAAGAATGCCGACACGGAGGGTAGAGTCGTCGCGAAACTCGCGCCAGATTTCCGCCAGTAGTGCATACGTCTCATAGTCGCATGCATTCAGCCTCTCAGGACGATTGATGGTGACGTAAGCGATAGATCCCTTCTTCTCAAATAGCACCTTCGACATAATATTTACTCCTTTATGGTCGAATTGACCGGTTTCTTGTTGTATCACAGATTGAATTATTTTTTCCGTTTACCACCCTGTTTCCCGGCAGTTCAATAACACTTCAACCGTGCGTCCCTTCTTTTGAAAAATCAAGAGGACTTCGGGTCTCCTTGATCGTGACGCTCTTCACCCTATGGGCGTAAATCATGGTGGTCCTGACATCGCTGTGCCCCAGTAACTCCTGAATCGTGCGAATATCGTAATTTCGAGGGGGTGTGCTGAGCTTCCTTATTTCTCTCAAGATATTGTCAGCATTTGGAGTTCTCCCTCCTCATTATAACCTTAATCTTGACATGATATCCGAAAGAGAGATAAATGGTTGTATAATTCCAGTCAAGAGATTTATAAGCAACTTGCCGTATTTAAAGTGGGTTAGGGGAATCGGCGGGCCATGAGAGCAAAAATACAACCTCATGGCGGTCATCTGGCGTTCTATGGATCCCGGATCACTGTGGAGATATCCGGGAACTGAAGAATAACCTGTTATGTGTCCCAGGCCAATAAGGTTATGAAAATGAAGCATTTTGATATAGGTTCAATGATCGTAATAGCTATAACGTTTGTTCTTTTTACCCTGTCTTTATTTTTTACTGGTTTCACCCATGATCTATTGTTGGAGGCCGGTGTTTTTTTGATCTCCGTAAAACTTATCATCATGGCGTACAAAACAAGCGTATCATCAAAAGATATTCATCGTGAACTTGAAGAAATTAAAAACCTTTTGAAAAATATCAAGGGAAACTCATAACAAATCACTGCACTGGAATTTTACTCCCCCGCGCTCCACAAAAACCAGTGAGTTCAGTCGTTATGCTTCGAGAGTGCGACGTACAATCAATACATCAAAGTGAAAATTGTCAAACAAAAAAACAACATGGAGCATCTGGTATGGAATTAGCCGCTGTGTGTGGCCTTTACTGTGGGGCATGTTCATGGTTCATTGCCACCACCGAAGAACCTGAAAGGCTAAAAAGACTTGCGGAGGAATTGCAGTTCTCTGAAGAAGAGAGCAGGTGTTACGGGTGTCGATCAGGTAAAAGATTACCTTATTGCGAAAAGTGCAAAATGTCAGCTTGCGCCGCTGAACGACGCATCGACTTCTGTGGTGAATGTGAAGAGTACCCTTGCAACGAACTGCAGCAGTTTCAATCTGTCATGCCGCATCGAATAGAACTTTGGACGAATCTTGAACAAATCAAGTCTGTTGGGTATCAACAATGGCTCAAAGAAATCAGAGAACACTATACCTGCCCACGGTGCCAAAGCATCAACTCCACCTACGACCCAAAATGTAGAAAATGCGGGCAAGAGCCAAGCAGTAATTATGTTGCCAAGCACAAACAGGCAATCGAACAATATTTGAAGAATAAACACAGCATAAAAAAAATCAATAAACCTGACCGGAATAAAGCGCATTCTTAAGAGGGCAGTCCTCCGGCAGGTTATTTCACCGTTCGCTGAGGGAAGATGGCAACGAGAAGAACAGGGAAGACAGAAGGCACCCCTCGTGCCGCAGTGTTCCTGGACCGTGATGGCACCATCGTCGAGGACTTCGGCGATTTGTCCGATCCGTCGCAGGTTGTCTTTTTCGGCGATACGGTATCTTCGCTTCGCCGTCTCTGCAAGCGCTTTGATCTGTTCATCGTCACAAATCAGTCCGGCGTGGCGAAAGGGACAATTACCATGCAGGATGTCGAGCGCGTGAATTCGTACGTGGCTTCCTACTTGGCACGATATGGTGTGCCGATTGTTGCGGCCTACGTTTGTCCCCATGAACGGGCGTCCGGATGTCACTGCATCAAGCCGAATCCCTATTTTCTCAAGAAGGCCGAAGAGGATTACGGGATTGATCTGCGCCGCTCTTTCGTAATCGGGGACCATCCCCATGATGTTGATTCCGCAAGGGGTGTAGGAGCAACCGGGATATACTTGCTTTCTGGACATGGGATGAAGCATCGGGGAGAAATTCCAGATGGCACAGTGGTCGTAAGCGGCATTGGGGAGGCCGCTGAATGCATCTTGGAGCGAACGCACCATGCAGAAAGCTGAAGACAACGCAGCGAACAAGACCATCCAGCCGATCGCTAACGCTCCGGCTGATTTTTTCGATTGATGACCCACATCAATAAAGGAGGACAGTCTTCGTGCAATTAAAAGCATATATACTTGTTTTTGACGGCCTAGCAGATTGGGAGCCTGCACTTGCACTGTGCGAGATTAATAAATCAAAGAAATATGATGTAGTTTCAGTCGGTTTTGCCGCCAGCACAGTCATTACAATGGGAGGCTACAAGGTTAGTCCTGACATTACCCTTGATGCCGTGAAACTCGAAGATGCTGCCATTTTCATAATGCCGGGTGGAGAAATGTGGGAGCAAAGACCACATGAAGATGTGATCAAGCTTCTCCACATGTTTCATGCAAAAGGATCTGTCATAGCCGCAATCTGCGGAGCAACATTAGCGATTGCACGAGCAGGACTGATGCATGAACGCAAACACACGAGTAACTCCAAGGGGTATCTAAAAGCAATGATACCCGATTATAAGGACGACGATTTCTATGTAGATGAGCTTGCAATCGCTGACAAAAATCTCATAACAGCAAGTGGTCTCGGCAGCGTAGAGTTCGCTTGTGAAATTGTTAGGCAGTTGAATATCTACACCGGTGAGGAAACCAAGGAGTTATATGATATGTTCAAAAACGCTGTTATACCGTCTCGTTATGTCATCTAACCGACCTCTCCAACCGACGTGCTACGTGCGAAAGTTAAAGGGAACGGTTCTCGTTATGTTCTCTTCAACCTCTTTGTTTATCAACTAAAGAGAACCGTGCCCTTTATTTTGTTTTTAATGGCACAGATGTTGATAAATGCAGACGAGAAGAGAATTCAAGGCACTATCAAAAGAAGGATAGAAAAATAAAAAGAAGAATCACCATTACATTATTTATGTTGACTCTCTTTTATTTCGCCAGTCAGGCTGCTTGGTCGCGTTCAACGATCACGTTTGCTAATCACAGTGCGGCAACAGTAAATGTAAAAGTTCAAGCCATGATGCCCGGATCATCCACTCCCGACAACCCGGTTTCTTTTACTGTTTACGCAAATTCATCACGTAACTATATGCCAACCGCCCCATGCATAAAAGGGATATGGATCAACGATGTCCGGAAAATGTTTTTCCCTGACGATCCCAACCCTACCTTTAGATGCCTAAACCTGACGATGGTCAATCTGGTTGTGACTATCAAGAAAAACGATCAGGTCGAGATTGCCCCGCAGTGAAGGGTGGCGGTGTGATACTATTGGGGGAAATAAAGGCAACGGTTCTTTAGTTGACAGGCAACGAGGCTGGACGAAAAATAACGATAATAGTACAGTTTAACTTCAAAATATAAGTAATGTCAAATATTTCTCTGAGAAATAAAATTGAGGGCCAACAATTCAATCCACCGGAC
>CAZBME010000044.1:21889-29248 GCA_964492965.1 uncultured Syntrophaceae bacterium | reverse complement strand
GACAAAACAGAAATCAGGACCCTGTGCTGCACATCAAAGGCGATTGCGAGTTGATCAAATTCTGACAGCATTTTGTTTAACCATTGCTTGCCCTAAGCCTCAGTTCCGGTGATTGCCTATTGCCAAACATTAGTCAATGAACACTGACATTTCAGGAACCTATTAATTATCTATGCCAACCCGAATCGTTTATTCTTTTGACTCTCAATAGGCAACTTGTTATAAAAAATCCATTCCATTTAATTCTTAACCGATCATTTGTGCCAATTTTCATTTATCGTGATGATGCCGATTCCGGATTTAGAGCGGGATCGCTTGCAGTCGGTGGCAGCAGAAGGACAATTATCGTCAACGCGTTGAACAAATAACAGGAGGATGATTATGTATCAGCTTCGCACGCATCGTTCGTATGTCAGCTACATTGATCGCAGCCGG
This sequence comes from uncultured Syntrophaceae bacterium, assembly GCA_964492965.1. GTDB lineage: Bacteria > Desulfobacterota > Syntrophia > Syntrophales > UBA8958 > CAZBME01. Next base: position 28,813 of record CAZBME010000044.1, on the reverse strand, counting down.
GAATATTATGGCGCTCAGGGCTATACCAAGTCCTACGAGTGGCCTCACTACAATGACGTTCCTTTTACGCCGCTCGCGAAACCGCTTGCAGAATGCCGTGTGGGGTTGGTAACGACGGCGGGCCAGCCAAAACCTGCCGGAGTGGTTGCGGCGATGTTGACTCAGCGGGATTTGTATGCCGAACCGTCGAATCCACCTCCACAGCGACTCTTTACGGACGATCTGTTCTGGGATAAAAAAGCGACCCACACGGAAGATGTGGACAGCTTTCTGCCTGTAAACCGGCTGAGCGAGTATGCCGCCTCAGGCCGCATCGGTTCGGCTTCGCCCCGCTTCTATGGCGTACCCACGGACTACAGTCAGAGTCGGACGCTGGAGCGTTATGGCCCGCAGATTCTTGAATGGTGCCGTGAGGATGGCCTCGATGCTGTGCTTTTATCGGCGCTCTGACCGGTATGCCACCAGACCGTGAGTCTGGTTGCCCGCCATCTGGAAGAAAACGGCCTGTCCACGATCATTATGGGAAGTGCGCGGGATATTGTCGAAGAATGCGGCGTTGCGCGATTTATTTTTACCGATTTCCCGCTGGGAAATCCCTGCGGCAAGCCAGGGGATCGTGCTATGCAACGGTCGCTCGTGGGAATGGCCCTGGATCTGCTGGAACGCGCCTGGATGCCCCGTACGACCGTACAGACCCCGTTTTGCTGGGATAACGATGTATGGCGCGAAAACTTCATGCGGGTCGATGAAAGCAATCGCGAAGCCCTTGCAAGGGAAGGGGAGTTGCGGCGCCAATTCCAGTCTGATATGAAGAAAGGCGGTTAATTGTCAAGGTCAGTGACTTAAGCACGGCAGCGCCTCTCTTTTCTTACAGAGGAGCTGGGGGAGATTTTACGGAATGCTAATAAAATCCCCCTGTATCCCCCTTTAGGAAAGGGGGAAGTGAAAGAGAAAAAACTTTAAGCTAATGACATTGCGTTAGTTATAAGATGGCGGGGAATGAATATATGAATGTTGTCCGGAGGAAAACATGAGCCACCTGCGCAGAACGAAGATTGTCTGCACTTTGGGGCCGGCCAGTGATACGCCGGAGATTGTGGAAAAGATGATCGCCTGCGGCATGAACGTGGCCCGGCTGAACTTTTCCCATGGGACCCATGAAAACCATGGCCGGAAGATCAGAACCATTCGGGAATTATCGGCAAAGCTGGACACGCCGGTAGCCATCCTGCAGGATCTGGCGGGGCCGAAGATTCGCATCGGCGCCATACCTGAACCGGGCGTAATCCTTCAGCCGGGGGCGGATTTTATTTTGACGACGCAGCAGCAGGAAGGGACGCATGAAAGGGTATCCGTTTCCTATTCCGATCTTCCGGATGAGGTGCATCCGGGGGACCGGTTGCTTCTGGCGGACGGCCTTCTGGAATTGACGGTTGTCGAAACCCGGCCGGGGGATATACTCTGCCGCGTGGTGACGGGCGGCCTCCTGACATCGCACAAGGGGATCAACCTGCCGACGGGATCGATCCGGGCACCGGCCATGACGGAAAAAGACCGGGAAGATCTCCTTTTCGGTCTGGAGCAGGACATCGATTATGTGGCCTTATCTTTTGTCAGGTCTGCACAGGACGTGCGCATAGTCAAGGATCTCATCCGGGAGCAGGGGAAGGACATTCCGGTGGTGGCGAAGATCGAGAAGCATGAGGCAGTGGAAAATCTCGATGAAATTATCGCCATATCCGACGGCGTTATGGTAGCCAGGGGGGATCTTGGTGTGGAGATCCCCCTGGAAGACGTGCCTTTGATCCAGAAGAAGATTATTGCGGCAGCCAATGCCCATGGAAAATTCGTGATTACGGCCACGCAGATGCTCCGTTCCATGGTGGGCGCTCCGCGGCCGACAAGGGCGGAGGCGGCGGATGTGGCCAATGCCGTTCTGGATGGGACGGATGCCGTCATGCTTTCCGAGGAGTCGGCCTCCGGTGATTATCCGGTAGAGGCGGTTCGTTTCATGGATAAGATATGCCGTGCCGCTGAAGAGGGTTTTCCTTACCGGTCATTCCTGGAAATGCTGCCGGAGAAAGAGGTTTCCGAATCCGTTGCCCATGCCGCCTGTGTCCTGGCGGATCATCTCGATGCCAAGGTGATTGTGACACATACCTATTCGGGGGCGACGGCCCGTTTCATCTCGCGATTCCGCCCCCGCCAGCCGATTATTGCCCTTTCGCCTGAAAGAAAAACGGTATCCCGCCTGGCCATGATCTGGGGCTGTTCCCCGCAACTGGCCGACAACCCAGAGAATACCGACGATCTCCTGGAAAAGGCCGCCAGATCAGTCCTGGCGACAGGCGCCCTGAAATCGGGGGATCTCATCGTAATGACCTTGGGCCATCCCATCTGGATGACGGGAACGACGAATATGTTGCAGGTGAAGCGGATTTAGAATTTAATTCATAATCGAACGCATCACGTCTCTCTTTTACAAAAGGATTTTCTTAAAGCTCGGTTTTAAAATCCCCCCAGCCCCCCTTTACAAAAGCGGGGATTCAGGATTCCCTTTTGCAGGGTTATTTGAAAACAAAAATATTTGTAAACGATGGAATGGATGATTTCCCCCTTTTATAAAGGGGGATCAAGGGGGATTTTGCCGGCAATGATGTTCGTAAAATTCCCTCATGGTCACGGAGGTCTTCTATGTCAACAGCCTCTGGAGTTCCGAACAGATATGCGGAATCTTAAAATCCATGTCATTAGGGATACCCCTCAGAGCAGAGCCCATACGGCGGCATAAACCAGGGCCGGCAACAGATTGCCGATGCGAATCCTTGCCATATTGAGAAGATTGATACTGATGGCCACAATCAGGAGGCCTCCCGTGGCTGTTATGGCGCTCAGGACAGCGGGTTCCTGCAGGATGGCGAGCCTGGAGGCCAGGAGTGTGATCGATCCCTGAATCAGAAAAACGCTTACGGCGGAAAAAATGACGCCGATCCCTAACGTGGATGCAAAAGCAATGGAGGCCACGCCATCCAGCATGGATTTTACATAGAGGGTCGTTGCGTTGCCTGTCGTTCCATCCTGAATGGAGCCGACAATGACCATGGCGCCTGTGCAGTACAATATGGACGTCGTGACAAAACCTTCCACAAAGGTCGATGAATCGGACCGGGCGCGATCTTTCAGCCACTGGCCGAGCCATTCCAGCCCGTTTTCGATTTTCAGTAATTCCCCCGTCAACGCTCCCAGAAGAAGACAAGCAATTGTCGGGATGACATCCTTGACGGACAGGGCCATTTGCAGACCGATGAGGAGCGTTGATAAGCCCAGGGCCTGCATGAGAATCGTTTTGAGGCGTTCGGGCACCCGCTTTCCCGCAGAAAGGCCTATCAGGCTTCCAATAATAACAGCGCCGGCATTAACCATCGTTCCTTTCAATGAAAATCTCCCTCAACCGGTATAGGTCCGGTTTTTCCCCATTTTTTTGGCCTGGTACATGTTCCGGTCGGCACGGGTGATAAAAGCTTTGTCGCCTTCTTCCGGGCGAAACTCGGTGACGCCAAGGCTGATTGTTTTGATAACGGATGTGCCGGCAACGGGTGTGAAGGCATGTTCCCGGAAAGTGCTGCCGATTCTTTCAGCGATAAGGTTGCCTTGAGCGGCCGTCGTTTCCGGCATGAGCACGACAAACTCCTCGCCACCGTAGCGAAAGGCCATTTCCGTTTGCCGGATACAGGCCTTCAATGTCTGTCCCAGCGTCTGCAGGACGATATCGCCTTCCATATGTCCGTATTGGTCGTTGTAACTCTTGAAGTCATCAATATCGAGCAGGATGAGGGAAAGAGGGCGGTGATAACGAATGGCCCTTTCCATTTCCATATGGAGTTGCTGATAGAAAAGGCGAAGGTTAAACAATCCCGTGAGATCGTCCGTGACACTGAGCTCCCGATAACGCTCCCGGCTTTGCCTTAGTTTTGCCGCCGACCGTTCCGTATAGTAAAGCGCGGTGATAACGGCGGAGATCAGGAGGCAGACAAAAAGGGTCCCTGATATGCCGACGGCCTGATAGAGGGTTATCCGGTGGAGGGGTGACAGGAGAATGATGGACCAGCCGTCAGGGATGATTGTTTTGCGTGAAAAAAGATATGACCCTCCGTCAAAGGTGATTTCATCGCCATCTTCAACCTTCTGGGGAAACAGAGCTCCGAAGGGCTTATCGCCGAATTGGCGGTTCGCCAGGAGTTCCTTCTCATTTTTGATCGGCCATAGGCCTTTCAGTGTCAGGCCGGGTCTGCTGGAGAGGAAGATAATCCCCTGGGGGCTCGCGACAAAACAGTGCTGGAATTTCTGCAGGTGGTTGGCAATAGGATCCAGATCGGTCTTGATGACCGCTACGCCGATCGTTTTGCCTCCCGGATCTTTGACCGCAGAGCTGGCATAGAAACCCCGTTTGCCCGAGGTGACGCCGACGGCGAAATAGCGCCCTGGCCTGCCTGCCATCGCTTCTCTGAAGTAGGACCGGAATTCATAGTTTTTCCCGACAAAACTGTCAGCTTCATCATAATTGGATGAGGCAATGACCCTCCCATTTTTATCGATCACATAGGAGACAGAGGTTTCAAAAGCGCTGTTGTAGCGCTTCAATACGGCGTTAGCCTGTTTGATATCCCTTTCCGATCGGCTGAGCAGCGCCGGATAAATCCATGGTGAGCCGGACATGGCCTTGACGGCCCTTTCCACATCATTCATTTCCGACAGTAGGTGAAAAGCCAATGTGGAAATGGTGGCATCGCTTTCCTTCAGAATTTCCTGCCTGGCGAAGTTACCGAGATAGAAGGTTGCCAGGAGCCCTGAAGCGAAGGCAAGAATGAGGATGACGGCGGCTGGAACACGCCATCGTCTGTAAATGGCCGGGGGGGGGAGGAGATGGGGCTTCGATTGATCCATGCACTTTTGTACCACAGGCAGCAAGAAGGATTCAATTGTAATCTTCAGAGAGATGTTGTCATCAGCGAGGGGGGAATAGATATCGGGACATAAATACCTTGACAAAAGCAAGGGGCGTATCTAATATACCCTCAGGGGGTATATATGGAGCCAAATAAACAAAAGATTGTCAACCGTCTGCGGAGAATTGAAGGACAAATACGGGGTCTGCAGCGTCTGATCGAGGACGGAGCCCCATGCGTTGATGTTTTAACCCAGGTGTCAGCTGTGACGTCGGCCATGAAGAAGACGGGAGCAGCAATCATCTCGGCCAATATGAGAACGTGTCTTGATGAGTCTGCAACGGGTCGGGGCGAAGCAAGGGATGATTTTCAGAGGGCTCTGGCCAGGTATATCGACCTTTCATGATGGATGACAAGGAGGAGAATAATGGAGAAGTTATCGATGCCTGAAATCAGCCGTCGATCTTTTTTGGGTGTGATGGCAGGAGGGGGAGCGCTAACGGGCATTGCCCTGCCGAAGAAAGCAGAAGCCGATGGAGGCAAAAGCCTGTCCACCCTGATTGATCTCAGCCTCTGCGACGGTTGTGTTGATCGGGAGACGCCCGCCTGTGTGACCACCTGCAAAACCATCAACAAGGACAGGATTCCGGCGATCAGTAAGCCTATCCCTGAGCCTTGGCCGCGGAAAAAGATTGAAGACTGGTCAGAGAAGAGGAGCGTGTCAAACCGCCTGACACCTTACAATTTCATATATGTTCATCGGGCTGATATTGATGTCAACGGCCATAATCAAACCATTTTCGTGCCCCGGCGCTGTATGCATTGCGACAACCCGGCCTGTGCCACAATCTGTCCTTTTTCGGCGAATCATAAGCAGGAAGATGGTGCTGTGGTTATCAATCAGGACCTTTGCTTTGGAGGCGCCAAGTGCAAGACTGTCTGCCCCTGGGAAATTCCCCAGCGCCAATCCGGCGTCGGCATCTACCTTCATGTTCTTCCCGGTTTGATGGGCAACGGTGTCATGTATAAATGCGACCTGTGCCATGAGCGTCTGGAGTCAGGAAAGCAGCCGGGGTGCATAGAGGTTTGTCCCAGAAAGGCCATGCTGATCGGACCGAGAAAGGTCATTGAGGACACGGCCCGGGAGCGGGCGCGGCAGATGAGGGGCCATATTTACGGCCAAAAGGAAAATGGCGGCACGGCAACCCTTTATGTGTCGCCTGTTTCTTTCGAAATGATCAATAAAACCATAACCAAGAAGCCTGGAGAGCCCGACATGACGCCGGGTATCGAGCGAAGGATGGCCGGGACGGATAAGCTGGGAAAGGTTGTCCTTGCGGCGCCGGTGTTGGGGATTGTCGCCGGCGTGGCAGGGGCATGGCGTTGGTTTTCCCGCCGGAAAGCGGAGATCAAGGGAGGAGGGAAAGGCAATGAGTGAGAAAGTTCTGCCTGAAAAAGGGTTGGTGGTTCGCCATAGCGGTGTGGAATTGATCGAGCACTGGGCAATGGCGGTTTCGGGTATCCTGCTGTTCTTTTCCGGAATGTTTGAGCTGCCCATGGCCAACCGTTACTATATTACATCCCTGCCCGGTCTATCCTGGTCGGGGGATTTTATCACCTCCCTGTATATTCACTATGCGGCATCGGTCGTTTTTGTCGCGGCCGGGATTTTTCATCTGGTTTACCATGCCCTGCGCGGCGATAAAGGCATGATTCCTCAAAAGGGAGATATCGGGACGTCGATCACGGTGATCAAGAGTTTCTTCGGCAAGGGAGACGAGCCGCCTTTTCATAAATATCTGCCGGAACAGCGACTGGCTTATGTGGGGATGGCCTTTATCATCGGCATGCTTATCTTTTCGGGATTGGTGAAGACCTACAAGAATGTCTATGCCCCGGACATGTCCCTGACAATGGTCCTGTGGGCCACATGGATCCATAACATCTTTTTCATCCTCTTTTTCCTCGCCTTCCTGGG
>CAZBME010000044.1:4608-21789 GCA_964492965.1 uncultured Syntrophaceae bacterium | reverse complement strand
GGGGAATATATGCTTATGGCGTGTCACGCCAATTTTCGTGACGTTTCTTTAATCCTCCAGCGTTTTCTCCAGACCGGCGATGAATTCCCTGGCCTCTTCCTTTGTTAAATCCAGGCGGACCTGACTGCCTCCGGGATGAGAAAGATGGAGGCGAATGCCGTTGGCATTTTTCTCAACTTTCCATCGTCTGCCCTCCTGAAGCTTGACGGCTTTGTCCAGCCAGTCGTCAGGATGAAATTCGGCAATCTGGATCAGAACACCGAAGGCATGGCGGGGATGAATGAATATCTCTTTCCAGTAGGAGCCGATATATTCATTATATCCGAAATAGGGAATGCCTTGCTGTTCGAGAATCCTTCTGGTCGCGGCAATATCCGGCGTCTGGAGCGTGATGTGGTGAACGCCGCCTTCCCGTTCCGACAGGAAGCTGTCGAGGAAACTGCCCGCCGCTGTGGCCTTGATCAATTCCAACCGGCTCAGATCGCCCAGTGAAAACAGCTGCCAGAAATATTTGGTTACCGGGTCTTCCGCGGCGGCTCCCGGGATGCCTCCCAGGATTGTTCGGAAGAATTTCTCCGCCTTGTCATAGTCCCTTACTGCAATCGATACGTGATCAATACGCGAAATTATCTGCTCCATGATCTATTCCTCGCCTCATAAAAAAGGGGGTCTCGGAAATATCCGGGACCCCCTTCAATTGATAAGAAAGATATTTCTTAGTAAGCGAACGACTCGTCAGTCATTTCCAGGGGGGTTTTGTCGCCCACTTTTACGGCTTCGCAACGGGCCTTCACGGTCGTCAGGATTTCGTTGGCAAAGAATTTCGCGGAAGCAATCCTGCCACTGTAGAACGCGGCCTCTTTATCTTCTCTCTGCAGGCCTTTCTGCTTTCCGATGGAATCGGCGCCTTTGTCCTCATAGATGGCGGCCAGTTTCTCAAAGGCCGTGCCACCGGCTTCGATCAGGAAGTGACCGACGATGACATCGCCGAAGATTTCCAGGAACTTGCAGGCATTGAGAACGGGAAGGAGGAAATCTCCCGATTTGCCGGCCTGGGCGAAGAACATGGTCAGCTCGAGGCACGCATTGGAGGCTTCTTCCAGGACGCTGGCGGACTTGCCGAGTTCCGGATTGGCTTTCATCTTTGCAATGTTCCCCTGGATCAGGCCGGCCAGGTTCATAATGTTGGCGCCTTTTCTCTGGCCCAGTTTCCGCCCGACGAGGTCAAGGGCCTGAATGCCGTTGGTGCCCTCATAGATGGTGGCGATTTTTTCATCGCGCAGGTACTGCTCAACGGGATATTCCTGGCAGTAACCGTAACCGCCATAGACGTCCATGGCCATTGAACAGATCAGGAGGCCTTTATCGGTGGTGTAGGCCTTGACGACGGGCGTCATGAGATCCAGGAAACCTTCCCAGTTGGCTCTCTCCACTTCGGTCTGTGCCACTCTGGACATATCCATGCAATAGGCGGTGAAATAGCAGAGGCTCCGAAGACCCTCGACATGGGATTTCATCCAAAGAAGCTTTCTGCGGACGTCGGGGTGGTTGATGATGGTGACGGCCTTGGCGTCGGGGTTTTTCATCTCCCAGATGGGGGTCCCCTGAACGCGCTCCTTGGCATAGGCCACGGCGTGTTCATAGGCGGCCGAGCCCAGATCGAGGCCCTGCATGCCTGTTCCCAGTCTGGCTTCGTTCATCATCTGGAACATGATCTTGATACCGTCGCGCTCGTTGCCCAGAAGCTCGCCGACGCAATTGCCGTCTTCACCGAAGTTCAGGGTTGCCGTGGCATTTCCCTTGATGCCCATCTTGTGTTCAATGTTGCCCGTGTTGACATCATTACGTTCTCCCAGAGAACCGTCGTCGTTGACCTTGATTTTGGGGACGATGAAGATGGAGATGCCCTTCGTTCCTGCAGGATCGCCTTCGATCCGCGCCAGAACGGGGTGAATGATGTTCGGCGTGAGGTCGTGATCGCCCGCGGAGATGAAGCACTTGGTTCCGCTGATAAGGAATTTTCCGTCGGGGAGACGTTTGGCCGTTGTTCTCAGGGCGCCGACGTCGCTGCCTGCGCCGGGTTCGGTGAGGCACATGGTGCCTGTCCATTCGCCGGCGAAGAGTTTATACATGTATTTTTCCTTCTGAGCGTCCGTGCCGTAGGAGTGAATAAGGCCTGCGGCGCCATGGGTGAGGCCCGGATACATCATAAAGGCATAGTTTGCAGCGCCGAGAAGCTCCAAGGTCGCGAAGCCGACAGAGGCGGGAATGCCCTGGCCGCCCACATCGGGTGAATCCATGGGGTTGAGCCAGCCGCCTTCGCAGAACATCTTATAGGGCTCCCGGAAGCACTTGGGAGTCGATACGACGCCATCCTTCAGGTGGCATCCCACTTCATCGCCTTCTTTGAGCGTCGGTGCAATGACATTGACGGCCAGCTTTTCGGCCTCGTTCAATATCATCAACAAATCATCCTTGGTGAAATCTTTAAAGGCTTCCGATTCAAACAGCTTTTCAATGCCCAGCTGTTCAAAGAGAACAAACTGCTGATCCCGAGTATTAACCAATAAATTACTCATAACTAACTCCCTTCCCGTATTTTAATTTGATATTTCAAACGTATGAAACGTCTGTTCAGCTTCTGTTCGCGGCCCCGGAACCTATGCTCCAAGGAGATTTGGCGACGACGAACTATACTTACAAGCTGACCAGAAGTCAACAAAAAAATATCAACCAAAGTTATTGTAATTGTTGTTGTTTATCCGGCTTAACCGAAATAAATAAAAATGCCCTGGCCGGTTGGATTATTTATTTGTTTTCATTGTGAAAGGCATGATGTGCCGCCAGTTTCGCGAGGGCGGAAACCGCCCGGGGCAACCCTTCATAAACGGGAATGCCGGCCGGAAGAAGAATATTCTCCAGAACAGCAACCCACTTCCTGATTTCCGGGGCCGGCTGATATTGTCGCCAGACCACGATCAGGGGTTTGCCGTGGGTATGCTTACGTCCTTCTTCGGCCAGGTAGGTTGCCAGTTTTTCTATGTGCGTGCCCCCTTCCTCCTTGCCGAAAAGCCAGTCAAGGGGCATTGATATGATAAAATTGTCGATCTCACCGCTTGTCGCCAGGATATCGAGGATCCGGCCTAAAATATTCAGGTCCATGAAGGCGATTACAGCGTCGATGGGGTTGCGGATCATTGTCCCCGCAGGCGGTATATATTGCCGCAATTTTTTAATCGTTTCCGGGGAGAGGGCCGGAAGATCCAGGCCGACTCTGGCGCAAGTGTCTGCGACGGCGACGCCGATCCCGCCCCCGATGCCCATGACCGTTGTTCTTCGCCCCGGGGTTTGACCGAGATGATGGAAAGCCATGGTCACATCGGCCATCTCCTCCAGGGACTCCACCGGCACGGCGCCGCTTTGCCGGAAAAAGGCCTTCCATATCTTTTCACCGCCGGCCATTGATCCGGTGTGGGATGATACCGCTCTGGCCCCCGATTCAGTCAATCCCCCCTTATAAATAATGACGGGTTTGTTGCGGTTGGTTTCTGTGGCGAGGTTCAGTAGCCGGCGGCCGTCCTTTACGCCCTCAAGGTACATGGTAATGATCTTCGTCTCCTCATCCTGAGCCAGGTAATCCAGGTAATCCGTGCTGTCCAGGGTCAGGGCATTGCCGTAACTGATGGACTTGCTGAAGTGAATACCATATCGGGTCGACAAATAATTTGTGAAATCCTGGGCGTTACCCCCGCTTTGACTGATCAGGGAAACGGGACCGCTTTCCTTGGAGGCTGCCGTCCATGTCAGAATCCGCGCTGCCGGGACATAAAACCCCATACAATTGGGCCCCACGACACGCAGGCCGCCTTCACGGGCAATGATTTCAATTTCCCTCTGCAGTCTGATGCCTTCCTCTTCCCCTGATTCCTTGAACCCGGAACTGAAGATGTGGATATTCTTGTTGCCCGAGGCGACGCAGTCCCGCAGAGCGTCCGGGACAAAGTGTCCGGGTACGGATATGATCACCAGATCGACTTGCTCCGGAAGCGAGACGAGACTGGGGTAGGCCTTTAAACCACTGATTTCATCAACTTTGGGATTGATCGGGTACAGCCTGCCCGGAAAACCAAAGTTGCGAATGCAGCCGAACATGCCGGGGAAGCCGCCGCGGCGTGTCCTGGCGGCGCCGATCACGGCAATGGATTTGGCGTGTGTCATGGTATCCAGGGCGGCGCGGATTTCCGCTGTCCTGTTTTTTGATTCCTCTTCGCCAATTTTTCTGCTGACGGAGACGGTATCGTTTTGATCAAGAACAACGAGGGCGTCCACGGCCGTTATGCGTCCGTCAGGCATCACGATCAGGGGATTGATGTCCACTTCCTTTATTTCCGGATGTTCCATTCCCAGCCGGGATAGTCCCATCAGCACCTGTAATAGTTGATCCCGATCCGCAGGCGATTCACCGCGGAAGTTGCCCAGCAGCTTGACGGCCTTGATTTCATTCATCATGGCCAGCGCCTGCGTCTCGTTCAGAGGAGCGATACGAAAGGCCACATCGCTTAAGGCTTCCGTAAAAATACCCCCCAGGCCGAACATGACAGAGGGGCCGAATTGGGCATCCCGGAACAAACCGGCGACAAACTCGCGCCTGCCGTCAATCAACGGCTGGATGAGGCATGCCTCCCAATCTTCCCCGGCGGAATCCTTTATCTCGCGATAGGCAAGCCGGACTTCCTGTTCCGACTTCAGATTAATTTTGACCAGGCCGCGCTCCGTCTTGTGGGTCAGCTTCGCCCCGAGTCCTTTCATGACCACGGGAAATCCTGTGATGCCGAATCGGGCAACCGCCTCGTCCTCCGACGAGACAATCGTTTCCTCCACGACGGGTATGCCGTAGGCGCTCAATAATGTCTTGGATTCAGCTTCCGTCAGAGATAGCCGTCCTTCCTTCCTGGCTTGATTGATCAGTTCAATAGCACCCATCATTTTCACTTTTCTTCTCTCCCTTTTCATTTCTCATTACAGGTCAGCGCTTCGGCGATCAGGTTCTCCGCCAGGCGCAGCGTGTTTTCTTTCAAACGATGATTCTTCTGCTCGTCGGACTTGATATCCTCCAACTGGATGACGCCAACGATCAAACCCCAGATGACATCAGCCATTTCGTATACATTGACTTCTTTGATCATCCCCCGCCTGATCCCTGCAGCCAGCAACCGACGACCGAGGATAAAATTGACGCGGCCCTTGTCATTCAAGGCCGTGCGGATTTCAGGTCTCAATTCTCCTAAAAGACCCTGTTGCTGAAATAATTGAATGATACGGAAGGTTTCAGGCGATGTTTCATAACCGTGATAAAAGGCCCTAAAGATAGCCTTGATCAAACTGTTGCCGTCTTTGATCTTATCGGATTCCAGATTTCTCTCAACGGTTTCCAGTTGTTCCTGGATGTCCTCTATCAGGGGCATCATCAGGGTGAAGAAAAGATCGTCCTTGGCTTTGAAGTAAAGATAAATGGTGGGCTTGGTTACTTCGGCTTCCAGGGCGATTTCATCCATGGTTGCTTTTAAATAGCCTTTCGAGGAAAAGACCTTTTGCGCAGCTTCCATAATGCTCTGAATCCGTTGCGCTTTTTCACGGTCCCTTCTCTGTTGGCACACGATCTTATGCTTGACCTGTGAAATCAAAACCCAATTTCTCCGTGCGTGTTTTTTTTCATTTGCCCTTTGTTCATAGATTTGTGGTGGAGAATAAACTTACTGACGGTAAAGTAGTTACCACAAGGAAAGGCACTTGTCAATGGGTATATAAGCATAAAAAATGACCTGTGCCTCTCGTCGTCCAATGCGGAAAGGCACAGGTCATTATCTGACGGTTAACGATTATGATCTGTTTTCCCGCGGGATGATGCCCGCAGCGCCTTTGGCCATCATTTCATAGCGATTCAGGGGCGATTCGGCGAGGATCATCATCTTCTGCGCCGCCATGGAACCCTCCGCATGAACGGTTGTGACTTCATGGAAGGCCGATTCGTGAGAGCAGACATGCCGCATCGTCTCGTGAATCATCATGAGCCGATCCAGCGTGCTGTATTTCTCCGATCCGCCCAGATAATGGTCCAGATAATCGTGGATGTCCGGGTTCTCCCAGTCTTTCTTATCCGGCGCTGTTGCCAGGATTCCGCCGCCGATGTCCTGAACCAGTTCCAGGAAATTGTGATATTTGCTGGCAAAGTGGAGTTTCGCCATATTGCAGATGAGAGGGTTCGGCACGGCGATGTCGCCATACATGACGGGGTCCTGGGCCGCCGCATTGGCCAGGGCGCGCAGTGTCTCCACGTATGCGGCGATATCTGCCAGCTTATCCATGATGTGGCTCACTTTGTAAAGTCCGTTGTACTTGGCCATGGCGATGGCGCAACCCGCCATGACCTCAACGGCTGGAACCTTGTAACTGATAGCCGTAAAGCGGTGGAAGGTGGCGAAGGTGTAGGCGAGGAGCATGGAGAACTGCCATTCCCCGCACATGAAAACCCGCTCCCAGGGGACAAAAACATTGTCAAAGACGATCATGGCTTCCGTCAGCTCCCGAACCGGCCGGTCGGCATGAAACTCGTGATCAGACCATTTGCCGCGTCCGCTGCGACAGATAAAGGTGATGCCCGGGGTGTTGGCCGGGATAGCGAAACTGACGGCATAATCCGCCTCGTCTTCACGCATTTGACGAGTGGGCACGACAATGATTTCGTTCGCAGCCGGAGCGCTGGTAATATGGATCTTGGCCCCCTTCACCACGATGCCGTCTTTGTTCTTATCCACGACATGGAGATAGTAATCGGGGTGTTTCTGTTTGGAGGGTTCTTTTCCCCGATCCCCCTTAACGCAGGTGACGGCGCCGCAGGTATGGAGATCGTTTTTCCGCAAGTGTTCCAGGAAATTCAGGGCATTGTCCTGATACTGCTTCTTCCCCATCTGGCCGGCAACGACAAAGGCGGCATTCAGGCAGTCGGTCCCGATATCCTTTCCAAAGGGGAGACCTCCGATCATTTCGATGGATCGCTGGATCATCTTGGTGCGATTAACCAGATCTTCCTTGTTTCGCGGGGTAATGAAATAGCGGTTGACCGGTTCGCCCGTTTTGGGGTGCGGGGCGACAAAGATGTCCCGTAACGCCGGGTCCGGTAATGAAGTCAATTCATATCCTGCGGCGATGGTGTCGCATGTGATGCCCAGGATTGGGTGTGTTGTAATATCTTCCACCTTCTCGCCCCTGATGTACACGCGTCTGCCGTCACGCAGACTCTCCTTGTACTGCTCGACTGTACGGATTCCCATAATATTTCCTCCTTTAGTTTTGGAATAATTGCATCAGTCTGGTTTTATCTACAAACCCCAATCGCTTTTCCCTGCGCACCGATCCAGTTTCTGATCCATGTAGGGAAGCATTTTCGAAGCGGGGATCTTGAATGTGGGGCCTGTATTGGAACAATCCTTGAACCAGTAGTAGGGCGGTATATTGAAGGAGACCTGCTGCTGTTTCGGCGGGACAAATTCGATGACGCCAAAGTCCTGGATAACCTTATGGTCGCAAGCACGCATCTTCACGATTTTCCCGTTGACATATTGATATGAATCCCCCTCCCATACCCTGATAATCTTCTCCGGGTCCGTGCTCTGTGCCCGTTCGATAACGGACAGGAGCCAATACGTTGCTGCGGTGTATAAGCTGAGGCCTCCCTTGCCGTGTTCGAAAAGACGGCTGTTGTAGGGCGGAGTCTTCCACTTGTTTTTCCAAAGGTTGTTCCATGTCTTGTAGTATTTGATCTGGCCGGGTGTCTTGAAATAGGGGTTTCCCGTTGATTCCATGGTGCTGACTTGTACCAACCCTTTTGTACCCTCGATGCCGACCTCGTGGAGGAGGTTCGGGTCATCCATGAATGCGTGGGCAAAGGGAAGGGTGATTCCCATCTGTCGCGCCTGTTTGAGAAGGTTCCCGGCATCCGGTTGAAAGGCAATAGTGAAAATAACCTCGGCGCCGGAGGCCTTGATTTTCTCCAGATAGGGGACAAAATCCGTCAAATAAACCTTATAGTAATCCTCGCCGACAATCTGTGCTTCGGGATAGTTTTCTTTCAGCCCTTTTTCAAAGCCGTCGGCCGATTCGTGACCGGAGGAGTAATCCGGGTTCAGGATGTAGAATTTTTTCTCCTTTTTCCGGATCTGGCCATAGTAATAGCCGTAACCGCGACCGGACTGGTCCGTGGACGACATGGTCATGAAGCTGTAGCGGGTGAAATTTGTGGCATCCATGAGCGTATCGGCGCCGGCGCCGGCATTCAGGACAATGACTTTATATTTATTGGCCGTTTCATTCATGACCTTCATCATGTTGCCGCCGTTGGTGCCCCACAGAAACTGCACCTTCTCCTGAAGAATCATGCGTTCGGTGATTTTCTTGCATTGGTCCAGTTTTGACATGTGATCGGCCTTGATCAGCTCAACGAGCTTTCTCTTACCGTCAACCATGATTCCCCCTCTTTTGTTGATGTCATGGACGGCCCAGAGAGCGGAAGCATAGTAGACCTGACCCGATAAAGCACCCGGTCCGGAAAAAGAAGCCACCAGGGCGATCTTGATAGTATCGCCCTTGGGGATGATCGGATTTGCCGGGTCAAAGTCGGACATGTCTCCCATTTTTCCGGCATCAAAGGCGGCATTGACTTCCTGTGTCGGTTCTGTTTTGACCGCTTTGGCTGCCTTCCCCGGTTTTGCCGCCTCTGTTTCGGATGGAAGGAAGGGCGCTTGCAACAAAAGAGGAAAAACGCAGAAAGAAATCAAGAAATGCCTGAATATCAGCTTCATCAATGCACCCCTTTACGACATTTTCCTTAGTTCTTTTTTCAGGATCTTTCCCACCAGGCTTTTGGGAAAGGCCTGTAGAAAGACCACTTCCTTCGGTAAAAGAAAATTCTTGAGCCTCGTCCGGCAATGTTCAATGATTTCCTCCTGCCCGGCTTCTTCTCCGTGATGCAGTACCACGAAGGCCCTGATATTCTCGCCATAGACATCGTCTTTCATCCCGACGACGGCCGCTTCCGAAACCTTGGGATGCATGTAAAGGACTTCTTCGATTGCCCGGGGGGAAATATTTTCCCCGCCCTTGATGATCAAGTCTTTGATCCGGTCTGTGATCCAGAAATAGCCGTCTTTGTCTACATAACCCACATCACCCGTATGGAGCCAGCCATCCCTGAGCATTTCTGCGGTTTCCTCCGGTTTGTTCCAATAACCCTTCATCAACTGGGGGCCGCGGATGACGATTTCCCCCTGTTCCTCCGGGCCAAGCGCAAGCCCCTGGTGGTCCACGATCTGCATGTCCGTTCCCTTCATCGGCAGCCCGATAGAACCGACTTTTTTCACGCCATCGATAGGATTGACGCAGTTATTGGCCCCGGCTTCCGTCAAACCCCATCCCTCGATAATTTCAAAACCAAAGACTTCCTTGAATTTCTTCCAGGTTTCCAATGCGAGGGGTGCCGATCCTGAAAACCAGTACTTCATGGAGCTCAGGTTGTATTTTTCAGGTTCGGGATACATGAGCAGATAAACATACATGGTCGGGACGGCGGCCAGCAGGTTGGCCTGATATTTTTCGATGGATGAAAAGATGACTTCCAGGTCGAATGAATTGAGCAGGACGGTTTTTCCCGTTCGGAAGAGGCCGTTATTCATATTGGCAATCCCGAAGGAATGGCATAGAGGCAGAACGCTGAGGGATGTCATCCCGTCCGGCAGAGCCATGCTTTCGTATTGCATCCGGGCATTTTCATAAAGAGAGCGATGGGTGTGGATAACACCTTTGGGCTTGCCTGTGGTGCCCGATGTATAAATGAGCGCGGCGATGTCATCGTCATCCGTTTCTTCAATTTTCTGCTCTTCCGGGCTGTTTTCGACCATCCGGTGATATGACAGGGTTCCTTCCGGGATGGCGCCGTCAATAAGAATGGCGGCCTCGATTCCGGGGGCCTCGGCCCTGCCGGTAACGATTTTGGGAAGAAAGGCCTGGCTGCTGATGACGATTTTCGCCCCGGAGTCCCGGTAGATATAAGCGGTTTCCTCTTCACCGACCAGGTAGTTGATGGGAACGATGACGGCGCCCAATCGCCAGATGGCGCCAAAGCTTTCGAGAACCTCCGGACAATTGGGCATTTGTAGAATGACGCGATCGCCCTTCTTCACACCGAGATTTTTCAGGGCGGCGGTAAGCTTCCTGGATGACTTTATCAGCTCTAAATTCGTAATTTCCCGGCCCTCAAAGATGAGGACCACTTGTTCACCCTGATCCCAAACCCGTTCTTCACGCAGTTTGACAATGTTCATGATCCCCTCCCTGCATTATGGTTAACTGCTGCCTTTCTTTATACGGGGGATAGAAGGGTGATTTTAATGGCAGCGCTTCAAATCTCCCCCAACCCCTCTTTAGAAAAGATGGGCGCTGTTGTCCTTGCGTCAAGGGCATTGATGCTTTTCACTGTGGTCAGGCTGCGGTGACCCCGCCGTCCGCGGTGACCACCGTACCGGTTATGTACCGGGCGCAATCGGATGCCAGAAAAGCGACCAGATTGGCGATGTCAACAGGGTTTCCCGGAGGCGGATCTTTGGGGATCAGTTCCGGCCAACGTTCCGGGTCATTAAATCTGGATCGGGCAATGCTCCTCATCTGGGTTTCAAGCCTTTCGGTCTTGATCAACCCGGGGTTTACGGCGATAACCCGGATACCGTCTTTCAGGCTTCGAGCCCCCATCGCTCTGGTAAAGGCCATGAGAGCCGCATTGCCGGCGCCTCCCGCAACATAGTCGTTTCGCGGACGTTCTCCGGCGGCGCCGATGACATTGACGATGACGCCTTTGCCTCGTGTCCGCATTTGGCCATAGACCTCACGGGTCAGGTTGATGTATCCGAACACTTTCAAATCCCAGGCCTCGCGCCATGCCGGCTCTTCAATTTGCCACAGATCGCCTCTGGGGATGGCTCCGGCATTATTGACCAGAATATCGATTGCCGGACACGCTGCGGCAAGGGCGCGGGCGTTGTCCCCATTGCTCAGATCGACGGAGTGGATGGTCACGGTTATGCCGAATTTCGCTTCCAGCGCCTCTTTCCCCTGGTTTAAGGCAACCTTGTCTCTGGCTGCGAGGTGAAGGTTGCAGCCTTCCGCCGCCAGCACTTCGGCGCAGGCCCGTCCAATCCCCTTGGACCCGCCGGTGATCAGAGCTTCCTTGCCTTTGAGTTGCAGGTCCATTTTCCTCCTCCTGACTATTCCAGTTCCACCTCAAGCGTTTCTAAAATCCGGCAGACCATGCCGTAATAGCCAATGGCCGTTGTCAGCTCCACAATCCCTTCTTCAGTTAAAATAGCCCTAACCGCCGCAAAGGTTTCCTTTTTGACCCTGATGTCCAGAGTTTCTTCATCGGTGTATTTCAGGATCGTTCTTTCGATATCATTGAATTCATCCGAATGTTCCCAATCCGGCAAGGCGTCGATTTGCGTCTGCCGTACGCCGACACGCAGGGCGATGGGCACATGCTGGGTCCATTCATAGATGGCCCGGTTCAAATGGCCTACCCGCAGGATAGCCAATTCTCTCAGGTTGGGAGGGACCACCCCTTTAAACAGTATCGCATTGCCCAGGCGCAGGAAGTGAAAACCGACCTGGGGGGAGTGGGCCATGGTCTTGAAAAGGTTCAGGACGCGGCCGCCCCGGTCTGTCATCTCCTTGAACGTTTTCTGAAACTCCGGCGACGCGGAGTCCTGATTTACCAGACTGATTCGTGCCATTGATTCTCCTTCTCTATCCGATTCTCGCACTCTGCCCCCCATCCACCGGCAACAGTGCGGCTGTGATAAACCTCGCTTCATCAGAGGCGAGGAACAGGGCGGCGTAGGCCGTATCCCAGCCGGACCCCATGCCGCCTTTCAGGGGAATCCGGCTGCTTCGCTCCTTGATGAGCTCATCCTTGTTGACGCCTGTAAATCGGGAAATCCCTTCAATGGCCATGGGCGTATTCATCAGGCCGGGCATGATGCAATTGGCACGAATGCCTTTCCCGGCATACATGAAGGCAATGGAATGGGTCAGTGAATTAACGGCCGATTTGGAGGTTTTATAGGCGAGCATCGGTGTGGCACAGACGGATGCAATCGAGGAGATGTTGACAATGGCGCCGCCGCCCTGCTCCTCCATATAGGGGATGACATGTTTGCAGGTTAAATACATGCTCTTGATGTTCACGTTGTAGATCCGATCCCAGGCTTCTTCTTTGAGCTTCACGGGCCCCAGGTCCTCTCCTCCCGTTCCGACATTATTGACCAGGATATCGATCCGGCCATAGCGGGCGGCACAGGCCTCGGCTATGCGCCGGCAATCATCCGGCCGAGTGACGTCGGCGGCAAAAGCAAAGGCTTCGCCACCTTCAGTCGTGATCATCGCCTGGGTTTCCTCTGCAGACGCCAGCTGCAGATCCACAAGCATCACCTTGGCACCGGCACGGGCGAAAAGAATGGCAATCGCCCGGCCGTTCCCGACGGTATCCCCCGGTGTTTGGCCGGCGCCGGTTATGATGGCCACTTTTCCTTCCAGTCGTTTATCCATCTTACCTCCCGAGGATGAATGGAAAGGCGAGACTATTCACCTTTGAAATTCGGCTCACGCTTTTGCATGAAAGCGGTAAAGCCTTCAATGGCATCATTGGATTTGGCTACCGTAAAGGTTCCCTGCAATTCCACCTTGGTTCCTTCATCGAGACCCTTTTCGATGCCTGTGTTGACGGCATCCAGGACGGCCTTAACCGCCAGAGGCGGCCGCTTTGCCAGGAAATCGGCCATTTCCATGACGTCCTTCATGAGGTCGCCGACCTTAGACACCCGGTCCACCAGCGCGATTTCAAGGGCCTCTTGGGCGGAGAGCCGCTTGCTGAAAAGGATCAGCTCCAGGGCTTTCGATTTTCCCAGCAACCGGGGCATGCGCTGTGTTCCACCCCATCCGGGGATGATGCCGAGATTGAGCTCTGTAAGGCCGATCTTGGCGTTTTCCTGCATGACCCTGAAGGTGGAGGCCATGGCCAGTTCGCAGCCGCCGCCGAAGGCATAACCATTGATGGCGGCAATGACGGGCTTTGAAAATCGATCAATCCTCGTCCATACGGCCTGCCCCATGGGGCCCGACTTGTCGCCGTTGGCGGCATCTGAAACGTCGAACCCGGCTGAAAAACCTTTTTCGCCTGCGCCTGTGATGACAAGTACCCTGATGTTTTTGTCCTGCTCTGTTTCATCGAGGGCCTTGCTTATTTCAGTCAATGTGGCCAGGTTCACAGAATTGGCGGGCGGCCGGTTCAATGTGATAATGGCGATATGCCCCTGTTTTTCGAATAAAAGGTTTTGATAATCCATTTGTTTTGTCTCCTTTCCATTTTGAGTTGTATGATTCGGTTTTCCGGTGTTCTGATTGCTGTATGTAAACCTCCCCCTTTAACAAGGAAACCGGGGGGGTTAGGCCTTGTTAAGCGGGAGAGGCTCACAGTCTCTTGAATCTTTTGTTCGTTTATTTCGATGCTTTCAACCACTTGAGGGGAACGCTTTTGTCCGTTTTGGTGGTTTTCTTGACCAGATCAAATTCTTTTTGGGTTTTTGGCCACCAGATATACAGTTCGGACTTGTCTGATTTTCCGTTGGTAACGGTCTGAACAGACGCCATGATCAGCATACGTCCGGCATCGTTAATTCCCAAAGCCTCATTGGGGTACTTATCGGCCAGCAACGGAAATGCTTTGGGGAAAGCGGCGCGGATCTTGTAGATGTCCTCGACTGATCCGGCGGCAACAATGGCTTTTGCCAGGGCATGCATACCCGTGTAATTCAGGGCGCATTCCCAGGTGACCATTCTCTTGTAGGTTTGTGTATATTTTTGATCAAAATTATTGCCGGGCACTGGGGGAAGACTCAAAACGCCTGCTGTGCCGATAAGGTCCCCCATTAACTTGGTGCCTTTAAGTATCTGGGCGATGTAATCCTGTTTGGCCTGGTCGATCATAATAAACCCGCCCTTGAACCCCATGGCGCGGGCCTGTTCGATAACCAGGGCTGTTGTCGCCGAGGGGCCGCCGATGAGCATACAATCCGGCTTCGTCGCCAGAGCTGCCGTCAGCGGGGATGAAAAATCCGTCTCCGTATAGTAGTTGGCCGGCTTTTCGACGGTAACGATGCCGCCTTTTTTCTCCCAGGCTGTTTTGAAGGCATGCCGCCACTCATCGCCATAGGCGCCAAGCGTTGTCACGATGGCGCATTTCTTCCATCCTTTCTTGAGAGCCCACTCAGAAAAAACCTCCACATAGGTAGTGAATGTAACGGTCGTATTGACCATCAGTTTATTGTTGAGTTCCGTAACCTTTGGGGTGCTTGTATAGGCCATCATGATGAATTCGTTTCCTTGCTCTTCGTTGATCTTCATCATGGGGGCGATGGTGTTGAATACGCCGTTGAAGACGGCAATGGCTTTATTGGCCTTGAACCGGCGGGCATTGTTTACGGCCTGCGTGGGATCGATGCGGTCATCGAGCTTTTCCAGACGGAAGGTATGCTTTTGTCCCTTAACGGTTATGCCGCCCGAGGCATTGATTTCCTTGACGGCCATATCGACGCCGTTCAAAATATCCTGGCCGTATTCGGCGGCGGGGCCGCTGAGAGGTCCCGTATAGCCGATAACAATCTCGGCCGTATGGCCGAGATTGGCCCATGAAAAGAAAAAAACTACCGCCATCAGACAGACAAATGTTCTTAAATGCCGCATTTTTCCCCTCCTTATGTTTTAAGCTGTTTGTTATGGGTCTTCGATGACAACAACCGCAAAGAAATGAAAGTAACATACGTTCCGTAAATCAATACCGAACGTACGTTCTTTTAAATATCAGATACAATTCTTTTTGCAAGATATATTTTAAATTATCTTAGTAATTTATATCGATCAATCAACTTTAAAATATACTGTTATATTCGTTGACAATTTAATTTAATATGTTATGAATATCAAATATAGACTTGATAATTCCGGAATGAATGATTCAAAAAGACAGGTGATGAAAATATGACGAGTGGAAAGAATATGGACGGGGCCGTTAAGACCCGTATCAAGAATCCCGAGCTGGTTCAGAAAAAACATTTGCTCATTGCGGGCAAGGCAACGAAGCTTTTTATTAAAAAGGGTTTCTCCAATACCAGTATGCGAGATATATCCAAAGCGACAAAAATCACGATCGGGAATTTATATTCGTATATCAAGAAGAAAGAGGATGTCCTTTGTCTTGTTTTTAACCTGTTTCATCAATCGTGGGCCAAAGACCTGGAGAAAAACGGCATATTGGAGATCGAAGATCCACAAGAACAGCTCCGGATGGCCATTCGCGCCATGCTTCTATCCAGCCGGGGGTGTCAGGATGAAATCAAACTGCTGTATCGGGAATCCATGTATCTGCCGAAAAGATTTCTGAAGATCGCTATGGAAAAAGACGGCGAACTGATTCTGGCTTTTGAGAAAATGATCCGACGAGGGGTTGAACTGGGGGTGTTTCAGGTTGAAGACCCCTTCTATGCGGCCAACATGATTGTTTTTCAGATGTCGCTGCATCCTCTCCGGGGCTGGAACCTGAAGAAAAAATATACCTATGACGAAGTTGCCCGCCTTACAGAAAATTATATTTTTAAGGCGATCATCCATTAATGGATAGGCAACAGAGCGGTGTCGGGGATAAATTCGCCGTTCTAAGCGCATCCATTCATTGAAAAACGGGGCAATATAAAACAGGTCCAGCTTCGCAAAAGACGGATACGAAAAATGTATCGTGACTGTTGCCCCGCGACGCATAAGAAAAAGGGGGGATTCCTGCATCCCCCCTTTTTAAACAAAATCGAACCGCCTCTATCAGATCGTGTAGGATTCGTCCAGCATGTCGACAGGCGTCTTGTCGGCCAGCTTTATCGCCTTGCATCTGCTTTCCACAATCGTAAGAATATTCGCTGCGAAATATCTCGCTGAGGCCAGTTTGCCCAGATAGAAGGCAACCTCCACGTTATTCTTCCCGAGGTCACGTTGCTTTTCAGATGTATCGGCGCCGGCTTCTTTGAACAGGCCATCAAGCTTCTCGGATGCGATGCCGGCTGCATCCATGAGCCTCCAGCCCGTTACGACATCGCCCATGATCATGAGGAAGGGCCGGGTGTTGATGAGGGGGGCCATAAATTCGCCGCCCTTCAACCAGGTGCCGATCTGCATGAAAAGATCTGCAAGAGCGGTCGACGCCTGAGCGAGATATTCGGCATATTCTTTAAGCCCATCGATGGCTTTACATTTTTCAGCGGTGGCGCCGATGTCGACGAAAAGGTTCATGGCGTTTTGGCCCTTCCGCTGGCCCAGCTTGCGGAACACCAGGTCGAGGGACTGAATGGCGTTTGTTCCTTCGTAAATGGGAGCGATCTTTGAATCACGCATGTACTGCTCAATGGGGTACTCCTGGCAGTATCCGTAGCCGCCGTAGACGTCCATGGCCAGCGAACAGATCTCCACGCCCTTGTCGGAACAGTAGGCCTTGATGACGGGTGTGATCAACTCCACATAACCGTCCCATTTCGCCCGTTCCTCTTCCGTTTCGGCAACCTCCGACATGTCGATGCAATAGCCGATCCAGTAGTTCATGGACCGCATGCCTTCCACATGGGATTTCATCCACAGGAGCGAACGGCGGATATCGGGGTGCCTGATAATCGGAACGCCCTCATGGGACGCCGACGTCATGTCGCGGCTTTGAATACGCTCTTTAGCATACTGGATCGCGTGTTCCAGCGCCGCCGAGGCGTGGTCCAGGCCCTGCATGCCCGTCCCGAGGCGCGCTTCGTTCATCATTTTGAACATGATCTTCATGCCGCTTCGTTCTTCACCGAGGAGTTCGCCGATGCAGTTGCCGTTTTCACCGAAGTTCAGGGTGGCCGTGGCCGATCCCTTGATGCCCATCTTGTGCTCGATGTTTCCCGTGATCACATCGTTGGGCTCACCCAGGCTTCCGTCATCATTGACACGGATCTTGGGAACGATAAAAATCGAAATCCCCTTCGTCCCGGGAGGATCTCCCTCGATTCT
>CAZBME010000044.1:0-4508 GCA_964492965.1 uncultured Syntrophaceae bacterium | reverse complement strand
CCGGCGGCGCCCAGCGTGAGTCCCACATACATCATGAACGAATAGTTGGCCGATCCGAACATTTCGCTGTTGGCCGTCGTCAGCACCTTGGGCATACCCTGACCGCCGTATTCGACGGGAAAGAGGGGGCAAAACCATCCGGCCTCGCGAAATTTCCTGAAGGGTTCATGATAACATTTCGGCGCGTAGGCCTTGCCATCCTTGAAGACCGCCGGGTCGTGCTTGTCGGCGATTTCGTAAGTCGGCATGATCTCTTCCAGGGCAAACTTTTCCGCTTCCTTGAGCACCATATCGACCATATCCATGGAATAATCGGCGTAGTGGGGATAGGTGAAAAGTTTTTCAATTCCAATCTGCTCGTTGAGCACAAACCGCTGGTCTCTTGTGTTGACTAATAAGTTACTCATGACCTCCTCCTTGCTTGTCGTGGATTATTTAGAATAATACAGGAGGGGGATTGCTTGTAATATCCCCCCATTATATACTCGTCCCTGAAGCTCCTGTCACAGTAAAGCGGGTACTGTCAAGATTTTTTATATAAAAGATTCATGGATCATTCTTTTGAAAAAGACAGGTTCCCCGTGACCCAATCAACGATGAGCTTGTTGACTTCGGCTGGTTGCTCAAGTTGCACGAAGTGCCCGGCGTTTTGCACGATCTGAATATTTACAGAGGGGCACATGGCGCGTGCTGACTCGGCGACTTCAACACCCATGCAGCCGTCGTTGGCGCCGTGAATGTACAGCATCGGTTGGGTTGGTATTTGCGACCCGGCATTCTGAATGCCATCAAGCGCCGGATCGCGCTTGCCTTTACCCAGTGTCGCGCGGTAGTAGCCCAATGCTGCGCTGAGATTGGCGGGGTCACGCAAGCAGTCTTTGACGTGCGCAATGTCGACCGATCCGTCAAAACCAGGCGACCAGTCGCGCCACAACATATCAATGAAGGCAAGATCATTGGCAGGCACCACCCTGTCGGCGAGTGCGCTCTGAAAAAAGAACATGTACCAACTGCGTTTCACTTGGGACAGGTTGGTGGCAAAAGCCGTTCTCACTGATGGCCCAGGTGGCACAGCCATGCTGACAACTCTCTTCCAGCGTTCCGGTTCATGCACAGCGGCGCCCACCACAGTCGTTGCGCCCCAGTCGTGACCAATGATTACCGCGTCTGAGTTACCACCCAGTGCGTCGTGCAGCGCATTAGCATCTGCAGACAAGGCGCCGGTTTGATACAGCCCATCGGCCGGAACACTCGTCGGCGAGTATCCACGTGTAAACGGTGCAATGGCGTGAAAGCCTACAGCGGCAAGCTCAGGCAGGAGATAACGCCATGTATGGGCGCTATCGGGGAAGCCATGGAAGCACATGGCCAAAGGGCCGGTACCACATTCGAGATAACTGAAGTCCACGCCGCGTGCAGACACTTTGCCGGTCTTGATTTTGATAAGAGATTGTTTGTTCATTGCGGATAGCCTACCGCTTGAACCAGAATTATTTTCTGTTTGTCGCGCAGTTCCATAGCTTTGAAAAGCATGTCTTTGTCGACCATGCCGCGGACTACGGTTGCGAGCCCTTCGGAGGCACAATACAGATAAACGTTCTGGGCAATGAAACCGGTATCAGCGGACGAGTAGACCTTTTTGTCCTCATCGGTCGTGACAATGCTCATCTTCGCATAGTCCGCCACATAGATTAATTGCAGCGGCGCGCCGGCTACGGAGCTTCGGGATGGTTGAAGGAAGGCGGTCGTGTTCTTGCGCAGATCGCTCTTCAGCACGGGATCGAGCACATGATCTTTTGCATTGTAAAGATAAAGGCCTTCTTCCATCGCGACATAGACATCGATTTCCTGTCCGTTGAGCGCGCTCGGGGCCGTGCGTTTGCCGCTGTCCGGCCGGTTGATGCCGCAGGCGGCCCACATCAGACTGGAAAGAACTTCTATCGGCAGTTTTTTAGTGCTGAATGAACGGGATGATTTTCGCTCCTGCAGGGATTGCATCAGGGATTTCCCACCTTTCAGATCCGGCGGCGACAATTTAATAGGGCTTAGCTCCGCAGCCATTGAAGAAGCAACAAAACAAAAAATAATGACCGCCACCAGTAATACTATTTTCATCATAATACCCCCAATAGTTTTAAGACTGTTTGTGATTATGTTTTGTATATTGGCTTCATTCATGGCGTATGAGGCTCTTGCACCGGTTTATGTAAACCAGTTTTGTTATATGAGTGATGCTATGGTTGCAGGGGCGGGCACATCGCTGATGTTCTCTCCATAATAGGCGTATTTGATCATCCTGTCCGGCGTAACGATGAAAACGGCAGGCAACTGGGTTTCCTTGCCTTCGAATTTTCCATGCTTGTAGCCCTTAAGGGTTGCCTTGATGGCTGCCATCAGGCCGGCTGGATGCAGATACCTGATGAGGCCGCCCGGTTCCACGCGGTACCGCTGGAAGATGACCCCTTGCGGGTCGCAGATGATGGTGAAGGGCCAGTCGTCTTTGCCCGTCAACCCTGCAACCGTGTCGGCTGAGCTTTGCAGGGCCACGAAGAGGCGCGCCCCTTTCTGCTCGATGAGGTTTATCTCG
Organism: uncultured Syntrophaceae bacterium; assembly: GCA_964492965.1. Taxonomy (GTDB): domain Bacteria; phylum Desulfobacterota; class Syntrophia; order Syntrophales; family UBA8958; genus CAZBME01. The sequence goes on along the minus strand of CAZBME010000044.1, from coordinate 1,921 downwards.
CGCTTGAAAGTTGCCATGTCTATCTGGCATATCGGGCAGCCCAGGTACCGGAGGAAGATCAACACGGACGGTTTGCCTGCGGAAATGGTATGGAACTCCAGTCCTTTGTCCCATGGGGTATCGAACTGAAAATCAGGGGCCTGATCACCTTCTTTAAACCTTGTCATAACTTATTTGCCTCCAAATACTCATAACAGAAGTATGAATCCGCAAGATGGCTTATTTCTCCGACTCCCATTTTGGGCATGATCATATCCGAAATGACCATATCAAATTCGTCTTTCCGCTGCAAATAGGTCTTGATGGCCTCTTGCCCGTTGTCGGCGCCTTCCATTTATTTCGCCAATAGCCGGGCGGACTGATTCGCGTAAATGAGATTGAAATCCATGAAGGCGAGGACGGGATCTCGGAGCGATTCAATAAGTTGTTTATACATGTTTCCCTCTCACCAATTGATTGGGTGAGAAGTATAACACCTCCAATAGAAAAAACAAGGTCGCCTGAATGGGAGGTGACCGCAATGTCTATTCAACAAGTATGGCTTAAAGTAGGGGGAATCCACTGTCGGACCCAAGCTTGCCGAAGCTGGAGAAGACGCCGGGCAAACCCGGCATTCTTATGCCGGCGCCCTGCCGCAATAACACTTGAGAGGTTTATTTTTTCGAACGATCATGCAGTAGCAACAGTCAATGACTACGAATCTTTTCATAGAGCTGATCTCCTTAAGTCATGAATGCATAGATTTAAAAGGTTGCTTGAGATTCTCTTGCAGATTCTTGCCATGGAGAGGCTCATCCTTTAATAGTGCCCTCCCGCATGGTCTTGCTCAGGGCCTCCCGGTCACCGCCGCTCATTCCGGCGATATACCTCACGAGCTTCTTACGGGATTCGATATCGTATTGGGTTGTGATGGCGATCTGTTCCATGATCGGCGATCCGCCCCCGTGGTAGCCCCCCACCTTGGCAATACCGCCCGTCGCCGAGCACAGGCCGTCTCCCAGGAACCGCCACAGCTGGGCCTGATCCTCCACGGGCATGTCCTTGTTCCGTTTGGTGTACTTCAAAAGAAGATCCCCCGTTTCCGGGTTCAGGAAATCCTTTTCGTGGGGAAAAGTAGCCGTGACGCCTCCGGAGATGTCGCAGAGGATCTCCGCTTCATGGTAGACCGCCTCGCCTGTCATGCAGCGGCCGACGTTGCAGTAAATGGAATGGGGGATGTAGGAGCCCGGGCCAAAGGGAACAAACCCATAGCCGGGGACATACAGTTCCGGTTTTCCGAGATCGGATGCCGTGTAGCCGGCCGCGTAGCCCAGTTCGGTGATCATGATGAGTTCCGCCAGTTTTTCCCGGACGTGGGATTCCTTATGGATATTGTTGGCCTCGGCGGCGAGAGCGGCAGTTCCTAAGATAAGATCGCCGATGGCCGGTTTGCACCCTGAATAGGAGTGACGGTGGAAAAGCGCGAAGAGGAGGGCCAGGGCCCCGCCGAGAGTGTGTTCGCCGGCCAGGAAAACCCTCTCCCAGGGAACGAAGCAATTGTCGAAAATCATATAAGAGTCCGTGGCGCCCTGGACCAGCCCGCGCTTGAAGTGTTCCCGCGGTCGGATATTGTGAATGGTCGCCACCTGCTTCAATCCGTCCCAGTCGCCGGGAACAGCGAAACCTACGGCATAATCCCGATCTTCGCGGCGTAAGGCCCTGGTGGGCGTGACCAATACCTCGTCGGCCACAGAGGCCTCGGAAATGTGCACCTTGCAGCCGCTGACCACGATGCCGTCCTTCAGTCTTTCCTTGATATGAACGTAGCTATCCGGATCGGGCTGTTCCGCGGGCCGGAGCATCCGGTCGCCTTTCGTATCCGTCTGAGCGCAGCAGCCGATGAGGTCTTCCGTCTGGAAGCGGGTGAGCCACTTCTTGAAGT
>CAZBME010000043.1:0-30274 GCA_964492965.1 uncultured Syntrophaceae bacterium | reverse complement strand
GCCTGGGATACCAGGTAACGGCCATGACCAGCAGCATGGAGGCCTTGCGCGCCTTTTCCGCCGATCCCGGGAAATTCGATCTTGTCATCACCGATCAGACCATGCCGGATATGACCGGATTGGCTTTTGCCAGAGAGATCCTGAAGATCAAACCGGGGGTGCCGATCATTTTATGCACGGGATACAGCCATATCATCGATCCCGAATTGGCAAAGGCGGCAGGCATCAAAGAATTCGTGATGAAACCGATTATACGGCGTAAAATTGCGGCCAGTATCCAGCGCTTGCTGAAAGACAGCCATGAAGATTCTTAGTATATGAACAGAAAGAAGCCGGTGACTGGCTCTTGGCGATTCATCTCTCCGGAGACAATTCTTTATTTCTTCTTACCTTTTTCATGACAAGCCTTCCGCATCATCCCGGAACGTCCGGACCTCATCCATAAACGCTGTAAAACGTTCCTTCAGCTCAGAATCCAGAGATCGCAGGGCTTCCGGGTTGTTATCCTTGGCGGCACGCTCCACTTCAGCCAGGAGCCGGATTAGGGCCTCGTTTTTATAGTTGGAGACCGCCGATTTCAGGGTATGGGCCAGGCGGTGGGCAGCCTCCATATTTCCTTCCTCGCAGGCCTTTGTAAACTTCTCGTAAGCAGTGGAACAATTTTCAAGGGTCATCTCCAGGAATTGCCGCAGAAAAGCTTGGTCTCCATCGACGAGATCCTGCACATAATCACGATGGATGCCGTCAGCCCCCCTGCCTTTCCATTTCTCCGGCCCCACCCCGGCTTTGGGAGGCGTTGATGCGGCAAGCTGGGGAGCGTATTTGCCCATAACACGTAAAATGCCTGCCGCACTGACCGGTTTTGGAAGATAGTCGGTCATGCCACTGGCTAAAAACCTCTCCCGGTCATCTTTCAAGGCATAGGCGGTAATGGCAACGATCGGAACCCGCGCGGCGGATTGATCCGCCAGGGCTCTGATGCGACGCGTGGCCTCCAGACCGTCCATGACGGGCATTTTTATATCCATGAAGACCAGATCGAAGCGTTCCTCCATAACAGCCTTGAGGGCCTCTTCGCCGTTTGCCACGACGCGGACGGCATGCCCGAGCTTGACCATGATCGTCTGGAGGAAAAAGCGATTCAACGGAAAATCGTCCGCAATGAGCACGCGCATAGGTGAAATGGCCGGTATCGTCGCCGACGCTTCTTCCTGGGCAAGCTGCTCCTTGTATTCCTCAATCTCATGCGTTTCGGGTTTCCGGAACCGGGCATCGGCATAAAAAACACTGCCGGCCCCCAGCTGGCTCTCGACACGGACATCCCCATCCATAAGACGCGCGATACTTCGGGTGATAGCCAATCCGAGTCCGGCGCCCCCTATGTGGATACCGCTCTCCGCTTGCGCGAATTTTTCAAAAATGGTCAGCTGGTCCGCCTCTGAAAGACCGAGCCCGGAGTCTCGAACCGCGATCTGAAGACGGGCCGAAGATTCATCGGACTGGGTTGAATTTACGTCAACGGAAACTTCGCCCTTTTCGGTAAATTTTATGGCATTAGCGGCCAGATTCAGAGCGATCTGGCAAAGTCTGTTGGAATCACCAAGGACGTATTCGGGAACGTCTCCAAAGCGGAGAGAAAAGACCAGACCCTTTTGACCGGCCAGCAATTCCAGAGGCAGAAGAACCTCGCCCAGGGCCTTTCGGGGACTGAAAATGCGTTCGTCCAACTCAAGCTTTCCCGCCTCGACCCTGGAAAGATCAAGGACGTCATCAACCAGACCTTTCAATATTTCAGAAGAAGACAAAGCCGACCTTACATATTCCTCCTGTTCCCCATTCAAAGGCGTCTCTTCAAGCAGGTGGAGCATACCTATCACACCATGCAGGGGCGTACGAATTTCATGGCTCATACTGGCCAGAAAATCACTTTTGGCATGGCTGGCCCTCTCCGCTTCAGCCTTGGCCGCTTCGAATTCGCTGATCAAGCGTGTGCTGATCAACGTGGCGATGCCGAAGGTGAAGATCAGCACATAGAAGATACTCAATATATAGACAAAAGAAGTGACATTGGAATGCATCAAGTCCGCGTTCCGCAGGGCGAAGGAAGCGAAGACGCCATAACCGGCGTAAAACAAGGCGACAAGGAGGTAAAGCATTCCGAGGGCGCTCTGCGAACTGCCATAGAACCGACTGGAGGGGCGGAGCAGCTCACGGCTTATGAGTGCCGCCAGGACAAACTGCATGATTCCCACAACGAGTGAGCGAGCGGGAAGAGAAGGGTCATGGTAGGTAAACCAGAAGATAACGGGACTGACAACCAGAGGGAATACGACCGTAAAAATAAGATGGGTCGGCCGTCCCAGAAACTGCCTGAATCCCTGCCACACGAGGGTGTATCCGTAACAGAGGAGGAAATTCGCCAATATAATGGACAGGAGGTTCGGGATGCGCCCGCGAAACGCGAACAGCAGCAGGCTCACGGCAAGCGCCGCCCCGCCCAGAGACCATAAGAGAGATCCCGGAACATTGAAGGGCCACTTGCGCAAATAAAACATGGCGGCCGAAGCGGAGCCCATGATAATGGCTGTCATGATGATCAGCGTAAAGACATCCATTGTCGATCCTTTCACTCAGATATAGATTACCGTAGATTGAGGCCCTCGTCCACCCTTTTCAACAACCTTTTCAATCATCATGCATCAGGGGAAACCGGCGTGGCGGCTCTCCGGTAATTCATGACGGTCCGGAATATCACGGAGAGGATCACAACCATCCCGCCCAACAGCGCCCAGGGGCCGATTCTTTCTCCCACGAACAGAAGCGTCCAAAGGGGATTAAGAATGGGTTCAAGGACAGGGATAAGAATGCCCTCCATGGCGGATACATTCTTGATGGCCACGGTGTAACAGGCATAGGACAGGCCAAGCTGAAATACGCCCAGGAGAAGAAGCCCGGTCCAGTCCATGGCGCCCGGCGATGAACCGATCATCCAGGGCAGACAGATCAAAGCGGTCAGCACATTTCCCAGAATAGCCGAACCGGCCGGTGAGGCGTCTTTCTGCTTGCGCATAGCTACAATCATGGCGGCAAAGCTGATGCCGCTGGCGATGGCCATGATATTGCCCGTCATACCGCCGGCGCTTAGCCGGTCCAGGAAGAACAAGCACATGCCGCACAGGGTCGCCGCAATGGCCACCCAGTCAAACCATCTGATTTTCTCTCTCAGGAGCCATCCGGATAGCATGGCCACATAAACAGGCGCCGTATATTGCAGTAAAATGGCATTGCCCGCCGTGGTCAGTTTCGTGGCACAGACAAAGAGAATGACCGTGGCCGCATAACAGACGGCGCCAACCATTTGCGCTGATGAAAAATCCACGGCCTTTCTGCCGAAAAAGGCAAGCAGAACCGGCAACGCGATAGCACTTCGCAGCCCGGCCACAGCCATGCCGGAAAGGGAGACCCATTTGATGAGCACGCCGGCAAGGCTCCAGAGGACGGCAGTGGCTATCAGAAGCAACAGGGCGCGTATCCGCTGATCATTATTCATGGCCTTGCCTTTCTCTCGCGTTATGCCGGTGGCACCATTCGATTAAAAACGGCAACGGATAGTTGCCCATCATGCCTGAATAAACAAGTCCGCTATAAAGGACCAGCGGGTACCCGGGTCTGATGATAGACGGGCAATGAGCCGTTCGAAATCTTCCCACTTCGCTTCATCGTTTAACTCACAACTATGGCCCCAGAAGAAGAAAACGCCGTCCCCCTCTCCAGCCCGCCTGTATCTTTCATCCAGCTCCGGATCAAGGAAATGACAACTTGAGTGAAACGCAAAAGGGTCAACCGGCGGGAATACCTTCTCCAGATGCTGATTTCCCCGCGCCCAGAGATAGCCCGCGGCCCGAACGGCAAGGACGACCGCGTCATTGTATGCATTGAAGGGATAACAGAAGCCGAGGACAGGCCTTTGAAAGATCGCCTCCAGGGCCTCCCGGCTGGCCCTGACTTCCCACTGCAATTGTTCCGGTGAAATATCGGTCAGGCAAGGGTGCGTCATGGAATGGCTGCAGATCTCAAACCCCTCATAGACCCGGCATAGTTCATCAGCGGCCAGCCGCCGGACTTCCCTACCGTCATGGAACCATCCGAAGGATCTCTCCTGAAGATAAAGACCGGGATTGAGACAGAAGGTCGCTCTCGCACCGTGACGCCGAAGGATTTCCGTAAGGCGGATATCATCGACCAGACCGTCATCCCAGGTTTGAATGATTTTCGTCATGGCATGCCGTCACAAAATGATTCTGTTGGAATCAAAACCTATTTATTTCGGAATGGCCGCCAGTACGGCCTGTATGAGCGCAGCAGGATTGTCATAGGAATAACCGTCTCCCGCAGAATCGGGCCTGCGGACAACGATGGCATGACATCCCTCCTGCCTTGCCGCAGTCAGCTTTTCTCCTGTTCCACCGGCCGTCCCGCTGTCTTTGGTTACCAGCACGCCGATCCCGAAACGCCGGATGATTTCCCGATTTTCTTCGACAGAAAAAGGACCCCTGGCGGCAATAACAGCGGAGTCATCAATTCCGGCCAGCCTGCAGGCCTCCATGGATGTCTCCTCCGGCAATACGCGGACATACAGAGGCAAATTCAACCGCTGCGACTCCTGAACATAAGGCGCAAGATGCTTTGCCCCTGTCGTCAGCAGAACAGGCCGTCCATGGGCAAAGGCCTTGGATGCCGCCGCATCGTGATTTTCAGCCGTAAAAACACCCTGCCGGTCATGGATATCCGAAGGGCGGATCAGCGTCAGGTAGGGGATGCCGACCTGATTGGCCAGGTGCCTTGCCACGGTGCGAACTTCCACAGCATAGGGATGAGACGCATCCACGATGCCGTTGATCCCGCTTTCAAGGACGAGGGCCATCATTTCATCTTTGGTCAACTTCCCGGCCCGCCTTATGATTCGCGGATGACGGCCCGTATCAAAGGGAATGGTCGTTGCCGTCGATACGAGGATATCATATCCGGCCTCGGCCAGGGTCAAGGCAATAGCTGCCGTTTCGCTCGTCCCTCCCAGAAGAAGAATCACAACCTGTAACCCCTCGGCGTTACAAACCATCCATCCATCAGCATCGACGATTGATTGCCGATGATGACGATACTCTGCATGGTGATCTCAAACGCCAGGAAATGATCGAGATCCGTCACAACAATGTTCTCATTGTTTTTTCCCATGGCCGTGGCAATTCCGACAGGCGTTGTGCCGGGCCGGAAGCGTCGCAGGATATCCGCTGCCTCGGCCAGCTGATTTTTCCGTTTGATGCTGCGGGGGTTATAAAGGGCTAACGCCAGATCGGCGGCGGCAATCGCCTCGATCCTTGAACGGATCACTTCCCAGGGAACCAGCAAATCGCTGAGGCTGACAGTGGCATAATCGAGCATGAGAGGCGCGCCGAAACGGGCTGCCGCCGCATTGGCGGATGTCACGCCCGGTATGATTTCGATGGAAACGGCGATGCCCTCCTTTGCGGCCATTTCAATGGCCAGGCCCGCCATCCCATAGACGCCGGGATCTCCCGATGAGATGAGGGCAACCCTGCTGCCTTCGGCGGCCTTTTCCAGGGCCGCGCGGCATCTTTCAACCTCCTGCTTCATCCCCGAGGAGAACAATTCCTTTCCTGCCGTCAGGTCGCAGATCAGTTCCAGATAGGGCTTGTACCCCACGATCACCCGGCTTTGGGCTATGGCTGCTTCGGCCCGACGGGTTCTGTCTAGAGGCCCTCCGGGTCCGATGCCGACCACGAAAAGCTTTCCCGGGCCAGGGCCACAGTCACGCCGTGGATGATTGTCTTTGGCCATATTAATCTCGTTCTCCTTCCCGCCAGCAGGGCTGCCGGTTCGGCAACCGCGGGCAGATCCACCTTGTCTTTGACAAAATCCGATGCATCAAAGGCCTTCTCCCACTGGCGAATCTCCCCGGAGGAAATGAAACGCAAGGGAATGCCCATGGTCTTTGCCGCGGCAATGAGCCCCGGTTCTCGTGACTTGATATCCGCTGAGGCCAGATAGCGAACCTCGTCGAGGCGGACACCCGCCGGAAGCAGCGTATCGGCAACGGCCTGAATGATTTTTTCTTCCGCAACGCCACGACGGCAGCCGATTCCCACAATAACCGATTTCAGGGCCTCCGTCGTGGTCGTCACGACGGGCTCCGCCCCGAGGATATTGGCCACGGTCACAGCCAGATCGTTCGCTCCCCCTTCATGGCCGGAAAGCAGGCTGACGGCAAAGCGACCACCGGCATCGACGACGACGACAGCCGGATCGGTATGTTTATCCTTGAGAACCCCGGCAATGGCCCGGACGACGACGCCGCAGGGCGCCATATAAACGAGCCGGTCATAATAGCCGAATATCTTCTCCGTCAGGGCGATGATGCCGGGAAAAGATTTCCCTTCTCCCGCCATGCCGATCGATTCATGGAGATAGATATCTGCCCCGCCCAGGCCGTCATGGAGCTGAAAGGCAATTCGGGCTCCTTCACCGGAAAGGCTGATCAGAGCCGTCTTCATAAATCGTTCCCCTGACGAAACCCATGGGTGAATCCGGCGTCATAGAGCTTTGAAACGGGAATATCCCGGCCCAGGGCCCGGCCGACCAGGATGAGGGATGTCCGGCCTGTTTTGGCCTGTCCGCACTTGCCTGCAATATCGCCCAGCGTTCCCGTGACAACCGTCTCATCCGGCCACGAGGCGTGATAAACAACGGCCGCCGGGCAATCGGCGCCATAATGGGGCGACAGCGTTTGGGCCACCTTATCGATTTTATCTCCCGAAAGATAGATGCACAGGGTTGCCTGTGAACGGGCCAGGTGTTCCAGCTCCTGCTCTTCCGGCAGGGGTGTCCGCCCCGATGTCCGGGTCAGGATCACCGTCTGGGAGACTTCCGGCGCCGTCAGCTCCGTTTTCAGGGCCGCGGCGGACGCCTGGAAAGCGCTGATCCCCGGAACGACCTCATAGGCGATGCCCAGGCCGTCCAGGGCCGTCATCTGCTCCCGGATGGCCCCATAGATGGAGGGATCGCCGGAGTGGAGGCGCACCACATCGAATCCCCGGTCACGGGCCTCACGGCAGACATTCACAACCTCCTCCAGATTCATCCCCGCCGAATCATGTCGCTGTGTATCCCCAGGAACCAGTGCCATCACGCCGGGACTGACCAGAGAACCGGCATAGATGCAGATCCGGCATTTTCTGAGCAGCCTCTCCGCCCGAATGGTCAGAAGGTCGGGATCGCCCGGTCCGGCGCCGACAAAATAGACTTTCATTGCCTTGTCCCCTTCACATGGACGAGAATGATCGACAGATAGCCCGCCTCCGGACCATCATCGCGAAGTTTACGCAGATCGGTTTCTATGCGCTGGTCGGCCATACCCGCCCGGGCAACGAAAACGCTGTCCTCAATCACATGGGTTTCCTCCAGAAGATTCAGAATATCCTCAAGCCTTCGGCCGACTTTCATCAGAATGACCGTTCCGCCTCTCCCCAGGCCTTCACGAACGCTTTCCAGATCATCCGCGGCCGGGACAATCGTAATGGGCTCCTTGGCCTCCCCTACGGGAAACAGACAGGCGGACGCCGCGGCGCTGAAGGCCGTAATCCCGGGGATGGAAACGATCGCCACGCCGGGAAGATAGGTTTGGAGTTCCCGGACCAGATAGATAAAGGTCGAATAAAGGAAAGGATCGCCCAACGTAATAAAGCAACCATCTTCGCCCGCCATCAGGATTTTGGCGACAGCCCGGGCATTTTCCTGCCAGCGTCGCGAAAGTTCGTCCGGATCGGGCGTCATGGGAAAGATCAGTTCATGGACCTGTGCATGATCATTCAAATAAGTTTTAGCGATGGAGAGGGCTACGCTCTCCGCGGCGCCGGGGGATTTCGGCACGAAGACATGACGGCATCGCCCAAGCATCGCCGCGCCTTTAACCGTCATCAGTTCCGGATCGCCGGGACCGACGCCGATACCGTAAAGAATTCCTGTTTTCATAACTGATTTTCATCCTTTTCATAGAGGGCGGGTTTCAAACCCGCCCCTACGCACAACAAAATACCCCGACTCGATATATCCATTCCCGTCAACACTTCCGTAAATGCAATCTCCCGGACACGTTCCTCCGGGAGGGTCAGATCCTCGCAAAGGATGATCCGGTATTCACCCCCCAGCTCTTCGATCAGGCGTACCGCCCAAGATACGGCGGCTTCATTGCCCAGGAGAATGGCCATCTTCCTCTTTCCCTCCAGCATCCCTGCATCAAGGGCAGGCCGGTTTCCGTGGGCATCGATGATCCAGGCATCCAGCCAGTCGAGACCCACCGCGGCAAAAGCCGCCTGCACGGCGCTGATCCCCGGAATGATCCGGCATTGATCGTGCCCGAAACGCTTCAGGATAGGTTTGGCAAGGCTGCACAGGCCGGGATCGCCCGTCACAAGGACCACCACCTTCCGGATGCGATAGCGGTCCTCAATGGCCTGCAAGGCTCCTTCAATGTCGGCCCCCACCGGTATTTTCTCGCCGCCGTGATCGGCAAACAGCGCCAGAATCCGCGACGCTCCGATAAGAACATCGGCCTGCCGGACGGCCTGCCGGACGACAGGCGTCACATAATCGGGCGAACCGGGCCCGCACCCGGCAATGGTGATGACGGCATTCACAGCCATGATGACATATCTCCATGACGACCAATGATGTCGCCTCGCATATTGACCAAAACAACCGCAACGGGTACGCCCCCGCCCAGGCGGTCCCGGACAGCCACGCCGATCCTCGCCGCCACATCCCGGCCCAATACTTCCCTTTCCTTCACGTTAAGGGCCGCAAAGATCCCCTCAACCGTCGGCATCTCATCAAACGCCCTACCCCGGCTTTCACCCACCAGAGAAGCGACAAAAGGAACGGCGCCGGGCGACCGTGAGGAATGGGTCTGCCACGCACCCATGGCCAGCTTGGCCAGTTTCCCGGGATGGCCGACGATCAGGAGGCCATCCGGCTTTTGCTTTGCCGCCTCATCCACCATGAAGCCCCACTCATTGGAGACTTCCATCACCTGCCCCTCCGAAACGCGAAAATGCCGTTTCGCCGCCCGGGCACCGATATGACCCGGAACAAAAACAGGGGCCTTGATCCCCTCCGCTGCCGCCACATCCAGGACACATTTCAGGGATGTCCGCAGGGCCGGGCAGCTGAAGGGCCGAACCCGTCCCGATGTTCCCAGAATGGACAATCCGTCCACAATCCCCAGCCGGGGATTGAACGTCCTGAACGCCAGTTCCCTGCCGCCGGGAATCGAAATGGTCACCGCCACGCCCTTGTCCGTCACCTCCCGCAGTGAGGCCTCGATCATGCGACGCGGCACAGGATTGATGGCCGCCTCACCGGGCATTACGGAAAGTCCCGGTTTTGTCACCACGCCCACACCTTCTCCCCCCGTGATGACGATTTGCCGGTCCTCAAACCACGAAACCGACGCGATAATGGTGGCGCCGTTTGTGATGTCCGGGTCATCCCCGGCATCCTTGACCACGGCAGCCTCCGCACCAAATCCGTTCATGCGGACATATTCGAGAGGCAAGCGAACGCGCCCACCGTCGGGCAGGCCGATCTCCACGTCCGGCGCCGTTTCCCCTGTTGACAGAAGAATCGCCGCCCCCTTTGCCGCCGCAGCAGCACAGGTCCCTGTGGTAAAACCGCTTCGCACGGTCTATTCACCCTCACCCTGTCCATCTCCCTCAAGGGAGAGGGAATCATTTTTCGTTTTCCACTTATCGCTCACCAAATCCAGGATCTCGCGCCTGGCCTCGCCGATGGTCAGGGGAATCTTGCCGAAGGGAATCTTGTCCTCGTGCTTGAGACGGTAGATCAGATCGGCTATGTGGGGAAGCCTGAGCCTCACGGAGGCCATGTCGTCGGGAGCCGTAAAGACCGCCTCCGGTTCGCCGCCCCGGACAATCCGCCCATTATTCAGGATGAAAAGGCGGTCCAGGAAGACGGGGACCAGATCAACGCTGTGGGTGGCCATGACAACCGTCACCCCTTCATCCCGGTTCAGCTTTGTCAATAGATCCATCATGGCATACTCGCCCAGCGGATCGAGGCCCGCCGTCGGTTCGTCCAGCAGGAGAATCTCATGGCCCATCGACAGCAGACCGGCAATGCAGATCCGCTTCTTTTCCCCGAAACTCAAATGCGAAATGGGCTTGCGGGCAAAGGCATCCATATTCACGGCCTGCAGGGCCTTCCGGACCCGGGAGGTGATTTCCTTTTCAGAAAACCCCATGTTCAGGGGACCAAAGGCGACATCTTCAAAGACTGTGGGGGCAAAGAGCTGATCATTGGGATTCTGAAAGACAATCCCCATACGGCTGTAAATCTCCCGGGGCGACAGGCCCCGGATATCCATGCCGTCCAGAAGCACTTTACCCGAGAAATTCTTGATCATGCCGTCCATGACTTTCAAAAGCGTCGTTTTACCCGATCCGTTATAGCCCAGGATACCCACGAATTCTCCCCGGGCAACGGCCAAATTGATCCCATCAACGGCTTTGGTGCCGTCGTCATAGGCAAAGGAAACATCAGTCAAACTCAGGCGTGCTAGAGTCTCCACAGGACACCCATGGCCGTGATAATCAATAAGGACTGAAACACCTCGGAAGAACGGAACGGCCGGTGGCGAAGCAGGGGGATGTGGCCTTCATAACCCCTCTGGACCATAGCGGTCGTGACATTCTGGCTGTTTTCAAACGCCTTGAGGACAAGGGAGCCCGTCAGGACTCCCAGGGAACTGAACCGGTTACGGAAAGCGGCATAGCCCAGACGATTCTTCTGGGCATTGTAAATCACGCCGGCGTCTTCAATGAGGACAAAGATATACCGGTAGGCATACAGAAGAACCTCCACAAAGCCGCGGGGAACCTTGAACCAGGACAGGGCGGCCATCAGTTCCGTAAAAGGCGTGGAAAAGACCAACACGGCCATCAGGGAAACGGCGGCCAGGATGCGGCTTCCGATAAAAAAACCCTCCATCAGGCCTTCCCGGGATGCCGCAAGGGTAAAGCCCATGAGGTCCAAGGCAAAGAAGGGAACACCGCCGGAAAAAAAGATTTTGAGGAGCCCGATGACCAGGACCAGAAATACGGGCTCGGAAAAACGCCGGATCAGGGTCTTCCAGGGAACCCTCATGGCCTTGCAAAGGGCCAGGGAAACAACGGTAACGACCAGCTGAAAGGCAAAGCCGTGATAACTCAGAATCATGATCAGGAGCACAAGAAAAACGAGGACTTTCAACCGCCCGTCCATTCTGCCCGGCCAGCGATCTGTGGGGATGATATCGGAGAAGATCATACTTCTTTTTCCCCCGGGGCAATCGTTGCTTTATCTCCGGAACTTTCGTCGCCTTTGCGCTCAACAATCAGGGCCCGCCAATAATACCCGGCGGCAAAACCGCCGATCACGCCGGCCACAAGAAACATGAACAAGGGTAAATCTCCCTGCTCCATATCGATCAGCGGTTCCTTCGGCGTTCGGCCATGCTCCCGGGCGACCTTTTCCACGACCGCTTCGTCAACGCCCGTCCATTTCTTTTCCGCTGCCTGAGAATCGATCGTGAAAGAAAGCATCGCGGGAATCACTAAGAGCATGACAAGGGCCGCCGCTGTCTTCCGGGTCTTGATGACGCCCATTTTGACCAGAAGGTCCGGCCTTTTCCGGTACAGGAGCATCACCATGCCCGCCGTTATGGCTCCTTCCAGAATGCCCAGGGGAAGTTGGGTCGGGATAAAGGCAATGACGATCTTCCACAACAGGGGCAAAAACGGAGAACTTCCTTTAATGCCCGAGGCAAGCTCCACAGAAGTCATCAGATAAGTGGCCCAGTCGGCCAAAAGGCCCGCCATGAAAGCGGATATGGCCATGTTGACCCGGAGGGTCCGCAGGGCACGAAAAACAGTATACCCGGCCAGGGAACCGACAACGCCCATGGAAAGAATATCGGCGCCTAAGGTGCTGAGCCCGCCGTGGGCAAGAAAAAGGGCCTGGATGAGAAGGGCGGCGGCGGTAATCACCACGCTGATCGCCGGTCCCAGCAGAATGCCCGAAATCCCCGTACCGCAGGGATGGGAGCATGTCCCCGCAAAAGGAACGGGAATCGGCATGCAGGAAATAATAAAAACGACCGCAGCCATGAGGCCGACAAGGGGTTTGAAGGACAGGTCATCCCGGGCGCGGCTGTTCAGGCGGTACAGCCCATAGGCAAAAAAGGGCAAGGCGACGGCGAACCATAAAGCGGCCCAACCCACGGGCAGGATGCCCTCGGCAATATGCATGGCCGAGGCATCGCCGGGCATGATGGCCGGAACAGGAAGAACCAACAAGAAACTCTTTAATATCCTATTACAAGATAACATTTCATTTTCTCTAAACAATAACTGCATACTAAATATGGCGGCTTCTATATCGAGCCGTTTGTTATGCCGGGCTTGATCCGGCATCCGGTGTGTTCCTGATTGCGGCCGGCGCAGGAATGACCGTATGGCCAAAGTTTAGATGCCGTTGAGTATAATGCTCTAAATCTCCCGTTGCATCTCTTTTTTCAAGAGCCGCTTCACACCTGCCGGATATCGGCCAGCCCCCGCGATTCTTCAAGGCGCCTGACCACCAGATCAATCAGACAGGGGTCATAGGCGAGATGCTTCCCCAGGATGAATTGTACCCCGGGATAGGCATTCCCTTCATTTCTGATGATTTCGGGAATATCTTCCCGCAAATGAATCCCCATGTAAAGGAAATAGGGCATCACCATAATCTTTCCGGCGCCCGCATCGACGCACTTTTGGATGGTTTCGGGTAAATGGGGCCCCAGCATGGACATGGCGCACGTCTCGATGATCATCCCCGGCAACCGTCGGCGAAGGCCGTCCGCCACCTGCTCCATGCTCTCTCCGGCCCCGGCGACACGACTCCCATGGCCGATCAGGATGACCGCCTCGGGCGAAACACCCTCTCCCGGAGAAGGAGAAGGAAAGCTATCGTTTCCCGCCCCTTGAAAGGGATGGGGGTTTGAGGCTGCTGCCAGCGAGCAGAGGGCATGAATGACGCATACGGCCAAGGGGCTGCCGCCTCTGCGGCCTTCCAGGGCAATGCAGGGAACACCGAGTGAAAGCAATTCATTCTTGCTTTCCTCCACATGGACAAAACCAACGGGCATGGCAATAACCAGAGCCGGACGAATCCCTTCCTCTGCAATCATGCGGTTCAACTCCAGAAGGGCGGCCGGCGCGTTACCGAAAACGGCGATACCCCCCGAAAGGATCTCCTTCGCCTTGCGAACGGCAAAAATCGACCGGGGCAACCCCGATGCAGAGGCTTCTTTCGCCACATCGTCATCGGCGATATGGCAGTACAGGCGATCCTTCAAATATTGAGGATTGACTGTCTGCAGACGTTCCAGGGAAAGACCGGATTGAATCATCCGGGAATCGACATAGATGGGGCACCCGGATTTCAGGGCATCTGCTGCGCAGGCCAAGGCCTCCGGGGAAAAATGGACGGCCTGCATAATGCTGAAATCGCCCGTTGTATGGATCATGCGTCTCACAACCTGCCATTGATCCGCCGTAAAGTTATGGGCCGGGGCTTCACGGTCGATGATTTCAAAGGAGCGCCTTTCGATGGCCCCGCCATCCAGGGGTTTTTCATAAAGGTTGTATATGAAAGGCCGTTGGCCGTTACCTTTGCTCATGAGAATCCTTTCTGTTTGCAACAGGAGATAAAATGCTGAATCGCCTCGGGACGGGAGGCCAGGTGGAGATGCACATAGCTCGCCAAAACCAACCCTTTCTGGAAACCTTCTTCGACAGACCTCGTTCGCCGACGCCGCTTCAGGGTGTAAACGGGATGCCAGTCATCAAGTCCTACGGGAGATGAAGCCAGTTCCGAGTAGTGGAATTCATGTCCCCTCAGGGTGGTCCCCTTCACCCCCCATAGAGAATCAGCCTTTAGCGTTACCTCGACATACCCCAAGACGCTTTTCCGGTCAAGCATCCGTGTCGTTGCGGGCAGGAGACCGGTCATGTCATGGACGCATCTGTCCCGGGCGATAATTTTTTTGGACAGATAGATCAAACCGCCGCACTCGGCATAGACAGGGCGGCCGGAGGCGGCAAACAGGCGGATGTCGCCATGAAGGGCCTTGTTTTCAGCCAGTTCGCCTGCATACTCTTCGGGATACCCGCCGCCAATGTACAGGGCATCGATATCCCGGGGTAACGCACCATCCTTCAGCGGCGAAAAGAACTCCAGCGTACATCCGGCGTCTTGCAGTTCATCAAAGAGGTCCTGGTAATAGAAGTGGAAGGCGTCATCATGGGGAATACCCAGGCGTATTCCTTTGCCTTGCGGCTTAGCCGGTAGTGGAACCTCGGGCAAGGATCGCGCCTCCCTGGCTATCGTGAGGATCTTCTCCAGTGAGACATGACGTTCGAAGGCATCGGCCAGCTCCTCAAGGACGAAGGAAGACAAACGCTGTCGATCGGCGGTCACCAGCCCCAGATGGCGGCTGGAAAGAATGGGAAGAGACCCCCGGGGCAAAGCCCCGACGAGGCGGGGCAGGGATGATGCCGCCAGGGACTTCGACAACCAGGACGCGTGCCGGGAAGATCCGCAGTGGTTGGCGATAACGCCGGCGAGATTGACGCCCTCTTCAAAGGACGCATATCCTTTCACCAGGGGCGCCACGGAACGGGCCATGCCGTGAGCGTTCGTCACGAGGAGAACAGGGGCGTCAAGCCAGCGGGCAATCTCTGCCGTGCTCCCTTCGGAGGTGTCAGGGGACGACCCGTCAAACAGGCCCATAGCCCCTTCGATAACCGCCACATCGGCGCCGCGGGAAGCTCGGGTAAAAAGACGCTCCACATACTCCCTACTGGTCATCCAGCCGTCCAGGTTGTAGCAGGGCCTTCCCGAGGCAATAGTCAGATAGGTGGGATCAAGAAAATCCGGGCCTACCTTGAAGGTCTGGACGCAAAGGCCCCTGCGCCGCATGGACGCTATCATGGCAAGGGAAAAGGTCGTTTTGCCTACGCCGCTGCTGACACCGGCGATGACGATTCTCGGGCACTCCATTTCAGTATTCCACCCCTTTCTGTGCCGCGATTCCATCGGCGAGGCCGTGCTTGACCATTACCATCTCCGTCACGGTATCAGCCAGGGCAACGAGCCTTGCCGAGGCCCCACGGCCTGTCATGACGATGCATGTCCCCGGATTCCTGTGGACGAAGGCATCCAGGATGGCATCTTCGTCAAGAAGGTCCCTGGCTAAAGCCGTACATATTTCATCGAGGATAATCATGTCATATGCCCCTTTTTCAATTTCCTGAGCGGCCCGGTCCAACCCATTGTACGCCGCCTCCCGATGGTCCCGGAACAACGGAGAATCTGCCGGCGGAACAAAACCTTTTCCAACCTGCACAATCTCCACGCCGGGTAAATGACGGCAGGCGGCCATCTCCCCGGTTATTTCCGATGCCTTGATAAACTGGATCACCAGGGACCTGAGGTTGTGACCGCTTGCCCGAAGAACCATGCCCAAGGCTGCGGTGGTTTTTCCCTTGCCGTCACCCGTAAAAAGGAGGATACGCCCTTTGCAATTCATTTCAACCCCATCAATTTGTAGATGCTGTCCATATCGAGACTGCGACGGACCGCATCGGCCAGACGGTCGAAGGCCGGCTCCAGGTCATAGACGGCAAGGACATTCCCTTCCGGTTTCAGTCCCCGGCGAGACCGCAGTTTATCGATGAACCAGCGCCGGAAAAAATCATCGTCAAAAATCCCGTGGAGATAAGTCCCCCAGCAAAGGCCGTCTCGGTCCCGAAGACCGATCACTTCTCCGTCATCTCTTATGAGAACAGGCGTCAAGCCGTTTCCCTGAGTCTGTCCATGGTGAATCTCATAGCCGCGAACGGCCAGATTGGAATCAACGTGCTTTCCTGATGCCGCCTTCAGCGTCTTTTCCTGCGCGAGGGTCGTTGTCACTGTAAGAAGACCCAGGCCCGCCAGGGTCCGTCCCCCGGACTCGATGCCGAAAGGATCGGCTATTTCACGCCCAAGGATCTGAAAGCCGCCGCAGATGCCTATGACTTCAGTTTTTCCCGATCGGGCCAGGCCCATGATCGCATCCATAAAACCGCTATGCTTCAAATAATCGAGATCGGCAATGACATTCTTGCTCCCCGGAAGAATCAGGGCGTCGGGGCATCCCAGGCCCCCCGCTGCTCTCACAATCCGCAGGCGTACGTCCGGTTCGATCCGCAGGGAATCAAAATCGGTGAAATTCGAGATATGGGGCAGATCGACGACGGCAATATCCACCGCCTCGCCTTCGGGAACCGTTTCTTTCATCACGCCGCTTTTGAACGTGACCGAATCTTCCTCCGGCAGGCCAAGCGAAGGCAGGTATGGCACGATACCGAAGGTAGGACATCCCGTATGGCGTTTCGTATAATCAATGGCATCCTGGAGGAGGGATTCCTGCCCCCGGAAGCGATTGATGACGAATCCGGCCACAAGGGCCCGTTCCCATTCCGCAAGGACCTCCATCGTCCCGACGAAGGAGGCGAACACCCCGCCCCTGTCAATATCGCCGACGAGCAGCACAGGCGAAGCGGCATACCGGGCCATGGCCATATTGACGATATCGTGAGACTTGAGGTTGACTTCGGCGGGGCTCCCGGCGCCTTCCAGAATAACGGCATCATACTCGTCGGCCAGTGAATCGAAGGCGGCTTTCGCTGCATCAAAGGCCTTGGGCTTGTATCCGATATAGGCATCCACGTTCATGTTGCCGACAGGCCGGCCCATGACAATCACCTGGGCGCCCGTGTCGCTGCTTGGCTTCAAAAGGACGGGATTCATCCGCACATCCGGATCGAGGCGCGCGGCCTGGGCCTGAACGACCTGAGCCCGGCCCATCTCGCCGCCGTCTGCCGTGACATAGGAATTCAGAGACATGTTCTGGGCCTTGAAAGGCGCCACCCGATAGCCATCCTGCAGGAGAATGCGGCACAAGGCAGCGGACAGAACGCTCTTGCCGGCATTGGAGCTTGTTCCCTGAAACATGATGGCGGGGGTTTTTCGCTTCGCAACCGTTTTATTCACACCCCCGAGAATCAGATCCAGGACGCGGGAAAGACGTTCATTTTCCTCTTTTGTCCTCACGGCTACCCGAAAAAACCGGTCATCCAAACCGTCGAAATTCTCACAGACACGGATGGCGATACCTTCTTTCAGCAGCCGATCCGCCAGAGCAGAGGCATTCATATCACCACGCGCCATCCGTACCAGCAGATAATTGGCTTCTCCAGGATACACAAAGAGACCGGGGCAGGCTTCAAGATATTTGCGTAGAGAATTCCTCGCTTCACAAACATAAAGTCGCGTTCGCTCGCCATAATCGGGATCTTCAAGCGCCGCCTCGCCGACCGCCTGGGCCAGGGTGTTGACGGACCACGGCGGCATGAAGCGTCTGATTGCCATGATCATCTCCGGAGCCCCTGCGGCAAAACCCAGGCGGAGACCCGGCATGGCATAAAATTTCGTGAGAGATGCCAACACCAGAACATTGGACGGCCGATTTTGAATCATCCGGTCCAGTCCGGGGACAAAATCAGCGAACGCCTCATCGACAACAAAAACCGTATCACGATGGCGTTCCGCCAGGCTTCTCAGCTCACTTGCCGAAAACAAAAGGCCCGTGGGATTGTTGGGTTGGCCAATCACAACCAGTTCATCACCCTGAAGGCTTTTTTCAAGCACGGCCATATTCACGCAAAAACCATCTGGCTCATGGAGAGGTATTTTGACGACCGTCAGTCCCGATAATTCAGCAGCCGAAACATAATCGGCATAGGACGGTACGGGGATAACAGCCCGCTTTTTCCCCAGCGCACGGGGAACGGCATAGAGGATCTCCGTAGAACCGTTGCCGAACACAATCTCATTCTCGTCGATCCCGAAATGACGCGCCGCAGCATTGAGAAGGCGTGACGCCCAGGGGTCCGGATAATGCATCAGTTCCTGAACCCTGGAGCTGATGAGACTGCGGAACCATTCCGGCGGTCCCAGAGGATTGATATTGGCGGAAAAATCGAGGAATTGCGCCACGGGAATGCCCGCCATCTCGGAGAGCTTCCCGATATTACCGCCGTGTTTAGCCCATTTCATAAACCTAGCCACATAATCCTATAGTTTTCATAAGTTTTCCCCTTCCCACACCGAAGCTCCCCATAAAGTCGATTAGTGAGACTCAATGATGCATTTTCATAACTCAAGTCAAGAATTTATTTCTTTATATGATAACCATAGCCCCATTTTATGAGGTTTATCAGATCAATCCGGATAGCATGATCTTATCTGAAGCTGACCTCTATGCAAATGTCTTCCCCTATTGAAAAAATCAAGCGTGTATCAATATGGCATATATGAATATTTTCATTCTCATAATGGGACATACTAATTCTCATATTGGGACGCATTTACCAAAGACATCCTTCCTAAGGGCAATTCAATATATAACAAACATGTTTATATTCAATTGGTTATGATTATATCTTATGATTTGAGCTCTTGGCACGATAAATGCCATATCATACATGATTTCCATCTACAATCTCAGCGTTACGGCATTTAACATAACGGGCGCATGGTTCCGAATAAATTCCCCCGCTCCTTTCTCCGCCTTCGCCCCCCGCGATATAGGTGGCGGGGGAATTTATTGAAATATCAAAGCACGGCATCATGATCAGCTTCCCATACTGATTTATCTGAAACCCGTGGAGAATGCTTACGGATCATAAATATCGGTGCGTGAACAATTGATCCGGCCGGGCTGATTGGCCAACCGCTGCCGGATAAAGATGCGTATCAGGTCAGGGAAAGGAGGTTTATGGCACACGTGGCTGCAGTTGGTCGTTTAAGTATCTTATTTCATGCCTTCACATGTGACTTAGCAGTTAATCGGGGAAAATATTAAAATTAGAGACAAGTTAAGGAGGGTGTTTTTATGGAAGTGGTAGAAGCAACAGTAGAATTAGTGGATGGGATGGAAGTTGTGGATCCGGCAAAGCACACGGGTAAAGTCGGCACTATAGCATTCGCGGGATATACTTTTGACGCCGTTGATATGGTGATCACAGCCTTGGCCCTGCCCTTGATCATGAAGGAATGGGGCCTCAATATGATGCAGGCCGGCACCATTGTTACGGCAATGCTTATCGGCGCCTGCTTTGGCGGTTTCATTTTCGGGCCCATCGCAGATAAATTCGGCAGAAAAAAGGCATTAATGTGGTGCATAGCCTTTTTTTCAATCACGACGGGCCTTGCGGGATTTGCACAGAATGACATCCAACTGGCCGTCCTGCGATTTATCGCCGGCCTCGGCCTCGGCGCGGAATGGGCGCTTGGAACAACGATGATTGCGGAATTCTTCCCTGCCGAGAAAAGGGGGAAAGCCAGCGCATGGATGATGATCGGCTGGCCCGCCGGTTATTTTATTGCTCTCGGCTTACAGGCGGCGCTGGTGCCTCTCTTCGGATGGCGGGCGCTTTTCTTTGCCGGCACGGCAGGGATGCTCCTGGCCGGTTACATTTGGTTGTACATCCCTGAATCTCCCGTCTGGCTCAGGGCGCAAGCCAGAAAGAAGCTTGGAGCTTCTATACAAAACCCGGTTGCCGCAGTGAAACTGACGGACCTTTTCAAACCTGCCAACATTAAAATTACGTCACTTACAACCACCATCTGTTTATGCGCCCTGATGACTTACTGGGCCGTCAACACATGGTTGCCGACTCTGTTGTTACAGGAAAGAGGTTTGAAGCTCAAAGGGGTGATCCTTTATCTCGTTGTGTTTAACATCGGCAATGTCGCCGGATTTCTATTCGGAGGACGAATCGGCGATAAACTTGGCAAACGTAATGTCATGGTTGTCAGTGGCGTCCTCTCGGCCGTTATGTTCTATGTCTGGTTGGGGATGACCACCGATATGACGCTGTTCCTGTGGTTGGGAGCCCTTTACCACGCGGTCGGAGCCACTTTCTGGGCGACATTGCCGGCTTTCATTGCTGAGCAGTTCCCGACGAATATTCGCGCCTTTGGCACGTCCACTTCTTATTCCGCAGGACGTTTTGCTTCGACACTGATACCGATGGCATTGGGCGCAGCAGCGATGAAGTATGGGCTTTCGGGAGCAATTGCCTTTATGGCCCTGTTTTATCTGATCGCCTCAGCCGCTACTTTTATGCTGCGGGATAGAGCGAATATTGACGCGTAATTTTTTTAGATCTCATTAGTTACCGTGAGGCCGGTTTGATCTGAAAGCCACTGCGCTTAAGCTCAAACCGGCCTATGCGCTTCTTTTAAAAGGAGGCTTATCCGTATGAAGAAATTCCTTTTGTTCATCGTGGGCATGATGATCATCACCGCAGGAGGGATGGCGCATGGACAGTAGAGGGGAACATTCATTGAAACGAAGGCATTGGTAAAAAAGGCCGTAGCCTATGTCAAAGAAGCCGGGCGTGAAAAGGCCCTTGCGGAATTCAAAAATCCCCAGGGCAAGTTTATCAATAAAGATCTTTACATCTGGGCTTCTGATATGAATAGCGTGGTGCTCGCCCATCCCATGACGCCGGCCCTCAGTGGCAAAAACATGTTGGAGGTAAAGGACGCCGGCGGAAAATATTTTGCCAAGGAAATGGTAGCCATTGCCAAAGCAAAGGGCTTGGGAGCCGTGGATTAACGCTGGACCAATTGGCAGACCAAGCAAGTAGCTCCCAAACAGGTTTATTTTGAAGTTGTCGACAATATGATTATCAGCAGTGCTTACGACAAGTAACCTTCGTCGCCGATATCCTCGTGATATGAAAACGCCGCCGATGCCCCGCATTTAACCTGCGAGGCATCGGTTTTTTATGGCAGTTCGAGTGCGGCCGCCATGGAGACACTTTCCCTTATGCTTCAACCGCCCCAACCCCCATTACCGCTAAGATCACGGTAACAAGAGGAGTGGGGTGGGCAGATTCAGCATGGGGATTAATGTTTGTTGCTTTTTCTCCAGATTCCCTGACTTTCGGCGGCTTTCATCAGGTCTTCCCGTGTATCGGGGTGGGCGATGCTGATCAGCAGCTCGGCCCGTTCCCACGTACTCTTGCCCTTGAGGTCCACGGCGCCGTACTCCGTAATCACATAGTGGGTCATGGTGCGGGGAACCGTTACAATACCGCCGGGTGTCAAGGTGGGGACGATGCGGGATTTCTTTTCGCCGTTTTTGCTTTCTTTGAGAGAAGACAGACAGACAATGCCTTTGCCGCCTTCGGACTTAAAGGCGGCGCTAATGAAGTCGAGTTGGCCGCCCGTGCCGGTGATATGGCGGATACCGGAAGATTCGGAACAGACTTGCCCGTATAGATCGATCTCGATGGCGTTGTTGACGGACACCAGTTTGTCGTGGGCGGAGGCGACATTGGTGTTGTTGGTATAATCCACCGAGCAGCTGGCCGCGGCCCGATTCATATGCAGGAAGTCATATAGTTTCTGGGTGCCCAGGGCAAAGGTATAGACCATTCTGCCTTGGTCAAAGGCTTTGCGTCGGCCGGTCATAACCCCCGCCTCAAACATATCGACATAGGCATCCACCAACACCTCCGTGTGACATCCCAAATCTTTAAGATCGGATTGGGCAATCATGGCGCCGACAGCATTAGGCATACCTCCGATGCCCAACTGAATGACGGACCCGTCTTCAATCAATGCCATCACATGGGCTGCAACCCCTTTGTCCACCTCAGTCGGCGGAATGAAGGGAACCTGGATCAATGGCTGGTTGTCTGTTTCGACAATCATGTCTACATCCGAGATATGCACCGCTTCGTTGTTGCCGCCCAGACAATAGGGCGCCTTGTCGCAGACCTCGACAATCATCTTGGTCGCCTTTTTGACAAAACAATAGGTATCGGAATTGGAAACGCTGAAATTGAAGTAGCCGCGCTTGTCCATGGGGGCAACCTTGATCATGACCACGCCCGGATCGACATAGCGCCTGATGAGCTCCGGCCCTTCCTGGTAGAGCATCGGGATATAATTGCACAGTCCCTTATCATGTAAAATACGATCACCGCCGCTGAAATGCCAGGAATGATACATAAAGTGATCCCGCGACGGGTCGCATGCGCCAACCTGCGCGAGACCCGGATAGGTCACGCCGTAAACACGGACATCCTTTAATTCATCTTTCCTTTTGGCCAAATAGGGATCCAGAAACGTCGGGGACATGGCAAAGTGACCATAATGAACCTTATCGCCCGGCTTCACGACCTTCACCGCTTCTTCCGGAGTTACCAATTTCTCTTTATACTCATTCATGACATTCATGACTACTCCCTCCTATATATCTGTTAGTATTTAACTTTTTCATTATTGGGCAATATTGGCGAGAATCTTCGCCCATCTGATCTTTTGCGGCAGGTTGCCCAGGCGTTGATACATCACGCGCTGGCTCTGGGGCGGACCGGCGCCGTGCATGCTTTCCACCAGACATGTTCCTCCCGTCATATTCTCGAGCAATCGCAATATTTTCATCCGCGTTTCCGTCGGGACGCCTGCCACGCCCGCCATATACTTCTCCACGTATTTTCCGATTTCCGGACTTCTCAGGTCCTGATCGAAAGGCAGGGTCGCCATGATGCCGCCGGCAATGTCATGGGCCAGCCGGGAGATCTCATAGATGTTCCTGGTAATGTTGTGCTTTGTGCAGTTGGCGAGCAGCGGATCGGGATAGTAGGCACCGCTCTTCGTTTTGGAGCCCATGGCGGAACAGGCGACGGACCCGGAATAGACCGTTTCTGCCAGATGCATCATCTCGATGAGTTTATCCTTGACGTGAGAGGCGTTTGCCGTTCCCTGATACTGAGCGGCCAGGGCCGTGGCCCCGATGATGATGTCTGAGACGCCACCCTTGCATCCTCCGTAGTTCTGGCGGTGTAATGTGGCGAACCGCTCGACGAGGAGACCGCTGAATTCAATCTCTCCACACATGAAGACCCGGTCCCAGGGGACAAACACATCCTCAAAAACAACAAGAGCTTCTCCGCCCACGACGCCGAATTCCTTGTTCCCTGCGTCGATTCCTCCTTCAAGCTTTCTCTCCTCATTGGACTGTCGGCCGAAGATAAGGGTGATTCCTTTCGAATTTAGGGGAATAGCGGCGGCTACGGCATAATCTTCATCCCCCTTCCCCATATTCTGTGTGGGCATGATGAGGATTTCATGACTGTTGACGGCCCCCGTTTGATGTGCCTTTGCCCCGCGGATGACAATGCCGTCTTCCCGCTTCTCTACGATGCGGGTAAACAGGTCGGGATCAGCCTGCTCGCTTGGCCGTTTGGATCGGTCTCCCTTGGGGTCCGTCATACCGCCTACGACCATGAAGTTCCCCGACTGAATGTGCTTTAGAAACTCGACAAATCTCTTGAAGTATGGCGTTCCGTTGACCTCGTCGATCTCATAGGTGGTCGAGTATAGGGAGTTCATAGCATCGAAGCCGACACAACGCTGATAGCAGCTCCCCGTTTCATGGGATATGAGACGGAGCATGAGAACCTTCTTGATCAGGTCGTCCACGGACTGGTGAATATGGGTGAAGCGGCTTATCCTATGGCCTGTCAGATGACTTGTGGCTGTCAAAAGGTCTTCGTTTTCAGGCTGGAGAGCCAGTTCGTAGGTCTTGGCTGCCGCGTTTATATGGGGGATAAAGGCCGGATGAACCGTAACGTCCTCCACTCGCTTTCCGTTATAATAGACATTGAGCTTTTGTCGTTTTAAACTTTCGATATAATCCTTTTTTGTTTTGATCATTTTCTCTCACTCCAATAGGTTATGGTTAGACTAATCTCAGCGGAGGTATCTGCCATGATGACCATCCTCCCCGTTTAAGTAGCTGAAGGCAACGCCTCTATCTGCCGGAAGCTAACTGCAAAAGAGTCCCTCTCCCATCTGCAATAAGGATTTGTCATTCCTATGGATGGCTTCGATCTTTCCATGAACCGCAGGGAGAATGGACCCGACATAAAACTTCGCCGTCAAGACCTTGGCCTCATAATAAGACTTGTCGTTAGGATCATGGTCTGCTTTCCGACAGACGATGGCGGCCTGCCAGATCATCATCCACCCGAGAACAATATCGCCGAATATTTCAAGATAGTTTGTGGCCCAGGCATAAGCCAGGTAGGCATTTTCCGATGAAGCCGCAGCCAGCAGAAAGTCCGTCAGGTTCTGAAGGGCGGATATGGCCCTCCCAACCTCGTCGGCATAGGATGACAAGTCGGCGAACCCTTTTGCCTCCTCAACGGATTCATTCATTTTGTCCAACAGGGCTCTCAGGGCCGCCCCGTTCCTCATCCGGATTTTGCGTCCCATCAAATCCAGGGCCTGGATGGCATTCGTCCCTTCATAAATAGAGGTTATTTTACAGTCCCTGGCACATTGCTCAACTTTGTATTCATGGCAATAGCCATACCCGCCATGAACCTGGATGGCTTTTACGCATGTCTCAAATCCCTTATCCGAGCAATAGGCTTTACAGATGGGCGTCAGCATCTCAACCATGTCCTGCCACCCTCTTTTTTCCGTCTCGTCGGTGCTGACGGATTCCTTGTCCATGCAATGCATCGTATAAAAGATGAGCGCTTTCATGCCTTCCGTATGGGCTTTCATCCATAACAGGCTTCTGCGGACATCCGGGTGTTGGATGATCGCCACTTGCTGCGTATCCCTGCTGCCGAAAGCAGGCCCCTGTTTTCTTTCCTTTGCGAAATTCAAGGCGTGAAGATACGCCGTACCTGCCTGCGCCATGCCCTGCATGCCCACAAGGATCCGCTGCTCGTTCATCATGTGGAACATGACATTGATGCCTTTTCGTTCCGGCCCCAGAAGTTCGGCGATACAGTTGCCGTTATCACCAAAATTCAAAACAGCCGTGACCGAACCCTTCATACCCATCTTGTGTTCAATCCCCGAACACGTAATATCATTGCCCTCGCCCAGGACACCATCCGCATCAATCCTGATTTTAGGCAGAACAAAGCAGGAAAGTCCTTTCGTGCCTTCAGGGTCCCCCTCTATCCGGGCCAGAAGAATATGAATGATGTTTTCCGTCAGATTCTGTTCTCCGCCGGTAATGAAGATCTTCCCTCCCGTGATGGCATAGGTGCCATCCGGATTCTTCACCGCCTTTGTCCTTACAGCGCCCACATCGGAACCGGCCTGCGCCTCCGTGAGATCCATGACGCCTGCATATCTGCCTTCATAAAGGGGAGTCATGTACTTTTTCTTCTGTTCTGCCGTGCCATAGATTTCAATAACCTTCGCCGCACTGTGGGTCAGGCCCGTATATCCGGTTAGGGTATGATTGGCGGCAAAAAACATCGTGCTGCAAACATAGTGGACGGTAAGAGGGACTTTCTGCCCACCAACGTCATAATGCTCAGGGAGACTCATCCATCCGCCTTCACAAAACTTTCTGAACGGCGCCCGATACGGCTCGGGAACAGCGACAATATTACCTTTCCAGTTGCAGCCGATCTTATCGCCGATACTGTTCGCGGGCTCAAAATCGTTCACGGCCAGTTTCTCCGCAGCCGTTATGATCATTTCAAAGGTCTCTCTTGAGTGATCCTGAAATCGGGTCGCCTCGCATAATTCCTCAACGTTTAATTGTTCATAAAGCACAAAGCGGGTATCCCGCAAATCCGTTAATTTATTACCCATTTTTAAAATCCTTTTTCCTGATGGCCAACACTTTCAGGACATTTCCTCTTTAAATTTGATATCAAGATTTCTAATCAACCCTGATGACAGCCGCATCACCCTGTGCCAGGCCTCCGCAGATCCCGCAGGCGCCTATCCCCCCGCCTCGCCTTTTTAACTCATGCATCATGGTAAGAAGTATCCGCGCACCGCTGGCACCAACGGGATGCCCCAGCGCAATGGCGCCGCCATTCGGATTGGTCCTGTTCATGATCCGAACCCACCGTTCTTCATTCATTTCAGCCATGATCCTGGTTGACACCAGCGGCATGGCGGCAAACGCCTCGTTGATTTCGAATACATCGACTTTGTCCATGGTAAGACCAGCCCTTGATAAGGCGAGGGCAATGGCATACCCCGGCACTTCCGCCATTCGTCTGGGTTCCTTGGCCATGCTGGCCATGGACAGAATGGTGGCAAGGGGTTTAATACCCAATTCTTCCGCCCTGGATCTTTTCATGATAATCACGGCCGATGCCCCGGCATCAAGACCCGGCGCGTTTCCGGCAGTAACGGTGGGACTTCCGTAAACAGGTTTAAGTTTTGCCAGGCCTTCGATGGTGGAATCGGCCCTGGGAAAATCATCCTCGGTAAACATTATTGCAGGCCCTTTTTTCTGCGGCACTTCTACAGACACCAACTCAGCGGCAAACTTGCCGGCCGTCTTTGCTGCCTGATATTTCTGTTGGGAGCCCAAGGCCCACTGATCCTGCATTTCACGGGTTATGCCATGCTCCAGGGCCACTTCTCCGGCATCCTTAGCCAGGATGCCAAAGCCATTGTACTGAATCGGATTCAGGTGATCGACCATGGACAGAGGGGCCAGTCCGCGCCCAAAGCGATGGCCGTTTAGGACAACCGGCGTGTTGCTCATGTTTTCAGCCCCCACCGCCATACAGACCTCTGCTTCACCAAGGCGGATCGACTTATAACCCAATTGAACACTGACCAGGGATGAACAACAGGCCCTGTCCACAGTAAGTGACAGAAGGTCCTCAGGCAAACCGGCTTTCAGGAGGGCCTGGCGCCCGATAACATTATAATTCAAAGCCGCCTCGGACTGGATGCACATCCCGTAGTACAGTTCGTCCAAATCGCTGCCTTGCAGTCCAGAACGCTCCAGGCAGGCCTTGATGGCAATAATGCCGAGGTCCATGCTGTGCATGTCGCGCAGCACCGAACCAAATTTTGAAAATGGCGTTCTCACGCCGCTGACAATCACCACATCGTCTTTTTTATCCATAGGCACAATAAACAACCTCTTCTCTTTCATATTTTGATCAACCGTGGCTGCCGGCACCATCATAAAATGCAACCGCGTTCATTTATTCCAACCCCTTCCTACCTTCTCACCAGATGGTGTATCCGCCGTCGATGTAAAGGACGGCACCGGTCATATAATCAGATGCTTCCGAAGCCAGAAACAGCGCTGCCCCGACAATCTCTTCCGGCTTGCCGAAACGCTTGAAGGGAATCTTGAACTTCAAAAACTTCAGGTGGGACTCATCTTCACGGGCCTGATCCGTCATTTCCGTTTCAAAATAACCCGGGGCAATGCAATTGACATTGATTCCAAAAGACGCCCATTCGAGGGCCATCGCTCTGGTCATGTGGGCAATTCCCGCCTTCGAAACGCAGTATGGCATGGCCACCCCTGACACCATGTGCCCGAGAACAGAACCAATGTTGATTATTTTCCCCTTTCGCTCCTTAAGCATACTCTTGGCAACCGCTTTAGAAGCCAAAAAGGCCGATTTCAGGTTGGTATTCATTACATCGTTCCAATCTTCGATATCCGTATCAATGGTCCTTTTCATCGGGGCGATGCCCGCATTGTTGATGAGAATGTCAACCCTGCCGTAGTGGTCCATAACCTGGGCGACCATCATCTCAATGCTCTGCGGGTTTTTGACGTCAACGGGGACGGCGATTGCCTCACCGCCTTTTTTAATGATTTCATCAGCCGTTTCTTCGATCAGTGGGACGGTTCTGCTTGTCACAACAACTTTGGCGCCACCTTCTCCCAATCCTAACGCCATCGCCCGGCCAAGCCCCTTGCTGCCACCCGTCACAATGGCCACTTTGTCCGCAACCCTGAATTTTTCTAGGTAATCCATAAATACGTACTGATTTCCTTTCTATGGTACGAATATCCACCTTGGTTAATTTATGTGTAACCTAAATTGCATTCCTTGTGCCATTTATGCTTCACCTTTTAAATAAGCGCAAATAATTGTATTTATTAATAAATAATTTTTCTTGTTTGTTTTTAAATTCTATGGTTAAAGAATGATGTCCCATTATGGAATACTATTGAGCTCCATAATGGGACAGGCAAGAATATTTTGTATCATTATGGGATACAGATCCACATATCAGGAGCAAAAAAATGGAAACATCCAATAAGCCGCAACAGAAGCTCAATTCGCCGACCGAGAACGGAAGGGTCATCAGCTACGATGAAAATCACCGGCGAACCAGGAAGGAATGGGAAAGGTTTCTGAGCGGCGCCACAGGGATTGACAGCACCGTCATACCAAATGAAATATTGGAGTCCTGGATTCGCTGCAAAAATTATGGCGTCAATCCTCAAAAAACGGCCATTAAAAACGTCCTGACGGGAGATCGGTTAAAGGACCTGCAAAGCAGGCATAGGGATTTAATCAAAATCAGCTGGCCCTTCATGCGCCATCTCTATAAATATGTTGAGGGCTCGGGGTTTATCGTTGTTTTGTTCAACCATGAAGGATATCTGTTGGAAATAATCGGCGATGACAACGTTATTACCCACGTAAAAACAGGGAACTTCGTGGCGGGTGCCTACTGGGGAGAAGAGTCTGCCGGAACCAACGGTGTCGGCACCCTCCTGAAGGTGCAAAAGCCCATACAGATATTTGGATGCCAGCATTACTGTCGAAATATCCACACAGAGACGTCTTCCAGTGCACCGATTTTCAACCCGGAAGGCGAATTCATCGGGGGACTGGTCATGACCGGCCGCTATTACAAAGTGACCCCGCACACCCTCGGGATGACTGTTGCGGCCGCCATGGCGATAGAGAATGAACTCCGCATCAATAAGGCCCTGATGGAAGCCCACGTCGCCAACAGCTATCAGAAGACAGTCATTTCCTCCATTCCTGAAGCCCTGATCGCCATCGACAATGATGATCTTATCTCTTTAATAAATGACAACGCAAAGAATATGTTTTTTCTGCAAAATAAGTGGGTCGAACGCAAAGACATTCGAGAGGTTTTCGGTGATAAAAATAGCGAATTCTTCAGTATGATTGAAAAGAATCAGCCCATGACTGACGTTGAAGTGCGAATTTCCTCCAACGGGGAGGCAAAAGACTACACGCTTACCAGTAACCCCATTCTGTCCGATAACGGGGAGATTATGGGGAAGGTCCTCATACTCAATGAAATCAAACGAGCGAAAATGCTGGTGACCAAAATGATCGGCGCTAAAGCAAGCTTGCGATTCGAAGATATATGCGGGATGAATCCGAAATTTTTAGAGATCATCAGGCAGGCCCGAATGGTTTCGCAAAGCAGTTCAAACGTCCTCCTCCTGGGTGAAAGCGGCACGGGGAAAGATATCTTCGCCCAGGCGATTCATAATGCCAGCAAACGCAGGAATGGTCCCTATGTGGCTATCAACTGCGGCGCCATACCCAGGGATTTGATTTCCAGCGAACTTTTTGGCTATACGGAAGGCTCTTTCACGGGTTCGAGACGAGGCGGGAATCAGGGGAAGTTCGAGCTGGCAGATGGCGGCACGATATTTCTGGATGAAATTGCAGAAACCCCTTTGGAGCTACAGGCTGTCCTTTTGAGGGTCATCGAGGACAAATCCATTGTGCGTATTGGCGGATCCAGTATCCGGCCCGTTGATGTGCGCATCATTGTGGCGACAAACCGGAATCTCAAGGAAGAGGTTCGGAAGGGAAATTTCCGGGAGGATTTATATTATCGTGCCAATGTTTTTTCCATCAATATGGTCCCATTGCGGGAAAGACTGGATGATGTCCCGCTCCTTGTCGATTATTTCATCAATAAACACAGAAAAACCATGGAGAAAGAAATTGATCGGGTTGATGATAAAGTGATAAATTTTTTCATGAATTATCCATGGCCCGGTAATGTCAGAGAGCTTCAAAATGTCATAGAACGTATGATGAACTTTTCCAACACCAATGAACTTACGGCTGATCTCATCCCGGAAGAAGTTCTTCATTTCAAACAACCATTATCAGGTGGGAGTGAAGAATTTGAAGCGGCAAAGGACATTGAACGCGAAATGATCGCTAAAATGCTGCATTTGAATATTTCCAAAAGTGAGATCATAAAAAAATTAAAAATC
>CAZBME010000042.1:27047-31260 GCA_964492965.1 uncultured Syntrophaceae bacterium | reverse complement strand
CAGGCCACTTTCAACCCCTGGCGATGCTCGATGGTTGCGATAAAATTACTGGCTTCCAGAAGGCTTTCGTGGGTACCCGTATCCAACCAGGCCATGCCTCGGCCCAGCAATTCCACACTGAGTTTGTTGTGATTCAGATATTCCCTGTTGACGTCCGTTATTTCAAGTTCACCTCTTGCCGAGGGTTTGAGGTTCTTCGCAATATTCACAACGCTGTTTTCGTAAAAATAAAGACCGACGACGGCATAGTTTGACTTCGGGTTGGCAGGTTTTTCTTCGAGGCTGATGGCTTTTCCCTGTTCATCAAAGGCTACGACCCCATATCGCTCCGGATCTTTTACCCAATATCCGAACACAAGAGCCCCTTCAGTGAGTTTTCCGGCTTTTTCAAGTGTGGTTGAAAGGCCATAACCATGAAAGACATTGTCCCCCAGCACAAGGCAGACATTATCCCGGCCGATGAAAGATTCGCCAATAATAAAGGCTTGTGCAAGGCCTCCCGGGTTTGGTTGTTCGGCATATGAAATCGACAGGCCTATTTGAGACCCGTCGCTAAAAAGTTCTTTATAAAATGGTAAATCACGGGGCGTCGAAATGATGAGGACCTCCCTGATGCCGGCAAGCATCAGGATCGACAGGGGATAATAGATCATGGGCTTGTCAAATATCGGAAGAAGCTGTTTGGATAACGCTGATGTAATGGGATAAAGGCGCGTGCCCGAACCACCTGCCAGGATGATGCCTTTCATTTTTTTCGGGGTTGTTTCGATCATTCGTTTACCTTTCAAGTTCCCCTTCAGTAAGGGAGATACAGGGTATTTTTATTGCGTTCCGTAAAATCTCCCCCAGTTCAAATTTAAGAAAGAGGAGAGCTGTCGTGTTGTATCAATTTATCGCCTGAAGCGTGGTACACCTTGCCGCAGGCCTGACATTTCCCGGTTTTCTTCTTGATTTCCAGACGATTGCCGCACATGCACACCCAGCCTTTGATCTTGGCAGGATTTCCGGCCACCATGGCATAATCGGGAACATCCTGCTTTACCACGGCGCCAGCGCCAATAAAGGCATAGCGGCCGATGGTTACACCACAGACGATGGTTGCATTTGCACCGATGCTCGCCCCCTTTTTAACCAGGGTCGGCCTTAGTTCGTCCATTCTGGAGATGAATGCCCTGGGGTTGTAGACATTCGTAAACACCATGGAGGGCCCGCAAAATACATCGTCCTCCAGAGTAACGCCTTTGTATATCGAGATATTGTTCTGAACCTTACAACCGCTGCCCACTGATACATCAGGCCCGATCACGACGTTCTGACCGATATTGCACTTCTCCCCAAGCCTTGAACCCGAAAGAATGTGAGAGAAATGCCAGATCTTGGTTCCTTTACCAATGGAAACGCCTTCATCCACAATAGCCGTCTGATGGGCAAAGAATGACGGTTCCTCCCTTGTCTTTTCAACACCAGCATCATGAACAGGCAAGTCGTGTGTTGCTCTTTCCTTAGCTTCAATCGATTTCTGGCTGCTTTCGAGAATTTTCAGAACTCGCAGGCCTTCTTCGCCGGAGGTAATTGGACTTTCGCCTTTTTCCATGGCCGAAATAAAGGCGTTGCATTCGGCCTTCAAGGGCTCTTCCCAGGAGGCTGAAATATCAATGGCTATGCTCTCGGCCTTTTCCGGAACGGGAATCCCCTCCTTCCAGTTGATCGTATGGGGATATAGGATCAGTTTTTCGGCAACGGCCTTTGTATCATCGAATACCAGCATTCCCTGGCTGCCGATGACGACAAGCCTCTGCTCCTTGAAAGGGTTCAGCCAGCTCACAAAGATATGGGCGCTGATGCCCGATGGAAATTTCAGGTTGGTCATGGTGACGTCGGGAATTTTCGCATGGAGAAAATTACTGCCGACAGAATCGACAAAGTCTGGATCTTCACCAACGAGGCTCAGAATCAGGGATATATCATGGGGCGCAAAAGACCAGAGGATGTTTTCTTCACGCCTTATCTTTCCCAAGCTCAACCGATGCGAATAAATATATTCTAGACGACCGATACTGCCGTTACGGATCATCTCTTTAAGTTTGATGACGGCTGCGTGATAATGGAGTACATGACCGACAAAGAGGATTCTTTTCTTCTCGTGTGCAAGGCTGACAAGTCTTTGCCCGTCTTTATATGTCAAAGAAAGCGGCTTTTCTACAAACACGTGTTTTCCGGCCTGGAGCGCCTTTGCCGCCAGCTCATGATGCTGTGCCGCAGGGGCTGCTATGACAACGCCCGCTATTGCATCATCCTTGAGGACCTCCTCCAGGTTCTCCCTGATCAAGGCTTCCGGGTATGTCCCCTTCATTTCTTGAAGAACATGGGGATCCTTATCGCAGATCGTTTTTAATACGCCAAGCTGCGAAAAATTCCTCACCAGGTTCCTTCCCCAGTAGCCGGCTCCCATTACGGCGATATTTTTCTTCATCACCATTACCTTTCTTTATATATCAATCGTTTGCCGACAGAATATCGGCAATCCTTCGTTGATCTGCTTCCGACAGATAAGGATGCATCGGCAGGCTGAAGATGCGTTCGGCATAGTCTTCTGTTACGGGGAAATCACCTTTCCGATATCCCAGGCCTGCAAAGGCCTCCTGCATATGCAGCGGTTTGGGATAATAAATGGCCGTAGGAATTTTTGCCTCCGAAAGGCGTTTCTGCAAGTTATCACGATGTGTCGAATCTTTCGCCAGGATAGAGTACTGTGCCCAGACGGAAGTGTATCCTTCCGGGACAAATGGCGCTACAAGGCCTGCCCTCCCCTCAAGCAAGTGCGTATAGCGACGAGCGGCCTCATTGCGCAGGTTGATTTCCTCCGGAAAGATCTCGAATTTGGCCTGCAGAATCGCAGCCTGCAATGTATCCATACGTCCATTGATCCCGATGCGAACGTTATCATATTTATGATCGCCTTTGCCGTGGACACGAATCGAGTCGAGAATGCCGGCAAGTCGATCATCATCCGTAAAGCACATGCCTCCGTCTCCATAACAGCCCAGAGGTTTGGCCGGGAAAAAGGACGTACATCCGATCGCTGCCAACGAACAGGACCGCTTGCCATGATACTCGGCGCCAAAGCTTTGCGCAGCGTCTTCAATCACAAACAGGCCTTCATTTTCTGCAATTGCATTCAACCGGTCATAATCTGCAGTCAGTCCGAAAAGATCAACGGGAATGATCCCTCGCGGTTTCAGAGGGACTGCATGTCCATGCGCGTTTTTCACCATCGTCGGAAGGGGATAGATGCCAGAATCATTTTGTTTAACGGCCATAATGGCCTTTTCCAGCTTTTCCGGATCCATGTTAAAGGTTTTCGGGTCAACATCCAC
The DNA here is from genome assembly GCA_964492965.1 of uncultured Syntrophaceae bacterium. Classification (GTDB taxonomy): domain Bacteria; phylum Desulfobacterota; class Syntrophia; order Syntrophales; family UBA8958; genus CAZBME01. The sequence continues at coordinate 27,883 of CAZBME010000042.1, read as the reverse complement.
AAATATCGGCGTCGCCCCCAGAAGGCTGATTACCTCAGCGGTGGCAATAAAAGTAAACGGCGTTGTGAAGATTGCAGATCCCGTACCAACGTTATAGGCCATTAACGCCATTAAAAGGGCATCCGTACCGGAGGCACAACTGATGGCATGTTTGACCCCCACAAACCCGGCAAGGCTTTTTTCCAGCGCCTTGATTTCCGGTCCCATGATGTACTGGCCATGGCTCAATACACTCTTTATGTTGCTCTCGATTTTACCTATGATTCGCTTTTGCTGTGCCGCAAGATCTATGAAATCCACATTCAATCTCCTTTTTGCTTTTTTCCAGCCAATATTTCTTCCATTATCTGGATGCCATTTACCCCGAGGTTACCAATTTCTCTTTTCAAGTAGTCGCGTTGAACCCTGATTTGGTATATTTATTCGATATTATATAATTTTTTTTAAAGATTTACAATGTTGTCATTTTGAAATGCAGGAGATTTTGCTAAACGAAACCTTTGAAAAAGACCGCATTTTAGTTATTCCTGCAAAAGAGGGAATAACAATATCAGGGTTTGACGCTCTGTACAGCTCCGCCCTCTGGATTACACGGGCTGTGTAGAAACCACCGGATTAGCCACAGAGCCTTCACAACATGCGCACTTCTCAGGCTTTAATCGAAGGATTGCTATAAAAGTCTGAATAGCGATCCAATGTCATTTACCTTAGCGCAGCAACTCCCCTCTTTTCTAAAGAGGGGCTGGGGAGATTTTATCGAATACCAATAAAATCCCTCTGCATCCCCTTTGAGAAACGGGGAGTTGAATTAGAATAATCCTTTAGTCAACGACCTT
>CAZBME010000042.1:0-26947 GCA_964492965.1 uncultured Syntrophaceae bacterium | reverse complement strand
CCTTTAGTCAACGACCTTGATTATCGATCTGAAAAATAGGGATGTGACGATGGCAGGGGGGAAATAATTATCTTGCTGAATATTCAATATCCGAACCCAATCTGCATTTGGTGTGCCCATCCTAGACCGCCAAGTCCCTGTTATACCTTACTCATTTTACAGATCGTAATTACAACAGCTTTGCATGAAAAACGTGTTGGTTCGATAAATATTTACAAAAAAAAAGCAGGCTTATCATTCATGATGAGCCTGCTTATCATTTAATAAACCTTGTGGTCAAATGTTTTTGCGTCTTTTGAGCCCGAACAACCCCACCAGACCGCATCCCAGAAGCCATATTGCCGCGGGAATGGGTACGGGTGCGATGAGTTTCTGATATTGAATCGTTTTGTCAGAGTCATTATAAAGATCCAATAGTGCATATCTGCCGTTGAAATTTTCAGTGCTGCTCAGAGCGGCAGGTATCCAGTAAGTATTGATATGATTGAAATATATCATGTAACTGACCGGATCGATAATTGCGGGCGCATAACCCAACTGCCCCGTAAGTTTCCATATCGCAAGTTGGGTCATATAGGAGGTTTCCTCATAACTGAAGGTTGTCTCGTTGTGACCGGTTATAAAAGGATCATGCTTGTCCATTATATATGCAGCCTGTTGATAGATGGAGCCGGTGCTCCCTAATCCTTTTACATCGGCCCAGACCACATTTTGGGGCAACGGGTTCTTGCGGTCAACGCAATAGGCCACAAAGTCGTCTCCAGTTAGCCACCCTGCGAAAACCTGACCCGATAGAGTACTATCATACTCCAGAGCACCATAGATAAATGCGTTTACTTGAGCGGCTTTTGTTGCTGAAGGCGTCGCAAATAATAAAAGAACGACAGAAAGAAGAATAAATCTCTTAAATGTTTTCATGGCCGAATCCTTTATTGATCGTTGTTAATGCTGTTTTCGTCATGACGTTCCTATCCTGCAAACCAGTGATGATTACAGATTGTAATACATTGCAAAACCATTGTCAAGCTCTTATTTTCAACGACAATGTTTATGGTTTCTTGATGTACTGCACCGTACCGTCCTGAATGACGCCCACGCGAGCTTCACCGGGATAGTCGCTCGTGATAATATTAAGAACCTCCTGCCAGGTCTTGACCACAATCACATCGTCAACATGGCCGATCCAGTCCAGGCAACTGGGCGTGGGATATGGATTCAATACGATGACTTTTTTTGCCATTAAAGGTATGAACCCTTTTGGACGCGGCGAGAAATGCCGTCCTCCATAGCAGTTTCCCCAGGACCGGAAAACATAGTGGGGCACCTGGCCCTCAGGGGCATCGGAAATGAGAACAGCGGTCCCGGCGGCATCGGCTTTTAATGCAGGCATGGCCATATATAGGGCGATTGCCGATTCATTGGCCTTCCCGTAGGCGTTTGACACGGTAATGTCATACTGGCCGTCAACAGAAATGCCGTAATGCTCCTTCGCCTCCTCGCCTCCCCGGCTGTGGGTTGCTCGGAACGGACCGGCATAAAGATTAGCAATCTCCCCACGCCGATTGACGAGGCAATCAACCTTGAAGTTAAGGCCCGCCAGATCGCCCGCTGAATCACACTCTTCACGCATAATGTTATTGTCAAAATTTCCCAGACCGATTCGCGATGGGTCACGAAAAGCCTGATTATGAAACTGATTGATCGATTCGATACCCGCTACGCCCGGCAGAATGAGCTTGGCACCGCCGCCGAAGCCGACATGGACGTGGGCGGTGATGCAACCGATGCCTATTTTCAGATCGCAATCCATAAACCCTTTGTTGAGCCAGAGCTCAATTCCCTTGGGCGTTCTTCCGATCCTCACCGTATTTTGAAAGGCGTCATGATTATAGACGAGGTAATTTTCAACAATTTCGTCGCCCAGCTTTTTCCGTGCGGCAATCATATCGTAAGTCCCATGGCTGCCCAGAGCCCAGATAAACCGGATTTGATCTTTCTTCATCCCGGCACGATGAAGTGCTGCCAGAACATAGGGTGCGACATCCTTAACCGGTGTCGGCCTGGTCATGTCATCGAAAACGATCACGGCCTGCTGCTTTCCCTTGGCCAATTCCTCAAGAGGGGGGCCTTCTACGGGGTTCTCGATTCGTTCACGGATCTGATCCGGCGTGAGGCCTGGTTTTTCAAAGCCGGAAGATGTAAGGTTATCGACCTGCCATGCATCTGGAAAGGTAAGTTCTCTTTCTTCGTTGTCATACCAGAGACGCGACGGGACTTTGATCGTTTTCATGGGTTTCCTCCCGGGATCGTGATCTTATTTTCTAAGAAGTTGATTTAAGAAAGAACGCCATGTTTATATGACAACAAAGCAAAAAATACCACAAATTTTCTTCAAATATTCTTCTTGACAACAAAAGATCGTTGTGTTTTAGTGCGCCGACAAATTCGTTCCAGAGGTTTCCGAGAGATGTTGGACAAAAGTGCAAATATTAATTCTTATTGGTTTAGCTATTATTATTATTTTGCACAGGTCTGCCCATCGCTTAGGAGGACTTAAGGGTTAATAAATAATAAACTAAGCCATGGACAGACCGACGCTGTCCATGGCTTTTTTGTTTCCGGAAAAGGCCATGGCGGCAATATTCGCCATGGCCTTTTCTTTGTGGAGGTTAAAAATGGTAATCGTTATGAAAAAAAATGCAACAGACGCCCAGATTGATCATGTCATCGAATGGATCGAATCCGTTGGCTACCGGACCCATCCGTCACGCGGCGTGGAGCGGACCATCATCGGAGCCGTCGGAGACGACCGGGGCAAGGCACAACTTAAATCCGCCCAATACCTGCCGGGGGTGGAAACAGTCGTCCCGATCCTGAAGCCTTACAAGCTGGCCAGCCGGGAATCTCACGAGGGGGATACGGTCATCCGTGTCGGTGATGTGGAAATCGGGGGAAACAATTTCGTCGTCATGGCAGGTCCCTGCTCCATCGAAAGCGAAGAGCAGCTCATGGAAAGCGGCTATATCGTCAAAAAGGCCGGTGCCCAAATTCTTCGCGGCGGGGCCTTCAAGCCGAGAACCTCACCTTACAGTTTCCAGGGTATGGAAGAAGACGGCTTGAAACTATTGAAAAAGGTTCGTGAGAGTACCGGCCTGCCCGTCATCACGGAAGTGATGAACACAACCGATGTAGATCTCATTGAATCATACACCGACATTTTGCAGATCGGGGCGCGAAACGTCCAGAATTTCGCCCTGCTGAAAAAGGTCGGGCAGTCCAGGAAGCCCGTCCTTCTTAAACGCGGCATGATGACGACTCTCGAGGAGTTGCTCATGTCGGCAGAGTATATCCTCTCCGCCGGCAACAGCGAGGTTATCCTCTGCGAACGCGGCATTCGCACCTTTGAAACGGCGACTCGCAACACACTCGATATCAGCGCCGTTACAGTCCTGAAGGAGCTGACCCACTTGCCGATTATCGTCGATCCGAGCCATGCCGCCGGATACTGGCAATATGTAACGCCGCTGGCCCGCGCCGCTGTTGCCGTCGGCGCCCATGGGCTCATGATAGAAGTGCACCCGGAACCGGAGAAAGCCGTTTCCGACGGACCTCAATCGCTGAAGCCGGAAAAGTTCTATCAGCTGATGGACGAAATACGAATCATCGATAACGTCATGAGAAAGGAGATCAATCGCCAGCCATGAACAAGATGAAGGTAAGCCTGGACAAGAAATCGGCGTCCTCATACGATATCTGTATCGGGAGGGATATCCTCGACCGCATGGGATTAATGCTTGCCAAAGGCAACTGGGGCGCACGCTACATCATCGTCACGGACACCAACGTTTCCGCCCTCCACGGAGAGCGTGTCCTTTCCATTCTCCGTGGATTGGACCTTAAAGTGGACCTGATCGATTTTCCCGCAGGGGAGGCCTCAAAGGTTATGGATACCTGCATTTCCCTGGCGGAAAAACTTCTGGAATTGGGGGCCGATCGTACATCGGCACTGATCGCCCTTGGCGGCGGTGTTGTCGGGGACATCACGGGATTTCTGGCTTCCATCTTCATGCGCGGCATTCCCTGCATTCAGGTGCCGACAACGCTTCTCGCCCAGGTAGACAGCAGCATCGGCGGCAAGACTGGTGTGGATCTTTCCTTGGGGAAAAATTTATTGGGTACCTTTCATCAACCCAAAGGTGTATTTATCGATTTATCCTTTTTGGATACGCTGCCGGAAGGGGAATTTCAAAACGGCCTTGCCGAAATCGTCAAATACGGTGTCATTGAAGATCCCGACCTGCTGCGAACCATTGATACGGAGGCCGAATCCATCAAGGGCCGAAATACCGGTGTGCTGGAAAGAATAATCACCAAGTCCTGCCGCATCAAAAAAGGTATCGTTGAAATCGACGAAACGGAAAAAGGGCTTCGGCGCATTCTGAACTTCGGCCATACAATCGGACATGCCATCGAAGCTGAGTCAGGGTTTACCATCCCTCACGGTCACGGCGTCTCCATCGGCATGGCCGCAGCGGCAAGGCTATCCGAAGCCCTGGAATATCTTCCGAAGGAGGACCGTCTGCACATCGAGGCTATTTTACAGAATATCGGACTGCCTGTCCGCATACCGGGAAATCTCGAAAAAGACCGGCTGCTGGCCCATATAAAGCGAGACAAGAAGAAGAAGGGACATGTAACGCCGTTCGTATTGCTGAAAAAAATCGGCATGCCTTTCGTCAACGGTGATGTTCCGGAACAACTGGTAGGAAAAACGATCGAGGCCATCAAATTATGACATCAAATGAAATTAAGACGCTTCGGGATACCCTGAGTGACCTGGACTCGGACATTATCCGCATCCTGAACAAACGGGCTGAAGTCTGCATGGAGATCGGTCAGATCAAGAATGATCAGGGCCTTGATGTTTATGATCCCTCACAGGAGGCCCGGGTTTATAACCGGCTTCGGGATGTCAATAAGGGCCCCTTGCCTAATCATCACCTGCGGAATATTTTCCGGGAGATCATCTCCACATCAAGAGATCTTCAAGCCCCCGTGACGGTGGCTTTCCTGGGCCCGGAGGCAACCTTCAGCCATCTGGCCGTCCTCGCCCATTTCGGTCGCGGCATATGCATTGCCCCCCAAAATACTATCGCCGATGTCTTTGACGACGTAGAACGCCATAAAGCACCCTGGGGCGTCGTTCCCGTCGAAAACTCGACGGAAGGGCCCGTCAAGCCGACGCTGGACCGCCTGATCACAACCCCCCTGAACATCCGGGGCGAAATCTTTGTCCGCATCTCCCATAGCCTCGTATCCAAAGGGAGCAGGAAAAAGGACATCAAGCGCGTCTACTCCCATCCCCAACCCCTGGCCCAGTGCCAGGAATGGCTGCGCCGCAATCTTCCCCAGGCAACGCTCATCGATATGGACAGTACGGCCGCCGCCGCCCTCAAAGTGCAGGACAACCCTGAAGACGCGGCCATTTGCAGCCGCCTGGCTGCGGAACACTATGGGCTCCATATTGTTGAAGAAGGCATAGAGGATCATCCCCTTAATACAACGCGTTTCCTGGTCATCGGATATGGAACGGGAGAGCCGACAGGCAATGACAAAACCTCCATCCTTTTTGGAACACCCCATACGCCGGGTTCGCTGTTTCACGCCCTGGAGGCCTTCGCCAAAGCCAAGATCAATCTGATCCGTATCGCTTCCTATCCCATCCGGGACAGATTGTGGGAGTATCTCTTCTTTGCAGATCTTCTCGGCCACAGCGATGATCAAGCCATCAGCCGATGCCTGAAGGAAATGGGAGGAAAAACAGCCTTCATTAAAATTTTGGGGGCCTACCCATTGGGAGAAGAACCTTGAGGATCTGTATTCCCGTACAGCCAGAAACGTATGAAACGGCAAAGGTGTTGATGGAGCATGCCCATGCCTTTGCGGACATCGTGGAACTTCGCATCGACGGCATGAACGATCCCGATTTGCGACTGTTGCTGAAAGAAAAATTGGGTCAGGTTCTGGTCACCAATCGGCGCCGGGAAGAAGGCGGAGCCTTTAGCGGCTCCGAAGCGGAACGAGTTGCATTGCTTGAAGATGCCGTTTCTCTGGGAGCCGATTTTATTGATATTGAGGCCTCGACTGATCCTGCGCTGATCGTAGCACTGAAGGTAAAGATCGGGGCTGTGTCAGCGATCCATCCCCCTCGCCCAAACCCTTTCCCGCAAGGGGGAGGAACTAAATACGGAACAAAACTCATTCTCTCCTGGCATGATTTTGGCGGCACGCCTTCTGAACAAATTCTGAAGAAGAAATTCCGGGACATGAGGGCCATCGGTGCCGATATCATCAAGATCGTAACCTATGCCCGTAAGGAAGAAGACAATCTGAGAATTCTCAGCCTCGTTCCCTATGCCAGGCGTCAGGGACAGGAGATCATCGCCTTCTGTATGGGTGCCGCGGGTCGCTCCAGCCGTATCATGACGGCCGCTCTAGGCTCCTTTTTAACCTTCGCCGCCCTCGAGAGGGGTGTGGAATCGGCGCCGGGACAAATGACCGTTGACGAGATGAAAAAGATATGGGAGATCTTGGATACATGAACAATACACACAGCATCTTCGCCCTCTTCGGCAATCCCGTCACTCATAGTCTGTCCCCCTTGATGCATCGGACGGCTTACGAATACATGAACGTCCATGCCGATTACGTAGCCTTTTGCGTTGAGAATCTGGAGAAGGCTGTGGAGGGCGTCCGGGGGCTGAATATCCAAGGTGTCAGTGTCACGATCCCATTCAAGACGGACATCCTGCCTTGGCTGGATGAGTTGGACGATACGGCCCTCAAAATCGGCGCAGTCAATACGGTCCGAAATGATAATGGCCGTTTGACAGGCTTCAATACCGATGCTGCCGGCCTGATGCAAGATCTTGCGGAAATCATGACCATGGAAGGAAAGCGCATCGTCATCCTCGGCGCCGGTGGAGCCGCACGATCAGCCGTTTACGGGGGACTCCGCGAAGGCGCTCAGGTCATTATCTGCAACAGGACATCGGCAAAAGGTGAACGACTGGCCGATGAATTCCACTGTTCATTCCGGCCTTTCTCCGAACTTTCCCATATCGAGGCGGATATTCTGGTTAATACAACCTCCGTGGGCATGTCTCCCGCCACGGAACAATCGCCCGTAAAAGCGGATATCCTGAAACGATTCGCATGTGTTGTGGATATTATATACAATCCCTTTAAAACGAGGCTATTGAAAGACGCCGAAGCGGCAGGATGCCAAACAAGAAACGGCATCGGCATGTTCGTCCATCAGGGAGCCGAGCAGATCCGCCTCTGGACGGGACTGACCCCACCCGTCGATCTGATGCGGCAGGTGGTTATGGAAAGGCTGCAACCATGACAAAAGAAATCAGGACACTTGCTAAGTTGAATGCCGTTATCGCCATTCCCGGATCAAAGAGCTACACGCAGCGCGCCCTTGTGATCGCCGCCCTCGCTGAAGGGACCTCGGTGCTGCACAATCCCCTGCTGTCGGAGGACACGCACCATCTTGTCGAGGCCCTCCGGGCGATGGGAACACAGATCGCCGTCAAGGACAACGAGATTGTCGTCAAAGGCACGGGAGGCCGACTGCTGACACCTTCCGACCCCATCTACCTGGGCAACAACGGAACGGCCATACGGCTCCTGACCTCCGTGGCAGCTCTCGGCACGGGCGTCTTTACGTTGACAGGCGACCCTCGATTGTGCGAAAGGCCGATCAAGCCTCTTCTTGATGCCCTGCAAACGCTGGGTGTCAACGCCCGCGGCCGTAACGGCGCCGGGTTCCCGCCCGTGACCGTTGAGGCCGACGGCATTCGCGGCGGAAATGTTGTCCTTCAGGATATCGAAAGCAGCCAGTATATTTCATCGCTTCTCATCAGCGCCCCCTATGCCCAGAGGGATGTGGCAATCGGTCTGGCCGGGAAAATCCCCTCGCTGCCGTATATACGGATGACCCTGGAGTCCATGAAAGATTTCGGCCAATCCGTCCAGTCACCCACGCCCCGTCAGTATATCGTCGAGGGCGGACAAACCTATAAAGGAAGGGACTACCGCGTTGAAGGAGACATCTCCTCTGCCTCCTATTTCTTTCTCGCAGCGGCGCTGCTCAAAGGCCGGATTCGGATAGAAAACATCAATCCGCAGACCGTGCAGGGAGATATTCAGCTCGTCACCCTGATGGAATCCCTTGGCGTTGAAGTCATCAAAGGAGACCATTGGATTGAAATGTCGGGTGGCGATTTGAATCCGGGAACCCGTCGTTTTGATCTTGGTGATATGCCCGATATGGTGCCGACGTTTGCTGTTCTCTCCGCAATGAGGCCCGGCCGTACGATCATCGAAAACGTAGCGCACCTGCGGCACAAGGAGAGCGACCGTTTGTCCGCAATGGTAACAGAATTGACCAGGGTGGGCATCCACGCCGAGGAAACGTCCGACGGGCTTCTGATCGACGGGGGCAGTCCCCACGGGGCAGAGATCGAAACCTACAACGACCACCGCATTGCCATGAGTTTCGCCATTCTGGGACTGGCCATACCGGGCATGCGGATCAAAAACAGCGCCTGCGTCAATAAATCCTTCCCGGATTTCTGGGATACATTGGATAAGATTTACCAATGAATATTGTATTGATCGGATACCGCTGCACAGGCAAAACCTCCATTGGCAAAAGGCTGGCCGCAAGGCTCGGAATGGCCTTTTATGATTCGGACGCCATGATTCAGGAAGAAAACGGCAAAACCGTCCAGGAAATCGTAACCGCGGGCGGGTGGGCGTTATTTCGAGCTGAAGAAAGAAAGATTATCGCCGGGCTGGCCTTACAGGATCGATGCGTCATCGCCCTGGGGGGCGGCGCGGTTCTGGACCGGGAGAACCTTGAAGCCATGAAAATAAACGGACGCATCCTCTGGCTGACGGCGGATATCGACACCATCCTTGATCGTATGGCAAAAGATGATGCCACAAGCCCTCAGCGCCCTCCCCTTCTTGGCTGTGACAACATCACGGAGACCACACTGCTCCTTGAAGAAAGAACCCCCATTTACCAGGCGGCGGCCGATCTGGTCATTGACACTCATGGCAGGATGGTGGATGATATTGTGGATTTGATTATTCAATCGACAGAGGAACATTCGGGAAAAGATTCCCAGGAGGGGCTTTAGATATGTCAGGTAACACTACAGGCGTTCTCTTCCGCGTCACCACATGGGGTGAATCCCACGGACCGGCCATCGGCGCCGTAATCGATGGATGCCCTCCGCATATCGATCTGACGGAACATGAGATTCAGCACGAGCTCGACCGACGCAAACCAGGCGGCATGCCCTCGACCTCGTCCCGCCGGGAACCTGATCGCGTTGAAATCCTCTCCGGCGTTTTCGAAGGCAGAACCAGCGGCACGCCCATCTCGCTACTGATCCGCAATCAAGATGCTCACAGCGCCTCCTATGACCAGTTGCGAGACCTATACAGGCCTGGGCATGGTGATATAACCTATGACAAAAAATACGGTATTCGTGACTTCCGTGGAGGAGGCCGCGCCTCCGGACGTGAAACAGCCGCTCGTGTGGCTGCCGGTGTCGTCGCCGGGAAGGTTATTGCTTTGGCAGGAATAAGAGTGACGGCCTTCACCCGTGAATTGGGAGGTATTCCCTCCGAAACCACCTCCTTGGAATTTGCGGCTGAAAATCGCCTCAGATGTCCCGATCCCGACGCAGCAACGGCAATGGAAAAAAGGCTGGAAGAGGCCAGGATTAGCGGAGATTCCCTGGGAGGCATCGTAGAAATCATTGTGACGGGGTGCCCGCCGGGCCTGGGCGAACCCATTTTCGACAAGATGGACGCCGATCTTGCCTCTGCCCTGATGGGCATTGGGACCGTCAAAGGCGTGGAGATCGGTGCGGGATTTCAGGCTGCCCGCATGACCGGCTCCGAATGCAACGACGCCATCATTCCGGGGGGATTTCGCACCAACCATGCAGGCGGCATCCTGGCCGGCATCACCAATGGCGACCAGATCGTCATTCGCGTCGCCTGCAAACCCATTCCCTCCATAGAACGGGAACAGGACACCATCGACATCCAGGGAAAACCGGCCATCCTTTCCGTCAGGGGGCGTCACGACGTCTGCGTCATTCCCCGTATTGTTCCCGTCTGCGAAGCCATGGTCAGGCTGGTATTGGCTGATCATTTGCTTAGACAGAAAGCGATCCGACCATGAAGGACATCGAAATCGGCATTATCGGCGGCAACGGCGCTATGGGTAAATGGTTTTCCACATTTTTCCGGGACAACGGCTATACGGTTCACATCGCGGATAAAGAAGCCGGAATGCCCGTCCCTGAGTTGACAAAGCGCTGTAATGTCATTTTGGTCAGCGTTCCCATCGGCATAACCTGTGACGTTATCAAAGATGTCGGACCCTTTATTCAGGGAAATGCCCTGCTCATGGATGTGACATCCCTGAAGGCCGAGCCGGTGAGGGCCATGCTTCAGTTTTCTCAATCAGAAGTCATCGGTCTCCATCCCCTGTTTGGCCCCGACGTTCCCACCATCAAAGGGCAAAACATCGTCATTTGCCATGGCAGAGGGGAACGGTGGCTTTCATGGTTGAAAGAAATCCTGGGCAAAAACGGCGCCCGGATTGCAGAAACAACACCTGAAAAACATGATGAAATGATGTCTTTGATCCAGGGGCTGAATCATGTCAATACAATCATGATGGGACTTATCCTGAGAGATGCAAACATCTCCCCGGAAAATCTTGACCTTTATTCCACACCCGCCTTTCGCAGCAAGATGGATCTGATCGAAAAGGTCTTCGATCAAAATCCGGCCCTTTATACGGAGATCATTGCGTTAAACCCTTATATCGGCAGCATTTTGGAGATTTATGAAAAGCGACTTTCCCTTTTAAAGAACCTCATTTTGAACAAAAATATGGACGGCATGGTCGCCCTGCTGGGTGGAAAATAATTTTATTATTGACATGAATAGGAAGGGCTGTTATAATAATTAACGTTTGATTAAACTATGGATTCAGGAATAATGTCGGGAATATTCGTAACAACAAACTGGTGGTGGTGGCAAAACAATACGGAGAGGTTTGTCCACTGCTGACCAAATGAAATAAAATGATCAAAGCCGTGGGGACCTCTTCAGGACCCCACGGCTTTTTTGTTTGAGGACAAAAAAAAGGCCGTGACGACAATCACGGCCTTTTTTAGTTTCTTCTCAGGAGAAAGGACAAGACGAACATGTATTACCCGGACTTCGAAACATTCAAGCAACTCTCGCGCGAAGGCAACCTGATTCCCGTTTACCGGGAAATTATCGCCGATACGGAAACCCCCGTCACCGCCTTGATGAAACTCCAGGACCACCCCTATGTCTTTCTTCTCGAAAGCGTGGAAGGTGGCGAGAAATGGGGCCGCTATACCTTCCTGGGATCCATGCCCCGAAAAATTATCCGCGTGAGGGGTGAAAATGTCCTGGTCGAGGAAAACGGCACCATACAAACCTGTCCCCATCAGGGCAACCCTTTGCAAATCTTGAAGGAACAGCTCCAGGTTTATCGTCCGGCAACGGTCGAAGGCCTGCCCCGGTTCTTCGGAGGCGCCGTTGGGTTTTTTGGCTACGATACGGTACGCTATTTCGAAAGAATTCCCTGCCATGGACAAGACGATCTCAAAATTGACGAGGCCGTCTTTCTGGTAACGGATACATTGATTATCTTCGATAATGTCCGCCATACACTCAAGGTAACCTCTTGCGCCATGACGGAGGGCCGGGAAGACCTCGAGGCCCTCTATCATGAGACCATCGCCAGAATTGATGAGATGACGAAACTTCTGAAAAGCCCGCTTGAGAAGAAATCCTCTCACATAAAAGAAGGCGGCGTTCCCAACTTCCGTTCCAATATGACCCCGGAAACATTTAAAGACATGGTCCGCAAGGCCAAGGATTACATCGTCGCCGGCGATATCATCCAGGTGGTTCTCTCGCAGAGATTTGAAATCGACAACGGACTGGACCCTGTCGATCTTTACCGGGCACTTCGGTACGTTAACCCCTCCCCCTATCTCTTTTTTCTCAAGACAACCGATCTCTGTCTGATCGGCTCCTCGCCGGAGGTCATGGTTCGCCAGGAAGAAGGGACCGTTGAATTAAAGCCTATCGCCGGCACCAAAAGGAGGGGGAAAACGGAACAGGAGGACCGCCTTCTCGCCGATGAACTGCTGAAAGATCCCAAGGAAAGGGCGGAACATGTCATGCTCGTTGATCTGGGAAGAAACGACCTTGGGAGAATCGCCCGAATCGGAAGTGTCCAGGTCAATCAGCTCATGACCGTCGATCGCTATTCCCATGTCATGCACCTTGTCTCGCTGATTCAGGCACAACTGTCACCCAATCAGGACAGCTTTGATGTCTTGAAGGCCACCTTCCCGGCAGGCACTCTCTCCGGAGCTCCGAAAGTCAGGGCCATGCAGATTATTGACGAATTGGAACCCACCCGCCGGGGAACCTACGGGGGCGCCGTGGGCTATTTCAGCTTCAACGGCAATATGGATTTCTGCATCACCATCCGGACGCTCCTTCTGAGAAACGGAAAAATCTATATCCAGGCCGGGGCCGGCATCGTCGCCGATTCCGATCCCGATACGGAATACCAGGAAACGGTCAATAAAGCCCAGGGAATGATGCAGGCGATCCGTCTGGCCAAATCCGGATTTGAATTACAAGAGAAGGAGCAATAACCATGGTCCTCATGATCGATAATTATGATTCTTTTACCTACAATCTGGTCCAGTATCTGGGACAGCTGAACGAGGAAGTGGCTGTCTATCGGAACGACGCCATTACTATTGAAAAAATCAGAGCCATGAAGCCGGATGCCATCTTTTTGTCCCCCGGCCCCTGCTCTCCGAGAGAGGCGGGTATCACTGTCGAGGTGATCAAAACATTCCATCAGACCATCCCGATGATGGGCGTTTGCCTGGGGCACCAGTCCATCGGTTATGCCTTCGGCGCAGAAGTGGTTCGTGCGGAACGCATCATGCACGGCAAGACCTCACCCGTCCTGCATGACGGGAAAACGATTTTCAAGGGATTGGGAAATCCGTTCACGGCAGGGCGCTATCACTCCTTGATAGTCGATCGGAAGACCCTCCCCGCATGCCTGGAAATAAGCGCGGAAACGGAAGAGGGAGAAATCATGGGCCTCAGGCACAAGACTTACATCGTCGAGGGCATCCAGTTTCATCCGGAATCCATTCTGACTCCCAGCGGCAAAAGGATCATCAAAAACTTTTTAACACTCATCAGAGGAGAAAAGGAGCGCGATTCATGATTAGGGAAGGAATTGCCAAAGTTGTCAACGGTGAAAATCTCAAAGAAGCTGAAATGATGACCGTCATGGACGAGGTAATGGATGGCCAAGCCACACCGGCACAGATCGCCGCATTCATTACGGCCCTGCGCTTGAAAGGCGAAACCGTTGAGGAAGTCAGCGGCGCGGCGCGGATTATGAAACAGAAAGCGACACGAATCGACGCCCGTTCATCAGTCATCGTGGATACCTGCGGGACCGGCGGAGACGGTCGCAATACCTTCAATATCTCGACCACAGCCGCCTTTATCGTGGCCGCCGCGGGTATCACCGTGGCCAAACACGGCAACCGTGCCGTATCGAGCGGCTGCGGCAGCGCAGATGTCCTTGAGGCTTTGGGCGTTAACATTGATGTGGGTGCGGAAGTGGTTGAAGAATGCATTCAGGAGAACGGCATCGGTTTCCTCTTTGCGCCGAAACTCCATGGCGCCATGAAATATGCCATCGGACCCCGCCGCGAAATCGGCATCCGGACCATCTTCAACATGCTGGGCCCCTTAACGAATCCTGCCGGAGCCACTTCTCAGCTGATTGGCGTTTACGCCCCTCAACTGACGGAGATGTTCGCGGGTGTTCTGAGAAACCTGGGGACAAAAAGGGCTTTCGTGGTCCATGGCTCCGACGGACTTGATGAGGCTTCGATTGCCGGTGAAACAAGGGTTTCCGAATTAAAGGACGGCCTGATCTCAACCTATAACATTGACCCTGTCGAATTCTTTGGCCGAACCTACGATGCCGCAGAGATTTCAGGCGGGGATGCGACTATGAATGCCGGGATTACCCTGGGCGTATTGAAAGGGCAAGAGGGCGCCTGCCGGAAAATAACCCTTCTGAATGCCGCCTTTGCCATCGTGGCGGGAGAAAAAGCCGGGACCCTCCGGGAGGGGATCACCCTGGCAGAGGCCTGCATCGACAACGGCTCCGCCCTCAAGAAACTTCAAACCCTTATGGACATAACAAATCGATAGGATCGTATGATGATGCTCGATAAGATTATTACAGTAAAACTGCAAGAGGTTGCCAAAGCCAGAGCTCTCCGCCCGCTGGAGGAGCTTGTCAAGGCCGTGGAAGGAATGCCCCCGACCCGCAATTTTAAAGGCCGGCTTGCCGGCAAAGATTGCGCTGTGATCGCCGAAATCAAGCGTCGTTCACCCTCTAAGGGTCAAATCCGCGCACAGGTTGATCCTGACGCCATTGCCCGTATCTATGAAGCAAACGGTGCGGTGGCGATTTCTGTCCTGACGGACAAGGAATTCTTTGACGGGAGCGTCAGCGACCTGGTCCAGGTTCGAAGGTCTGTCGCCCTGCCCGTCTTGCGCAAAGAGTTCATCATCGATCCTTACCAGATCTATGAGACGCGCCTTATCGGCGCTGACGCAATCCTCCTCATCGCCGACATTCTGGAACAGGAGATCCTGGCCGGTTTCATAGCCCGGGCCGCCTTTCTCGGTCTGGATTGCCTGGTCGAAGTCCACACCCGCGAAGCCCTGGAGCGCGCCCTCGCCGCCGGAGCCGGTATAATCGGAATCAACAACCGAAATCTCGACACCTTTGAGGTGGATTTGAAGACAAGCCTTGAACTTGTCAAGGAGATACCAACCGATAGAATCGTGGTCAGCGAAAGCGCCATCCGCAATCGCGGAGACATTGAAATCCTTCTGTCGGCGGGTATCCATGCCTTTCTTATCGGTGAAACGCTTATGAAATCAAATGACATCGGACGGACATTGCAGGAACTTACAAGTGGTGGAGGCCGATGACGTGACGGGCATCAAGATCTGCGGGATCACCCGTCTACAGGACGCCCTGCATGCTGCCCGCTGCGGCGCTGATGCCCTGGGATTCATTTTTTATCCCCGGAGCCCACGCTATATCGCCCCGGAAAAGGCAAAGGCCATTATTGAAGCCCTTACCACAGACATCGCGGCCGTAAAAGACATCATTGGCGGAATCTTCCCGGCAGGTTCATCCCGGATTACAACGGTGGGCGTGTTTGTCAATGAAGAAATCGATAAGGTTCAGGAAATTGTATCGATTTGCGGCCTCGATCTGATTCAGCTCCATGGTGATGAAACGGCCGACTATGTCAGCCGTTTCCCTTCCGATCGGATCATCAAGGCTTTCGGCCTCAAAACGCCCGAAGACCTCGAGAAGATCGGAGAGTACAGGGTCCGGGCGATCCTTATTGACGCCCATGATACCGTCCGCTATGGAGGTACAGGTCAGACATCAAACTGGGAACTGGCCTCCAGAGCTGCCCGGATGTCGCCTCTCATACTCTCCGGAGGATTGAACATCGTCAATATCAGGGAAGCCATAAAGGCCGTCAAACCTCAAGCGGTAGATATCAACAGCGGCGTTGAAACCGCACCGGGCATCAAAGATCACAAGAAAATAACAGCCATCATTGATTGGATAAGGAATACACCATGACAAAACAACACCCCGATAAATACGGCCATTTCGGCATCTTTGGCGGTCGCTACGTGGCCGAGACACTAATGCCCGCCCTGCTCGAACTGGAGGAAACCTACAAACAAGCCCAGAAAGATGAAGGCTTCCGAAAGGAATTCAGCCGCTACCTCCGGGATTACAGCGGCCGGGAGACGCCCCTCTATTTCGCGCGGCGACTGACGGAACACCTGGGAGGGGCCAAAATATACCTGAAACGGGAAGACCTTAATCATACGGGTTCTCATAAGCTCAACAATACATTGGGTCAGGCACTCCTGGCCCGGCGGATGGGGAAAAAACGTGTTATCGCCGAAACCGGCGCCGGCCAGCACGGGGTCGCCACCGCTACCGTCGCCGCCCTTTTCGGCATGGAATGCCATGTATTCATGGGCGTGGAAGATATCAGGCGTCAGGCCCCGAATGTCTTCCGGATGAAGGTCCTGGGGGCGCAAGTCGTTCCCGTTACTTCCGGGACGGCCACTCTGAAAGATGCCATGAACGAGGCCATGCGCCAATGGGTCTCCCGGGTCCGGGATACTTTTTATGTAATCGGCACCACTGCCGGACCTCATCCCTATCCCATGATGGTCAGGAACTTTCAGAGCATCATCGGCAAAGAAGCAAAGAAGCAGATTCTGGCCCATGAGGGACGGTTGCCGGACGTTCTTATCGCCTGTGTCGGCGGCGGCAGTAACGCCATGGGTCTGTTTTACCCGTTCCGCAATGATCGAGACGTCCGGATGGTCGGAGTCGAAGCCGCCGGGATGGGCATTACGACGCCGCAGCATGCCGCCAGCATCACTGCCGGCCGGGTCGGCGTTCTGCACGGCAACAAGACCTATCTGCTTCAGGACAAAGACGGTCAGGTCCACGACGCCTATTCGATCGCCGCCGGTCTCGACTACCCGGGTGTCGGTCCAGAGCATGCCTATTTTCATGATTCAGGCAGGGCTGCCTATGTGCCCGTCACGGACGCTGAAGCCGTTGAAGCCTTTCTTTGCCTTTCCCGGATGGAAGGGATTATCCCCGCCATGGAAAGCGCTCACGCAGTGGCCTATGCCATGAAACTCGCCCCGACCCTGGCCAGGGACAAGATCATGATTGTCAACCTCTCAGGGAGGGGTGATAAGGATGCGGAAACCATCGCCGGGCAATTGGAGGAGACAAAATAATGGGACGGATTGAAGCAAAATTCAAGGAATTGAAAAAAGAAAAGAAGAAGGCCTTCGTCGCTTACCTCACCGCGGGCGATCCGAACCTGGACGGAACAGAAGAACTTGTTGCGGCCCTGGAGGGGGCGGGAGTGGACATCCTGGAAATCGGCGTTCCTTTTTCCGATCCGACTGCCGATGGGCCTGCCATCCAGGCAGCGGCACAACGGGCGCTGAAAAACGGCGTCAACCTGGAAGCCATTCTCGAGAGGGTCGACCTGCTACGCAAACGGACTCAAATCCCCATTATTCTCTTCGGGTATTACAATCCTATTTTCTCGTACGGTAATGAAAGATTTGCCCGGAAGGCGAAAGAGTCGGGTGTTGACGGGATTCTCGTCGTCGACCTTCCGCCCGAGGAAGGCGGAGAACTCAGGCGCTTCACCGATCCCGTCGGGATCGATTTCATATCCCTCATTGCGCCCACGACAGACACAGAGCGCATAAAAGCCATTATCAAAAAGGCCTCGGGCTTTCTTTATTATATTTCGGTGACGGGGGTGACGGGAACGGCCACCCCCGTACTGACGGACATTCAGGCAGATATTCAAACCATAAGGGAACTGACAACCCTACCCATTGCAGTCGGTTTCGGCATTTCAACGCCGGAACAGGCCGCAACCATCGCCGCTCTGGGCGACGGGATCGTCATCGGCAGCGCCCTCGTACGCCTCATTGAAGAACATGGCGGCAGGAGCGATCTGATCCCTGTTGTCTCTGCATATGCCGCGGGGATCAGGAAAGCGTTAGACAAGCCTTTATAAGCCAAGTTCAACGCAGCGACAAGAAAGAGAAGGGAAACAGGTTCGGCATAGCAACCGCCCAACCCTTCAGACCGGTGTCATCAGTACGGCTGAAACCCGGCTCGGGATGTCCGTTTTCATTAACATGCTAAAGAAATATGCAATTTACATCACAACTGTTTTGTTTGCCGATTTTTTCGTAATTCTCTCTGGCCCACTCGTCGGCCTTGCTTCTCCCATTTTCCTTCAGGAAAGTGAGCCAGTCCCAATCGACATTGAGCTTGCTGCTGCCGTTGTAATTGTTCATGAGATCGCCCGTGCTGATGTAGTGCATATTGGTCTTGATGAGCCGCCCATCATCATCGAAGCCCTTTTCGATAATATTGGTCACGAAACAAATAGCCCGCATCTCCCTCATAAGGCTGGAATTAAAGCTGATATCCGTCGCACGGTCCATGATTTCCGATATTTTTGTGGGAACCTTGCTGTAGTTGATATTGTCGATCTGGATCAACATGAGATCCGGGCACTGGGTGTGCTCAAACAGGGGGAACATGGCCGGATTGCCGATATAACCGCCATCCCAGTATAATTCCCCATCGATTTCGACGGCCTGAAAAAGCTGGGGCAGGCATGCGGAGGCGCATACGGCATCTGCGGTAATCTCTGCATTGGGGAATATCCTCACTTTGGAGGTGCGGATGTTGGTGGCCGTCAGGAATAGTTTGTAGCGCTCCTGCCGCTTAATGTCGTCAAATCGGATCAGCTCGAGCAGGACATCCTTCAACGGGTTGAGCATAAAGGGATTCCACTCGTAGGGCGACAAGAATTTCGATACCATGGAATAAAACCGGAAAAAAGGGTTGAATTCAATATTGCCGCGACTCATCATTTTATCGATGGGGGTCGGTTGCATGGCAGAGAAGCGTTGTGATTCCGAATTTTTCCGCCAGAACTCGTACAAAACGCCTCTGGCAGCTTCGTTGCCTCCCTGAATCAACCCATAGATCAGGCACGCCCCATTGACGGCCCCGGCGCTGGTGCCGGAGACACCGACAATTTCCAGATCCTTTTCTTCCAGCAAACGATCAAGGACGCCCCAGGTGAAAGCTCCATGGGCGCCGCCGCCCTGCAACGCAAGATTCAGCCTCTTTTTTCCCATACGCGGCCTTTCCTCATAGCAACCCGCTTCTTATTACAATAACTATAATATTTAATCCCCGGAATCAATCCAAAAGAAGCATGCGTTGTGTCCGCATGAGATATTGAGACCCTGGTAGTTGGGATAAGTCGCTTCCGAAAATACTTTGATTGTATCAAATACCATTTGATTGCTGGTTCAGAACGGGTGATATGCGCTTAAAAGAAAGACAAGGATGAACGTACACCTTTCATCTCTTAAGAAGCGAGAGGCTGGATGGTCGGTCCGGATCAATGATAAAAGGATGAAACATGCAGATTTTTCAACGTTATTGTTTCAGCGTGAGGTGGTAATATCTCCCTCCTGAACTCAATAAAAATAACATTCCCCTCGATATGCAAGCATTCAAGTGATATTCAATAAGCTCGGGATAGACAGGCTGGAGACAAAAAACCTTTAGACTGTCCTACCGAATTAGGGCTGTGTCTCCAAAAGGAGCATATGCTGATCAAGGTAATCTTCGTTTATCTCGTTAAAATCTATTCCGGACGCTCCTATATCTTACCTTACATTACGATGATCCCGAACAAGGAGAGATAACGGATATTTTATTGTGAGGCAATGGAAAGCGGCATCTGAAAATTTTTCTTGACAAAGAAACCATACTCTATATAAAAGATACTATCTATTAGATACTTTAAAGAAAGGCATCGAGGGAAAACTATGGGAGCCGCCTATCAGCATTTTTGTCCAGTAGCCCGGTCGCTTGAAAAAATTGGCGACAAGTGGTCGTTATTAATCGTTCGCGACCTCCTTAGAGGCCCGCAGCGGTTCACCGATCTGATGGGCTATTTAAACAATATCACTCCAAAATGGCTGACCCTGCGACTCAGGGAGCTCGAATCCGCAGGCATTGTCCAGCGTGATTGCCAACCCGGACGCCGTGAAGTTTGGTATGAACTGACCCCGGCCGGTCTTGATCTTCGGCCGGTGTTGGAAACGCTCACAGACTGGGGGATGCGTCATGCCATGCGGCCGCCCCGGCCGGAAGAGTCTGTCCATGCCGATTTGATGATCAGGGGGCTGGCTCTCTCCCTTAACAAAAAGCACAAAAAACTTGCCCAACCGGCTGCCTGGGCGATTCACTTCCCGAAGAAGACCTTTACTCTTTCCTTCAATCACGACGTATGGTCGAGTTCTGAAAGTGAAGCATCAGATCCCGATCTCAGGATTACCACAACACCTGTGGCCATGGCCCATTTCGTTACCGTGCCGCGTGATGAAAGGCGTCGGCTGGCCGAAGCTATGCAATACGCAGGGACACCTGATCGGATCATGGAATTTAAGCAGGTCTTTGGCGTTCCGGGTGACGGAGAAAAGATTGAAACATGCCATGAAAGGAAAAATGAACCATGAACACCTTATTTTCGAGCAGCGCTATTAACACCATGAAGTTGCCAAATCGCTTCGTGAGATCGGCGACATGGGAAGGCATGGCAGCTGACGATGGCGGCGTTACGCCGCAACTGACCGAAACAATGAAGAACCTGGCTGATGGCGGTGTCGGCATGATCATCAGCAGTCATGCCTATGTGAGCCGGGAGGGCCAGGCGGGTCCCTGGCAGCTCGGTATCTATAAAGATGAGCTGGTGGAAGGCCTCGGGAAGATGACGGCTGCCGTTCATGCCGCGGGGGGAAAGATTGTTGCCCAGCTGGCCCATGCCGGTCAGTCGGCGGCAAAACGGCTCACGCGAATGAGTCCTCTTGTGGTCTCGGACGTCGCCGAGCCGTCCCCGGACGCACTAAAGGCCATGACGCGTCAGGATGTTTCAGCACTCATCCAAGCCTACGCCCAGGCCGCGCGAAGAGCCAGATTGGCGGGCTTTGACGGGGTCCAAATCCATGCCGCCCATGGCTACCTCCTGAATCAATTTCTTTCCCCCACTTTTAACCGGCGCTTGGATGAATATGGGGGAAGCATAGAAAATCGTGCCCGTATCCTGCTGGAGGTGTTCCAGGCCGTCCGTCGTGAGGTGGGCCGTGATTATCCCGTATTGGTCAAAATGAACAGCCGCGATTTTATTGAGAACGGGTTGACCTTGGAGGATTCCCTGCAAGCCGCCGTGATGCTTGCCGACGCCAGAATTGACGCCATAGAATTAAGTGGCGGCATGGCAGCAAGCGGAAAATTGATGCCCAGCCGTACGGGCATCAATACGGAAGAAAAGGAAGCGTATTTCGAGAAGGAGGCCCATGCCTTTAAAGAGCAAATCTCCATTCCCTTGATCCTCGTAGGCGGTCTGCGGTCCCTCGATGTTGCCGAGCGGCTCATGACGGAGGGAGTTGCCGATTACATCTCCATGTGCCGGCCGTTTATCCGGGAACCTGGGCTGATTAACCGCTGGAAAAATGGGGACCGCCGTAGCGCGGCGTGCCTGTCGGACAATCAATGCTTTGCTCCGGCAAGTGAGGGCAAGGGGATTTATTGCGTCGTCGAGGAACGGGAACAGGCAAAGAAAAAGGGAGAGCAGAAATGAGTGATGAAGCATACAAGAAACTATGCGGGGAGATGGCCCGCCGGGGGGGACGCTACCCGGGGAAGGACATCTCGGAGTTTTATGCCCTGGCGGAGGAACTATTTACACCGGAGGAAGCGGCCATCGCCGCAGGGATGACCTCCAAGATGAACACGGCGGAGACGATTGCCGGCAAACTGGGGAAACAGACCAAAGATGTCGAGACCGGCCTCGAAGGGATGTGCGACAAATCCCTATGCATGTCCGTCGACCAAGAGGGAACCCGCTTCTATATTGCCGTCCCGTTTGTTCCCGGAATTTTCGAATTCCAATTCGCACGGGGGAAGTTCACGGAAAAGGACCACCGGATCGCCCGCCTCATCCATGCATACAAAACGGCTTTTGACCGGATGACGCCCCCTCCGAAACGGGCCGGTTTTCCAAAGAGTAGAGTCGTTCCCATCCATGAAACGCTCCATCCTGAATCGAAAGTGCACACCTTCAACCAGATGAATGCCTATATTGAAAAGGCCGATCCCATCGCCGTTTACACCTGTTTCTGCCGTCATGAGGCCAAACTGCTGGATGAGAAGGACGACTGCGGCATGCCGATGGAGGTCTGTATGCTCTTCGGCAATGGTGCGAAATTCTTTATCGAACGGGGAGTCGCGCGACAACTGACCAAAGACGAGGCCAAGCAGGTTCTGAGGAAAGCCGCCGAGGCCGGTCTGGTCCATGCGGGACTCAATGTGCAGGAACTCGATTTTATCTGCAACTGTTGTTCGTGCCACTGCATGATACTCAAAGACGCCCTCAGCCGGCCTAAACCGGGGCTGGCCCTCTCTTCCGGCTATCAACCTCAAATCGATCCGGAAACGTGTACGGCTTGCGAAGCCTGCATCGGCAGATGCCCGGCCAAGGCCATGACCATGCCGGAAAATCTGCCCATCATTGATCCGGACCGTTGTTTCGGATGCGGCGTCTGCGCGGTAGGCTGTCCCATGGAAGCCATCGCGATGACGGAAAAAGAGGAGGTTCCGATCCCCCCCGTAAATCGGAAGGCATTGCAAAAGGCCATTGGTTCCAACTATTAAGGTAACGCAAAGGGAGTCTGGATGGAAAGCATGTCTGGGTCAAATACTACTGAGAAGAACCACCCCTCAATAGATCGTCGCACGCTCGCTCTGCTCAATGGACCCATTTTTCCTGTTTTAGGCCGCATGGCCGCGCCTAATATTGTCCTCGCATTAATGTGGGGGCTGGTCAGTTTCGCGGAAACATGGTTCGTCAGCCGGGCCGGGACACCCGCTCTGGCCGGGATTGCTCTGGTCTTCCCCCTGATTATGCTGATGCAGATGCTGTCGGGGGGAGCTATGGGAGGGGCGGTCTCCTCCTCGATCTCCCGTGCGCTCGGCGGAGGGAACGCCCGGAAGGCGGAACGCCTTGCCGTCCATGCTATCGTGATCGCTATCGTTTTCGGGCTGATCTTTACCCTGGGGATGGTCTTGGGAGGACCGGGACTCTATCGTCTTCTCGGCGGCAAGGGGGAGGTGCTGTCCCTGGCGGTCGACTATTCGCAGATTATTTTCGGCGGAGCCATCCTGATCTGGATCTGCAACATCCTGGCGAGCATCCTGCGGGGGACCGGGGACATGTTCGTTCCTGCGGTCAACCTGAGCGTGACCGCCTTGGTGCATATCCCGCTGTGCGGTGCGCTCGTTCTGGGATGGGGTCTTTTTCCAAAGATGGGCATCGTGGGCGCCGGGATCTCGTATATCTTGACATTTGGCGCAGCCACCCTTTTTTTCGCGTTCTGGCTTCTGGCCGGCCATAGCGGCCTCCGTATCCATTGGCGCGGACTGACCCTGAGTGCGTCCTTTTTCAAGGACATTCTTGGCGTTGGGCTGCTTTCATCCATCAACACGGTACAGACCGTTGCGGCTACGGTCATCCTGACGGGTCTGGTTGGATCATTCGGAACGGCTGCGCTGGCCGGCTACGGACTTGGGGTCCGTCTGGAAATGCTGCAAGTACCGATCATCTTTGCCCTTGGCTCCGCCCTCATCCCCATTGTCGGCGTCAGCATAGGTGCTGCAGATATAAGACGTGCAAAGAAGGTTGCCTGGATGGGAGCGGGTTTTGCGGCCAGTCTGACTGGAGCGGTGGGAATCACCGTCGCGATCCGGCCCGAAATCTGGGCCGGGCTGTACAGCATTGATCCGGCCGTCCTTGAAACGGCATTCACCTATCTTCACATTGTCGGACCCTTCTATATATGCCTCGGCGTCGGCATCGCTCTCTATTTCGCCTCCCAGGGTGCGAGGAGAATGTTTTTCCCTATGCTTGCCGGTACGGCCCGTTTCTTGATTGCGGTCTGCGGTGGGTTCGTGATGGTTTATTTTTTCGATGGGAAGGCCAGTTCACTATTCGTTTTCATTAGCCTGGGCATGTTGGCTCTGGGTATCGGCGCCGCTGCAGCCGTCAAATGGACGAACTGGCACTGATGGGTGGTTCACTTCCCCGCAGTTGAATGGAGTAAAGCACATATGAACATTTGTACCTATTCTTTTGAAGAGTATCTCCATCTGGTAAAGTCTTTTCATGGCCATCTCGCACCGGGGCTGATTATCGGTGGTTTTATGGTTGATCTGGCGATGAAAAATTTGCCTGAAGGTGAGTTTTTCGATGCCGTTTGTGAAACACCGGTGTGCCTGCCCGATGCCGTGCAGGTTCTCACGCCTTGCACCATCGGCAACGGTTGGTTAAGTATCGTCAATTTCGGCAGGTTTGCCGTCACTCTTTATGAAAAATACACCGGTGTGGGTGTTCGGGTTTATCTGGATACGGAAAAATTGAATAACTGGCCGGAAGTGCGCGACTGGTACCTCAAAAAGAAAAAAAAGCACGAGCAGGACAAAGACCTGCTGCTGGCGCAGATTAAAGAGGCTGGCTATGGACTGCTCGGTGTGCAGACGTTGCAGGTTGATCCGGAAAAAGTTCGCCGCAAGAAAATGGGTCCGGTAGGCATTTGCCCGGTGTGCGGCGAGGCCTATCCAACGCGTGACGGAGAAAAATGCCGAAATTGCCAGGGTGACACACCTTACAGAGGTGCGGTTGCCGTCACTGATAAACTTAAAATCTAAGGGAGGAATTGTAATGAAAGTCGTCGGTTTTGTAGGAAGTCCGAGAAAGAAAGGCAATACAACCAGCATCGTCAATGAGGTTCTGCGGGGCGCATCCGAGGCCGGTGCGGAAACAAAGGTATTTAATCTCAACGAGCTGGGAATCCGGGGATGCCAGGCCTGTTACAAATGCCTGACACCGGAAGGGAAATGTGTACAGACCGATGGCATGGCGCCACTTTATGATGAAATTTTCAGCGCCGATGCCGTTGTTTTTGGGACGCCGGTCTTCATGTTCCAGATCACGGGCCAGATGAAGACTTTTATCGACCGGCTTTTTGCTCTGATGTATCTCAAGGATGGTCAACCAGGCGCGTTCAGAAACAAAATAAGAGGGAAAAAGGCCATAACGGTGTATTCCCAGGGTCAACCGGAAACCGGCGCGTTTGCATCATCGTTCGATTTGAACGAAGGCGTTCTTGGTTTCCTCGGCTTCAAGGTCGAGGGGCGCATTGCCGCGGGAGGCATGGCGAACCTGGATTCGGCAAAAGGCAGCCCGGCCATTATGGACAAAGCTTACGCCACGGGCGCTGAATTGGTGAAGTGAAAGCAGCATCAAGCAACCAAACTATGAAGGAGGAGGATATGGAAAAGGTAACCTATGAGCAGAGCGGAGCGTTGGGCATCATCACGTTTGCCGATAAACCACTGAACCTGCTGGGTGCTGAGCTCGGACAGGGATTCTTCAAAGCTATTGATCGGGCGAAGCAGGACAGTCTCCGGGGATTGATCCTGAAGGTGGATGAGGGTCACTTTTCCGCCGGCGCCGATATCAACCGGTTTCTCGGCATGACACCTGACAAGGCCAGGGAAGGATTCCGCGATTTTCAGGCGGCGCTCCACGCCATCGAGGCTTTCCCTTTTCCGACCATGGCCGTCGTTCGTGGATTGTGCCTGGGTGGTGGCCTGGAAATCGCCCTCGCCTTCGATCTCATCTGGGCGGCTGAAAACGCTTCCTTCGGCCAAGTCGAAGTCATCATCGGCGCCCTGCCTTTCGGTGGCGGTGGCCAGCGGCTCGCCGCCAGAGCCGGCGCCAACCGGGCCAAAGAGCTGGTCTTCAGCGGCCGCATCTTTCCGGCTAAGGATTTCGAAAGATGGAATATCATCAACAGGATTCTTCCGGAAGCGGAGCTCAACGCCAAGGCTCTGGCTTTCATGCAGAACCTGGCAGACAATGGCCCGACCATTGCCATAGGGTCGGCCAAGCGGATCATCAATACGTATGTCGAAAAAGGGTTGGCGGAAGCCGACCGCCTCACACTGGATTTATCGGCCGAGCTCTTCGGGACAGAGGATCTGCAGACGGGGGCGAAGTCCCTCCTGGCGAATGGCCCCGGCAAGGCCAAGTTTGTCGGTAAATAAATAACGTGAAGCGTGCTTGAAGAAAAAACAATCAGAAATTTTTTCTTAACAAATCTTTGATCGATCGCTTTTCAGTATTTTTCAAAGACCTCAGGTGGAAAAGTAAGGAGAACATAAAATATGAGTCAGGAAGTTTACAAACAATTACTTGAAGTGATGAAAAAGCGGGGAGGCAAGTATGCCGGCATGGATATCCCCGAGTTCTTCTCTATGGTGGAAGAACTATTCACCCCGCAGGAGGCCGAGGTCAACAATGCCATGCCCAAAGGGTTTTTTACAGCCAAAACCTTGGCCACCACAATGGGCAGGGATGAAATAGAGATAGAGGCTACACTGGAGACCATGGCTGACAAGGGCCTATGTCTTTCCCTGAGCATGGATCAAAAGCGGGTTTATCAGGCGTCCCGGTTTATGGTTGGCATATTGGAATATCAATTTATGCCCGGGAAAACCACCGACAGGGACAAAAAGATCGCCCAACTGATTCACGCTTATGAAAAGGCCTTTGATCAGAAGACAACCGATCAAACCGTAATGAGTTTTCCCACTACCCGGGTCATCACGGTCGATGCCCTGGTCCAGGCCGACAATCAAGTCCATACCTATGATCAGGTTCAGACCTATATCGATCAATCCGATCACATTGCCGTCACTACCTGTTACTGCCGTCATGCGGCTTTCCTACGGGGAGAGGATATCCATGGGATGCCTAATGATGTTTGTATGCAGTTTGGCCCGGGGGCCGAATTCGCTGTTGATCGATTGGGGGCTCGGAAAGTGAGCAAACAAGAAGCGAGAGAAGTATTGAACCGGAG
The DNA here is from genome assembly GCA_964492965.1 of uncultured Syntrophaceae bacterium. GTDB lineage: Bacteria > Desulfobacterota > Syntrophia > Syntrophales > UBA8958 > CAZBME01. The sequence goes on along the minus strand of CAZBME010000042.1, from coordinate 82 downwards.
TGAAGAAGCCGGATTGATTCACATGAGTCAAAACATGACCGAAGGCATCAGTTTTTTATGCAACTGCGACCGCTGGCACTGT
>CAZBME010000041.1:0-31271 GCA_964492965.1 uncultured Syntrophaceae bacterium | reverse complement strand
GCCATGCATTCCACGGCCCGGCTGATTTCTGAAAAGGCGGGGATACCCAGATCCCTGGCTTCGTTCTGTATCCGGAAGGCCTCGTCCCTTTCTCCCAGGAGCCATATGAAAATGGGTTTGCCTGAAGACTTTATCAACTGGGCGACGCCCTCAAGGCTGAGCCGATCCCGAAAGCTGGAGGCAAAGACATGCAGCATGACGGCATCGACCGCCGGATCGGCTACGACGGCCTCGAGCGATCCCTTGACGACATTGATGGCGTCGCCGACATGATGTTCGATAGCCGGGAAGAGGTCCACCGGATTGCTGGGGGGCATCCATTCCGGGAAGATGCCGGCCAGTATTGTTTTCGTCGTTTCGGATAGTTCTGCTACCGTCAACCCCATCTCCTCGATGAAATCGGCAAAGACAATCCCGGCGCCGCCGCTGAAAGTGAGAACCCCAATGCGCCCGGGCCTGTCTTTCGGCACTTTGGGGGCAACGGCCAGGCTGCGGCACAAATCCATTAATTCCCTGAAATCGGTCGCCTCGACGACACCCGCCTGGGCGAGGGCGCCACGGATGATCTGATGATTGCCTGCCAGACTGGCCGTATGGCTCATGGCTGCCTGTGCTCCTTTAGCGCTCCTGCCGCCTTTCAGAACCACAATCGGCTTTGGGCTCTCTCGGCAGATATCGATAAAACGGCGGCCGTTGATGATCGATTCCAGATAGAGTCCCACGACACTCGTGTGTTCATCCGCAATGAGCCAGGGAAGAAGGTCGCATTCGTTGACGTCGATCTTGTTTCCGATGGAGCAGACCTTGTTGATGCCCATAATGCCGTTGGTCATGATATCGACCAGAAATCCCGCTGATAGCATGCCGCTTTGCACAACGAGGGATACTTTGCCGGGGAAGAATCCTTTTTTCAGAATCGTTGACAGCATAAAGGAAAAATAGCGGCTGTTGACCGCGTCGACAAGCCCCATGCAATTGGGGCCCCACAGGCGGATGCCTGTTTCCCGTGACAGATCCATCAGCGATTGTTGCAGGTTTTCTCCATGGGCCCCCGTTTCGGCAAAACCGCTCGACTCGATCATGACACCCTTGATTCCTCTGGCTGCACACTCTGCCACTGCTCCGGGCACATGTTTCGCCGGGACAAAAATGATGGCCATATCTACCGGATCCGGAACCGAAGAGACGGAGGAATAACATGGAAGGCCTTCAATGGATTCATAACGCGGGTTGATGGGATAGATGCCTCCCTTAAAACCGACCATGAGGTTTCTGACAATGGAATTGCCCCCCTTCAGGGCGTTGGTGGTGGCGCCGATCACGGCGATGCCTTTGGGATTGAAGAAGAAGTCCATAATGATTGTTTTTCCTTTGATTGTTAACTATTCACTCTTTTAAAAGAATGATGACATCGAGATATTTTCTCCCCCAGGCTTTTGCTTCTTTTTCCGCAGGGAAAAACAAATCAATATGATCATCGCGGATGGCGCTGCCGATGTCGTGCACTTCCCCCCATCCGTATCCGGGGACGTACATTTTAGTGCCGTAAGGGTAGCGGCTGATATCCGCGGCGATGACCCCTTTTTTCGCCTTTGTGCCGTCGGATGTCACGCCGACATCCTTGCGTTTTCCTTCATTTGGCCCGTAGGCATACACTGGGGGCAAAAGACAGCAGCCCCACTTGTGTTTCCAGCCCGTTGATTTCTGCCCCGGATCGTAAGCGGTCACCAACATGCGCCGCTCGATTCTCTTTTCGCCTTTTGTGTATAGTGATTTTCCGCAGCCGTCGAGGAAAGGGGCGATCATCAGGATGATGAACAAAAGAAGGCCTATCTGTCTGACTGTTCGGGGCATGTTGATGGCGTATCACAAAAACGGTCGGCAATTCAAGGCGATTGTGGTATGGGGGGAAGCATCGAAAAACAGTAAGGATGGCGGGGTATGATTCCGAAAAAAGTTACAATCTATGCCGACGGCGCTTGTCTCGGCAATCCGGGGCCGGGGGGCTACGGGGTTGTCCTGATTTACGGGGAAAATCGCAAGGAACTGTCGGGTGGGTTTCGCCTGACCACGAACAACCGAATGGAACTCATGGCGGCGATAACCGGATTGGAAACCGTTAAGGGAAAGTGTGTCGTGACCCTCTACACGGATTCCCAATATGTGGTTAATGCCGTAGAAAAAGGCTGGGCCAGGCGATGGAAGGCCAATGGCTGGAAGCGAACGAAAACGGAGAAGGCCCAGAACCCCGATTTATGGGAAAGGTTGCTCAAGGCCTGCGACGGCCACGAAGCCACGTTTGTCTGGGTCCGCGGCCATGCGGGTATCCCTGAGAATGAACGCTGCGATCAACTGTCGAAAGAGGCGGCTCAGGCGGGCATGCTGCCGGAGGATACAGGATACCATCCCTAGGCTGCACCAAAGTGCCCATCCCACTCCTTCGCGGGGACGATGGCAGCCGCTTTACGCTGCAAGTCTCGTCAATCAGCATTCTTCATGTATGCCTCATTCCTGGGCTTTTGCGTACCTTGCATCCGGACATCCCGGATCAAGTCCGGGACAAGCTTTTGGAGAGCCATTAAAAATGGGTTAATGCCGACTTCCCTATCGGATAAACGTTGAATCCGATTTTGAAACAACGTTCGTGATCAAGAATGTTGCGCCCATCGAAGAGAAATGCCGGTTTGGCCATAGCAGCGTGAATCCGTTCATAATCCAGCGTGCGGTAGAGATCCCATTCCGTCATGACGGCCAGGGCATCGCAACCTTTGGCCGCTTCATAGGCATCTTCGATAAAATGGATGCGGCCCACCTCATCGGCCAGGTCGATTTTTGCGTTCGGAAGGGCCTTGGGGTCGGTAATGATGACTTCCGCGTGCTCTTCCAGCAGGCGCCTGGTGATCCTGATGGCGGGGCTTTCGCGCGTGTCGCCCGTGTTGGCCTTGAAGGCGAACCCGAACAGGCATATTCGCTTGCCCGCCAGAGTGTTGAACATGACCTTGAGCATGTTCAGGATAAAGCGGTTTTGCTGGTAATCGTTAATATTGACGACGCTTTCCCAGTAATCGGCCACTTCGTCGAGGCCATAGGTGCGGCACAGATAAACGAGGTTCAGAATATCCTTCTTGAAGCAGGAACCGCCGAAACCGATGGAGGCGTTGAGAAACTTGGCGCCGACGCGGCTGTCCATGCCGACGGCCCGGGCCACTTCCGTCACATCCGCTTCAGTCTTTTCGCAGAGGGCCGAAATCGCGTTGATGGATGAAATGCGCTGGGCCAGAAAAGCATTGGAGACAAGCTTGGAGAGTTCACTGCTCCAGATGTTTGCCGTGAGGATCTTTTCCCTGAGAACCCAGTGGGCATAAATATCCACCAGAATCTCCCTGGCCTGTCTGCCCTGCTCGGTTTCCCTTGAGCCTATGAGTACGCGGTCCGGATTCTCCAAATCCTTGACTGCAGATCCTTCGGCCAGGAATTCGGGATTGGACAGGACGTCAAAATGGATGCCGTTTTCCCTGCTGCTCAGGATACGCTCCATGGCCAGGGCCGTTCGGACAGGAAGGGTACTCTTTTCAATGACAATCTTGGATGTTTGGGCGTGATCGAGGATCTGCCGGGCCGTTTTTTCCCAGTACTGAAGGTCGGCGGCCATGCCAGCACCTGCGCCGAAGGTTTTGGTCGGTGTGTTGACACTGACGAAAATGATATCGCATGCCCGGATGCCCTCTTCAATGTCGGTACTGAAAAAAAGATTTATGCCGCGGGTTTGGCGGACTAGATCGTCCAGTCCCGGCTCATAGATGGGCAATTCATCAGAATTCCAGGCAGCGATTCTTGCCGGATTGATATCAACAACGGTAATGCGGTACTCGGGACATTTCGCGGCGATCATGGCCATAGTGGGTCCGCCGACATAGCCTGCTCCGATGCAGAGGATGTTTTTATTGATGGTCATAGACGGTCCTTTTCAAAAGAAGTTCTGGGCGCCGGTAAAAAGTTCCGATGCGCTTTATTTATCGCTGCAACAGCGTTTTCACATAATCCCCAATGGCTAAACACGACGTCAGGCCCGGCGATTCCATGCCGATCAGATTGACGAGGCCGGGCAAACCGGCGTTGGTCTCCTCCTGGATGATGAAATCCATGGGCGGATCGTTGGGGCCTTGAATCTTGGGGCGAATGCCGCTCATGTCCGGGTGGAGGGTGTCCCGGTCGATGCCGGGGAGATATTGGCGGATTGATTCGTAGAAATCATCTCTCCGCTGTTCGTCGACAGTAAAGTCAAAGCTGCGATTCAGGAAGCCCGGGTTCCCGTCTTCATTGTCTAAATACCGGCTGTCGGGTCCGAAGCGGACGCGGCCTGATAAATCCAGGGTGGCGTGTATGCCGAGGCCGACGTTGTTCTTTACAGGCACGGGATAAACGAGATGATGGAGTTTCGGCGCCGGAGAAGCTGTGAAGTAATTGCCCTTGCAGGGTTTGAGGCGGTACCCTTGGGCATCGACATCAATGCCTGTCATGGCGGCGATATGATCGGCGTAAAGACCGGCGCTGTTGATGAGCGTTTTCGTCCGGATACGGTATTCGCCGTTGTTGATTGTAAGTTCATAGCCGGCGCCGTCAAAATGAATGGCCGTCACCTCAGCCCGGCAGGCTAACAAGGCCCCTTTTCCCTCGGCACTTCCGAGGAGGGATCGCATCATGCTGTGGGTATCGATGATCCCCGTGAAAGGCGAGAAGAGTGCCGCCTCGGCAGCCACGGCCGGTTCCATGGTTCTGACCTGGGTCTTCCCCAGAAGAGTGAGGCCTTCCACGCCGTTTCCCTCAGCCAGGGTCTTGATCCGCGCCAGATCATGACATTCTTCTGCATTCGTGGCTACTATGAGCTTGCCGATCCGCCGGTGGGGAACATTTCTTTGCTCGCACCAGTTGTAAAGCATTCTATTGCCTTTGACACACAGGCGGCTCTTGAGAAAGTCTTGGCGGTAGTAAATGCCTGCGTGGATAACCTCACTGTTGCGGGAACTCGTTTCCTGGCCGAAGGAACTGTTCTTCTCCAGAATGACGGTCTGGATGTTTTGGGATGCCAGGGCTTCGGCAATGGCCAATCCGACAACGCCGGCCCCGATGACGGTGATGTCAAAAGAATCCTGCATTATAACGCCTTAAAGTAAGAGATGGTTTTGGATAACCCTTCCTCGAGGGCGACGCGGGGTTGCCAGTCAAGAATCTTTTTCGCCTGGGTGATATCGGGCTGGCGCTGTGTCGGGTCATCTTGGGGCAGGGGTTTGAAAATAATCTTTGATGAGGCGTTGGTCAGCCGGATTACGGCTTCCGCCAGTTCAAGGATGGTAAATTCTCCCGGATTACCCAGGTTGATCGGGCCGATGATCTCAGCAGGCGTGGCCATCATGCGGATCATGCCTTCGATCAGGTCGTCCACATAGCAGAAGGAACGGGTTTGGGAGCCGTCGCCGTAAACAGTGATGTCATTCCCCTTCAAGGCCTGGATAATGAAGTTGCTCACCACCCGCCCGTCGCCCTCGGCCAGCCGCGGTCCATAGGTGTTGAAAATGCGGATGATCTTAATCTTGACGCCGTTCTGGCGGTGGTAATCCATCATCAGGCATTCGGCGGCCCGCTTGCCTTCGTCGTAACAACTGCGGATGCCGATGGGATTGACACGGCCCCAGTAGTCTTCGCGTTGGGGATGCACTTCCGGATCGCCGTATACCTCTGACGTGGAAGCCTGAAGAATGTTTGCCCGGACACGTTTTGCCAGGCCGAGGGTATTGATGGCCCCCATGACATTCGTCTTTATGGTCTTGATGGGGTTGAACTGGTAGTGGACGGGTGATGCCGGGCACGCCAGGTTGTAGATTTCATCAACTTCCAGATAAATGGGGTTGGTAATGTCGTGGCGGATAAATTCGAAATGCGGGTTCCCGATCAGGTGTCGAATATTGTTCTTGCTGCCTGTAAAAAGATTATCAAGACAGAGGACCTCTTGGTTAGTCGCGATCAGACGATCACAGAGATGCGACCCCAGAAATCCCGCCCCGCCGGTGATAAGGATGCGTTTGGTCATGTGGTTACCTCTTTAATTGTTGCAGCGTCGTCGAGACAACTCCGATCTTTCGGCATCAGGACCGGGATGCACAACCCGGCTATTTGAAAGACGGGAAACCATGAAAATACGGCGGTACAAATGCCATGAAACGGCTGAGAGTGCAAGGGAAAATGACGCGGCACATTACGGGTAGTAATTTCCGGAGAACTGAAGTAAGAAACCTATCCATCGGGTAACATGAAACGGGTAAATTTGGGCTAATTGCCCGGAGTGCTTTTTTATTTACAGGTCACTCGTGCGGGGAGGTCATGATGCCGGAACAGATTCCGGAAACGGCACCGGGTAAATTGTATATTGTAGCGACGCCTATCGGCAACCTGGAGGATATTACTCTGCGGGCGCTAAAGATATTGAAAGCAGTCGGTCTGATTGCTGCAGAAGACACTCGCCGGACGCGGACGCTGCTTCAGGCCTATGACATATCAACCCCGTTGACGAGCCTTTACGATCATATCGAAGCAAAAAAGAGTGAAGCCCTGGTTGCCAAGTTAATGTGCGGCATGGACGTGGCTTATGTCTCCGATGCGGGAACACCGGGCATTTCCGATCCGGGATATATTCTCATCAATGAAGCGATTGACCATGGCATTGCCGTTGTGCCTATTCCTGGCGTATCCGCTGTTATTACAGCGCTTTGTGCATCTGGATTGCCCATGCATGCTTTTTTGTTTCAGGCCTTCCTCCCGGCAAAGGCCTCCCAGCGCCGGGAGGTTCTGAAGTCCCTGATATCGGAAACCCGGACCCTCATTTTTTATGAGTCCCCCAACCGACTTCAGGCCTGCCTGGCGGATATTCGGGAGATTCTCGGCAATCGGCGCATTGTTGTGGCCCGGGAACTGACCAAGTTCTATGAGGAGATGATAAGAGGCAACGTGGATGAGGTCATAAAATCCATGCAGGACCGCGTTGTAAAGGGAGAAATTACCCTTGTCGTTGCCGGAGGGGAAAAGGTTTTGCCGATTTATTCCGATGATGACATCCGGCGTCAACTGATGGCGTTGGCCCAATCCTCCGACCTTTCCCCGCGGGGGCGGATCAATCAGGTGGCCCTTGAAATGGGCCTTCCCCGGCGAAGGGTCTACCAGATTGCTTTGGAAAGGGATTTTCCTTGAAGTGGCAAAAGAGGTGTGATAACCTTTAAAATATTGATTTCCGCTTCATGGTGACAAAATACTCTAAAGGGAAATTAAGGGGGAGGGAGATCGTACTATGGTCGATCGCTTAATGAAGCCGGGTGAAAAGATTTTTGAACTGGTGGATGTGATTGAAGAGGATATGGGGTATGTCAGTCCGGGAGTAGAGAAAAAAACGAAGGTTGCCGTTGTTAATATGGGGATGCAGGATGAAATCCTCAACCGTGTCACGGAAACGGCGGAGCGGGTAGCCCGGGAGATTATCCCCGATATCGCCGAACGTATCATCCGTGAAGAAATCGAGAAGCTCAAACGATCATGAAGGGAGTTCGGATGAAAAAAAACTTGGGTTCCCTTTTTCCGCGGCCCCAATTTATAACCTTGATGCTTGTCCTTGCCTTTGTTGCAACGCTATCGGGGTGTGCCAAGAAGATTCCCCATGCCCTGGTTCCGGAATTCGAGAAGCGAAATATCAGGCTTGTTGCCGTTCTTCCCGTTCTGGACAAGGCAGGTAATCCGGAAGTCAGCGCCCTCCTCCGTCAGCGCATTGTTGAAGCCTTGTATTTCAAGGGCTATGCAAAAGTGCCGACGAAGGCCATTGACGAAAAGCTGGCCGCATTTTATAAAAACGCGAAAGAGCCTTCGAGCGATGCACTTCCTCCCCGCGATGTGGGTGGTTTGTTGGGGGTTGATGCGGTTCTGTACAGTACGTTGATGGATTGCAGGACGTCCTTCCTGTACCTTTATGCCCCGACATCCGTAGCGGTAAGTTTTGAACTGTACAATGTCCGGACTGGCGAGCTATTGTGGAGCACCGGTCATAAAGAGGCGGAGCGAAGTTTCGACATCACGCGGGACCGCCTGAAAATGAAGTCCTGCCAAGTGTTTGAAGCCGCGGTGCAGCAAATTGTCAATAAGGCGGCGGAGACCCTGCCGGATGCGCCGGACACGTGAAGAACTTCTTAAAAATAAGGAGATGAGGATGAGAAAAACAGCATTCATATTGATGATATGTCTTTGCTTCCTCTTGCCGTCCGCAGTCATGGCGCAGAAGAAACCCATGGCCGTCAAGGTTGGCAAAGGGGACGCCCGGGTTAGCTATGTTGAAGGGGCTGTGCAGGTTTTGCCGAAAGGAGATAAACTGTGGCGGGCATTGAAATTAAATGATGGCTTGCGCGGGGGGGATGAGGTCACTGTCGGTAAAAAATCCCGCCTTGAACTCATTATGCCGGATAGATCAAATCTCCGTTTTTCAGAAGAAACCCGCTTCAAGATCATCCAGGTTTCTGAAGTAGAAGCCAGTGACGTCAAGGTCCACATGACGGTGGGGCGCACTTGGGCGAACGTCAGTAAGGCGATCGGCATCAAGCGCAAATTTGAGGTCAGTTGTGACAATGCCGTAGCAGGAGTGCGCGGGACCGTTTACCGGATGAATGTTAACCAGGATAAATCAGCTCTCGTCCGGGTTTATGACGGTGAAGTTGCTGTTTCCGGCGCCACGACGCCAATGGATAAGGGAGAGCAGACCTTTGGACAAAAGCCGACCAAAGTCGCCGGTCCCAAGCCGGTTGCCGGACCCCACAAGATAACGATGGAAGAGTGGACTGTTTTGCTTCGCTCTATGCAACAGATCAGCATCCGATCCGATGGAACCGCTGATAAGCCTCGTGAATTCACGGAGCAGGAAGACCGTGACGATTGGGTGGACTGGAACAAAGGAAGAGATGCGGCAAACGTTAAATAGTGTGTAAATTCCTTCACAATGATCAAGGTTTAAGGTTAAGAATCTGCCAATGAATATTCCGAATGCCCTGACGATTCTACGTATCCTCTTCGTTCCGTTGATTATTATTTTTCTGATTCAGGGATCGTTCTTCAAGGCCTTGATCCTGTTTACCCTATCGGGGATTACAGATGGTCTGGATGGATTCCTGGCGCGCTTCCTCAACCAGCAGACAACGCTGGGAGCGTATCTGGACCCTATTGCCGATAAAGCCCTGCTCATGAGCTGTTTTATCACCCTGTCCATCAAGCATGCCATTCCCGGCTGGCTGACTGTTATTGTCATCAGCCGGGACTGTATTATTCTTATTGGTATTTCCGTGTTGGCGCTCATGTCTGCTCAATATGAAATACGACCTTCGGTTATAAGTAAAATAACTACTTTATTGCAGATATTAACGGTATTTTTTGTCCTCCTGGCCAAGTCTGTCTCCATCCCGTCGGACCAGGAATGGTTGTTATATCTCTTTTTTGTGATCACGGCCGTTTTGACGGTCATTTCGGGATTGCATTATCTGCTCCGAGGTATCCGCCTGATGAATCAAGCGACATAAAAAACGATATATTTGCCTTGACATGAGAGGTTTTTGTTGCTAAATGGTTCCTCCGATTTTCGATAATACTGATAGATGCAGGCACGTAGCTCAGGGGGAGAGCGCCATCCTGACGCGGTGGATGTCCAGGGTTCAAATCCCTGCGTGCCTACCATTTTATTTAAGGGCATCAGCTGAAATTCATGGTGATGCCCTTTCTTTAATGAGGAAATAACGATGGATGTGAGAATCTCCTGGCCAGACCAGTCGCAGGGGGTATATCCGGCCGGCATGACGGTGAAGGAGGCCATTGCCGCCTGGAAGCCCGATATCCTGGCCTCCACTGTAGCCGCAAGAGTGGATCATCTGCCTGTTGACCTCATGTTCCCATTAGAGAAAGATAGCGCTGTTGAGCCGATTGATGTTCATTCACGGGAGGGGTTGGACATTCTGAGACACAGCACCTCCCATGTTATGGCCCAGGCGGTTCAGGATACCTTCGCCGGCGCCAAGGTCACGATTGGTCCGTCCATAGAGGATGGTTTCTATTATGACTTTGAGTATGAAACCACATTTTCGCCTGAGGATCTAAGCACGATCGAGAAGCGAATGCAGGAGATCATCAAGGCCAATGCGCCTTTCGTACGCCAGGAACTCTCCCGGGACGAGGCGATTGCGCTTTTTAAGGAAAAAGGTGAATCCTACAAAGTTGAACTGATAGAGGACCTGCCCGAAGAGGTAAAGAGCGTCAGTCTATACACCCAGGAAGGTTACACGGATCTCTGCCGGGGGCCTCATCTCCCAGCGACGGGGATGATCAGAGCCTTCAAGCTTCTGAGTGTGGCCGGCGCCTACTGGCGGGGCGATGAGCGCAATAAGATGCTGCAACGAATATATGGGACCGGGTTTGCGGATCAAAAGGCTCTTGATGAATATATTCATAACGTGGAAGAAGCCAAAAGGCGTGATCACCGGCGGTTGGGGCGTGAACTCGATCTCTTCCAGATCAACGATGAAGCCGGGCCGGGTCTGATTATCTTTCATCCCAAGGGAATGTTGCTGCGCTACCTCATTGAGGAATGGGAACGTAAGGAACATCTGAAACGGGGTTATGACATGGTCATGGGTCCACAGATCCTCAAGGAAGACCTCTGGAAGCGATCAGGCCATTATGACCATTACCGGGAGAACATGTATTTTACAGAAGTGGACGAACAGAGTTACGGGATCAAGCCCATGAACTGTCTGTCCCACATGCTCATTTATAAATCGAAGATAAGAAGTTACCGTGACCTGCCGTTGCGCTACTTTGAGCTGGGAACTGTCCATCGCCATGAAAAGACGGGTGTGCTCCACGGCTTGATGAGGGCTCGCCAGTTTACCCAGGATGATGCACACATTTTGTGCATGCCCGAGCAGCTGAATGGCGAAATAAGAGCTATTGCCGATTTTGTAGCGTATGCTATGAAAATATTTGGGTTTGAGTATGAAGTGGAGCTCAGCACCAGGCCGGCCAATTCCATTGGTTCCGATGAAGATTGGGAATTGGCAACCTCGGCTCTGGAAAATGCCCTGAAGGACAATAGGATCACCTATGATATCAATGAGGGTGACGGCGCTTTCTACGGCCCGAAGATCGACTTCAAAATAAAGGATGCCCTGAAGCGAAAATGGCAATGCGCAACCATCCAGTGCGATTTTACTCTACCGGAGCGTTTCGAACTGTCCTATATAGGCGCTGACGGCGAGCGGCATCGTCCGGTTATGCTCCACCGGGTGATCCTGGGCGCCGTCGAACGCTTTATGGGCGTATTGATCGAGCATCATGCCGGGGCTTTTCCGTTATGGCTGTCTCCGGTTCAGGCGGCCCTCTTGACCGTGACGGAGAAACAGATTCCCTATGGCGAAGGCGTTTACAGCCGGCTTATTGATGCCGGCATTCGTGCAGAGCGTTGTTTTTCCAACGAGAAGTTGGGCTACAAGATCCGGGAATCCCAGATGCAGAAAACACCCTACATGCTGGTCATCGGCGATCGTGAAGTGGAGGAAGGCAAGGTGTCCCCTCGCCGTCGGGACGGAAGCAATCTGGGGGCAATGGATGTCGAAGCCTTTGTGGCTCTCGTACAGCAAGAGTGTAAAGAATACAAGTAACGCGTAAGCAGTGAACAGTAGACGGCAACAAAACATACTGCCCAATGCTTACCGATCACTATTTTTTTCAGGAGGTGCCGTATACAAAAGGAGTTAAGGATAAATAATGAGATCACGGGAGCCACGGTCCGAGTCATTGAAGAGGGTAACCAGCTAGGTATAATGCCCTTGAGTGAGGCCTTGTCCAGAGCCGCCAAGGCGGGCTTGGATCTTGTGGAAGTAGCGCCAGGCGCTGATCCGTCGGTCTGCCGGATCATGGATTATGGAAAGTTTCGCTACCAGCAGAACAAAAAACTCCAGGATGCGAAAAAAACCCAGACGGTCATACAGGTGAAGGAAATACGCCTGCGTCCCAAGACGGAAGAACATGACCTGCAGGTGAAAATCCGGCATATTAAGAAATTCCTTGAACAACAGGACAAGGTCAAGGTAAGCATGATGTTTCGCGGACGGGAGATCGCTTATACGGAGATCGGCCGCAAAATCATGGAAGAAATCAAAGAGGCCTTGTCTGAAGTCGGCGTTATAGATCAGCATCCGAAGCTTGAAGGGCGGAATATGATTATGGTGATTGCGCCGAAAAAAGGTTAATAAGACTAGATCACAGGAGAGAAAAAATGCCAAAACTGAAGACACACAGAGGGGCTGCCAAACGCTTTTCCGTCACAGGAACAGGAAGGGTAAAGCGTAGTAAAGCCTTTGCCAGCCATATTCTTTCGACCAAGACGCGCAAACGGAAGCGCAATCTGCGCAGGTCAGCGCTGGTACATGAGACAAATGAACCGGCAATCAAGAGATTAATCCCCTACCTGTAATAAAGAAGCAAGAATGGAGAACTAAAATGCCACGTGTAAAAAGAGCCATTACGGCAAAGAAGAAACGCAGGAAAATTCTGAAAATGGCCAAAGGTTTCTTTGGCGCCCGGAGTCGTCTGCTCAGGACGGCCACAGAAGCTGTGGATCGGGCCATGAAGTATGCGTACCGGGATCGACGCGTCCGGAAGCGCGATTTTCGAAAGCTATGGATTGCCCGCATCAACGCTGCTGCCCGTCTGAATGGCATTTCATACAGTCGTTTGATTGATGGTATCAAAAAAGCCCATGTAACTATTGATAGAAAAATGCTTGCCGATCTGGCCGTTCATGATCCCCGTGGGTTTTCTCAGATCGTATCTCTGGCTAAAGGTGACACAGCGTCATGATGGAGGCCCTTGAGGAGCTTCTCGGAAAGGCGGAAACGGAACTCCGTGCAGCCATATCTGAGGAATCACTCCTTGCCGTTCGGACAAAATATCTGGGCAGAAAGGGCCTTCTCACCTCTATCCTTCGCAATATCGGCGGCGTTGCCCCCGAAGAGCGTCAGGCCTTAGGAAAACGCAGCAACGAGATCAAGGATATTCTTTCCCGGAAGATTGACGATGCCATGCAGGCCGTGTCAGCCATCGGGAAAGATGATAAACTGCGAAAGGAACGGATTGATATCACCCTGCCTGGGCGAGGCTTCAGGTATGGACGTCTGCACCCCGTAACCCAGGTTTGTCAGGAGATATGCGATATTTTTGCCCGGCTGGGTTTTTCCGTTGTGGAAGGGCCGGAAGTTGAGACGGATTATTACAACTTTGAAGCCCTGAATATCCCCAAGGACCATCCCGCCAGGGATATGCAGGACACCTTCTACGTCGAGGACAATATTGTCCTGCGCACGCATACGTCTCCCGTGCAGATCCGTACGATGGAGCGCATGCCCCCCCCCGTCAGGATACTATCACCCGGTCGCGTCTATCGGCCTGATTCGGACGTTTCACATACGCCCATGTTCCATCAGGTTGAGGGGCTTATGGTCGATAAAGGGATAACCTTCGGGGATCTGAAAGGTGTCCTCACCTACTTTGTTCATCAGATATTTGGCGAATCCATTGCCCTGAAATTCCGACCCAGCTTTTTCCCTTTTACCGAGCCGAGTGCGGAAGTTGATATCCAATGCGTCATATGCCGCGGCAAAGGTTGTCGGGTTTGTGGTCAGAGTGGCTGGCTTGAGATTTTGGGGTCCGGGATGGTCGATCCTGCCGTCTTCCTTAATGTGGGGTACAACCCCGGGGAAGTCACGGGCTTTGCTTTCGGATTGGGCATTGAACGGATTGCCATGCTCAAATACGGAATCAACGATATTCGGCAATTCTTTGAGAATGACGCGCGGTTTCTGGAACAATTTTAAGAATAACAGTGAGTAAACAGTTAAGAGAAAAGATTATAATTATAAATTTTTTACCTTTCTCTCGTTAGGTTTAGGGCATGAAAGTTAGTCTGAAGTGGCTTAGAGATTATGTGGACATCGACCAGGATGCCAAGGCTGTGGCGGATTATTTGACTATGGCCGGGTTGGAGGTGGATGCCATTGAGGATGCCGGTCCGGCGTTTGAAGGCGTTGTCGTGGCCAGAATCCTCTCTGTCAAATCCCATCCTGCGGCAGATAAATTACACCTGTGTGACGTCAGTATTGGTGACCAGGTGTTGCCTGTTGTTTGTGGAGCCCCGAATACCCGGGCCGGCGATAATGTCGCTTTGGCCAAGGTTGGTGCAACAATTCCCGGCGGCTACGTCATCAAGGCTTCCCGGCTTCGGGGAGAGCTGTCCGAGGGGATGCTCTGTTCCGAGGAAGAACTTGGTATTGGCGATGATAACCAGGGAATTATGATTTTGCCCCCCGATCTGCCTCTGGGAATTGATCTGAAAGAGGCCCTCCATTTAAACGATTATGTCTTGGATGTCAGCATAACGCCGAATCGTGCTGATTGTTTGTCCGTGATAGGCATCGCCCGTGAGATTGCAGCCCTTACCGGTAAGACACTGCGGCATCCGAAAATCGAGATCGTTGAGAATGACGAAGATATCAAGGACAAGACGTCTGTTACCATTAATGATGCTGATCTTTGCCCCCGCTATTCGGCCCGGATGATCAAAAATATCAGCATCAAACCATCTCCCGCCTGGATGCGGGAACGCCTGGAAGCCGTGGGGATGAGGGCCATCAATAATATAGTGGATATCACCAATTTCGTGATGCTGGAAATGGGCCAGCCTCTCCATGCCTTTGATTTCCGATTTCTGGAGGAAGGGCGGATCGTGGTCCGGCGTTCCCTTGAAGGAGAGCATTTTGTCTCTCTGGATGAAAAGGATCGCCTTCTGAAAGCCGATACGCTGATGATCTGCGATGGTGTCAAACCGGTTGCCATTGCGGGGATTATGGGGGGCCTTAATTCAGAGGTCAAGGATGATACGGACACGATATTGCTGGAAAGCGCCTATTTTCATCCCCCGTCCATCCGTCGTTCCGCCCGTTGGCTGGGCATGGGAACAGATGCAGCTTACCGCTTTGAACGCGGCGTTGATCCCGAAGGGGTTATCCGGGCGCTGAATCGCGCGGCCCAATTGATGGCGGAGCTGGGGGATGGTGTTGTCTGCAAGAATTATATCGACCAATATCCGAGAAACATTGAGGCTGTAAAGGATATCCCGCTGAGGGTTCAAAGGGTTAATGACATTCTGGGAACCCGCATTACCCCAGGGGAGATTCAGGGCATCCTGGAAAAACTTGAAATGATCATGCAGCCGGTTCAAGAGGGCGCTTATCTGGTCACTCCGCCCACGTTCCGTGTAGATATTAACCGGGAGATTGATCTGGTTGAAGAAATCGCGCGCCTATACGGCTATGACCGTGTCCCGGTAACCATGCCTGCGTCCTCGGGGATGCCGCAGAGGCCACCGAAGAAGCAGATCATTGAAAAGAAGCTGCGGGACATAATGACGGGGTTTGGATTTTCCGAGGTCATCACGTATAGCTTTGTTCCGTCCAGCTTTCCGGCCGTCTTGGGCTTGACGCATGAAGCAGAGGCCAGCCATCTGATCAGAATCCGCAATCCCCTCACAGAGGATCAGGCTGTCATGCGGACGACATTGCTCTACAATCTTTTGGATACGATGGTTAAAAATGGGCGCTCCGGTGTTTATGACCTGAAAATATTTGAAATCGGCCGGGTCTATTTTGCTGGAAAAGAAGGACAACTGCCCGTTGAAAAAAACCATATCGGGTGCCTGCTGAAGGGGTTACGATACAATGACTCCTGGCATATGCCGGGACTCCAGGCGGATTATTATGATTTAAAGGGTGTGGTAGAGCATGTGATGGCGGATCTGAAACTTGCAGGCCTCCGATTTTCACCTGATGCGCCATGGCCGTTTCTTCACCCTGGGCGGTCCTGCAGAATTCATATAGGAGACGACACCATCGGATTCATGGGCGAGGTTCATCCCCACATTCTCGAGGCTATGGCCCTGCGAAACCGTGCTGTGGTCTTTGAGTTAGATATGGACCTGATCATGAAGCACTGTAATGATAGCAGCACCGGTTTCAAGGAAGTGTCAAAATTTCCGGCAAGCTCCAGGGATGTTGCCTTTGTTGTCTCCCAGGAGGTGGATGCGCAGCGTCTTTTAGATGCGGCTTTCCGCCAAGGTGAAGAATTACTTGAAAAAGTTTATATATTTGATGTATACACAGGCGAAAATATACCTGAGGGTACGAAAAGCCTCGGATTAAGGTTTTCCTACCGGTCTTGGGACCGTACGCTGACGGATGAGGATGTCAACAATTCTCATGGACGTATCGTCAAAGACGTGATTAAGGAAACACAGGCAAAAATACGAGAATAATCAAAAAATCTAGGAAGCAATTATTTGCAGGAGGGGTGTTATGACGAAGATTGATATTATTCAGGATGTCTATGAAAAGCTGAGCTTTTCAAAAAAGGATTCAGCACGCATTGTCGAGTCCGTTTTCGAGATCATGAAGGATTGCCTGGCAAATGGAGAAAAGATAAAAATTTCCGGTTTCGGCAACTTCATCGTCAAGGAAAAGAAATCACGTCGGGGAAGAAACCCGCAGACAGGAGACGAGATTAGAATATCGGCAAGACGAGTGCTGACCTTCAAGTCCAGTCAGGTACTTCGCAAGGCCCTGAACAGCTAAGCCATTAACGTTGCCGGGCAATTGGGAGGCACTACCCATGGACGTCTCGATTCCCGATAAGCCCTATTTCCGCATAGGCGAGGTCAGCCGTATCCTGGCAGTTGAACCTTATGTGGTTCGTTACTGGGAATCGGAGTTCAATACCGTCAAGCCCAGGCGTACGACGGCTGACCACCGATTATACCGACGGGAAGATCTAGAAGAACTCCTGGCCATCAAAGAGCTTTTATATGCCGATCATTTTACGATACGGGGCGCCAAGCAGGAACTCGCCAAGAGACGATCGGAACATAAAGAGCGTGAGCGTCTTGTCAAGATAAAAACGGTATTATTGCAACTCCGGGAAAAACTATCCTGAAAACAGCCAGGGGATGTCAGCTTATTCCAATTTTAAATCAAAGGTGATATCAGGGCGGCAAGGGGAAGACGGCTCAGGCGTATTTTACTACATGCGTCGATGAGCCGATGACGATGCCAGCGAAGATAACGCTTTGATTTAGAAATTTCCAAGACGATTACTTCAACCGAATGATTAAGAAGGCCGGTTATGCTATTTACGCATAACCGGCCTTCTTGCTTTATTCTATTGACCGCACCTTCAATAAGCCTTCGGCCTTCAGAAGGGTTGTGGGGACCCATAGGTGTGAATACTCGGGTGATAAGCCCACCCAAGGAGAACCTACTTTCGATTATTTCTTCTTGGCGCGACTGGCGCGTTTCGATGCCTTTAGTGGGTTGATCTTCTGGGTTGATTCCTTGAGTTCAATTTTCGCATGGGTTGCCGATGGACAATTGCCCAGAACCCACCTGCCTGCGGGATCGGCATATACTTTACAATATTTACCGTTTTCCCATTCGATAATGCGGCTGCAGCCTTCGCATTTGTCAATGATGGCTTTGCATTGGCCGCCAATGAATCCACAACCCTTCTTGGTCATAAAGGTGCATTCCGCCCCTGTCTTTACGGTTTGGCAAATCATCGTACTCACCTCGATTAAAATATTCTCTCTGAAAAGTCGATTTGACTAACAAAAATTACACATTGTGTCAAGGGGAAATCGGGTACGGTTAGTTTAATGCTTTGACTTCGCGAGGCATTCATGTTAGGCAAATCCCGTTATCAATTCATATTATTCCGGCAGAATAAAGCGATCAATGATGGTAAGGTTGGATTTGACAAAAGTATTCCTTCGTTCCCTCCTGATTCAATCGTCATTGAATTTTCGGAGAATGCAGAATTTAGGTTTTGTCTTCGCTGTCATGCCCCTGATAAAAAAGCGTGATAAGACAACCGGGGAGATTTCTGATTTCCTGCAGCGTCATGTGCAGATGTTCAATACCCATCCCTATTTGTCAGCGCCCATTCTGGGCTCCGTTGCGAAGGCCGAGGAGGATCTTGCATCGAACCAGGATGCTGCTTCCATCGTACAACTAAAGAAAACGCTAATGGGCCCCTATGCTGCTATTGGTGACACCTTTTTTTGGGGGACTCTGCGGCCCTTTGCGGCTATTGTAGCCGTAGCTGCGGCATTGTTGGGTTTTCTTTGGGCGCCGGTGGTCTTTATCGTCATTTACGATCCTGTTCACCTTTGGGTGCGCTGGAATGGATTTTCTGAAGGTTACCGTCTGGGCAATCAGGGGTTCAAGTATGTGCAAGCATTGAATCTGCCGGCTTTAAATCCGAAGATCCGTTGGCTTTCTGTCGCCGCTCTGTCTCTGTTTTCTGTCACTTGGTTTCGATCGGCAAAACCGGTGGCACTGAGCGGGTATCAAGATATTATTATCTGTCTGGCGATGCTGTTGTTGGTTCTCCTGTGCAACTGGGCGATCAGAAAAAGTATCTCTCCGTTGTTTCTACTTTACGTGTTGTCAATTGTTTTATTTCTCATTTCGATATGATATGTTAAAAACAAAATCTTTTAAAGTGATAAACCGGTTAGGTATTCATGCGCGAGTGGCGGCAAAATTGGTCCATACGGCGAGTAATTTTAAATCGAAGATCGTCCTGGAACATAATGGGCAAGAGGTCAATGCGAAGAGCATTCTTGGCATTTTAACCATGGCTTGTCCCATCGGCAGCCATATCAGTGTTCAGGCCGATGGTCCGGATGCCGAGGAAGCGATCATCGCTTTCGAGAAGTTGTTTGCGGATAAATTTGGCGAGGATTGAAGAGATTACAATAATGAACGGTAAATAGCTGGGTATAAACGTATTGCTCACTGTTTATTCGCGCTGGTTACCTGCATAAGGCGGATCATTTTGGCAGACGCAGAAAAAATTAATGTTGTCCTGAAGGGTATTGGTGTTTCGCCGGGGGTTGTGACCGGTAAGGCCTATCTATTCGATCGTCTGGATGCCCAAGTTTCCTTCTATAAACTAAAAAAGGGCAGCATGGTGACCAAAGAGGTGAAACGCCTTCGGTTGGCCGTCAAAGCCTCGGAAGAAGAACTACGTGTTCTGAAGCGCCGTTTGGGAGAAATGGAAGAGGTGAAACACCTCTATATCATTGACGTCCATCTGATGATCCTCAGGGATCGGTCTTTCATCAACCATATCGTCCAGCAGATCCGGGAGATGTCGGTTAATGCCGAATGGGCTGTTCGGGTGACGATCGATAAATATAGAGAAATATTTGATAAAATGGAAGATGAGTACCTGCGGGAACGATTCAGCGATGTACGCTATGTGGGGCACATGATCTTGCGGAACCTGGCGGGCAAGAAGCAGGAAACCATATTCCATCCCGCAGAAAAAGTGATTGTCATTGCTACGGATCTTTCTCCTGCGGATACGGCGCAAATGATGATTGACAAGGTCC
This sequence comes from uncultured Syntrophaceae bacterium, assembly GCA_964492965.1. Classification (GTDB taxonomy): domain Bacteria; phylum Desulfobacterota; class Syntrophia; order Syntrophales; family UBA8958; genus CAZBME01. Next base: position 11,701 of record CAZBME010000041.1, on the reverse strand, counting down.
TGGGTTTCGCGACGGATATCGGCAGCCGGACGTCCCATACAGCGATTGTAGCTCGCTCCATTGAAATCCCGGCGGTGGTCGGCCTGGAAAACATAACCCGCGTGGTGCGAACGAACAACGATATCATCATCGACGGGACGTCGGGCCTGGTCATTGTAAACCCGGACCCTGAAGTGTTGCATCGTTACGAAGAAAAAAAGCGCCTTTATCAGGATGCACGAGCGGAGTGCATGAAATTTGCTCCGATGCCTGCTGTCACGAAAGATGGATTCAGGACGGCCATAGGTGGGAATATTGAATTCATAGAAGAGATCCCCACCGCGATTACCTATGGAGCGGAAGGTATAGGCCTTTACCGGACAGAGTTCCTCTATATCAACCGGGAGCAGTTGCCGACGGAAGAGGACCATTTCAGCAATTATTGCCGGGTTGTCGGCGTGGAAGGTCTTGCCTGGTCAACGATACGGACCTTTGATCTGGGTGGCGACAAATTTTTTTCCGACCCGAAGCTGGCCAAGGAAATGAACCCCCAGATGGGTTTACGGGCCATCCGTTTCTGTTTGAAAGAAATAGATCTGTTCAAGGTTCAGCTCAGGGCCATCCTCCGGGCCAGCGCCTGCGGGAAAACCCGTATCCTGTTTCCCATGATTTCAGGCATTGAGGAGATTCGGGATGCCAAAAGGATCTTTTATGAAGTTCGCGATGATCTTCTTCGTGAGGGCATACCCATTGGCGAGGATGTGGAAATCGGCGTGATGATTGAAGTCCCATCGGCGGTCATGATGGCGGAAGTCCTGGCCGAGGAGGTTGACTTTTTCAGTATCGGCACGAATGATCTGATTCAATATGTGCTGGCCATCGACCGGATCAACGAACGGGTCAACTATCTTTACGAACCCCTCCATCCCGCGGTTCTCCGGATGATCAAGCATGTCGTTGATGTCGGGCATCGGGCAGGCATCCACGTTGCCATGTGCGGGGAGATGGCCGGGGATCCTGCTTATACGATGATTCTGCTGGGGCTGGAACTTGATGAATTAAGCATGAACCCCCTGGCGATTCCCAAAATGAAAATGTTCATCCAGGCGGCCACTTTAAAGGAATCAAAAAAGCTCCTGAGAGAAGTCATCAAGATGTCTTCCGTGTCCGAGATCAGCAACCACGTAACAAAAACCATGGCGAAGCGTTTTCCCGAAGAATTCGATCACAACGTCTGATTTGTGGGAATGCACGTTCGTTCTTAAGGCTTATCATGTCGCCCATTGCTAAAATTAAAGCTTGGATTGAAGAGAGCAGGCGCTGCTTCTGCGAGAACCTCTACATTGGTCATGTCCCTTTGTACGGACTAATGCGGGATATCCTGTCCAACATTTCCTTCAATGATGATTACACCACCTCTCTGAAGAAACTGGCCGAAAAGGGAACCGTCGTCTATGCCCTCAAGGACCGAAGCCACCTGAACACCCTCATCCTTTATGATCTCGCCCTGCGTCAGGGCATTCCCCGTCCCACCTTCGCTTTCGATGTCAATATGGTTCTCTGGCAACCCATTTCAAAGGCAGCGGGCGCCTTTTTTTCCTGCGTCCGACGCTTGCTGTCCCATCGTTTTCGAGCAGAAATGGAAAGCATCCAGGGCCTGATGGAGAAGGTCGAGAGCGGCCAGCATACGGTCATTCATCTTGGAGGATCAGAATTCTTCGAAAACGAAGGCGTAGAAGAGGCCCTGTCGAGACTTATAGATGCCGGTGTGGCTGTGGATAGACCCATTTATATCGTTCCTGTTCTTATAGCTTATGGCCGAAGGCGGGAGAAGGAAGACGAGAGTTTCATCAACATCCTCTTCGGACAGGCGGAGAACACCGATCCTTTCCGCCGTATTGTTACCTTCATTAGATATGCCAACAAGATCATTGCCATTCCCACGGAACCCGTTAATATTGCCGATTATGATAAACAATACGGGACGATGGCACGAGGCGAGCTGGTCAAACAACTGCGTTCCGAGCTGATAGAAAAGATCGATGAGGAACGGACGACCATGCTGGGGCCAGTGCTTAAATCTCGCCAGGAAATTATCAGCATGGTGCTCAAGGACCCGAAGCTGATGCTCTTTATGGAGGAAATGGCCGCAGCGGGGAAAAAGGATTATGAAAGCCTGATGAAGGAGGCCCGGAAATACCTGAATGAGATCACCGCCGATTATGAGGAGTCGGTCATTTCATTTCTTTACAGGATTTTGAACTGGTTATGGAATAACATCTATGACGGCGTTGTGGTCGACCGCGAGGGGATGGTTCGTATTCGCAACATCTCCAAGAAGATGCCTTTTGTCATTATCCCTTGCCATAGAAGCCACATCGATTATCTCCTCATTCATTATCTGTTTTACGAGCATCATATTCAACTGCCTTTCATTGCAGCCGGAACCAATATGGCCTTCGGCCCATTCGGCTATATCTTTCGCAATTGCGGTGCTTTTTTCATTCGTCGGAGTTTCAGGGGAAATGCCGTCTATGGAGAGGTCTTTGCCCAATATCTGAAAAGACTGATGAAGGAAGGATTGCCTCTGGAATTCTTTATTGAAGGGGGTAGAAGCCGCACCGGCAAGATGGTGATGCCGAAATACGGCTTATTGTCCATGGTCATGCAGGCCTATCAGGAACACATTATGGACGATTTGGCCATTATTCCTGTCTATATCGGCTATGACCGTGTCATTGAGGAGAAATCTTATCTGCAGGAGTTGGGAGGAAAGGCGAAGACGCAGGAAAAGACAACCGATATCATTAAAAGCTCAAGGATACTGAGGCGGCGGTATGGAAGGGTCTATGTGAATATTGGTGAGCCCATATTTCTCAAAGCCTACCTGGCGGCTCAGGAAAAATCAGTGGAGGACATTACGACGGAGGAAAGGCAAAGCCTTTACCGCAAGATTGGTTATGAGGTCGTCATGTCCATTAACCGGGTTTCTGTGGTCACTCCTTTCGCCCTTACGTCGGCAGGTCTGCTCAGTCATGATCGTCGCGGTATCAGCCACGATGAGCTGAGGGAGATACTCTATGAGTTCTACGAGTACCTGGTTTATCGCAAGGTCGGCCTCGCCGCCACGTTCGCCAACAGGGAGAAGGCGATTAATGATGCCCTGGGTCTGTTCGTCGATGCCGGACTGATATCCCGTATGGGGGTTGAAGAAGATGAGGATGCTGATGTTGATGAAACGGTTTATTCCCTTGAGGACAACAAGCGCCTGAACCTGGAATACTATAAGAACAATATTCTGCATTATTTTTTACCCTTGAGTTTTGTGGCTACGTCCATGTTGTCCTATCCTTCGGATGTCATATCCTTGAATCAAATCATGGAGGATTATCAATTCCTGAAGCGCCTGTTCTGGCATGAATTCATCTTTGACGATCGTCAGGACGACAGCCGGGAGGTCAATGAGGCCCTTTCCTATCTCCATGACCGGGGAATGGTTACCCTCCAATCCGTAACAGAGGGGGCTTGGCTGGAGATCAAGGGACGAGGTCGGACCCAGCTGCAGCACTTTGCCGGCCTCATTGAAAATTATCTGGAGTCCTATTGGGTCGTGATCCGAGGGTGTGCGTATTTGCGGAAAGGCCCCCGTTCCGAGCGGGAATGGACGAAAAATATTATGAAGTTGGGAACCCGAATGTATCGCAAGGGGGAAATCCGGCGATCGGAAGCCCTCTCGCAGGGCAACTATCAAAATGCCATGGCTTTCCTTGTGGAACAGGACATCGTTTCTGTTACCGAGGCGCCTGATAAGAAAGACCGCAAAGATGCGAAGCTTTATTCCGGGAAGGACGATCGGAAGGCTATTGACAACCTGCGACGGCGTTTGTTCAAATATATGCGATAAGATAGGGGCAGGTCTGAAATGGGGCGGGTTTGAAACCCGCCCCTACACTTATTTTTTGATGCTGTAAAAAGCCCCCATGCCTCTGTAAACAGCAGCATCCCCCAGTTCTTCTTCGATACGTAATAACTGATTGTATTTTGCCAGTCTTTCGCTCCGGGAAAGGGAACCGCTTTTGATCTGTCCGCAATTGGCGGCCACGGCCACATCGGCCATGGTGGCATCCTCCGTTTCGCCCGACCGGTGGGAAACGATGGTAGTATATCCGGCTTCCTTGGCTGTCTGGATGGTTTCCAGCGTCTCCGTGAGAGTTCCGATCTGATTGAGCTTGATCAGGATGGAGTTGGCGATGCCCTTGGAAATGCCCATTTCCAGGCGTTTTTTGTTGGTTACGAAGAGATCGTCACCCACGATCTGCACTTTGGCGCCCAAAGCATCCGTCAACATCTTCCATCCGGTCCAGTCGTCCTCGGCCAGGCCGTCCTCAATGGAAATGATGGGGTATTTCTTGACGAGATCTTCGTAGAAGCGGACCATGTCCTCCGCCGTTTTGATGGGCTTCTTTTCCGCCGCCAGAACATATTTTCCGTTTTTGTAAAAGGAACTGGCAGCGGCATCAAGGGCGATGAAGATGTCTTTGCCTGCCTTGTATTTTGCCTTCTGAATGGCTTCCATGATCAGGGTCAGGGCCTCTTCGTTGGATTTCAGGTTAGGTGCAAATCCTCCTTCGTCGCCGACGGCCGTATTATATCCCTTGTCTTTCAGGACGGACTTCAGGGTATGGAATACTTCAGCGCTCATGCGCAGGCCTTCCCGGAAATTTGGGGCACCGACAGGCATGATCATGAATTCCTGGATATCCACGTTGTTGTCGGCGTGCTGGCCGCCATTGAGGATATTCATCATGGGTACGGGGATGTCCTTGGCCATGACCCCGCCGATGTAGCGGTAAAGAGGCAGCTCAACCGCGTCGGCCGCCGCGCGGACGCAGGCCAGCGAAACGCTTAAAATGGCATTGGCCCCAAGGTTGCCTTTATTTGCCGTGCCATCCAGGGCAATCATGGTGTAGTCGATGTCCCGCTGGCAGAGAACGTCCATGCCCATAATTTCCGGCGCGATTTTTTCAACCACGTTTTGAATCGCTTTGCCGACGCCCTTACCCTGATAACGCTTTTTATTGCCGTCCCGCAGTTCCAACATTTCATGTTCGCCTGTCGAGGCTCCCGATGGAACGGCTGCCCTACCAACAATACCCGAAAACAGGGTCACTTCAGCCTCCACGGTGGGATTTCCCCTGGAATCAAGGATCTCACGAGCATAAACATTGATGATTTCGGTCATATATCCTCCTTAAAGATTGCCTTATTGTTACGTCCGGTTTTGGATAACAAATCTTCTTACAGAATAATTGATGAGGAATCAAGGAAAACGCTCTTGATAAGACAGTTAAACTCAGGTAGAAAAGCTCTTAATATGTCTTTGTAAATCGATGATCAATTCGACAATTCATGGGGTAGCGACATTGACGGTAAAACGGACAAAACTTTATCATCACCTGAAGAAATGGCTGGAAAAGGCGGTTATGGATTACGGTATGATCCGTGAAGGTGATCGGGTTCTCGTTGGCGTGTCCGGCGGCGCAGACAGCATGGCGCTCCTCGATCTGCTGGCGAGTCCCATGATTTTCACGCCGTCTTTTGACCTGCTGGCGGTTCATATTGATCTGGGATTTCCCGGGAGTGAAGGTGATCGTGATATCCTGAAGACTTATCTAGAAGATCAGGGGTATCATTTCATTATTGAACGGACCGACTATGGACCCCTGTCCCATAGCGATTTCAACAGGAAAAACCCCTGTTTTCTCTGCTCCCGTCTGCGGCGCAAGCGGATATTCGAGATTGCCGCCGAAAAGGGTTTCAATAGGATCGCCTTGGCCCACCATAAAGATGATATTATCGAAACCTTGCTCATCAATATGTTTTATGGCCGCGAGATCAGCACCATGATGCCTAATCAATCCATCTTTGGCGGCAAGCTCCACATCATTCGTCCCCTGTCTTATCTTCCCGAAGGGCCGATCAAGAAATACGCCCTGGAGTGCCGGTTTCCCGTTGTGGAAAACAGGTGTCCCACTAGCAAAAATTCCCGCCGCCATTACATCAAGCGGCTTCTCAACACGTTGGAGCAGGAGAACCGGGACATACGGCATAACCTCTGGACTGCCATGAGCCATGTGAAGCCCGACTACCTGCTGATGAAAGGATCGTGACCTGTGGTAAAGAAAGATTCTGCTCAGAAGATCATTGCTCAGAACAAGACGGCCCGTCTCAATTACTTTATTGGCGACACTTACGAGGCGGGAATTGTCCTTGTCGGTACGGAGGTCAAGTCGATCCGCGAGGGTCGGGTCAACCTGAAAGACAGTTATGCCGTTGTGAAAGAAGGGGAGGTTTGGATCCATGAGATGCATGTCAGTCCTTACAGCCACGGGAATCGTTACAACCATGAGCCCCTGCGGACCAGAAAGCTGCTGCTTCATAACCGGGAGATCAACAAACTTTATGGAAAATCAAGAGAAAAGGGTCTCACGCTAATCCCTTTGAAAATTTATTTTAAAAATGGGAAGGTGAAGGTGGAAATCGGTGTGGGCCATGGGAAGAAACTATACGACAAGCGGGAAGATATGAAGCTCAAGGACGATAAACGAGATATGCAAAGAGCGTTGCGGGAGAGGAACCGCGACTAACCGTCTAAGAAGTCATGTCCGCGCAACCGGGAATCCAGCTTTTGTGTTGATCTAAAGGATAGTTTGAGGCAGACTGTCGGGATAAGGGGGAAAAGATCCCCCGTTGTGATTGACTTTTCCCGTTATCGGAGCTATATTAAGAAAGGTAAAATGTTCTTTCAAATCAGAATATGGGGGCGTCACGGTTTCGACGGGGATAGTTGAAGCTGTAGCAGCGTACCGAGGTTCCTACAGGCCTCGTTAAACAGGTAGGAAACATATAATCGCAAACAACTACGATTACGCTTTAGCCGCATAGCGACGGCTAACGTCCTACTGGCCTTGCCTGCCTGGCCAGATCAGGGCGTCATTTAGACAGGATAGCTGATTTTCCTCGCCCAGGGGAGATGATGCGAAAACTCACTGGGCTAGCCGACCATTTACCCTGCCTTTGGGGGATTTGGGAGGCGAATTCAAATCAAAGGATATGTACGTAGAAACTGCAGTGGAATATTTTCGGACGCGGGTTCAACTCCCGCCGCCTCCACCATAAAACACCAATTATGTCAGTTAGTTACATAACATGACCCACGACTTTCACTATAACTTTCACCAAGAGGAACAGCGAAAGTTGGAGGGGCGTTTTACATTATCCCCATGAAATCTTTACCAAAGTATTCTTTAATCTTACCCGCGTCCTTTTCAAGACCTTCCACATACTTCCCGTACACCTCATAAATCATCTCTTTTGAACCGTGTCCCATCAGGCTAACCAATCTATTTTGGTCCATACCTGCAAGTAGTGCCCAGGCAGCAAAAGAATGTCGTGTCGTATATGGTACTCGGTAAGGGATAGCAGCCTTATGGAAGGCTGTTGTCCACGGGTTCTTGCGAAACGAATCGACATCAAAGATACGACCGTTTTTCATCGTGAAAACATATTCACCTTTCGCTTGCGAGATGGCCATGTCGAGCCTTTCACGAAGAGCTGTTGAGATTGGCAGCTCTCTTTCCCGATAGTCCGTCTTCAACTCTTGTTTTTCATGATTACGGACGATGGAATTTCGAATCCAGATTTTGTCTTCCATTATATCCATTTTTCTCAGACCCGCTATTTCTGAACCTATCATTCCCGTCATGATCATCACCTCTGCAACCGGGCGGTAATAGGGATAAAGGTTATCCATTATTGCCATCCAGTCATGAAAACGGAAAACATCATATCTTTGCTTGGTACGTTTCTTTCGGGTAGGCATTACCTTATGTCTTTTTAGGTAAGTGAATGGATCAGGCAGATCCCATCTGTTTTCTTCGACCGCATCAAACCAGATCGTTCGGAGTGGAATCAAAATGTTTCTGATTCTCGATGCCGATAGACGTTCTCCTTCCCTACTTCCCTTCTTTCTGGTTAGAGTTCCTATAAACTCTTTCAAGGCAACACCCGTTATTTGCATAAATGTCTTGCTCCCGAAGCGAGGCATCAACCAATAATCAATAATTTGGTCTTGATCTCGTTTCTTGCTTTGAGACGGGCAATCGTCTAAAAATCTCTTTTTCCATCCGACAGCGTAGTCGCCGAACAACAGATCCTCTGGACTAGATTTATATTCCCATCCCTCAAACCTGGAAAACAAAGATTTTTCTTCTGGAGTTGCCCCAGGAAACGCCTCTGCAAATACAAACTTTCCCTCGTCAATCTTTGCCATCGCTTTATCAAGCCATTGTTCGGCGCTCTTTTCGTTTGCGGGAGTATCGTCCATTCCAGTTGACTTGACGATCCGGTGGCCGCGGTAATAAAAGTCTACGTACAGCTTATTTGAACCACGTTTTTTTGTTACATTTCCTCTCCGGCTTTCCGTCCCATTTGTAAAACTCTTGAAATTTAAAACTGTTACCATGTGTTTCTCCTTTTCAGTATCCCTCCCTTCTATCTGGTCGTCCGTACAGCGAGACTAACTGAAAATGCTGCCAATTTCAATAATTCATATTAATGATCGTCTTTTTTTTTGATTTTGTAACCAGTGTGCATTTTGTAATTCGTTGAGGAACTATCTCTGGTTCTGTCGTTCTATTTTCATGAAGACTTCTAACCACATCGGGTTCCCAGAAGAATCTTAGACACCGCCCAATCTTTATAAAATGGCATCCTGCCTTAAGTTTACCACTCTTTATCCATTGAAAAACCGTTGATCGGCTAATAAGAAGACGATTTGCAAATTCATCGATTTTAAAAAGCTCTATATCTTTTACCGAATTCATGGCCTCACCTATGCCTTCAATTTTAAATCTTGTTTTATTGGCTTCTGATCAAAAATCAAAAAAGTAACTTGCTGGTAAAATGTCCTTGCGGGCATGAGTCACTCCTAAATTAATTATCTAGACAGGCTTCTTGTTGGTCATTGATGGTTTTACTTTTTACTGGTTACGTATGGCCCTTGCTCTGTGCTTTATTCCTCTTTGCCGCCCTATTATGCGGTCCTCGGGTACGCTTGATATGGATTGGCTCCCCTTTTGGTGCCCAGTTTTCGATCATTTCGATAATGATATTCTCAGCACTGCGCCTATTCCCTGTAATTTGTGAGACCGTTGCTTTGCCTTTTTGTGACTCGGTCAATCCTGCTTCTGGTGAAATTAAAGTCCGTAGTTGCTCGTTAACTGCTCTATCGTGATGACGCATTAGTCCTGCCTCCTACATCTGTTTTTTTGCCCGCGCCTCTGTTTAGAGGGGGCGATAATTCTTTTTGACGTGGCCATTAAAATTTAATTACTTAATAATGTCAAGTGTATGCAAATGTGTGCGACTGTACGTACAGTGGATATATAGTTGAAAAGCAATGTCGGATTGAGTTAAAAAATATAAATTAATTCGTGTGTACGTAGCTGTACGTAGCTGTATATCATGATTAACAGGATGAAATTTTCATTGCATTGATGTAACAGATCAATTATATTAAGCATTGAAGCAACAAAGCCTCCGAATAGTGACTTGTCATATCTTAACATATTGATATTACAAGATAGTGTACGTTTATAATTGAGACGAAAAATTCATACAATTTCTAATTTATAAATAAAATAATATGTTTACATAACATTTCCCGGAAAATCGGATGCAATAGAAAGTCATTAGGTGGATCAATGGTGGATATGGACGAATCTTATCCCAAAGCTCTTACCGCTAAACGATTTGACATAGCGCTAGGAAAAGAGAAGAGAGAGAAGAAGGAACGAAAGCGTAAGGTCGATGAAATATCAGAGATAGTTAAGGTCAAATCCGAAACCGTTCGGAGGTGGATACAACCGCAGAAGGGTATTCCTGAGGAAAAGTTGAGTGATGTAGCGAATTACTTCAATGTTCCCGAATCGATATTCAAAGATGAGAGCCTATCAGATGAAGATTTTAAAAAGATTATTTCTGACCCTGCCTCAATAGACAACTACAGGCACCTGGATGATGACAATAAATCATCTCCAGAGCCACTTGATGAAACACATGATTCTTTACCCACCCCCGAAATTACAGTTCAAGGCAAGGCATCCACAAAAGTAGGCATATCTGAATGGATTAAAATGTTAATTTTAATTGTCTTGTCGATCTTATTATTTTATTATTTTGAAAAAGCCAACCCGATAATTACCCCGATCATATTAATGCCCGGTTGAAGATGCCTGACGAACATATTAATGATTAGATTTTTAACAAAGAAATAAACATGACATAAAAAATGCATCCGAGATAATCAATCATTCAATTTCAACTTTGATGGCTTTGCTGATGCGCTCAAGAATGGCGATAGAATTGAAATCCGTGGATTAGAAAGCTTTATCGTGAAGGAGTTTGGCTCTTGTGCGGGAAGGAATCCAAGGACCGATGCTAATGACTCATGCAGTATCTAAGATGGTGTTTTCTGTGCGGTGAAAAGGGATTAAATGTGAGGATGAATTACAAGTTATTGTAATGAGTTGTCATTGATTACGTCGAATTATAGTATGTGTGTAAATAATGATTTTCCAATGTTACGGTGCCATAGCAGCTTTTTCGGAAAAGGAATAAGTAAATGAACGAAGAAGCCGAGAAGAATCCCCAAACAAAGGTTTTGGGGGGCATACTTTTTCTGGTTATTTACATGGCCATCATTATTTTGATAGCCAAACAGTTTGAATCAGGAGATGGCTCTCTTCAAAAGGGAATCGGCATTACAGCGATAGCGTCAATGATCGTATATGTTATAATCGTTAAGCGTTTTCATTTCGACCTCAAAAAAAAACTATACTTGATTGTGATTCTATTGGTTGTACTAGATGTCGGTGGCATTTACCTTGGACGATATTTCTATTGGAATTCACCATCAATGCCAGAAGTAAAAAGAGTTATTGACGGAATTGCACAAATCAAACTTAATGCAAAGTTGCAGGAATTAACCCCACTGCGTAGAACTATTTTGGCTCACACAGAAACGATAAAAATAAAACCACAGAGTATCGAACAAGGAAAGAAATACCTTGATATCATTGATCAACTATATTCTCTCCATAAAAAGAGTTATGATTTGACAAGGCATTTTCATGAACAAATATTGGAACTGATTGCGTCAGTCAGAAATGTTCAAGATAGAGAAAAGGTAGAGGCAGTCCTACGGGATAAAGGTCGTCTGAGCATAGGCGCGATAAGTGTCTTTCGTAAGCAACATGATATATGGTATAAGGCTTTGACAGACAGCCTGAGCGCCCGGAAGGTATATTATGAGTCCTTTATAAAGCATGAATCACAGCAACATCAAGATTATCTATGGCGTAAATGGTCAACTCTTGAAGATTTTTATTTGCAGGAAGAATCAAAACTTTATCAAATTAGGATCTGGTACGGAAGCCGGGAAAAATTAAAAGAAGACCTTTGGTAGGTTGAGAAAAATAGACCCCATAACAACCACCTAACGCTACACCGGCTCCAACACCCTTATCCCAACCCGCTTCACATAATCTTTTACAGCTTCCCGATAGGTTTTCATGTGAGGCGCCGTCAGATGGACTTTTAAGGCAGCAATATCTGTCCATCGTTCGATTATGGTCACGGCATTTTCATTGATAGGTTCTTG
>CAZBME010000040.1:10635-39790 GCA_964492965.1 uncultured Syntrophaceae bacterium | reverse complement strand
TGGCCTATGACAGGATTATGGATTTTCCGGGAAGTTTTGCGGACCATATCCTGCCTGAAAAAATCCACGTTTTGAACGTCTGCTTTCAGGTCAACGGCATGAAGGAAAAGTTTGGCGGCACGGCAGGCAATATCGCCTATTCGCTGACCCTGATGGGCGAAAAGCCGGTCGTCTCCGCCGCGATAGGTCACGATTATCGCCGCTACTTCGAATGGTTGTCGAAAAATGGCATCGCCACGGAAAGCATCAGGGTTATCGAAGATGAATTCACGGCCGGCGCTTACATCACCACCGACCAGGCGGACAATCAGATCACGGGTTTCAATCCGGGGGCGATGAAATATTCCTCCGAACTGGATTTCAGCAAGCTTCACCCCCAGGAAACCCTCATGATCGTGTCTCCCGGCAATCTTGAGGATATGATGAACTACCCCCGTCAATGTAAAGACCGGGGGATCAGCTATATCTTTGATCCCGGCCAGTCCCTGCCCATGTGGGAGGGTAAAGACCTTGTCGAGGCCATCAGGGGTTGCCGGATGCTCATGGTCAATGATTATGAACTGGATCTGATTATGAACAAGACAGGGCTGGCCAAGAAGGCCTTGCTGGAGCTGACCGGTGTGATCATCACCACTTTGGGCGAGCACGGTTCACAGATCTCTCAGCCGAAAGGCGATATCCATATTCCCGTGATCAAAGCGAGAAAGGTGGAAGACCCCACAGGCGCGGGAGATTCTTACCGGGGCGGCCTGATCAGCGGCCTGGTTCAGGGCAAGGACATTGAGCAATGTGCCAGGATGGGCAGCGTCTGCGCCTCTTTCGCCGTCGAATGCTACGGAACCCAGGAGTATCATTTTACCCCTGAAGAATTCAGCGCCCGGCTGAGCGGGGATATGGGATAGACGCTTCTCTCCTGATGCCGGTTTGCCGCGGAGGGATGGATATGAAAATGAAAAGAGAAACCCTATGAAAAACAGAGCGGGTATTTTCTTTTTTTCTCTGGCCTTGGCCGGCCTGCTGTTCTTTCCCGCGCACACGGTTCAGACAGGTTCGTTTGCGGAAAAAAGGCAACAGGTTTCCGACCATTTTGACGGCAACCTGTATTTCAATCCCGGCGTTCCGCAAACGTTGCCTTCTCCCTCCGGTCAGGATGTCAAGAGCGGCCGTTCCCGATGGATATGGGGATGGATTTTCGGGTATGAATGGCCACCCTGGCCGGCGACCAGGATGATCACGACAGGGCCTGCCCCGCCATCACTGGTTCCGAAAGGGGTTATTCATGTGACCCCGGTCGGTCACGCCACTTTCCTCATCCAGATTGATGGGCTCAACATTCTGACGGACCCCATATGGTCGGAACGCTGCAGCCCCTTGTCATGGGCGGGTCCCAAACGATACCGGTCGCCTGGACTCCGCTTTGAAGATTTGCCGGCGATTGATGTTGTGCTCGTGTCTCACAACCATTATGACCATCTGGATATTCCGACCCTGGAGCGGCTGGCCCGGAAGGGTGTCCAGCGCGCCATCGCGCCACTCGGAAATGGTGAACTTATCACAGGATCGGGCATCCCGGCCGTGGACACGCTGGACTGGTGGCAGAATGTCCAACTGTCGCCCGATGTTACGGTCACCCTGGTTCCCGCGCAGCACTTTTCGGCACGCACATTGTGGGACCGCAACAAGTCGCTGTGGGGTGGATTTGTGATTTCCGGCCCATCCGGAAATGTGTTCTTTGCCGGGGATACGGGATATGGCCCCCATTTCGGCGAGATCGCCCGCCGTTTTTCGCCTGTCCGTGTGGCCCTCCTGCCGATAGCGCCGTTCCGGCCGAAAAAGGCAGATGAGCCGCCCCCCGTTCATCGGTCCATCGTCCACATGGGACCGGCGGAGGCCGTCAAGGCGCACATGGACCTGGGGGCACAGGTCAGCCTTGCCGCTCACTTCCAGGTATTTCGCCTCGGACCGGATGGATTTGACGATGCCGTAAATGAATTGGCCGGCGCGCTGAAGGTGCACAACCTTAATCCCCGTGCTTTTGTCGCACCGCTGCCCGGGCAGGCCTTGCAGGTTTCAGGGTTTGCTGATCGCCCATCAATGCCGCGGCTGATGAGCCGCGCGATGGGTGAATGAAAGACAGGTTTCTGCCTTTCCTCTCCTTTTATCCGTACATTTCTAAAGAGTCTGCGGATATCTGATTATCCGAGTTTTCTCAGCTCTCTCCTTAATATTTTGCCGACGGCGCTCTTGGGCAACGAGTCCAGCAGCTGGATAGCTCTCGGTCTTTTGAAGGAAGGCAACTGTTCGCGGCAAAAATTCATGAGGTCTTCCTCCGTAGCTGACCCCGGGGTCTTGAGAACGACAAAGGCCTTGACCGCTTCGCCATAAACCGGGTCAGGAATGCCGATGACCCCTGCCTCCATAACCTGGGGATGCTGATGCAGAATATTTTCGATCTCCTTCGGGTAGATATTCTCGCCTCCCCGGATGATCAGGTCCTTCTTCCTGTCCGTTATATAAAGATATCCATCTTCATCGGCGCATCCAACATCGCCCGTGTGAAGCCAACCGTTCCGGAGTACTTCCGCCGTTTCCACCGGTTTGTTCCAGTAGCCCTTCATCACGCCGGGGCCTTTGATCACGATCTCTCCCGATTGTCCTGTCGGAACTTCCTGGTCGTTTTCATCAAATATTTTGATCGTATTGCATTTCTGGTAACACTTGCCGATGGAACCGTATTTTGGGGGCCGCCGGCCGGCGATATTCCCGCAATTAACGGTGGTGGCCTCACTCAGTCCATATCCTTCCCAGATATCGATCCCGTATCTCTTCTGCCAACTGCGAGCCACTTCCAGAGGCATGGGTGCTGATCCGCAGATGCACGTTTTGAGGGAGCTTAGATCATATTTGGGGGCGGCGGGATGGTTCAGGATCTGGATGTACATGGTCGGCACACCGCGAAAATCGGTGACTTTATGCTGCTCGATGCCGCTCATCGCTTCTTCAGGGTCCCAACGGCTGATCATGACCAATTTCCCCCCCGTCAGGTACTCAAGATTCAAGGCGAAAACACCGTAGCCGTGGAACAGGGGAAGGGTGATCAGCGAAACGCGCTGCCGGCTGACGCCGAAGATCTCACCTTCCGTAGCGGCCTTTCTCTCTTGTCCGCCATCGTGCTCCTTCATGATTCCTTTAACGGAAATGCCCCAGGTATCCAGCAAGACCAGGTCATAGTAGCCCGTCACATGGGTGTACCAGTTATAATGGGTCAGCATCACGCCTTTGGGGTTGCCCGTCGTACCGGCCGTGTAGATCATCACCGCCGTATCGTCGTTGTCCGTGTCTTCGATGGACAGTGTATCCGACTCCTGTTTAACAATGTCCCTGTAGGACAGGGTGTTCTCCGGCAGCGACTCTCCGACCAGGATGACATGCTTCAGGCCGGGCGCTTCGCGGCGGGCCTCTGTGATGTTATCCAAATAGCTTGCATTGCTGATCAGGGCCGATAATCCTGCATCCTGATAAATATAGGCCAGCTCGTGAATCCGCAGCGACGGGTTCACGGGGACCAGGATTGCGCCTATCTTGAAAGTGGCGAAAAATGCCTGGATGAGCTGGGGACAGTTGAGCAACTGAACGCCCACCCGGTCTCCTCTTTTGATGCCCAGGCCTTTCAAGGCGTTGCCCAGCCGGTTGGCAGTGCGGTTCATTTCAACATTTGTATGCCAGTTCCCTTCATAGAGGACAAAGTCGTATTCACCAAATCTCTGGATATTGTCATCTGCCAATCGTCCAATATTCATTGCCGTCCTTCCTTTCTGAAATATGTTGTTTGAGGTTTGAAATACTATTGCACCATTACCAGGACCTTGTCAAATGTCATCCATACAGGCGTTCCCTCGGACAGATCGTTATCTGCCGTCGAACCTGTCACGCGAACTTCCATGTCTCCTATGGCCACACGATAATCGATTTCATTTCCCAGGTAAATCCTCCGGAGCAGCTGTCCCCGGACGCCGCTTTCGGCGGGCTTTGCGGACAGGACAATCGCTTCCGGTCGTACGGCGATGGTGACACGGTCTCCGGGGCGGATGCCCTCCGGCATCTCATGCCTGATTTGCACCGCTTCGGCGATCCCCTTCAGTTCTACCATGCCCATTGTACCATTGCGGGACAAAAGTTGCCCTTCAAAAAAATTGATAAGCCCGATGAAATCGGCCACAAACCGGTTCGCCGGAGATTCGTAGATTTTCCTGGGGATATCCGTCTGCTGGACGATTCCCTTCTCCATGACGACGATGCGGTCCGACATGACCATCGCCTCCGATTGATCATGGGTCACGTAAATGACGGTTATCTGCAGACGACGCTGGACATCCTTGATTTCAAAACGCATGCTTTCCCGGAGCTTCGCATCGAGATTGGAAAGGGGCTCGTCGAGAAGCAGAAGCGATGGTTCGGCGATCAGAGCCCGGGCCAGGGCCACCCGCTGCTGCTGTCCGCCGGAAAGCTGATTGGGAAGGCGTTTGTCCAGGCCGGTTAAATGAACGAGGTCCAGGACATTGGCCACCTTTTCCCTGACAATCTTTTTCTCAATCTTCCGGACTTTCAAAGGATAAGCTACATTCGAGAAGACGTTCATATGGGGCCAGACGGCATAGGATTGAAAAACCATGCCGATGTTCCGGTTCTCCGGAGGGGTATAGGTATTGGTCCGGGAGCAGCTCACAAGGCGGTCGCCGATGAAGACCCTTCCCGTATCGGCTTTTTCAAATCCGGCAATGATCCGGAGGGCCGTAGTTTTGCCGCAGCCCGAGGGTCCGAGTAAGGAGATAAACTCCCCGTCCCTGATCGTTTCGGTGAAGTCGGAGACAGCTTTCACGCTGCCGAAGTTTTTCGATACGTTTTCCAGGATGACACTTGCCATAAGATGAATATCCTAAATGGTTATTTTACCTTTGGTGATTCTGGACGCAATCATGTTGCTGCCGATAACGACGATCAGGACCAGGACGGAAAGGACGGCCGCCGCCTGTTGATTCGAGTAGGTCTGGAGTTCATAGAGAATCAGGCCCAGGTTGTGCGTGTTGGGCCCGTAAAGGAGAATGGTCATCGTCAATTCGTAGAAGGTCGTCATGAATACGAGAAACCATGCCGCGATCAGGCCCGGACGGACCAGGGGCAGAATGATGTCCTTGAAGCTTCTGAGCCAGCTTGCACCGGAAACCTGGGCCGCTTCTTCCAGGGATAAATCGATCTGCTCCAGGGCGGCGCAGACGGTTCTCACGGAGAAGGCCAGGTATTTGATGATATAGGCGATGATGAGAATGGCAAAGGTGTTGTAGAGATTCAGGCCGTATTTGCCGGAAAAGGCGATGATCAGGGCCAGGGCGATAACCGTGCCGGGTGTGGCATAGGGGATCGTGGCGATGAGGTCTGCCGTTTTGGCCAGGAAGCTATTCGCCTTGATCCGGTAGTAGGCGATGAGACTGGCCAGGGCCAGGGCCAGGGTCGCGGCAACGGCACCCATGAAGAAACTGTTCCGGAAGGCTTCCATGGCCATCTTGAAGGAAAAGATGTACCGGTAGTGATTGAAGGTGAAATTATCAAGCCCGATGGGTTCTCCGAAAATATTGACGAAGGATGTCAGGACGATGGCGCCGATGGGCAGGATGACGAGCAAAAAGGACATCAGCAGGGCGAATGCCACGGCCACGGGCTTCATCCGGCCCAGGTGCACAGGTATGACCCGGGCGCTTTTCCCGCCGACCAGGGTATATTTTCGCTTATTCAGGAGCCAGTTTCCCAAGGTCATGGTGACGACGGCGATGATCATCAGGATGACCGACAGGGCCGTGGCCTCCCGCATACCGGAAACGGTCCCCATATATACATAGTTCATGACCTGTGTGGAGAGGACATAAATCCGGCTCGGCATGCCGATGATGGCGGGAATGCCGAAGGCCGAGGCAGAGGCGGCAAAGACCAGGAGCCCTCCGGCAAAGAAACTCGGCATGACGAGGGGCAGCGTTATATCCCGGAAGACGCGGAAACGTCCTGCGCCGCTGATCCGCGCCGCCTCCTCCAGGGTATTGTCCATCTGTTCCAGCGCAGACGCTACGTTCAGGAAAGCCAGGGGATAATAGAAGAGCGTCATCACCCACACGAGTCCCGTTGTGGTGTAGATGTCAAAAGGGCCCGGCATGTCCAGACCGCCGTAATGAATCAGAAGCTGGTTGATATAACCCACGCCTGGCGTGAGGAGGAGAATCCATGCGATGGCCCCGACATAGGGAGGAATGACATAGGGCATGAAAAAAAGGGAACGGAACAGCTTCTTGAAAGGCAGGTCGCTGCGGACGACAAGCCAGGCGAGGCCTGCTGCAAAGATGGAAGAAAAAAGCATGGTCAGGCCGCAAACAACGACCGTCATGACCACGGCGTTCCAGTTGCCGCTCTTGCCGTAAACGGCCAGATAGTTTTGAAGCGTTAATTCTCCGGTCTCGCCGAAAAAGCTTTTCCAGACGAGAAGAAGAAGGGGCATGAGGACAAACAGCAGCAGAAACAGGAGGGCCGCCCCGATGACGGTATTGCGTCCGTTGAATGTCAGCTTGAAGAATGTCATACCCGTTGCTTAATGGAGGACGATCTGGTCGAATTTCTCCTTCACTTTTTCCGGCTCCCGGCTGATGGCCTCCCAGTCCATGGGCAACGAGAATTTCATAACGTCCTTGATATGCATGGCTGCATGTTTCGGCGCCGGCATATCCGATCTGACGGAAGGCATCCAACCGTCGAGGATGGCCTGTTGCCCTTCCCTTGAAAGGAAGAAGTCATAGACTGCTTTGGCTGCTTCCGGGTTCTTCGTGGTTTTCATGATGGCGATGGGGCACTGCACGACAACCGGGCCGTCCAGGGGATAAATAAACCCGAGGGGCTTCCCTTCGTTGATGGCCTTGAGCACATTTTCCTCCAGCAGCATCCCAACGGCAAGCTGGCCACTGAGGAGCTTGGTCTCCACGGCGCCGTTACCCGGCTCGCAGGTGATCCGGTTTTTCCGGTAGGCCTCAAAGAGCGGCCAGCCGTGTTTGGGTGAACGGGCCAGACCCGCCACGGAAACGAAGGCCGTACCGGACAGGAGCGGATTAGGCATCCCGACGCGGCCTTTCCATTTGGGGTCGGCCAATTCCCACCAGGTTTTGGGAAGGTCCTTGGATGTCACGAGCTTTTTATTGTAGGCGATTCCCATCACGTTGGTCCGGACGCCGGAATAGAAATTATCCTTGTCGTACCAGCCGGCATGAAGATACTGGACATTGGGCGATTTGTACTTGTAGAGCCGTCCCTCTCTTTTCAGGGCATTGTAGTAGGCGGGATCGGCCAGGAGGATCAGATCGGCCATGGTATTGCCCTGCTCGAATTCTGCGACCAGCTTTGTGATGACCTTTTCCGAACCGCCGTAAAACCACTGGACTTCAAGGTTGGGGAACTTTTTTTTCAGGACCGGTTTTATCTGTTCGATGATGTGAAGATAAATGGATGTGTAGATCATTACCTTTCCCGCGGGTTCAGCGCTTAGCGCCGGTGTTGTCGCCGCGCCCCATACCAGGATGATGCCCGCCATCATGATCGTCATTTTCGAGAGAATCCGCTTCATATATCCATTTCCTCCGTCGGGTTTTTTGAAACCTGTTTTTGTCCGGGCCTCTGTCAAGTCCCGCGAACTATATAAAGAAAATCCATTTCTTGTCAAGGATGACGATCCGGCAGAATGAACGCCGGATCCATGCCCATCCAGGAAATCAAGTCGGCGATATTCATCCGCGATCTTACAAAAGGGGCAAACTGAACGGCCCATCGGAATTCCCGGTCTGTCGTCGGAGGCGATGTCGCTCCGGGAGTGACGGGCAGCCCTGCCTGTCCGGCCAGCCGTTCCATCTCCGTCGCCCTGACGGTCATTCGCGCCAGTTCGGTTTTGATGTCCTGCCACCCGGCGGTAAAGGATTCAAGCTGGTCGATTGCCTTCAGCCATCGCTCCGTTTTCTTACGGTATTCGACATGGAATTCCTGCCTGGCCTTATCTATCTTTTGAGCGAGATCCCTTGATGGGGTTTTCGTCCAGGGCGCTGCATCAAGCGCCTCGTCCAGTTGAGAGAGACATTGTTCAACAGGATCGTGCCGCCATGTCCTCATGTCGGTCTCGTCCCGGTCAAGGAGCCAGTCAATGGTCCGGGCGCTGATAACGGACCCCAGGGCAACCTGCTCCCCATGTAAGACGAGTTCCCGATTTTCGAGCAGATGTAAAAAATCAAGGGCATGGCTGATCACATGTTCATAACCGGAAAGGGGGGTGGTTTCTCCGGCGACGGACATGGCAATGCCCGCCATGGCGAGGGCGGCGGCCGTGCAGGCTGTCGTTTCCCCGGGAAGCGGATGAATGGTGAACCCGGCGGCGTTGGCCTTGATCCCGGCGACAAAAGGTTCCATGAGGCGATAAGGGCCTTCGTCATAACGATCCATGACGCCGAGGCGATGCCCGAGGAACCAGTCGCCATAGGCGACAAAACGGGCCAGCAAGTCGCCGTAGCCGGCGCGCGACATTTGGATCGGGGCACTTTCAAGAAATGGTTTTATCCAGAATGTAGCCGTTACCGGCCGGGAAATGAGGGTTCTTTTGGCGCCATGAAAGTCAAGAATGGCAAAGGCAGAGGTATAAGCCGTTACGGTCAGGGCCGTGGGGACGGTTATGAGCGGTGTGGAAATGCCTTCCAGGCAAAGGGCATGTTTGATGAGATCCGTCATGCTTCCGGACCCCAGGGTGATCATGAGATGGCTATGCCGCTCCTTGACGAGCGGGCGGATTTTATCCAGGCAGGTATGGGAGGCGTGGAGCTCACCGGATCTTATCTGAAGGGTTTGTGAGAGATCAATCCAGTCAAAGGGAACGGCCATATACGCGAGGATGTTCCGGAAGGCTGCATCAAGGTCTCCCCGCGGCCCTTCGGAAGATATTTTCGATACGCCGTCAACAAAAACGGAGATTTTTTTCTTTCCCCACTTTCGGTCGCGGATCAACCGGGCTATGGCCGATTTGAACAACGGCAAGCTCGGACAATAGAACTGGGCTGGTATTAAAGAGGCCTTGCCGGGATCTTCCAGAAGACGTTCCGCTTTCAGTGCCGGCGGGATTTTCTCAAGCCAAGACATCATGACTGACCATAGCATAAATCACTTTGACCGGCAATGAATGATCAAAATGCAGTCAGGAGGTCAATAAAAAGCCGGATCATCTCCGGCTTGAATTGGTTAAGTTGTGGACTCGTTTACTTTTCTTCCGGGCGGATCAAAAGAACAGGGATGTGAGAGTCATGGAGGACTCTGAGGGCGACGCTTCCGAAGACCCATTTCATGACGCCGGAGTAGCCGTGGGATGCGATGATAATCAGATCGAAATGTTTTTCTTTCGCATAGGCAACGATCGCTTGCGAGGCATGATGACCTTCCAGCATTTCCGTTTTGGCGGTGATGCCTTCCGCACGGAGATTGGATTGGGTTTCCGCAAGGTAATCAGCGGCACGGGTGCGTTGTTCGTGTTTGAGTCTTTCCAGGTCGACTGATTCTGTTATCCAAAATGAAGGAATCTCGATGACGTTCAAAAGCACCACTTCTTTGATGCAACCGGTTTGCACCATTCCCTTCAGGTGGGTCAGGGTCGCCTCTGCCAGTTTCGAGCCGTCCAGCGGTACAAGCACTTTGTCGTACATGGTGAACACCTCCTTCCTTTTTAAAGTCTTTTTAATAATATCTTCATTCAGTGATTATCTGTCAAGGATATGGGGAGTCGTGAATGCCTGGATCATTGAGGGCGTTTAAGAATCGATTTGATGCCTCAATAAAGACGGCAACCCTTTTCTCAGATCCTTTTGCCGGTTGTTGATAAACGCCGGCCTGCTGTGTTATGAGACAACCTCTGCCTGCTAATGAAAACCAGGTAATCAGGGGGAGTTGGAAATCATGAAATGGACAGGGAAAAAGGTTGGGCTGGCATTAGGGGGTGGCGGCGTCAGGGGATTTTCTCATATCGGCGTCCTCAAAGTGCTGGAGCAGGAGGCCATCGGTATTGATTTGATTGTCGGGACAAGCGCCGGCGCTATGATCGGCGGCGCTTATGCCGGCGGCCAGTCCCCCCGGGAGATCCAGGCGAAGGTGGAAGCCTATCTCCTCAGTCCCGAGTTCGATGCCTCCTCACTTAAATCCATGGGCATGTCCGTTAGCCCGGAACAGAAAAGCCGCCTTCAAAAGTTCGAAACTTTTTTCAAAAAGCGCTATTACCTGCTGCGGTCCTTTTTTCGTCCGGCCATGCTGCCTCCGAGGGATTTCCAATCCCTGATCAATTATTTCATCCCCGATATAGATATCCGTCAGACCAGGATTCCTTTTCTTGCGGTGACCACAGACCTGATCTCGGGTGCCCAGATTGTCTTTTCCGAAGGCTCTCTCCGCCAGGCAGTTCTGGCGAGCTGCGCCGTCCCGGGAGCTGTCGAGCCGATCCGGCAGGGACAATGGCTCCTTGCTGACGGCGGCATTACAAGTCTTGTTCCCGTCCATGCAGCGCGTCAGGCCGGGGCGGATGTCGTGATTGCCGTGATGGTGAACCGCGACCTCCCTTCTTCCGAAGAGATGGATACGGCGCAGGATATTTTTTATCGTGCCGGTGAAATTACATCCAACAAGCTGGAAGCGTCGGAACTGGCCGATGCCGACGTCGTTATCCGGCCTCAGGTAGGCGATCTGCACTGGATGGACTTCTCCCGGGCGGGAGATCTTGTCCGGAAAGGGGAAGAGGCAACCCGCGAGGCCCTGGAAAGAATTCATGCCTCCTTGCCTATGTACCGGCGGCTTGCCCGTTTGGCCGGTCGTTTTATAACGAAGATGTCGGTATGAAATTAAGGTCCCCTTTCCGCGATTTTCGGTCATGTGCAAACGACAGCTCAGGCGGTCAAGGCCATCGATTCCTGAAAATCGCCCACCGGGGCTATTCGGAAAAGTATCCCGAAAATACATTGCCGGCTTTCAAGAAGGCGATCGAGGCCGGGGCGGATATGATCGAACTGGATGTGCACCTTTCCAAGGACGACCGGATCGTCGTTATCCACGACAACCGCATTGACCGTACTTCCAGCGGCAGGGGGAGGGTAGCCGATCTGACCTTTAAACAGCTAAAACAATACAATTACAATAACGGCATGGACGTCTCTGGTGTTGTGGACATTCCCAGCCTGGAGGAAGTCATGGATCTTGTCGGGGACCGGACCCTTCTGAATATCGAGATCAAGAAAAGCAGGTCGGGACGAGAGGGGATAGGAAAACTGTTGATCGACGTGCTGAAGAATAAAGATTTTATCGACCGGGTTATTGTTTCTTCCTTCGATGATGCAGCACTTCTTGAAATCAAGAAAGTCAATGCCGATGTAAAGACCGGTATGCTCTACGAGGTAAGGCGAAGCAATTTTCGTGAAAAAGTCCGGGCACTGGGAGTTTATTCCGTCCATCCTGCCATTCGGGCCGTTGACATGAATCAGCTCCTCTGGGCCAAATCTTTTGGCCTCATGGTCTATCCCTGGGTCGTGACGGACCGGGTCACCCTTGAAATGTACCGCGTATCAGGTTTCATCGATGGCGCCATGGTCAATGACCTGGGGTTGTTTTCCGCATCGTAATAATCGTCCTGGGCAGTCTCTGACGGCGCTGTCGGAAACCTGTTTATTGTATTATCAATGCGAACTTGCTAAGAAAGTCTTTCAGCGGTATGATACCCCGGTCATATCATTCATAAGGCATGTCTTATGTTATCAACCATACAGTCCTTCCATCTGACAAAATTAAGGTTTTTCGTTACATTACTGGTGATGATCGTTATCATCATCCTGTTGGGGTGGTTATTTACCGGCTATCTTTCCGACCAGGCAAGACGGACCGTCATGGACGATGGGAAGAATGCCGGCCTCATCGTCTCCCTGCACATGACCGGCGAAATTAAAAAAATGGAGAGCATGGTTCAAGCCCTTGCCGAATTGCCGGCAATACTGCCGGTGATTCGATTCCCCAGCCCTTCATCCCTCGATCAGGCCAATAAAACGCTGGACCGATATCGGTCGGTGTCGGGCGCGTCGGTATGCTATCTGATGGACACCCGCGGGCTGACCATTGCGTCCTCCAACAGGGAAAGCCGAGACAGTTTTGTGGGGCAGTATTTTAATTTCCGGTCCTATTTCAAAGAAGCGTTGGGCGGCGCCAGAAGTCTTTATATCGGGTTGGGGGCAACCACGGGCCGGCGTGGATTCTATATGAGCTGTCCTGTCAGGGATCGGGAAGGTCGAATTGTCGGTGTTGTTGCCATGAAAAAGGATCTGGATGAACTTGAAAAAAGCCTGAGCCAGTACCGGTGGTTCCTGGTGGCCCGCAACGGCGTCATCCTCGCCTCGCCCGACCCGGAGATGCGCCTGAAAAGCCTCTGGCCCCTGGACAGCGTGACGCATAACGAACTGCTTGTATCAGGACAGTTCGGTCCGGGGCCGTTTGATCCGGTATTGCAGATGAAAGTCCAGGACCAATCGGAAGTGACTCTGGGCGGTGACTCCTATCTGGTCATACGACATGAGACAGGATACGACGGCTGGTCGGTGATCTTGTTCTGGCCCATAAAACAGATCAGTGTCTATAGGGCATTCGGTATTATTCTGACTTTGCTGATCGGCTGTCTTTTCGTCAGCTTTCATACCACGATTTACATTGTCAAAAGAGCTGCCGACAAGGTTCGGGACAGTGAGCGTCGCTTGTCCGATATTATCGAGTTCCTCCCCGATGCTACGATGGCCATCAACAAAGATAAGCAAATCATCATCTGGAATCGCGCCATTGAAGCGATGACGGGGGTTTCTGCAAAAGACATGATCGGCAGGGGGGATTATGCCTACACGGAGCCTTTTTACGGCGAAGCCAGACCGCAGTTGATGGATCTGTTCTGGGAGCCCCATCATGACATTGCGGCAAGCTATCCCCAGATGACCAGGGAAGGGGACAAACTTGTTGCGGAGGTCTTCTGCCCGGCACTCTATAATGGTCGGGGAGCCCATGTCTGGCTAGTTGCCGCGCCGCTCAGAGACGCCGAAGGTCGTCTTGTCGGCGCCATCGAATCCATCAGGGATATAACAGGCCTCAAAAGGACCGAAGACGAACGTCAACGGTTGGGAGAGCGCCTGAACCGTGCAGAGAAAATGGAATCTCTGGGAACCCTTGCAGGAGGCGTCGCTCATGACCTCAACAACGTTCTGGGTGTTCTCGTCGGATATTCGGAGCTTCTTGTGGAAAAGATACCGCAGGAAAGTCCGTTGAAGAGGTTTGTAGATAACATCCTCGCGTCCGCTCTGAGAGGAGCCGCCATTATCCAGGATCTGTTGACCCTGGCCCGTCGTGGCGTGGCCATTTCCGAAGTGGTCAACCTGAACAGTGTCATCACTGATTATTTGAAGTCGCCGGAGTTTGAAAAGATCAAGGCTTACCATCCTTACGTGGCGTTTGCGACGCACCTGGAGAGGGAGTTGCTCAACATCAAAGGCTCACCCGTTCATCTGATCAAGACGATGATGAATCTTCTGTCCAATGCGGCAGAGGCTATCACTGAAACCGGCGAGGTTTCCATTCGGACGGAAAACCGCTATCTGGATAAGCCTATTCGAGGATATGATGACATGCGGGAAGGAGACTATGTCGTCCTGACCGTCTCGGACAACGGGAAAGGCATCTCCCCGGAGGATATCGGGAAGATCTTCGAGCCGTTCTATACCAAAAAAATCATGGGCAGAAGCGGAACGGGGCTGGGGCTGGCCGTGGTCTGGGGAACGGTGAAGGATCACGACGGTTATATCGACGTACAAAGCGAGGAAGGGAAAGGGAGTGTATTCACAATCTATTTCCCTGTTACGCGGGAGGAGCCGTCCAGGGCGGAGGATATTCTGCCGCCTGCCGCCTATAAGGGACGGGGTGAATCGATCCTGGTGGTTGATGATGTGAAAGAGCAGCGCGAAGTGGCCATAAGCATGCTGGGGAGGCTTGGATACCATCCAGCGGCGGTTTCCAGCGGCGAAGAGGCCATTGAATATCTTAGGCATGAAAAGGTCGATCTTGTTGTCCTGGATATGATCATGGAACCGGGAATCGACGGCCTGGAGACCTACCGGCGAATGATTGCACTATGTCCAAAGCAGAAGGCCGTCATCGTAAGCGGATTTTCGGAAACGGCGAGGGTCAGGCAGGCCCAGGAATTGGGGGCGGGGGCGTATGTCCGGAAACCTTATGTCTTGGGGCAGATCGGTTTGGCCATCCGCAGGGAGTTGGACAAGATTTAAGGATTGTCGGGAAAGGGGGGAACATGGGCTTTGAACAGATAGAGTACCAGCCGGGGAAGGTGGCGCGAATTGTTTTCAGTCGGCCGACCTACTTAAATGCCCAAAGTTATCAAATGCTTGCTGAAGTGGATCAGGCCTTCGATGCCGCTACGGCGGACAAGGATTGCGGCGCCATTGTCCTTTCCGGAGCGGGGAGGGCATTCTCCGCCGGACACGACCTGGGGACGGAGGAAGAAATCCGTTATTGCCGGGAACACGGTCTGTCGACGCCTCATGATGGGAATTTGCCTAAGAAAGTAGCGGACATGCATGTATGGTTTGTGAAAAAGACCCTGAAGTGGAGAAACTGTCCCAAACCGACGGTGGCCATGGTTCACGGTTATTGCATCTATGGCGGGTGGATGCTGGCCGCCGCGATGGATGTAATCTTTGCCGCCGAGGAGACCCTTTTTCTCCCCGGTATGGTGGAGTACTTTTCCATCCCCTGGGATCTGGGGCCGCGAAAGGCAAAAGAGATTCTCCTGGAGCATCGTTTCATCACCGCTGCCGAGGCGCTTTCCTACGGATTCGTCAACCGGACTTATGTTTTAGAGGATCTTGAGAAGGAAACCCTGGCCTATGCCGGACGCGTGGCTGAAAACTACCTGGCCGCGCCCGCCTGGACGGGCACGATCAAGGCATCCGTGAATCATATGCAGGATGCCATGGGCTTCAGCACGGAGATGGAAGCTGCCTATACGAGTTTCTGCCTCATGTTCGGTCTCGGCGCGCATACCGATGCCAAACCCGAGGACGGCGGTTTTGCCCGAACGGGCATTGCCCGCAGAAATTTAGAGCATGCCCGGCCCTGGCTTCTGAAGCGCGGCCTCTGATGACGGCGAACCAAACCTCTTTTAAATACTTGATAAATAATAGATTGTTTTGTACCCTTCAAAGTACATACGAGGTTGTAATGTCCCGCCAAGCGTTGAATTATTATTGCCGACCATGAGAACATTCCCATGATATAGCGGGCGGGATAAGGGGTTGTTCCATAACGCCCTGTTTCATGGCGGTGCAGGAGGCAAGACCTTGAACGACGAAGATAAAACGAAGGAACAGCTTATTGACGAATTGTTGTTGCTGCGCCGGCGTGTATCCGAGGTCGAAAGACTGGAGAACGAACGCAGTCAGTCCGATGAGGCCTTGCGGAAGACTGCCCTGGATCTTGAGGAAAGCAATCGCAGCCTGGAGAAGGCCATTCTGATTTCCAGCAGGATGCAGGAGCAGGCCGAACGGGCCAATGCAACCAAGAGTGAATTTCTGGCCAACATGAGTCACGAGATCCGAACACCCCTGAACGGCGTCATCGGCATGACCGAGCTGCTGTTGGAGACCGATCTTGCGCCTGATCAGAAAAAATATATGGAGATCGTTCGCAGGAGCGGAGAAACGCTCCTTGTGCTCATCAATGATATCTTGGATCTCTCCAAAATGGAGGCGTCTAAGGTGGACCTGGAAAGGATCGACTTTGATCTTTACAGCCTGACGGAAGACGTTGCCGAGATGCTTTCCGCCAAGGCTTACGACAAAGGTCTGGAATTAATCTGCATTGTCGATTCGGATGTGCCTTTTCGCCTAGAGGGTGATCCTGGTCGCCTGCGTCAAATCATTATCAATCTGGCCGCCAATGCCGTCAAGTTTACCCATGAAGGGGAAGTTGTCATCCGCGTCAGCCTGGAGAACGACAGCGGCCGTGAAGTAGTATTGCGCTTCACGATTACCGATACGGGCATCGGCATTCCGGCGGACCGGCTAGAAGCCATTTTCGCTCCCTTCGTCCAGGTGGATGGCTCCACGACCCGCAAATACGGCGGCACCGGTCTGGGGTTGGCCATTTCCCAGCGTCTGGTTGATGCGATGGGAGGGTGTCTGGGTGTTGAAAGTGAAGAAGGCAAAGGTTCCCGGTTCTGGTTTACCGCCGTATTTAAGAAGCAACCTGATTCGCCGGGGCTTGATGAGGAAATAACCGTAGACCTTCGCGGCGTGAAGGTGTTGGTGGTGGATGATCATGATACCAACCGACTGCCGATTGCCACACTTCTTGAATCATGGGGGTGTCGCTTCCGTGAAGCCACCAGCGGGGAAGCCGCACTGGAATTGCTCTCCTGTGCTGAGCAAGAAGGCGATCCGTTTCAGATCGTTCTTATCGATATGCTGATGCCGGGGATGGACGGGGCAGAGTTGGCCCGCAGAATCAAAGCCGACCAGGCCCTGCAAGATACAGTCCTGATCATGCTGACCTCTCTGGGTTGGCGTGGCGATGCTGTGCGACTGGAGCATCTCGGGTTTTCGGGATATCTCTCCAAGCCTATCCGCCAATCGGTGCTCCGGGATGTAATCACCCTGGCCCTGGGCCGGAAGGTCCTACCTGTTCCGGATATGCACAAGACGATCATTACGAGGCACTCCATTGCCGAATCCCGCAGAAGCCGGGTATGTATCCTCGTGGTTGAGGATAACCCGACCAACCGGGAAGTCGCATTGACGATGCTGAAAAATCTCGGCTACCGCGCAGAGGCCGTATTCAATGGTGCCCAGGCCGTGGAGGTGCTGAAGAAAATACCCTATGATCTGGTCCTAATGGACTGCCAGATGCCGGAGATGGACGGCTACGAAGCCACCCGGCAGATCAGGAATCCGGATTCCGGTGTGTGGAATCCGGAGGTGCCTATCATTGCCATGACGGCATCCGCCATGATCGGTGATCGTGAGAAATGCCTGAAGGCGGGCATGAACGACTATCTGGCGAAGCCCGTTCAGTCAAGGGATTTGGGCAAGGCGCTCCAACGCTGGCTCACGGAATCCGGTGATGCTTATCCTGTCGGTTTTGCGACGGAATCAGGAGGGGTGTCGGCCACGGTCGTCTTTAAGGAAAATGATCTGGTTGATCGGCTCATGGGGGACCGGGACATGGCGCGCGCCATCATTTCGGGGTTTCTGGACGATATGCCAAACCAAATGCTGACTTTAAAGGAGCTTCTGGCTGCGGGTGATGCGAATCATTTACGGATGCAGGCGCATGCCATTAAGGGGGCGGCGGCCAGCATCGGGGCAGGTGTCATGCGGGAGGCGGCGTTCGTGATGGAAAAGGCGTGTGAATCTGGACAGATGGAGAAAGTTTCCGAAATATTTACCATTATCGAGACGGCGTTTTCGGATCTAAAAGCATCCTTGGCTAAGTCGGGGTGGGTATAAAGGAGGAATAAGGCATGAAACGCATCCTGGTTGTTGATGACGATGATCTGTTCCGGGGGATGATTGTAAAATTGCTGACAAAAGCCGGTTATGATGTGGTAGCTGCCGAGAATGGACGGATTGCTGAAAAAATGCAGCGGGAGAGTCCCGCCGATCTTATCATCACGGACATTATCATGCCAGACAGGGAGGGTCTCGAAACCATCATCGGATTTCGCAAGAGTTATCCGGCAACCATGATTATCGCCATGTCCGGTGGCGGCCGCGTCGGCCCGAAACCCTATCTGGAAACGGCGAGAAGCCTTGGAGCCCAAATAGCGCTTTCCAAGCCTTTTAAAACATCAGAGATTCTGGAGGCCGTGCGCGAGCTTCTCAAGGAATAAAATCCATTCGTTTATAAAAATGCCGGGTCCTCTATCTTGCGGGCGGCGAATTATCGGTTTCCGTCGCTTAAAAATGTGTCGCCCATCATTGGTTCAGGAGCATTGCCTATGAAACGAAGGGATTTTTTAAAGGGTATGGCAGGATTGTCTGCGATCGCCGTTTGTTCCTATACAGATAGTTTTGGCTCTGTAAAAACTTCCCCAAAGGCAGGATTGCCGGTTTCGGATCGGCAAGAAAGGGTCTTTCTCGCGGGGCTGGGCAAGGGCGCTTCCGAGGAGGTCCTGAAAACTACCGTTCGTGAATCGGCTCTGGCCGCTTCCAATTTCTCCTGGCTGTCCAGGGGAGACACCATTTTTATTAAACCCGCCCTGAATTCAGGTTCGCCCTATCCTGCCACGACCAGCCCTGTCGCCATTGCTGCCGTCATTTCGCTTCTCAAGGAAAAAGGTGCCCGGCGGGTGATCGTAGGCGACATGGCAGGCATTGAACACGTTAAGCTTTCGCCGGATGGCCTCACAGGAAGTACACGCAGGCTGATGGCGGCCTCCGGTATGTCGAAGGCCGTTCAGGAGGCCGGAGGGGAGCTTCATTTCTTTGAAGAGGCCGGATGGCAAGGCTTTTATGAAGATCCAATGACCTTTGGGGCAAGCTGGTCACACGGCCTGATGATGCCGGTTGTCCTCAGGGAAGTTGATCACATCATCCTTATGCCCCGTTGCGGCCGCCATGTCCTGGCAGGAAGCACACTGGGACTGAAGGCTGCCGTGGGTTACTGGCGCACGGACACACGTCTGGAATATCATCGTGATGCCGCCTCCTTCCATGAGAAAACGGCCGAGGCCAACACCTCCCAGACGCTTCTTAAAAAGCAGCGATTGGTTATCTCTCAAGCGGACAAAATACTCACGACCTTTGGTCCCGATAAAGGGTTCGTCTATCAGCCCGATGTGGGACTGGTCATCGCATCTGAATCCGTCGTTGCACACGACATGATTTCCCTCGCCTGGCTTCTTGAAAGCAGGCGGCGTATCCCATCTGATCATAAAGGATTTGTCGACAGTAGCTCCCATGTTGCAATGCTTGCCAATTATTGGGTGGTTGGCAAGCTGGGAGGGCTAAAACCGGTTTTTTCTTCAGACAAGCTGCGCAAAAACGATCTCCAGACCATCTGGGACGACCGGGTCCTCAATCAGGCCTATCGCGTAATGGGCGGAGTTCCGAAAGTGTCTGTACACAACGTCAACCGCGAACTTCCCGAGTTTTTAAAGAAGAATCTGGGCGGGATGACGGCGATTTGAAGGGAAATAGTGAAATAGAGGGTGAATTTTCATATAATTCATAATAAAATCAATGTGATAATATGTTTTATGGAATAAAAGGGTTGACTCGCCGGTTTTTATGGGTTAGTGTCTGCCAACTATGTGCTTCATGAGGATGGTTAACATATCGAATTAATGAAGTGAGCCGTTGGCCAAGATAGAAGATCGGTAATAGTTTTTTGTATCGGCGCTGGCTCCGACCCTGCCGGGATGGATTAATGATCATGCGGTTTGGGGAAATTATGTAGAGAATTTACCATGATATTGTTTGGAGGATAGAGAATCACCGTTTCAAAAAATTTGGTCGTTGCGTTGCAATAGTTGGCTTTTCCTTTTCTCTCGGTATTTTTTCCGTTTCGCGCGTCTTCCTTCTTGCCTGATCCATTTTTCCTTTATTTCTCTTGGTAAGAATCCTCATCAAAGGTCTGCGTCATGCTATCCAACGCAAAAAATGGTGAATAAATAAATATATCAAACAGTTGACAAATGTTTACATGCCAGGATTCTTGAGATTTGTGATGAATCTATGGAAATGGGAGGTAAAAGAAATGCCACTGGTTATAAAATGGGAAACAGACCCGTCAAAGAGAAACGGGTATATCATTGTATTGCTGATTGCCTTTGTTGCATCGTTGATCATCGGCAGGCCAATGCTGGTATCCGCAAAGAATCAATTGCAAAATATTATGGCGGCGTCGCAGTTTATGAAGCAGAATGCAAACTTCAAACAGAAGGAAGAAATCCTGAAGGTGCTGAGTCAGGGCGAGATGCAACTGGATGACGCCATGGAGATTGCTCAGACCGTTATGGCCGAATCGAAAAAGTATAACATTCCTGTCTCCCTTTTTCTTGCCATCATGAAAAAGGAAAGCAATTTTAACGTTGATGCCCGGTCATCCGTCAACGCCATGGGAATTATGCAGATCCATCCCATCACCTGGGATGAATACACAAAAAAGCTCAATCTCAATGTCTCCCGTAAAAAGGCTTTTGATCCCGCCTTGAATATCATGGTCTCAGCCGCCGTTTTAAGCGATTTGAGGGATCGGTACATGAAGAAAGGCTATAAGGAAACTATTCTCTGGGACTATGTTCTGTCGGCCTATTACGGCGGTGCGGAATCCGTCAAAGGCGGCCTGCTGAAAAACCACAAGCATTATGTGAAGAAAGTCAGGCAGTATGCAGAAGAGTTGAGTAACACCATTTAAAGGGCTGAAAAATCTCCAGCGCCCTATGCCCCGTATACCTGTCCGGATCGGTTCCGGAATGAAAATGTATCCGTTCGTTGGGGCAGGTTTCAAACCTGCCCCAACATCTTTCTTGCTTCTCGTAACCAGCCGTCGGTAAAGCCGGGATTATCGACCGGCATAGTACAGTCGCTTTCTCCCCAAATCTCAGCCTTGGTCGGCTTCCTTACGCACGATTGATGAAAGTCGTCGCCTCTTTCTCTCCGTCTTGAAATGTCCGGAATGACCGGTATCCGATTCAGCATGGAATGGCGTGGCGGTTTGGTTTATGTAATACGGAATCGAGTTGTACTTTCTTGAATTCTGGATTATATTGTCTGCGTTTGCCTATTTACTCATTTCCGCCCCGGATGGGCTAGTGAACTGAAAATTTCAACAATGCCACGAGACGTAAAGCCGCATGATGCATTGAAATATGATTGCATTGGGATAAAGATGTTGAAACGAATTTTCTCTCCCCTGATTATCTTGTCCATTCTTCTTATGTCTGCCGTTGTGTTTTCACAGGACCCGGAAAACGCCAACGCCCTGCCGGATCTCATGTCGACGAAAGAAACAAGTGATGATAAGAGCGTTCGTCCCGAAGCTGCACCCATGGAAAAGTCACCCGGGGATTTCTCGAAGGAGATAAGCGCCCTGCAGGAAGCCGTGGAAAGCGGCCGTCGGAGGCTGGCCGATCAGGGGGCAGACATTTCGGAACTCAGAGACCACCTTAAAGCATTGATAGGCAAGCTGGATGCCTTGCTCGAAAGCATAGGCAAGACAGACCGTAAGCTGGACAGCCTGAACTCAAGGATCGCCTATATCGAAAAATTTCTGGATACGGGTAAGAGTAAGGCAAAACCACCGGCATCCGGCAACAGAAACGAGCCAAATAAGGAAGCGCAGAAGGATGCCTCTGCGGGTGACGCGGTTCCCGATGGTGATTTCAATAAGCAAGCGATGGAGGTTAAGCCCGACAGTGAAGCAACCCCTGATGCTGGTGAGCACAAGAAAGAAACAAATGAGAAGAAAACGCAGGGGGATGATGCTACTACTGGTGATGATCAGAAAA
The DNA here is from genome assembly GCA_964492965.1 of uncultured Syntrophaceae bacterium. GTDB lineage: Bacteria > Desulfobacterota > Syntrophia > Syntrophales > UBA8958 > CAZBME01. Next base: position 18,144 of record CAZBME010000040.1, on the reverse strand, counting down.
AAGAACCTGTTGATGGGAAAACCGCCGGAACGGCAATAAAGGATAACAGCCACCGGCAGAATGAAGAAGCAGCCGGAGACACTCCTAATAAAGAGACAATCAAGGAGGCATCCGCAAACGAAGCCGCTTATGAATCAGCCTTGAAGCTTTTCAAGGAAGAGAAATATGAAACGGCCAGGCTCGAATTTATCAAATATATCAATCGGTATCCCGATACGGAACAGGCCGTTCATGCCCAGTACTGGATTGGTGAGAGCCTTTATTTCGTCGGCAATTATGAGCAGGCCATCCTCGAATATGAAAAAGTCATTAAGATATATCCGGAGGGAGACAAGACGCCGTTGGCTTTTCTCAAGGAGGGCATGTGTTTTCTGAAGCTGGGCGACACCGCCACGGCAAAACTCCTGTTCCGGCAGGTTATACAGAAATATCCCGCTTCCGGCCAGGCCGTTATTGCCCGGGCAAAACTGGAGGAATTGAAATAGACAGTCAATCTCATTTTCTGAGAAAAAGGAGGGTATGGTTCGATGAATCAACCGTCTAAGGACAAGCGGAGAGCCGACCGGGTGACGGCAAGCCTTTATGTTCAGTATCTGGTGCACACGAGCGACGGCAAGAAAAATTGGGATATCACAAACAGGCAAGACATCAGCGCCGTCGGCATCAGTATCATGACCAGCAAGAAAATTGATCGGCATGCGCGTGTGGACTTGCGGATCAAATTTCCGACACAAAGCGATATGATTGAGATGAGCGGTGTTGTCATTGATTCGGCGCCCAAAGGCATCAGCTTCATGACGAGAATCGACTTCCGGGATATCATCCCGGCGAATCGGGAATATATTCGAGAATATATATTAAGAGCTTTAAAAGAGAAGGATGGGAAATAGGGACACGATGATCGATAAATTTACCAGGGAAATATTCACGGGCAAGTATCTTGATCCGTTCAACGGATTCAAGGAGAAAGAATCGACCTTTGAGATCCGGCGCGATGAGATTACCGGGGTGACCGCCCGCATCCTGCCTTCCCGTTTCCGGGGTTTCCAAAAGCATGATATCAGGGAATACCTTGAAAAATCACCAGAGGAGAAATGTCCCTTCTGTCTTCCCCAACTGGAGCTGCTGACGCCCCGATTCACGCCGGATGTCATCGCTGACGGGCAGTTCCGGCGCGGGAATGCCGTGCTCTTTCCCAACGCCTTTCCCCATGATCGCCATAACGGGGTTGCCCTGTTTTCCTCTCGCCATTTTCTCGGCCTGGAGGAGTTGACGCCGGAGGTCATGCGTGATGGGTTCCTTGTTTGCCGGGACTACTGCGAGCGGATGCTGGCGATGCATCCTGATCTCCAATACGGCTCCATTAACTGGAATTACATGCCCCCGGCCGGCGGCGGGCTTATTCATCCTCACCTTCAGACGGTAATGGGAGAGTGCCCGACCCGTTTCATGCAGACCCTTTATGATAGTGCTGTTCGTTACGAAAGGGAGACGGGGCGCCCGCTCTGGGATGATCTGCTCGCGCAGGAGAAAAAAGCAGAAGAGCGTTATATTGCCTCGACCGGCAGCCTGGTATGGCTGGTCGGCTTTGCGCCGCGGGGGATGGCGGGTGAAATCGACTTCTACCTGCCTGAGAGGATGTCGCTGTTCAGTCTCACGGAGAACGATCTGCTCGAACTTCTAACGGGTTTAACCCGGATATTTGCCTATTTTGCGGCCAATAACCTCATCAGTTTCAACATGACCCTGTACGCTACACTGCGGGAAGAAAGCCGGTTTCCGGTTCAGGGACGGATTGTTCCCCGTTTCCTGATTCTCCCGTTGGGTGCGAGCGACAGCAATTATTTTGAAAAACTGCATGACGAAATCATTTGCCCTGTCGTTCCCGAACAGATTTGCTCGGATCTGCGGCCTTACTTTCAGCAGGGGACATTCACGGCTAAGCATTGATTGGAAAGGAGTCCCGGAATATGGCCTCAAAAGAAACATTCAAAGCCCTTGTGTTGAGACAGGCGGAGGGCAAGACCACCCATGCCATTGAGTATCTGACCGTTGATGATTTGCCGCCGGGGGATGTCCTAGTGGCTGTGGCGTATTCCTCTCTCAATTATAAAGACGGAATGGCCATTGCAGGCGTCGGCAAAATCGTTCGCCAATTTCCCATGATTCCGGGTATCGACCTGGCGGGGACGGTGCTGGAATCGGTGTCGCCCCTGTACCGTCCGGGTGACCGGATCGTTTTGACAGGCTGGAGCATCGGCGAGCGTTATTGGGGCGGCTACACACAGAAGGCCCGCGTGAAATCCGAGTGGCTGGTTCCCCTCCCTGAAAGGATGGATGCGAAGAAGACCATGGTGATCGGAACGGCCGGTTTTACGGCCATGCTCTGCGTCATGACCCTTGAAGAAGCCGGGATCACGCCGGAGAAGGGAACGGTTCTGGTGACCGGGGCGGCGGGCGGCGTGGGTAGCGTGGCCATCGCCATTCTCGGGAACCTCGGTTATCGCGTGGCTGCCCTGACGGCGTCGGGGCAGGAAAATACCCATGACTATCTCCGGGCTCTGGGGGCCACGGAATTTGTCGGCGGACCCGAATGGAACGAGATGCCCCGGCCTCTTGAAGCTCAGCGGTGGATCGGGGCGATCGATACGATCGGCAGCAAGGTTCTGGCGCGGGTCCTGGCGGAGATAGATTATGGCGGCTGTGTGGCCAATTGCGGTCTTGCCGGAGGCAGCGATCTGCCCGCGACAGTCATGCCCTTTATTCTGCGCGGCGTCAGTCTGCGGGGCGTTGATTCCGTCATGTGTCCGATTCCGAAACGAAAAATCGCCTGGGAGCGTCTGGCCAAAGATCTGCCGGAGAAAGCCCTGGCACTGATCAACCCCCAAACCCTGTCGATGGAGGATTTGCCCCATTATGCCGGTGAAATAGTGGCCGGCAGGGTTCGCGGACGCCTGGTGGTCGATGTCAACGTCTGATATAGAAAAAGTTCATGTGTTAATAGCTCCATGCACCATCATTTTTTTTTGCATATATACAGAGTGGATGAAGAAACAAGCGTTACATGGTGATAGTGTGAAATTCATATTAAAGAAGCAGGAGGTCATGGTTTAATGAAGAAGAGCGGAAATGGGCGTCTGGAAGGAAAAGTGGCCGTCATTACGGGAGCTGCGGATGGCATCGGCCGGGCGGCGGCAGTGCTTTTTGCCAGAGAAGGAGCGAAACTGGTTTTGGCCGATATCAATAAAAAAGGCCTGAAAGAAACGGAAACGCTGATTAAAAAGGAAAAGGGAGCCGTTGTGGGCAAACCGACGGATGTTTCCAAGGAAAGCGATGTGGAGGCGTTGATGAACCTCGCCATGAAAACTTATGGGCAGATTGACATCGTATGCAATAATGCCGGCATTACCGGGCAATTTTTTGCCCTCGAACAGGAGGACGGTGTTGATTGGCAGAAAGTCTACTCGGTGAATGTTCTCGGCGCGGTTTATGCGGTCAAGCATGCCGCAAAGCATATGCAGGCGAGGAAATCCGGCGCCATCGTCAACACGGCCTCTGTTGCCGGGATACGCTCCGGCGCCGGGACAAACGCATACAGCGCAAGCAAGGCCGCAGTGATTAATTTTACACAGACAGCGGCCTGTGACCTGGGTGGCCATAACATCCGTGTCAATGCCGTATGTCCGGGATTGATCGAAACGGGGATGACACGCCCTATCTTTGATCTGGCCAGGGATAAAGGGAAGGTGGAGAAACTCGGCAGCCGCTGCGAACTGAGGCGCTATGGTCGCCCCGAAGAAGTGGCCCAGGCCATTTGCTTTCTGGCCAGTGATGATGCGAGCTATATTACGGGGCAGGCTCTTCCCGTGGATGGCGGCAATACGGCATCGCTGAATCTGCCGGGGATGAAGTTCTGATTGCAGGGAGTAAAAAATATGAACCGCTATCGGATGGAACTGGAAATATTCCAGGGTCAGGGTGGAGAGCTTCGCAGGGAAGGGGGCCGGATTGTCATCCCGGACACCCTCGAAAGAGATGGCATCTGCACCTGGATGTATCTGGGTGACGGCGAGAAAAGTTATGAAACCGGCCGGCGCTTCCGGTATCCTCAGGATGCGGGAAAGCTATGCCCCTGGATGCTGGGAAGCATGCACAGTACCCTTCAAACCCTGTGGTACGGGGGCACGCTGCCGTGGAAATATGCGGGCACACCCTATGAAAAGGAGATTGATCCGGAAGGCGTCACCACGGACTTTATACGGTGTACTGATCCGACAGCAGCCGGAATTGTCATGAAAATCATCAGAACAAAAGTTGGGTGATGGAAGTGTCGATGATGGAAACCATCAAAGGAATGGAATGCATAGTCGATTGGGATTCTTCAATGAATGGCAAAGGGGGTGATCAGCAAGAAGAGATATTGCGTTAGTGGCTGTAACGGTTAAGCCCCCATGCATCTGCAACCCCTAGCGAAAATAAGCGCATGGGAAATCCGTTACGGCATCCGGCAAACTGGCAACAAATTTTGATTGAAGTTTCTTAATCCCGATGGAGGGGAACTAAAATGAAAAAAAGCCTGAGGGTCGATTTTGTCGTCGCTGCAGCAGCAGTTCTGGTATTCGTAGCCTTGACGTTTCTGAGTTTACCGTCCGCAGTTCTTGCCCAACCGAAAGGGGAACCCATTATTTTCGGCTATGTTGGAAATGTCTCTTCTCCCGGAACGAAACCTTGTATGGACATCCAGAAAATGGCCGTTGAAGAAATCAATGCCGCCGGCGGCATCATGGGCCGCCCTGTGAAATATCTGATCATGGATGGGAAAGGCGATACCTCGCTTTCCGTCGAAGCGGCAAGAAAGCTGATCATAGAAGACAAGGCAACCTTCGTTTCTGTGGAGGGACGGACGGAAATTTGCCTGGCTGTTCAGGAAGCATCAGGCATGCTGTTCAAGGAATATCCGCACATTCTCCAGTTCAACGGTCCGGCGGGCTCCGAATTAACGGCCCGGATTGTTGACCAGGCCCCCAAGTACGATCACTGTTTTCGGGATTGGCAGCCGGAGGCGGCTTACTGGGCTCATATCAGATATTATTTTACAACCTATTTCCAGAAAGTACTGAAAGCAAAAAGGATTGCCATTTTGTGGGAAGACCTGGCCTGGACATCGGAGTTCAGAAAAGGCATCCCCGGCATGAATCTGCCGCCCTGGGAACAACTGGCCAAGGAATGCGGGCTGGATGTGGTCTACAGTAAGGCGGTCAAGCCCAGAGGGACCCTTTATTTCCCGATCCTCCAGCAGATTTCAGCCTCCAAAGCCGATCTCATTTTTTATATGAGTTCCTGGTTCACCGATTCCGAATCCTTCGCCAAGCAATGGGCCGATTCATCGGCCAAGGATATCCCCGTCTGCTTTGACGGCGGCGTGGCTATGACGACCGATTTCTGGAGAATGACGGGGGGCAAGGCGCTGGGCGTGATGTCCATTTTTACGGATCTGGATATGCTTGCCATAACGCCCAAGACCATTCCCCTGGTCAAAAAGGCCAAGAGCCGAAACATCCCCATGCAGCTTCATGTGCATCTTGCTTATGCCGATATCTACCATTTCAAGGCGGCTATCGAGAAGGCCAAGGGAACTTCAAAAATCAAGGACCTGATCAAAGGGATGGAAGATGCGGAAACAGTCTATTCGATGGGAAAGATGAAATACCAGACACAGAAAGTCAAACCATTCTATCACTCCACCATGAGGGTGGATCCGAAAGATCCTTACAAGACGTATCCGGGCCGGTTCTACCTTCTCCATGCCCAGTTCCAGAAAGATGGGAAAATCGCCTTTATTTCGCCGTCCAGTGCGGAAGACGAGAAAGCCATGAAGAAATTCTATGATCCCAAGAGTTACAGGACACCGGCCGAATTGAGAAAATAGCTTTCATGAACACCAAAGAGGAGGAATCATGTCCGACAGGAAAGAATCGATCGTCTTCAAACCCGCTTACATCGGGCATCTTGAAATAAAAAACAGGCTGGTCCGCTCATCCACCTTCGAGCATGCCGCAACGGTAAAAGGGGAGGTGTCGGATACGCTCATGGAAATCCATCGCAACCTTGCCAAAGGTGGGGCAGGGTTGATTTTGACGGGGATATCCTGGGTCCATCCCGGGATGCCTCCTCCGCCGATGATGGTGAGGGCCGACGACGATGCTTTCATGCCCGGGCTGCAAAAGCTTGCTCAATCCGTTCATGAGGCCGCACCGGATTGTAGGATCATGCTCCAGTTGCACCATCCGGGACGGCAGGTGGTCACCCCTGCAGATCAGGCCCGGATAGCCTCCTTTCGTTCGCCGGCTTATTTGGCTTACGTCAGGAAACATCCCGAGGTAACGGCCCATACCAAGGGAGCGCCTCATCCCCTGGAGCCGATCGCCCCCTCCGCCATCCGTGATACACTTTTCGATCGAATCCCCCGCGCCTTGTCCATTGATGAGATCGAACAGATGGTAGAGGCCTATGCTGAAGGCGTCCGCCGGGCTCAGGAGGCCGGTTTTGACGGGGCACAGCTCCATGGGGCGCACGGATGGCTTCTTTCCTCGTTTTTGTCTCCGAGAACGAACCGGCGGGAGGACCGCTATGGCGGCTCCACGGAGAACCGGGCGAGGATCGCCACGGAGATTTATCAAAGGGCCGTGAAGATGGTCGGCGACCGTTTTCCTATCCTGATCAAATTTAACGCGACTGATTTCCTGCCCGGCGGCATGGATCTGGAGGAATCGATCCGGTTGGGAAAGATTCTGTTTGAGACGGGATTTGCCGCCCTGGAGGTCAGTGGCGGCATGTGGGAGGCGGTAACACGGACGAAGGAGGAACTGGGGTGGCCGCCGGTGCTTTTACCGGAATCGAGAACGGGCATCAGGACGCCGGAACAGGAGGGCTATTTTTTGCCGGCTGCCAGGGCGATTAAAGAAAAAACAGCGGCAACCGTCATTTCCATCGGCGGCTACAGGTCATTCAGCAGGATTGAGGCGGCCCTGAATTCCGGATCCGCCGATTTTATTTCCCTGGCCAGACCGCTGGTCCGGCAGCCCGATCTGCCTCATTTATGGTATACTGAGGGGCCGGACAGGGCCGGATGCATTTCCTGTAACGCCTGCCTGCCCATAGGCGCCTTATCTCTGGCCTGTCGGGCAGAGACGGAGGTATAAAAGGTGCCTCTGTTTGGCGCCATGTTGACCGCAATGCGATAAAGGAGTCCCTTGTAATGGAAATAGATTCACGATTTGTCGGTTTTGCTCTGAAACCAATGGAAACCGAAATTACCTGGCGCCGGACCATGAATTACGCCGCGGCCATCGGGGATAACAACCCCTGCTATTTCAATGATGAAAACCCTGAAGGCGTCATCGCCCATCCCATGTTCTGTGTGGCCGTCACATGGCCGATTTCCGAGAGAATCTGGGAGTACACGGATGGATTCGAATTCCCGGAGGAAATCCTGTTCACCCAGGTCCA
>CAZBME010000040.1:0-10535 GCA_964492965.1 uncultured Syntrophaceae bacterium | reverse complement strand
TCTTTCCGGTTGGCCGTATGGCGCCATTTATTTACGATGGCTGCACGGATATATATTTTCCGATCCACACGTCTGTAAAATTTGCTCGTGCCGTGGGGCTTCCGGATATTATCCATCAGGGAACGGCAACCTTGGCTTTAGCGGTCAAGGAGATGATCAACCTGGAGGCTGGCGGCAATCCTCTACCGATCAAAACCATCGCCTGCCGGTTTACCGGGATGGTGATCCCGGGGACGGAAATCCGGATCCGGCTATCAGGCCGCAAATCAGACGAAAGCGGCGATCATCTATTTTTTCATGTTCTGAACAGTGACGGGAAAAAGGCCATCAGTGAAGGGGTGATAACCTTTCAATCCCTCTAATGGGGGCATTATTCCATATGCAGCGATAAGGAGAATGGTATGGATGAGACGAATCTGAAGTTGACCTGGCATTATGTGGAAAAATGGGCGCAGAAGAAACCCCATGCCGAAGCCCTTGTCTTCGGTGAAGAGCGTCTGACCTGGAGCGAGTTCAAGACATTAATGGATGGAATTGCCAGGGCTTATCTGGCTGCGGGCTTGAAACGGGGTGACCGGGTGGCGATGCTGGCGGCGGCCCGTAATGAATTCTTGACGACTTACATGGCCGCCGGCAAGGTAGGGGCCATGTGGTTGGGCCTCAATCCGAAGTTCACCCTTGATGAACTGCGCTACCAGATCGCCGATTCGAGGCCGGCGGTGCTCATTGCGGTTCGAACCTTTATGGGCAATGATATGGCTTTTGTTATCCAGGCCCTTAAGGGTGAATTTACTTTTATCAAAAGAGTCCTTGTCATTGGCGAGCCCATTGAAGGAACGGAATCTTTTCGGGAATTCACGGAGCAGCCCCGCGAGGAATTGAACGCAGCGCTGTCTCAGCGGGTTGCGGAGGTGCGGGATAGTGACGACGCCCTCCTGATGTACACCTCCGGTTCCACCGGTAAGCCCAAGGGCGTTGTCCATACCCACCGCAGTATTGTGGAGAATATAAAAACGGAAGCGCAGAAATTTTATACCGATGAGGACACGAGGGTTCTGTTACATTTTCCCATCAACCATGTTGCGGCGGATGTTGAAATCGGCTTCGCCGCCGTCATGGCCGGTGGGAGTATCGTCTTCATGGATCAGTTCGATCCCCTGGGCTCTCTCAAGATGATTGAGAAAGAGCGAATTACCATGTTTGGGCAGGTTCCCGTCATGTTTCTCCTGCAGATGCGGCAGCCCGAATTCTTCCAGACCGATTTCAGTTCCCTGAAGCTTATTGCCTGGGCCGGTGCTGCCGCGCCTAAAATCATGCTCGATGTATTGATCGCCATCTGTAATCAGACCGGCGCGATGCTCATCACCGGTTACGGCTCTACGGAGGTTTGCGGTTTCGTCACCTATACGGAAAAAGGGGACGACATGGAGACGTTGATGAAAACCGCAGGCAAGATTGCACCCCCTTTTGAACTGAAAATCGTCGATGAAAAGCGCCGGGAACTTCCGGATGGGCAGGTGGGAGAGATTGCTGTTCGCGGGCCCTTCATGTTCAAGGGATACCTCCATAAGCCGGAGGCGACTGCCGAGGTTCTCGATGCTGACGGGTGGTATTATACAACGGATCTTGCCTATAAGGATGAACGCGGTTATATATTCATCACCGGGCGCAAATCGGAGATGTTCAAGACCGGCGGCGAAAATGTTTATCCCCGTGAAATAGAAGAGATTATGGAAAGCCAGGGGAGTGTTCTTTTCGCCGCAGTCATTGGCGTTCCCGACGAGATCTATCAGGAGGTCGGCTGGGCGTTCGCCATGACCATGCCGGGCAAGGAGGTTACGGAAGAGGAGCTTCGGGATTACTGCAAATCCCGCCTGGCCAACTACAAGGTGCCTAAGAAGTTCATTATCCGGCCCTTGCTGCCCCTGCTGGCTACCGGCAAAATCAATAAACTTGCCCTCAAGGATGAAATCAAAGAAATATTGAGGAATGGCGGTCTTTAATGGAATGTCCGGGAAAGATGGTGACTGGATGAAAAAGATTCTCATCGTTGATGATAATGACCACCTGGCTTTATATATGGAAAAGAAGCTGCGGGATGCAGGCCATGAAGTCGTCACCGTATTCAATGGAATGTCGGCGATTAAAGCCCTGGCGGACTATGCGCCGGATATTATTTTCTGTGATTATTTCCTTCCGAACCTCAACGGAGACAAGCTTTGTCAGATCATACGGAGGATGGAACATCTGAAGGACACTTACCTGGTGATCATGTCCGCTGCAGCATCTGAACTGAGCCTTGATCCATCCACCATAGGCGCCGATGCATTAATTGCCAAAGGGTCCTTTCAGGATACGGAAAAGCATTTCTTCGCGGCCCTGGAAGAAGCGCAAACCCGCAGCCCCGGCACACAGGGACTGGGGATCATGGGCATGGATACGGTGTTTCCCCGGCGTATGACCCGGGAGCTTCTGGAGAAAAACTATCATCTGCAAACCATTCTGGACAGCATTTCCGAAGGAATCGTCGAGGTTTACTGCGGACGTATCGTTTACGCCAACCCCACGGCTCTGAAAATTATGGGGAATCCGCAGGATCATCTCCTCGCAGTCCTTTTGCCCTCCTTATTTGAAGGACAGGCGAGAGCTCAGGTGGAATCGCTCTTGGCATCCGGACCTGACGGTATAGATACCATAGACAGAATAATCCCGAAACAAAGTGAAGATCGAATATTATCCCTGAAGCGGCTGCCCTTTCAGGGCGATTCCGACACGATTATCCTTCTGATCACCGACATTACGGAACGAGTGCATGCGGATCAATCGCTTCACGACTACAAGAATCATCTGGAGTCGCTTGTGCAGGAGCGCACCTCAGATCTGAAACGGGCGCATGAAATGCTTCAGCAAATACAGAAACTGGAGGCCATCGGCACGCTGGCGGGAGGCATTGCCCACGATTTTAACAATATCCTCGGTGTGATGATCGGGTACATGGAACTGGCTCAGCTTAAGGACAAGACGGACAAACAGCAGCACTATATCAACCAAGCCCTTGAGGCCAGTAACCGGGCAAAGGAAATCATTAATCAGATTCTCATTTTCAGCCGCCATCAGGAGCAGGAACGCAAACCGGTCCTCATTGTACCGATTATCCAGGAAGAGGTAAAGCTGCTCAAGTCCCTTTTGCCTTCAACCATTCGGATTACCCAGAAGATTACCGATGCATCGGCCATGATACTCGCTGATGTGACGCAAATCCAGCAGGTGCTGATGAACCTGTGCACCAATGCCTTCCATGCGATGCGGGAGAGCGGCGGTACTCTTGAAATTAGTCTTGATCATTATAAGGTTGGCACGGATATTATTCCTCCTCCTCTCAATCTTTCTGCGGGCGATTATGTCAAATTATCGGTTCGCGACAGCGGGCACGGGATCGATGCAACAATCATCAACCGCATCTTTGACCCGTTCTTCACGACCAAGGGGCCCGGAGAGGGCACAGGCCTGGGGCTTTCCGTCGTGTATGGCATCGTCAGGGATCATGAGGGTGCAGTCGATGTCAGCAGTGATCCGGGAAAAGGGACGACGGTCAGTGTTTATCTGCCCCTGATCAATGTCGGGCTACAGGCGCAGGTACAGGCGCCGGTGCAGATAACCGGCGGCCGCGAACGAATACTCCTTGTGGACGACGAGGCGGCCATCGTTGAGGTTGCCGTGTCCATGCTGGCCTCTCTCGGTTATCAAGTTACCGCCCGGCGAAGCAGTGTGGACACTTTGGAGTTATTTCGTGTCCGGCCGCATGACTTTGACCTTGTGATCACCGATATGACCATGCCCAATATCAGGGGTGACGAACTGGCAAGGGAGATGTTGAAAATCCGTCCGGACATGCCCATCATTCTCTGCACCGGTTTCAGTGAGATGATCACGGAAGAAAAAGCCCGAAATATCGGCATTCGCCGGTTCATCATGAAGCCCATGTACCTGAAAGACCTGGCCAAGGTGATCAGGGAAGTCCTGGAATAATTGATCCTCCCCTATATTAGGCGTAACAGATCGTGTCCCAATTAAATCTTGCCTGAATCATCGCTTTCGCCTATTTTTCACCGCCCTTGGCGGTATCGGGTGTGTTCACATTATTATTTACTTGTGCCATGGTATTGCTGATGCTATAGAGGTTGCAAGTTGGGTCTGTGGAAGACTTGAAAATAAATTTAAATACTTCTTGACTTTCTGGTTGTCATGCATTATCTTAGTCTATAACTTATTACTCTGAATGTAATTATTCGCTGATTGTCAGGGTAAAACAGTGCGTTGGAAATAGACATTTTGAAGTGCAAAGGATAGCCACCATGCTCTTTAGTCTGGTGGCTTTTTTATTCCTGTCATCGTGTTGATCCGACCAAAAGAATTTTAAAGAAAGGAGGATACAAACGATGTCAGAAGGTAAAGTAAAATGGTTTAACGAAGGCAAAGGTTTCGGCTTCATTGAAAAGGCTGAGGGCGGCGACGTGTTCGTTCATTTCAGTGCGATTCAGGGCGACGGCTTCAAGACGCTTCAGGAAGGCCAGAGCGTAAGCTTCGATGTGGAGAAGGGTCCCAAGGGCCCGTCCGCAGTAAACGTCAGAGTCATCTAGACCAGACGAATCTACAAAAATTAGAACGTTCCCGTGCATGAAAATTGTGCGGGAACGTTTTTTATTGGCTTGCCCCGTAGTCCTTTCTCCGCAAGGAGTCTGCGATGTACGGTTATTCAGAATTATTCAAGACAAGAGAATACCGGCAGGCCTCTTTGCAGTTTCCCTCTGGGTGTTCATGGGAAAGCATGAGCCTGAAATAATCTGCCCTGCCGTCACAAGCTCTTCTCCTCATTCAAAATAAGTTGCTTCGGAAATCCATCATATGCCGTTGTATTTGCAACCGAGGTCATTTATCTTCACCCCCGGCTACACAACTGGTTAACGTGCGGAACGGATTATTTCCAATCTGCTCAGAACCGTTGCATCTTCAAAACCGAAGCAATGAGGTTTCCCGTGGTGAATTGATCGTTCGTCAACGGGGCGCGGGAATCTTCTCCTCCGAAGAGATCGGCCATGATATCCTGCACAGACCGGCCCCGGGATTGAAGCTCAAGTGCCTTCCTTGAGAGATCTTCAATGAAATGATCAAAGCCGGCCAAAGCCTCACGGCCGTTTTCGAATATCCGTCCCAAGGCGGTCAGGAGAACCAGCCGGTCGGTTTCCAGGGCGGCAATCTTCCTCAGTGATTCGACAGTGGCTGTCATATCCTCCTCGGGGCGAATTGTCCTCAAGGTCTTGTTGACAAAAATATCCCCGGAAAAACACCATCCCCGGGACCGTTCGACAAGGACGATGTGGTCCCGGCTGTGGCCGGGGGTTTCCATGACCTCGAAGGTGAACCGGTTTGTCTGTATGAAAGAGGGCAGGGGGAGAACCGTTGATGGTTCCGGATAACCCCACACCAGTTCCTGATAAGGGAAGAGCTTCGCCGCCTGTCCTATGAGCGGGATGGATTCCCGGGGAGCATAGATCGGGCTGCCGAAGCGTTCCTGAATGCGGCGGTTGCCCCCGATGTGGTCCTCGTGATAATGCGTATTGACGACCCATCGCGGCGGGTTTTGCTCCAGGAAATGGACCAGATCATCCACAGTATAACTGCATCCCGTATCAATCAGCAGTCCGTCGACAAGGTAGGCCGCAACCCAGTAAAGGGGCTTGCCGTCCATCTCGCGGCTCATCCGGATCTGGGTGATGTCTTCAAATTGTTGAACTTCAATCATGGGTTTTCTGGCTAGTCTGTCGGGGCAATCCTGATTTTAATCGTCACCGCGCCGCCTTCGCCGAAGCCCAGAAATTTACCTTCGGCATTGAAGCCGACGGCAAGTTCCACTTCGCCGACATTGTAGCTTTCCGCCAAAGCGGCGGAGATGGCCTCAATCATATCGGTAATGTCTTTTTTGGCCTCTTCAAGACCTTTTTTAAGTTTATAGGCCGGTACGGGTTGCATGGCAATGACGGAGGCAGACGCGCCTCGCGGTGCTTCCTGCGTGGCAGGCGGCGTGGATCTTCTCATGACATGCATGGGTTCCCGATCCCTTCTCTCATAGCCATCCCTCTTGTCAGAGCTTTCACGCTTGTCATAGCCATAAGATCTCGGACCAGGCCTTCGTTCACCTCTGTCAGGTCTTTCACTTCTTTCATTTCTTTCTTCCCGGGAATCATCCGGTCTTCTTGCGGTTCTTTTCACGGGGTACTTGTCGCCCTTTGTGTCTGACGCCCTTTTTATGGGTTTGGGGCCGCTTCTGAATGAATCTCTTTTTATGATTGGCATTTTATATGTCCTCCAAAGGTTATTTGTTGAAATATTGTTCATGCCCTCTTCTAAAGGGCCTTGTCCTTCCAAGAGATCTTGGGCGGATCAACTGATCAGTGTGTTCTGAACCGCGTAGAGAGTGATCTCGGCGTTGTTCTTCAGTTTCATCTTTTCAAGGATATGGGCGCGGTAGGTGCTGATTGTTTTGACGCTCAGGCACAGTTCTTCGGCGATCTGGCTGACGGTCTTGCCGGACGCTATCATGAGCATGACCTGGTGTTCGCGGTCGGAAAGCAGTTCATGTGGCGATTTGGTCACATCCGTGCCCAGATAGTCCGTCAGTTTTTCCGCCATGGCTGAGCTGATGTATTTCCCTCCCTGGCAGATCTTGCGAATGGCGGCGATCAGCTCGTGCGGGGCGCTGGCTTTTGTCATGTATCCCGAGGCGCCTGCCCGGAGAGCGCGGATGGCATATTGTTCTTCCGGGTAAATGCTGAGGATCATGATGGGAATCCTGGGCTTTTCCGCCTTCAGGTCCTTGATGATTTCCAGACCGTTGCGTCCCGGCATGGAGATATCGAGGAGGATGATATCATAGTCCTTTTTCCGGATGAGATTCATGACCTCCTGACCGTTGCCGGCTTCGTCCGCTACAGTCATGTCCTCGGTATCGGCAATGACCTGTTTGAATCCGGCCCGCACGATGGGATGATCATCAGCAATGAGAATATTGATCTTTTTCATGATAAGGCTCCTTTTTGCGGAAGGGGGATGGAAACATGGATGGTCGTTCCTTTTCCTTCCTCTCCAGTAATTTTTACATCGCCTCCCCAGTTGGCCACCCGTTCCCTGATGCCCAGTAGGCCGAAAGAATGGGGTTTGCTCCGTTGTTCCCGGGTGATGCCACGGCCGTTATCCTTGACGACGAGTTGCACGTTCTTTGCCGTGGTCTTCAAGCGGGCATGGACGAGGGTCGCGTCGGCATGACGGGATATATTTGTCAGCGCCTCCTGAAATATGCGAAACAGGGCCGTGGACAGATCGGGATCCAGAGTCATGTCTTCGGGATGAACAGTGACCTTGCAGGGGATACCGGTACGTTTTTCAAATTCATCCGCTTGCCAGCCGATGGAGACGGTCAGGCCGAGATGGTCCAGCATACCCGGCCGTAGGGACATATAGATGCGTTTCAGGGTCTGCATGGTCATATCGATGAGACTGGACATGCCTGCCGCCCGGTCGATCAGGTCCTTGTATTCCGGCGGGATCTTTTTACTGAGCAGAACGGTCTCCGTGTTCAGCGCTGTCAGAAGTTGTCCCAGTTCATCATGAAGTTCCCGGGCTATGAGGGTTCGCTCCTTTTCCCGGACGGACTGCAGGTGGGCCGTCAGTTTTCTCAGTTGCTCCCGGGACTGTTCCAGTTCGGTTTTGGCCTGCCTGCGCTCTGTTATATCCTCGTAAATAATGACGATACTTTTTTCCTTCAGATATTTGCCGATGCGGGCGGTGTTGATGGCGCATTCGATATCCCGGCCGTCCTTCCGGCGGCAGGGAAATTCCAGGCTGACCGTTCTTTGTTTTTCCATGACCGTGTAAAGCAGCTTGGCGACATCTTCATACTCACTGTCCGAGCGGTAGAGGAGACGGGTGCTTTTCCCGATGAGGTCCTTTGCCTTCCAACCGAAGACGCTTTCTACGCCATCGTTGGCGAATATGATGCGCCGGTTCTGCAGGCCGATCACGGCATTGGGCATGGCTTCCAGAATGGACGCCTCCAGGGCCTCCAATTCTTCCAGCTTTTTGCGGGACTCGATCTGCTCGGTAATATCCATATAATTGGCGAGTACGGCCCGCCGTCCCCGGAAAGGAACGGAAGCAACGCTTTCCGTAACCCAGCGGACTGCACGATCCTTGGTCAATGCGCGGAAGGCAAAAGGCGTCGATCGTTCACCCCTGAGCATCTTGACCGCCGCTTCATGGACCATTTCACGATCTTTAGGATGAACGATGCTCAAGGCATCTCTGTTGATAAATTCTTCCGGGGTGTAGCCCCAGTGATTTTCCGTGATCCGGTTGCCGAATTTGAACTTTCCGTCCTGGATGATGAAGATGCCCATCTGGGAACCGTATTCCAGGGTACGGAAGAGTCCTTCTTCAAGAATCCGGTCCGCTTCGAGTTTCCTGATCTCTTCGACGGTTCGGCGAATCTCGCCCAATTCCGCGAGAATCTGCGCAGTCGTTTGTTCCGTGGGACGTGGCAATGCCTATACTCTCCTTGTATCGATTGGTGATGAAGATGTAAGTAACAGAAGCAGCCGCCGTTTTCAATGCAAACCTTCAAGACATTTTTTGTCCGGCTTGACGGAGCTTCAAGAGCAAGGGCTTGTCTTGTTATCGTTGCCGAGTTGGTGTATAGAATAAAACTGCTATGATGGGTTATTGAAAGGACTTATGCGCGTTTATATTGGTTTTGACGATACGGATGTCTTGAATTCGGAGTTCGGCACGGGGAAGCTGGCCCGTCGTTATGAGCAACTGATTCCCGGGGGATGTACGATTTGGGGGGTCGTTCGTCAGCAACTCCTCGTGGACCCGGGCATACCTTACACCTCTCATAACAGCTCGGCCTGTGTTGTTGTTGACTGCCCTGGCATGTCTTTTATCGAGGCCTTGAAAATTGAGGCGATCGCTCATATTGAGGCGGCATCTCTTCCCGGCAGTGATCCCGGTCTGTGTTTGGTCTGTGAGGGAGATCCGGCCTTGGTTAATCTTCATGTCTTTGGGCGGCAATGTACCGAAAAGATTGTTTCTCAGGATGATGCAATGCAGGCGGTAGGTTCCGCCCATCTCTCGGGTCATGGCGGGACGAACGACGGTATCATCGGGGCCGCTGCGGCTGTCGGTCTTACCGCTTCGGGATGGGCCGGCCGCTTCATTGAGTATTCAAACCTGAGAGCTTTTTCCGATCGTGTTGCCGTTTCAGAGTTGATGCAAAAAGGCATTCATGTAGTTTCCCTGGATCGGGATGCCTGTTGTCCCTGTCCGGAAGACATTGTGGATACAAGAGGTTGGCTAAGGCCCAGGCTATGGGGCCATGCGGCAGTTCTTCCCGTAAAGCCCGTGGGACCTGGTCTGTGGGAGAGCCTGGGAGAAAAACGAAACCCCAACAAACAAAAGACTTAGGGAGGTGTAACCATGGCGGGGAAAATCTTTTATCGTGAGCGGCACAAGGTTGGAGAAAAAGAGAAGAAACCGCGCTTCAAGCTCGTAGCGGTTGCGGATGTGAACATGACCTTTTATGGCGACCATCTGAGGAAGAAAGAACTTGAAGAGATTGCCTCCTCGGTGGGTGCGGAGCTGGTCCTGCTCAAATCTCCTAAAGAGAGCAAGGTTAAAGACGATGATGTCGAGGTTAAGGACTAAAAAAAGGAAAAAACAATGGCGCTGTTCAGAGAGCGAGACGGACGAAGGCTTCATGTGAAGAGCAAGCTCATGGGGGAGAGCCTGGTGGGCAAAACGTTTATGGAGAGCCTGAAGGTTGCCCCTCAGCAAAGGCTTTTCCCTGATGTCAATATCGTCAAAATCGGAGGACAATCCATCTGCGACCGGGGGATAAAGGCGCTGCCCGCCATCATGAAGGAGATTGTCGCGAACAAGAAGAAACACAAGATCCTTCTGACAACGGGTGGCGGGACCCGGAGCCGTCATATATACTCGATTGGCCTGGAGCTGGGTATGCCTACCGGCATTATTGCCAAATTCGGGAGTTCCGTTTCCGAGCAGAATGCCCTGCTGGTTGCCACCCTTCTTGCCCCCTGGGGAGGCCTCAAGATCGGTCATGATGAAGTCACGAAGTTATCGACTTACTTCGCCCAGGGATGCATTCCCGTGATGCACGGGATGCCGCCTTATGACTATTTTGCCCTGCCGGCCCCAAAATGGCGCATTCCCATTCACCGGACCGATGTGGGAACCCTCGTCATCGCCGATTTGATCGGCGCCCGGAGCTGCATCTTCGTCAAGGATGAGCGGGGGCTTTATACGGATGATCCGAAGAAAAAAAGCGACGCATCGTTCATTCCCGAAATCAGCGTGAAAGATCTTCTGGCAAAGGATCTGGATGATCTGATCATTGAACGGCCCTGTCTGGAAATCCTTCAAAACAGTGAGGTTCTTGATAAGATTCAGATAATCGATGG
>CAZBME010000039.1:0-40510 GCA_964492965.1 uncultured Syntrophaceae bacterium | reverse complement strand
TGATGCAATCCATCTGAAGCTCGTCCGTCCGGTCGATCAACTGGCCGTCGAAGTAAATGTTCCGCTTCATTTTGGCCAACCAATTGATGTTATCTTCCTTTGTCCGCTTGTTGTTACTCCTTTCGTTTTAAAGTTGTTTTGTTTATGTGTTTTTTTGCGCGGGAAGCTTTTGGGGCATCTTCCGGCGTGTCCTTTTCCAATATTCCCTGTTCTTGGAGAATCCGCCCAAGGGTCCGGGCGTCTTCCATTTCCAGTCGCAAGGTCAAACCGGGCGTTTCCTTCTTCGCCCGGATACCGTCGAGTACAATCCCCAGATAAGCATCCAGGAGGTCCAGAAGGGGCGGGTTCCTCTTTGGCATTCCCTGCATATGCCAGTGAATGAATAAGTGTTCAATGGTTCCCAGAAGAATGGATCGGATGAGATAGGGATTAGCGTCCTTTTTGAATGTTCCGTCCGCAATGCCTTCTCTGATGCAAATCAGCAGGTTATGCGCCGATCTGCGGATGGCGGCGTGAGCGGCTGTCTGGCGGAATCGCTTGTTGGACATGAGCTGAAGCAGAACGAGGGCGGAATAATGTGGATTCGATTGATAGAGTTCGAAGTATCCCTGCAGCATGGCACGAATACGCCCTTCCACACCCTTGATAAAGGGCATGACCCGTTCCATTTCGGCATAACCGTCGTTGGATATTTTTTCTGGGATGGCAAAAAGCAGGTCTTCCTTGGTGCCGAAATACTCGTAGATTGTTGCCTCCGAGACGCCTGCCTCTTTGCTGATCTCCGTAATCGTAGCATTCTGGAAACCCTTCTCGGCAAAGATGTGGAGGGCGGCGTCCATGATCCGGTCTTTTCTGGTCTTTGTCCTGCTGTGATCAGCCATGACGGAATCCTTTGGTGAGGTTCACGTAAGATGCATCAATGTAGTCAAACTGTCAAGTAATATTTTATTCTGTAGGGGAACTAAAATATATCATCACTTTCCATAGTAGAGCTACAGGTGAGTAGGCTGAAGGCCGAAGACCGAAGGTTGAAGGCGAAAGAAAAAGGCATGATGGTTATTTTGTCAATGCCACTGTGGCAGGACAGGGGTTGGGGTATCATTATCATTTAGCGGTTGGAGTGATGGCATGGTTTTGACTTATGGCCTCATTTACGGAGAGCCTTATAACCTTCACAATAAAAAACTTTAGATTTTATTCTTCAGCCTATTTTATACAGACTCTTCTGACCTGCCTGAAGTCTGTAATGCCCTGGATGGATTTTTGAATGCCATCCTGCAGGAGGGTGGTCATCCCCTCCGACATGGCCTTTTCCCGAATGACTTCGACGGTTTCGTGTTTCTGGATCAATCGCTTGACCGTATCGGACGACACGAGAAGCTCGTGAATGCCAACACGCCCCTTGTACCCCGATTTATCGCAGATGTCACAACCCTTCGGACGATAGAGGGTCAGATCGTCGGTATAGGATATGTTCAGTTTTTCAAAGTCTTCCTTGCCATAACTATCGATGATTTCATCGTATTCTACCGGTGTGGGGTGGTAGGCTTCCTTGCAGTTCTTGCACAGGGTCCGGACGAGTCTCTGGGCCAGGATGCCCAGGAGGGCATCGGCAAAATTCAGGGGGTCGATGCCCATGTCCAGGAGTCTTGTAATGGTTTCCGGGGCGCTGTTCGTGTGGAGGGTACTGAAGACGAGATGGCCCGTCAGTGACGCCTCGACGCCCGTTTTTGCCGTTTCGAAATCGCGCATTTCACCCACCATGATGACGTCCGGGTCGGCACGGAGGAAGGCGCGCATGGCGGCGGCAAAGTCAAACCCGATCTTGGGCTGCACCTGGACCTGGCGCAGGCCGTACTGGGTAATTTCCACGGGGTCTTCCGCTGTCCAGATCTTGCGGTCCGGCTTGTTGATATGGTGCAGGGCGGCATGAAGGGTGGTCGTCTTGCCGGAGCCGGTAGGCCCCACAACAAGGATCATACCGTATGGTTTTTCGCATATTTTCAGGAGTTCCGTGTAATTTCGCTTCAGCATGCCCATGGCTTCCAGAGGCAGGGTTTCCCCTTTGGCCAGGATACGCATGACGACATCCTCAACGCCGCCCTGCGTGGGGATGGTGGCCACCCGCAGTTCGATTTCATCGCCCCCCGGCCGCCTGAACTTGATCTTGCCGTCCTGGGGAATCCTTTTGATGGTAATGTCAAGATTGGACATAATTTTGATTCGCGACACGAGAGCGGCCCGGTAGCTGAAAGGAACGGTCTGGTAGATGGCGCAGTCTCCGTCTACTCGGAAGCGGACTTCGACGTTCTTCCTGCCGATGTTGGGTTCGATATGAATATCAGACGTCCGCCGGGTATAGGCGTCGTTGATGATTTTATTGACGAGCTGCATGATCACGCTATCCGATTCCGTGACCATATCACCATCCTCCGCCTCGGATTCGCCTTCGTCATCGGCATCCAGCCTGCCGAGAATATCCGAAATGGAGGTCTCATCTTCGGGGGAATGAAAGAAATGGTTGATGAATTTAACAATATCTTCAGAAAAGGCGACATCATATTTAATGGCCTTTGTTCGGAGCAGGCTCTCAATCTGGTCTCTTTTGATGATATTGTTGGGATCATCCACGAGGATGTGTATATTGTCTTCAATCTTCTCAATGGGCACCCACAGCTCGCGGCGCAGATAGTCTCTTTTCAGATTTTTCAGCAGATCGCCGGGAATGGGCATTTTGTCATTGAACTGAACAAATTTGCAGCGATAGAACTCCTCGAAGGATTTGCCGAGATCGTCTTTGGAAATCTTGTATTTCTTCATCAGGAAGGTTTCCATGGATTCTTTCTGCTCCCGTGATTCTTCCCAGGCGCTGTCCAGTTCCTCTTCCTTCAGTAGGTCGCGGCTTATGAGATAGTCAAACCGCGTTTTCCTGCGCCGTGCATACCGTTCCTGATTGAAAAATGCCACTCCCAGAACTTCCGAGATTTCCTGGACGAAGCCCAGTTCATCTTCGGAAAATTTACCGGCCCCTGCCTTTTTGTTCAGGAGCTGAATGACACCCATAAGTTTGCTGTTGTGATAGATGGGCGCGCACAGAATCTCTCTCGTTCTGACGCCTGATTTCTTGTCCCAACTGATATCGAAGGAGAGTTCCCTGTTGATGGTCTTGAGTTCCTTGTCGTCATAAGCATCGGCGATGTTCAGTACTTTTCCGGTATTGGCCACGCAACCGGCGATGCTTTTATTGCTGATGGGCACCCGGATTTCATTGAGCTTATCCGCAGGCGAGAGAAACATGGAGTAGATCTCGTTTCTCGGTCGATCTACAACGTAAATGGTGAGGTAATAGGTGTTGAATAGCGTCAGAATGCCGTCCCTGAGATCGACGAGGATCTGTTTGATGTTCTGCGCCGAATGTATCCGGTTGGTTATCTCCTGAAGCTTTTTCCGGAGGACCAGTTTATCCTCAAGTTCGGTGATTTGTTTGTCTTGCTTTGGGTCGACCATTTCTTTCACCTGTGCTTTGCTAGCCTTCCGTAACGATTTTTGAAAAATCCGCGACCTGATGGAAGAGGCTGGAAATGTCTGCCAGCAGGGAGATGCGGTTCAGCTTGACCGGCTCCTCTTTAACCATGACCATGACGGAATTAAAGAAGGCATCGACAGGCTGACGGATACGTGCCATCTCGACCAGGGCCGCTTCATAGTCGTCCTTTTCCAGGAGGGTGAGGGCCTTCCCTCGTATTTCCTGAAGAGCTCCGTATAGCTGTGTCTCTTCGTCTGTCTGGAAAAGAGCGGGCTCCACGAGACCGCCTGTAAATCCTTTGATAATATTGCCAGCCCGCTTGAAGGCGATGGCCAGCGGCTGAAAATCCGGATGGCTTTTGAAGGCTTCCATGGATTCGATCTTGTTGTATGCCGTGCGAAGGTCGGAGATGCCCGTAGCAAGGACGGCATCTACCACGTCGTAGGTGCGGCCCTGGGAAAGGAGCTGGTTTTCAAAGCGGGCGCGGAAAAATTCCAGGACATCCCGTTTGATGTCTTCGGCCGGCCGCTGGCGTTTGTCGTCAAGGATGATAATGCTTTTTTCAATGATGTCATCCAACCGCAAAGGATAAGATTTGTTAAGGATGATGTTAATAATTCCCAGGGCTTGCCTTCTCAGGGCATAAGGATCGGCAGTACCCGTGGGGATCAGATTGACGCTGAAAAACCCGACGATCGTATCCAACTTGTCAGCGATACTGACGATGGAACCTTCATCCGTTTCCGGCAAGGCGCCACCGGCGGCTACAGGGAGATAATGCTCGTAGATGGCTGTGGCCACGACGGGTTTTTCGCCAGCCAGTATCGCATATTCACGCCCCATAATTCCCTGGAGTTCGGAAAATTCGCCCACCATCTGGGTATCCAGATCGGCTTTGGCCAGGACGGCGGCGCGGTCCACCGTATCTTTCAGGGCGGGGTTGACTTGCAGGGCGATTTCTTGCGCCAGGGCGCGAAAGCGCATGACCTTTTCGTAAGAGGTTCCAAGAAGCCGGTGATAGACAACCTTCTTCAGGTCTTCAACGCGGCGGTCCAGAGGGATTTTCCGGTCTTCCTCAAAGAAAAAACGGGCGTCGGAGAGCCTGGCACGGATGACTTTTTCGTTGCCCCGGACGACTACGGCGGGGTCCCGGGCCAGTGTGTTATTGATCGTGATAAAATGGGGCATGAGCCGGCCGCTGCTATCCATGACCGGGAAGTATTTCTGATGGGACATCATGGATGTGGTCAGCACTTCCTGTGGCAATTTAAGATATTCCGGATCAAAACTGCCGATAATGGCCGTCGGGTATTCCACCAGGAATGTGACGGTTTCCAGAAGCTCTTCATTTTCCAGGGGCGTTCCTGAAACGCTTTTAGCGGCCCGGTCCGCTTCTTCCATAATGATCTTTTTACGTTCCTCGGGATCGACGATCACAAAATGCCCCCTGGCCTTTTCAAGATAATCCTTCAGGCCCGAAACCTTGAAGAACGCAGGGCTCATGAAGCGATGGCCATGGCTTGTATTTCCGCTTTCGATGTTTTCAAGCTTGAAGTTGATCACGTCGCCGCCAAACAGTGCCACGATCCAGTGGATCGGTCGTGCGAACCGGATGTCAAAATCGGACCAGCGCATGGACTTCCGGAAGGACAGACCGGTGATAAGGCGTTTCATGATGTCCGGCAGCAGGGCCGTTACCTCTGTACCCTTGATGGTCTTTCGTGCGCAGAGATATTCTCCCTTTTCCGTGGTGATGGTCAGGAGGTCCAATATCTCCAGACCTTGCCCCTTGGCAAAACCGATCGCGGCCTTGGAGGGGTTTCCCTGTTCGTCGAAGGCGGATTTTATAGCGGGCCCCATTTTCTCGATGACCTGATCGTCTTGTTTTTCCGAGACGTCGGCTACGGCCAGGCAAAGCCGACGCGGCGTGGCCATGGTCGTGATCAAGCCATGGGAAATCCTCTCATCGCCAAAGGATTTGCGGATCATTTCTTCCATATCTTTCATTGCCTTCGGCAGGAAGGCGGCGGGAATTTCTTCGGTCCCGATTTCGAGTAACAGCTCTTTCATCATTATTTCTCCATTAATGGGTAGCCCATTTTCTCTCGTTGCCTTAAGTAGAGCTCGGCGCTTAATCGGGCCAGGTTTCTGACACGGCCGATATAGCTCGTTCGTTCCGCCACGCTGATCGCGCCCCGGGCGTTGAGCATGTTGAACGTATGGGAGCATTTCAGACAGCAGTCATAAGTGGGAAGGACGAGCTCTTTCTCCGCCATCCGCGTTCCTTCCCCTTCGTACATGTCGAAAAGCGTGCGCAGCATCGGTACATCGGCAAACTCGAAGTTGTAAGTGGACCACTCGACTTCGCCCTTATGGTGAACGTCGCCATACGTGAAGCGGTCGTTCCATTGAAGGTCGTAAACATTATCGATGCCCTGGATGTACATGGCGATCCGTTCGATACCGTATGTCAATTCCGCACAAATAGGCCGGAGATCGAACCCGCCCACCTGCTGAAAATAGGTGAATTGGGAGATCTCCATGCCGTCGAGCCAAACCTCCCAGCCGAGTCCCCAGGCGCCGACAGTCGGCGATTCCCAGTCGTCTTCGACGAAGCGGATATCGTGATCCAGAGGATCAATGCCGAAGCTCCGCAAAGAGTTGAGATACAATTCCTGGATATCGATCGGTGAGGGTTTCATGATTACCTGATACTGATAATAGTGCTGAAGCCGATTGGGGTTTTCGCCGTATCGTCCGTCTGTGGGACGTCTTGACGGTTCCACGTAGGCTACGTTCCAGGGTTCCGGCCCCAGGGATCGGAGAAAAGTCGCCGGGTTAAAGGTTCCGGCGCCGACTTCAAGATCATAAGGTTGCTGGACAAGGCATCCCTGACCCGCCCAGTATTTTTCGAGAGCAAAAATCAATTCCTGAAAAGTCACCGCGTCCTCCTGCTGAAAAGTAAGGATTTTATTATTAAAATTCTTGATTTATTCGATGGTTGCATAACATGACAGCGGGAGGGTGTCAATATGAAATTCGGCTGCAAAACGCCGGATCAGTTGACAAGCGGCAGAATTTATGATTAACGGTGCCGACATAAAGCATAAGGGGAGGTCGTCCATTCGGCCTGAGAGTTTCGCAATCAAGCGAAAGACCCTCATAACCTGATCCGGATAATGCCGGCGTAGGGAACGCGAGTCAGAATTTTACCCCTTATGCATTGATAATATCAACACGTGAGGGGTTTTTTTATGGGTAAAAGGGAGATCCTCGAGGATGGGAGCCTCTACCTCGTTTTGAGCGAGGAATACGGCAATGGCGGCTCTCCACTGGAAATCGCGCGCTGCGCCGCAGCAGGCGGCGTTGATATCCTCCAGATGCGGGAGAAGCACAAAACTGACCAGGAACGTATGGCAATGGGGAGAGACCTTTCCCTTCTGTGCCGACAAAACGGTGTGATCTTCATCGTCAATGATGACCCTAACCTTGCCGGTCACCTTGATGCCGACGGCGTTCATCTGGGGCAGGAAGACATGGCATGCCACCCCATTGAGCAGGTTCGACGGATTATAGGCACGGACAGGATGATTGGCGTATCCACCCATTCCCTGGAGCAATTGCGGCGGGCCAATGCCCTGGATGTGGACTATATAGCCTTCGGTCCCATTTTCCCGACTAAAACGAAAGATTATCATATCGGTTTGGAGGATATACCAGCTGTCCTGGCCATAGCTCTGCGTCCTGTCATTTTTATCGGCGGCATCAATACTGGCAATTTACAGACTCTGTTGGATGAAGGCGTCCGAAATGTGGCGCTGATCAGGGATATTATGCAGTCGGAGGATGTGACATCCAAAGTCCGCTGGTACAAACAACAATTAAGGCGTGTGATATGCTGATAAGGATCAACGGCAAACCTGCAACCATGCCGGATTCGAAGATGACGCTGGAAGAACTCGTTGCAGGAAGAGGACTCAGCCCGGAGCGGATCGTTGTGGAGTTAAATTTACAGATTGTTTCCCGCGCACAATGGTCGCTGACCATTGTGCAGGATAATGATCAAGTTGAAATAGTCAGTTTTGTCGGAGGAGGTTGATAATGGACGATATACTGGAAATCGGGGGAAAGAGAATAGCGAGCCGCTTGTTTGTCGGAACCGGGAAGTTTTCCGGGAACGATGTGATGCTGGAGGCCCTAAAGGCTTCGGCAGCCGATGTGGTCACGGTGGCTCTAAGAAGGGTTGATGCCGGAGGCCGGTCAGAAAATGTTCTCGATTATGTTCCGGGCAAATGCGTTTTGCTGATGAATACGTCGGGCGCCCGCAACGCCGATGAGGCGGTCAGAATCGCTCGGCTGGCCAGGGCTGGAGGCACGGGAAACTGGATCAAGGTGGAGGTCGTGGCGGATAATAAATATCTTTTGCCGGACAATCACGAAACCTTGCTCGCGACGGAAACACTTGTCAAGGAAGGATTTGTCGTCTTTCCATACATGAGTCCGGATCTATCCATGGGCAGGCGTATGGCCGATTGCGGCGCCGCGGCAGTCATGCCCCTCGGATCGCCTATCGGGTCCAATCGGGGGCTGCGGACGAAGGAGCTGGTGGAAATTATGATCAGGGAAATTAAAATCCCCGTGATTGTTGATGCCGGATTGGGGAAGCCTTCCCATGCCTGCGAATGCATGGAGATGGGATGCGCCGCCGTTCTGGTCAATACGGCTATTGCCATTGCGGCCAACCCGGTTGAAATGGCAATAGCCTTCAGCATGGCCGTGAAAGCCGGTCGACAGGCCTGCTTGAATGGATTGGCCGAGGGCGCAGAGGTTGCGCGGCCGTCGTCGCCATTGACGGGATTTTTGCGGGTCGAAGGCTGATGGAGAGGGTTTGTCATGTCTTTTTATGATCTTCTGATGCAACAGCGCTATCCGGACATGAACGGGTTCCTGTTTTCTGTATCACAGGAAAATGTTGAACAAATATTGTCCCGGGAGCATCTTTCGACAACCGATTTTATATCTCTGCTTTCATCCGCTGCCGGACAATGCCTGGAAGCGATGGCACAAAAAGCCGTGGGGCTGACCCGGCAACATTTCGGCAGGACCATTCAGCTCTACACCCCCCTTTATCTGTCGGATCATTGCGAAAATCGTTGCGTCTATTGCAGTTTCAGCGCCGGTCATTCATTCACGAGAAGAAAGCTCAGTCTGGAGGAGGTGGAACGGGAAGCCGCTTGTATCGCTTTGACGGGCTTGAGACATATTCTGATTTTGACGGGGGAATCGCGAAAAGAAAGTCCTGTAGGATATATCGCGGACTGTGCGCGAATCCTGAAGAGGTATTTTCACTCGATTGCCGTTGAAATCTATCCACTCACGACCAATGGGTACGAGAACCTTCTTGAAGCGGGTGTCGACGGTCTTACCATCTATCAGGAAACCTATGATGAAACCGTTTATCGGGACATTCATCCTGTAGGCCCGAAAAGAAATTATCGTTTCCGTTTGGAGGCGCCGGAGCGGGGCGGGCAAAGTCGGATGCGCCAGGTCAATATCGGCGTTCTGTTGGGGCTGACGGACTGGCGGAAAGATGTCTTTGCCTTGGGATTGCATGCCCGGTATCTGATGGATCGTTATCCGGAGGTGGAACTGGGCGTCTCCGTGCCGCGATTAAGGCCTCATGCCGGGCAATATGCCGGTTCCTGTCCCGTGACGGACCGGGAGTTGGTGCAGATTATACTGGCCTTGCGCCTTTTCATCCCAAGACTGGGAATTTCCCTGTCCACCAGGGAGGATGCCTGTCTGCGGGACAACCTTCTGCCTTTGGGGATTACACGTCTGTCTGCCGGGTCCGTTACCGCTGTCGGCGGTCATACGAAGAATGCCGGTGCTGAAGACGCGCTGCCTCAGTTTCAGATAGCCGATCATCGCAAAGTAGAAGAAATGATGGCAATTATCCGGGGCCGGGGCTACAATCCAATATTAAGCGATTGGGGGCCATATGATATTTAAAGAGTCTTTGATTGGGAAACTGGGCATTTTGAATTTTAATGCCCTTGGAAAGGCCAGGATCGGCATTGCCGGCGCCGGGGGATTGGGGTCGAATTGCGCGGCCTGTCTGGTACGATCGGGATTCCGTCAATTGAAGATTGTCGATTTCGATGTAGTGGAGCCGTCAAATCTCGATCGCCAATTCTACTTTGCCGATCAGGTGGGCATGCCCAAGGTCGAAGCTCTCCGGGATAATCTCCTGAGAATCAATCCGGATCTTGATCTCGATATCCGGATTGTGAAAATCGAAAAAGAGATGGCCGCCCATCTATTTTTCGATTGCGATGTGGTTGCCGAGTGTTTGGACCATGCTGAATACAAGAGTATGCTCGTGGCTGAGCTTCTGCCCCACATAAAATTCATCGTGACCGTTTCCGGTCTCGGCGGCTATGGCGAGAGCGATGAGCTTCGGGTGCACAGGGTCAAGGAAAACCTGGTCCTGATCGGTGATCTGCATTCCGACGTTGCCACCTCACCGGCCATATCGCCTCGTGTCTGCATCGCTGCGGCAAAGCAGGCCGACGTTATACTGGAGAGAATATTGCGCCGCTAACGAGCCAATAATAACCCCTTCAAAAAGTTTCATTCCTGTGAAGTTGATGATTGACGGATCTAAAAAACTATGTCATAGCTTAATCTCTATTGAACGGCGTCTCCGGTTCAGGGTGTATCGGAGCCATTGATTTTAATGAAGCAGCGGATTCAACGTCTTCAAATTCAAGGAGAGAGAATGGTTTATCGATGTGGTGTTGGGATTCTGATTATCCTTCTTAGCATTTGGGCGCCGGCTGTTCAGGAGGCCGCAGGACTTGAAAAATCATCGAGACGTGTAGCCGCTCATAGACACTATGCGGCCATCGATGCCACCCGGGCGCCGCAGAAGCTGGTTCTGCGATCTGCGTCCGCATGGGTCGAGGATCAGCGGACCGGAGAGTTGCTCGTCCAGAAGCATGCAAAGGCCATATTGCCCATAGCCTCCATTACCAAGCTCATGACCGCTATGGTTGTACTGGATGCCCAGATGAATCTACAGGAAGTTATTACCATCGAAACCGATGATGTGGACATGCTTCGCCACAGCCGCTCTCGATTGCCGGTGGGCATGCAGCTCACACGAGAAGATGCCCTGCTTCTGGCCTTGATGGCCTCGGAAAACCGCGCTGCCCATGCTCTGGGCCGGACTTATCCGGGTGGTCTCGACGCCTTCGTTTCGGCCATGAATGCCAAGGCCAGATCTCTTGGGCTGACCCAGATGCGCTTTGAAGATCCGACGGGGCTCTACAGGGGTAATGCCTCTTCAGCCCGTGATTTGGCGCGGATGGTGGACGCCGCTCATCAGTATCATCTGATCCGCGATTTTTCCACTCGCGAAGCTGCCGCCATTCATAGCGGCAGCCGAACATTGCATTTCCGAAACACCAATCAATTGGTTCGCAGTTCTCGCTGGCAGATTGGTTTATCTAAAACGGGCTTTATCGATGAAGCCGGGCGATGCTTGGTCATGCAGGCTCAGGTCGGTAAACGTCCCCTCTTGATTGTATTGCTTGATTCGCAAGGAAAAATGACCCGTGTTGGTGACGCCAATCGCATTAAACAGTGGGTGGAAGGACCTCCGCCGGCAAGAAAAATGCGGAGAGGCTGATCAACAGGCTGTTGCAAAACGCCCATCTGCTACGTTACGCTGCAAGCCTCGTCAATCAACATACTTCGCTGTATGCCGCTTTCCTCGTTTTTTGCGCGCCTTGCATCCGGACATCCCGGATCAAGTCCGGGACAAGCTTTTGAACAGCCTTAAAAACGCTAAGGAATCTGTAGCGAAACCTCCCACATCCCACGCACTGCGTTGATCAGATAGATTTTTGTGCAGCGTTCCAGGTCTGCAATGTGGATGACCTGTTCCCGGATTTTTCCCTGCTCCAGAAAAAATGCGCGATATATCCCACCCAGGAGACCGCAGCGGACCGGCGGAGTCAGCAATTCACCGTTCATCTCGACCACGACATTGGCGATACAGGACTCCGTGATCTCCTGCCTTTCATTCCAGAGCAGAACATCAACATTGTCCGGAAAGGCGGCAAGGGCGTCATCGTATAGCTGTCTGTATGTAGTCTTGTGATAGATAAATGGGCTCGACGTCGGGGTGGGGCTGTTTGCCAGGCATACCTTATAGGGCTCCGGGAGCGGTTTGAGAGCGGTCCATTCCAGAACGAGGTCTTCATCCTGAGGCAAAAGAAGCCGAATCCGGTGAGGTATGGAAGGGAAATCGGTTGCCAGTTCGTCGAGCCTGCGCCGGATATTTTCAAGGGTAACGGGATAGGAAAAATAGGCTGCAGAGGCGGAAAGTCTTGCCAAATGGCGACTGAGGAATTTATATCCTTCTCCGGGTGTCCAGAGGATCGTTTCGAGAAGTGAAAAATCAGGTTTCGTATGTCTGAGAATTCTCGTTTTTGTGCCGCATTCCATCAGTTCATCCGTTTCCTCCGAGTCCCAGACAATGCCGCCGCCGACGCCATATTCGGCCATGTGGCGTTTTTTGTCCAGGAGAACAGTCCTGATCGCGACATTGAACTGTGCCTCCCTACCCGGTCCGATGAACCCTATGGCGCCGGTGTATATCCTTCTCGGAGCTTCTTCCAGTTCTGCGATGATTCCCATGGTCCGGGCCTTTGGGGCACCTGTAATTGAGCTGGCGGGAAACAGGGCCTGGAAGATTTCTGAAACCGATTTGCCTGTATCGCATGCCACGGTTGTGGTCATTTGCCAGAGGGTCGGGTATTGTTCGACAGTATAGGGAGCCGATATCCGAACCGTGCCGATATCGGCGATTCGCCCCAGGTCATTGCGCACCATGTCCACAATCATGACATTTTCCGCCCGGTTTTTCGCAGAATGCTTGAGCCAGGCAGCCTTTTTCAGGTCATCATCACTCCATAAGCCTCTTTCAACAGTACCTTTCATGGGGCGGCAAGTCAGTTTGCGATCCTCCAGGGAAAAGAACAATTCCGGTGAGGCCGAGGCTATGGACCAATCTTCCGTATTGACAAAGGCGCCGTAGTCACCTTTCTGGGAACGGACCATATTCAGGAAAAGGGGCCACAAATTTTGATCGACAGGGGCCTGCAGGCGGAAGGTAAAGTTCACCTGGTATGTGTCCCCATTGAGGATGTATTGTTTGATCTTCTGTATCGCAATCCGATAATTCAGGGCAGAGACACCTGGTGTCCAAGGAACCTGTGACAGGTCCATCACGGGAGTCTCAGGCAACTCAACGGGCTTACAGTCTTTGTAGAGGCCGAACCATACCAGGGGGAAGTCTCCTGATGAGAGAACAGGAAGGGCGGAATCAAAGGCCGGAGCAGCTTCGTAAGCAACAAAGCCTGCCGCGTGAAGGTTCTCCGTATTGACCCTGTGTTCTATCTCCTGCAAAATGGGCAGGACAGACGCTGTATCATAGGCCGCATAAACCTCAAGGGGACTGCGAAACAGCAGCCATCTCTTTTTGCGGGCATCATGGAGCAGGATGGAATGATCCGCCAAGGGCTGCATTACAATGAACCCCCCAAGGTGATTGCCGGCAAGTGGCTGCTGTTGATGGACGACATGGCCGCCTATCTATCAGCTGCGTTGAAATATTACGAGTCATTTTTCCCCACCTGTGAAATCTATGGGGAGATGATAATATTATTGATTATGTGGCGAGTCATCCATCGCTTGACGAATGCTGCGAGAAAGATCATGAATTTTGAATGGTTTCTGGATAAAGCCGTCGCACCGGTTGGCCAGAATGGTGGTTGCTTCCCTGTCCCTGCTGTAAGCTGAGAGGAGGACGATCCTGACATCTGCATTGATTCGCTTGAGTCTTTCATAAACCTCGGCTCCGTTCATGCCCGGCATGATCATGTCCAGGATGACAATGTCTATCTCATTTTTGTGTTTCAGATAAATTTCAAGGGCTTCATAACCATTCCTGGCCGTTAAAACCTGGTACCCCATAACTTCCAGAAGAGCCTTGCTGACGGAGATGATCTCGTCTTCATCATCTACAAAGAGAACTGTTTCCGAACCCTCCATGATTTGTTTGACGGCGGTTTTCTTTTTCGTAGCCACAGGTTGCCGGGAGATAGGGAAAAAGATATGAAACGTGGTTCCCATACCTGGGCGGGATTGCACATCGATATAACCTTCGTGTCCTTTGACTATGCCATAGACGGACGCGAGGCCAAGGCCTGTTCCCCTTCCCATCTCCTTGGTTGTGAAGAATGGTTCGAAGATTCTTTCACGGGTGGCATCGTCCATGCCGATGCCTGTATCGGTGATGGTCAAAAGGATATAGCGACCCGGCTTGATGGGAAAGGGGAAACCCATCATGGTTTGTATCACTGTATTCTCTGCGCGGATCACGATTTTACCGCCAAGAGGCATGGCATCTGCGGCATTGACAAAAAGATTCATGAAAATCTGCTCGATCTGTCCTGTATCCGCTTCTATGGAGGAAAGGTTGCGTGAAAAGTCAAAGCTGAAGTGAAGGCCCTGTCTTTCCCGTGCGATGGTCTCGGCTGTTTCTTTGATGATGGCGGTGAGGTCGACGGGCTTTACTTCATAACGTCCTTTCTGGGCAAAACCCAGGAGCTGCGATGTTAGAATGGATCCGTTTTCTATCAGCTTTTCCACATTTTTGAGACGTTGGTAAAAGGGGTGGGATTCGCTTATCTGAATCAGCATCAAGGAGATATGACCCTGAATACCCATGAGAATATTATTGAAATCGTGGGCAACACCTCCGGCCAGGGTGCCGATAGCCTCCATTTTTTGAGCTTGCCGCATCTGCGCTTCAATAAAAGTGGTATCGTTCATTTCTCCGGACCTCCCATCATCTCCATTGCCCTGCGATCTGCTCGGCATTTAATTCATACAATAAAGTAATCATAGCTATCGTATTATGTAAAACAATGCAAGATAAATAATACTTATTAACCATTAATTATATGTTATATATAGTATGAAACATAACATTAAATATTTTTATGGGGGATGAAATGTTTCGTTTTAAGGAAAGATTAATTAAGAAATATATTAGTATAAATATTATCAATGATATCATTAACGCTTTATTTATTTTACAAACAATGTTCGATAAAATCACCAATTGTATATTGGTCATGAAACATTACAATTTTGAGCCAATTTATGGGGATGATTTGAAACTTGAGATATTGGGAAAACCGGATTATATGCTGAGACGAAACGCTAGACGGCGTGACCAGCCATGGCATCAATCAATTCGGACCATGCCGCGGGTGGTACGTCATGCCCCATTCCTTTAACCAGGTGTAGTTTCGCGCCGGGAATTGTTTCCGCGGTGGCAATGCCATGAGCGGGAGGGATCAGGGGATCGGCGTCTCCGTGAAGGACCAGGGTCGGCATCTTGGCGGATCGCAAGGCCTCCCGGCGACTGCCGGACGCCATAATAGCCGCCATCTGCCTGGCCAACCCCGGCAGAGATACACCGCGTTCGAAGACACGACGGGCGCGATCCATGAGAAACGCTTCGTCGATAGGCATTGCGGTTCCGCATATTACCTGCCATGCTTTCACGGATGATTCAATGAAGCCTTCTTTATCCGTAGGGATGGGTTTCATCAGGACTTCCGATGCCTCGGGCGTCGGACGGGGCATTGCAGGGTCAAGGGTCCACATGGATGAAGAAAAAGATGTGAGCGTCCGCATCCTGTGGGGATAATGTATGGCCAGGGTCTGGGCGATCATGCCTCCCATGGACATGCCCACGACATGGGCCGATTCGATACCCAAAGCATCCATCAATCCCACGACATCCTCAGCCATATCTATGAGTTTGTAAGGAACTTCCACAGGTTTCCCCTGCATTAGGGACATGGCCAGTTGCGGGATATTGGGAACGCCTTTTTCATTGAGCCAGCCCGAGTGGCCGATATCCCGGTTATCGAAGCGGATAACCCGGTAGCCCTTACGGGCGAACTGCTCACAAAATTTTTCGTCCCAGGTGATCATCGGCATGGTGAATCCCATAATCAGGATCAGGGGAGGCGCTCCGACATCTCCAAAGCTGTCATAGGCGATTTCGATACCGTTGGCCCGGACCCGTAATTCTTCCTGATAGGGAACATCATTCATGATAGCGCCTCCTGGATTATGGAAATATGTTGATCTATACATGATTTCAATACACTTCACAAGATGAATCAAAAACCACGACGCTTTGACTGGGAGATTTTATTTGACTCGCTGTTGGATTTAAGCCATAAAAATCGAATACGGGTTTCCGTCTTTTTTATCAACACACAATTATTACGCAAAGGAGTAAATCAATGAGCCATACAGAAAAGCAGGCCATCATCAGCGATAATCCCGAGGTGATCTATGAACTTGAAAGTGGTATCGCTACCATTACACTGAACCGGCCGGACCGCATGAACACCATTTCTGCGACCATGCTGGATACCTTGGGGGAATGTTTTGTCCGGGCGAACTTAGACCCGGATGTCCGGGTGGTCATCCTGACGGGAAAGGGCAGGGCCTTTTGCGCCGGCCTGGATTTGAGCGCTCAGGCGACAGGCGGGGATGCGGCGCTCCTCAACAGCGAACGCGTGGTGACCCATCTGGATCTTCGAAATGCGCCGCCTACAACCCTTTTTGAAATGGACAAGCCCGTTATCTGCGCTATGAATGGTTCCGCTGCAGGCTACGGCCTCGATACGGCTCTCGGTTGTGACATCCGTATCATGGCCGACAATGCCAAGATGGCGGCGGCCTATGTGAAGCGAGGCATCGTGCCCGAATCCGGGGGGACCTGGTTTCTTCCGAGGATGATCGGCTGGTCCCGGGCCGCCGAGATGATCTTTACAGGGCGAACTCTCAATGCAGAACAATGCCTGGAGCTTGGTCTTGTCTCCAAGGTCGTAGCCCCGGATAAAGTCATGGCAGAGGCAACGGCTCTGGCAAAGGAGATCGCACAGAATGCCCCCCTTGCTGTCCAGGCTTCAAAGCGCCTGATGAGGATGGGACTTGAAGAATCCTTCCCGACCCACGTACATCATGTTTTTCTGCAGCTTCTGCCTCTTACCCGGACGGCGGACTTTACGGAGGGCATCATGTCCTTCCTGGAAAAACGCAAACCCGATTTCAAGGGGTGTTAGTTGTTCCTTACAGCCCCATTTGCTGGATCTGTTGCAGCACCTGAAGGGACTTGAGTTCCTTGCCCAGGATGTGATGGATGAAGCGGCCTAGCATGCGCTGGCTTTCGATGGCAGCCTGACGGGACAGGGCAATGCGGTTGAGCTTTTCGATGGGAATATCTTTTGCGAGAAGCAGTGTTCGTACGGTACCTGTAGAAATGGAGAGATAGGCGCTTTCTCCTGGAGAGCAGGCGCCGCATTTGAGACCGCCTGCTAAAGGGTGAAAGAAATAACCATCGGGGGATGCGCTGGCGGAATGGCAGTTGACGCAGCGGTCGAGAACGGGATCATATCCGACCAGTTTCAGCAGGCGGATCTCGAAAAATCGGACTATGCCGGTGGACGTATCGGTCCGGTTCATCAAGCCGAGGAAATCCTGGAGCAGTTCAAATAATGGTATGTTTTGCTTCCCTTCCAATGTGAACGCATCGACCAACTCCACCATATAGGAGCCGAGAACCGTCTTTTCGAGGTGAGAGCGAATATTGCCGTAATGATCGACCATATCGCAACCTTCAAGAAAGGCGAGGCCATCCGGATTCCGCTGTGAAAAATGCAACAGAGATGAGGAAAAAGGATCAAGGGTATTGGCAAATCGCTTTCGGCTGTTTCTCGCCCCCTTGGCGATACCTTTCAATTTACCGTAATCGCTGGTGAAGAAGGTGACGATGCGGTCGGATTCTCCGTAGTTGGTTGTGCGCAAAACAATGGCCGGCGTTTTACAGGTTATTCTTCCACCCATGTGTTATTCCGATTCCAAATCAAAGATGAAATCAAGGCGGCTAGGAAGAGGCGGTGCAGGCGTATATATAACTATGCTGAGGAGCCGATGACAAAGCCAACGAAGATGGCGCTTTGATGTAGAATTGGAATTACAGGTCTTCATGAGTGATCACACCACCCTTCATCGTCAGAACAGCCTTCCCTTTGATGGTCCAGCCGTGGAAGGGCGTATTGCGGCTTCTGGAGCGAAAATGCGCCTTGTCGACTATCCATGATCGATTAAGATTTATAACGGTTAAATCGGCCGGGCTTCCTGCCTTGAGGGACCCTCCCGGAATCTTAAGAACGGCAGCAGGGCCTGTACTCATTTTCGTAATCAGCTGGTTCAGGGTGAGGATACCTTCTTCTACAAGGCGCAGGCTTAATCCGAGGGAGGTTTCCAGACCGATCAGGCCGGTGGAGGCATACTCGAATTCAACCTCTTTGTCCGTTACTCCGTGGGGGGCATGATCGGAGGCGATCACATCGATGGTCCCATCGCGAAGACCTTCCTTGACGGCCTGTACATCTGCCTTGCCCCGAAGTGGCGGGTAAACCTTGGCATTCACATCAAAGGCACCCACGGCTTCATCGGTTAGCGTAAAATAATGTGGCGCTGTTTCCGCCGTTACACAGACGCCTCGTTTCTTGGCTTCACGAATAGATCTGACAGCCCCTTCAGTGCTGACGTGGGCGATGTGAACGGCTGTTCGCGTGAATTCACAGAGCATAATGTCCCGGACGACCATGATATCCTCGGCAATGCCCGGGATGCCCGGGAGGCCTGTTTCTGTTGAAACCATGCCCTCGTTCATGACGCCGCCGGCCGAAAGATAGGGATCCTCGCAGTGGGAAATAACGGGCAGTCCAAGAGAGTAGGCATATTCCAGCGCCCGCCTCATCAAGGCGCTGTCCCTGACGGGTTTCCCGTCATCCGAAAGGGCGACGGCGCCCGCTTCCTTCATATCCCAGAATTCCGTCAGGGCTTTGCCTTCCAGATTCATGGTAATGGCTGAGATGGGATAGACCCGGACCAAGGCGGTCTCCAACGCTTTGCGGCAAATGAATTCCGTTATGGAGCGGTTATCGTTGATGGGATTCGTGTTGGCCATGCAGGCCACGGCCGTGAAACCGCCGGCGCAGGCCGCTTCGGATCCTGTCTGAATGGTTTCTTTATACTCGAATCCAGGTTCCCGCAGGTGGGTGTGAATATCGATCAGGCCCGGTGCGATGACAAGGCCCTTGAGGTCCAGAATTCTAATGTCCGGGCCTTCTTTCTTTCGGGATTGTTCTGCCGGGATGTCCTTTCCCATCTTTGTAATGAGATTGCCTTCAATCAGAAGGTCTAGCTGTTCGTCGATATTCTGGGATGGATCGATGACACGGGCGCCCTTCAGTAATGTTATCATGGTTTGAATCCTTGTCGAGATGGTGATTTCCTTGATGCCGTCACGGTTTGCCTCCTGTTAAGAGATACAGCAGGGCCATCCGGACGGCAACACCGTTGGTGACCTGGTCCAGGATGACGGAGGAAGGTCCGTCTGCAATATCCGGCGCGATTTCCACACCCCGGTTGATCGGTCCCGGGTGCATGACCAGGACGTCCTTGCGGGCCAAGTTAATATTATTCCGATTCAGACAAAAATGATTGGCGTACTCGCGCAGGGATGGGAAGATGTTCTGGTGCTGACGTTCAAGCTGTATGCGGAGCATGATGATGACATCCGCGTCACGGATGGTTTCTTCCAGGGAACTGTAAACACGGACACCCATGTGTTCGATATCGCGGGGTAACATGGTTGCCGGACCGCCGACTGTGACCTGGGCGCCCATTTTCTTTAAGGCATAAATATTGGAGCGGGCTACCCGGCTATGTGCAATATCGCCGACAATCGCCACATTGAGGCCCGAAATACCGCCTTTTTTTGAGCGGATCGTCATCATGTCGAGCAGGGCCTGTGTCGGGTGCTCGTGAGCGCCGTCGCCGGCGTTGATGATGGATTGCTTCACCAATCCGGCCAACAGATGGGGCGCGCCGGCGGCGCTGTGGCGGATGACGATGACGTCGGGATTCATGGCCTCCAGATTTCTGGCTGTATCGATGAGGGTTTCCCCTTTGACCACGCTGCTTGTCGATGCGGAGATATTGATAGTATCGGCGCTGAGGCGCTTGCCGGCAATTTCAAATGATGTTCGGGTCCGGGTGCTGGCTTCAAAAAAGAGATTGATGACCATTTTACCCCGCAGGGTCGGCACCTTCTTGATTTCCCGTGTGGAAACCTCAATGAAGGAGTCCGCCGTATCGAGGATAAGATTGATCTCCTCGACAGACAAGTCCTTGATCCCCAGGATATCCTTTCTTTCTAATGTCATGGCAGTATTCCTTCTCAGGTGTCTTCTTCAACGAGGACTTCATCTTTGCCGGTTTTTTCCGTGAGATTCACACTGACAGCCTCCCATAAGGATGAAGGCAGGTTTTTCCCGACAAAATCAGCTCTAATGGGCAGTTCCCTGTGTCCCCTGTCAATAAGGACGGCAAGCTGGATCAGTTTCGGTCTTCCAAAATCAATCAGGGCGTCCATAGCGGCCCGGATCGTCCGTCCGGTGAAAAGGACATCGTCAATGAGGATAACCTTTTTGCCGTCGAGGGAGAAGGGAATGTCCGTCTTTCCCAATTGCGGCTTCTTGCTGCTTGTCAACAGATCATCCCTGTAGAGAGTGATGTCAAGAATGCCCATAGGAACTTCAACCCCTTCAATAGCAGCAATCTTCTGGCGGAGACGGTTGGCCAGGTAAATGCCCCCTGTACGAATCCCGATAAGGACCAGTTCTTCCAGACCTTTATTCTTTTCCAGGATTTCATAGGCAATACGGGTCAGAGACCGGTCAATACCCTCAGCATCCATTACAATGCGATTCTTCTGGTTCATGTTAACCTCGAGATAGTCCTGAAAGGGTAAAAAAAAAGCCTTCCCGTCTTATGAGAAGGCTTGAATCCAATGAATTTTTACGAATGCTTTTCATGCTCTGTCCCTTTTCAATCTCACAGGATTAAATTAAAAGGGTATGACCTGTCCTTTGAGGATTGCTTTATAGTTTAAATCCCTCCGGCCTGTCAAGACAAAATCTCGGAACCAGGGGCTGCTTGATTCATTCAAGTATTTAGACGGAAGGCTGAAGGAAAATTTTGCTCTGACGGCTTTCAACCTTCTGTTTCCAATCTAATTCAGCAAGTTCCCGATGCGGTCCCAGCGGACAAAATTCCAAAAGTCCTTGTAGTCATCGTAATTTCTTGACCAGTAGATAATGAGTGCCTTGCCCAGAACATCCTTTATATCCACGAATCCCCAGAAACGGCTGTCGTAGCTTTGATCCCGGTTATCTCCCATGGCGAAGATCTTGCCCTGGGGGACGGTAACCGGACCAAAATTGTCCCGGGGTTGAATGCTGCCGGGGTAAATAAATTCTTCTACATGAACACCGTGTTTGTCTTCAAAGGGTAGACCGTTAAGGAATACTTTCTTGTTCCTGATTTCGATCGTATCCCCGGCCACGCCGATCACCCGCTTGATAAAGTCCTTCGAGCGGTCTTCGGGATAGATGAACACAACGATTTCTCCCCGTTTGGGATCCTGAATGGGTATGATGGTATTGCGAAAGTAAGGGACCTTTATCCCATAGATGAATTTATTGACGAGAAGATGGTCTCCAATGAGTAATGTCGGTTTCATGGACCCGGAGGGAATTTTGAAGGCCTGAATCACAAAAGTACGAATGAAGAACGCGATGAGGATGGCAAGAACGATCGCTTCTGCGTATTCCTGGACCTTGGATTTTTGCTTTGTCATGAATGATTTATCCTTCTGTTATGAGTAAATGCTCGTGAGCGTGATAATGACCATTACAACAGCCAGAAAACCTTTGGTCATGGTACCCGCCACGCGTCCGAGAACGGCGCCGTAGCTTGCACGGAATGCCGGTTTCAATCTTCCCTGCCTGATCAGTTCGACCAGAAAAACGCCGGCAAACCCGCCAAGAAATCCACCCATGACAGCGCCCAGGCCCAGGAAAAAAGGGGTCATGGCCGTGGCCCCCAGCATACCGCCGATGATGGAGGCCCAGAAACTTTTTATCGATAGGCCGAATCGCAGGGCAATGGTCATCCCCAGAAAAAACTCAAGGGCTTCAGCTGCCGTTGCCAGCAATAAAAGGACAAAAATCACCTTTAAGCCGATGGTTTCGAAACCAGTTACGGCGGCATAGACGACCACATCGCCAAGAATGATAATTGCTCCCGGCAAACCGAAAATAATCGAGAACAGCCCAAGAAACAGCACCATCATAAAAAGGGTTAATCCGGCAATTTCTATGGGCGACAACTCACTTCTTCCTTTTGGGTCTTGAGGGCCAGTATTTTTCCCAAGCCAGGACCACCGGACTGGCAATGAAAACAGACGAATAGGTGCCGAAAATAATGCCGACCAGCAGGGCGAAGGCAAAATCGTTAATGACGGCGCCGCCGAAGATATAAAGAACGGCGACCACGAGAACGACCGTAAAAGATGTCAGAATGGTCCGGCTCAGGGTTTGGTTAATGCTGTCGTTCATGACGGTCGGCAGGTCTTTTTTTGTATCCTTCCGGACGTTTTCCCGGACACGGTCGAAGACGACAATGGTGTCATGAATGGAGTAGCCGATGATCGTGAGCAGGGCGGCGACGATGGTCAGGGTAAATTCCTTGCCGAAAAGGGAGAAGATGCCCAGGACGACGATCACATCGTGGATCACGCCGACGATGCCGCCGACGGCGTAACGGAGTTCAAAACGGAAAGCAATGTAAATCAGCATGCCGATCCAGGACAAGATAACGGCCAGAATTGCTTTTTGCGTCAGATCCTTGCCGACCTTCGGTCCTACGACCTCCACTCGCTGAACCTCGAATGACCCTTTACCGTACATCTGATTCAGGGCTTCTTCCATTCTTGCTGAGAGGCCTTTCAGGTCGGTAGTCGATTCCGCTGTCCGGACGACAACCTCATTGGCTCCAAAAGGTTGAATGATGGCATCGTTGATACCGAGGCCCGTCAGGACTTTTCTGATGTCGTCGGCCGGCGTCGCTTTCTGGAATTTGATCTGAACAAGCGTTCCTCCGGCAAAGTCGATGCCGTAATTAAAACCTTTCCACAGAAATGTCACGACGCTCAGGGTCGTGACAACGACGGAAAAGATGACACACCATTTCATCGCTCCGACAAAGTTGATGTTAATACCAGGTTTTACAAGTTCCATATCCTTATCTTCTCCTCGTCAGAATGTGAAATAGGCGGCTAAACGCTGACCGTGGTAATTTTTCGATTCCATACAAAGTAATCAAAGATGATCCTGGTGACAAAAACCGCCGTAAAAAGACTGGCGATGATGCCAACACTCAGTGTCGCCGCGAACCCCTTTACCGGACCTGTACCAAAGCCGAAAAGGAACAGGGAAGCGATCAACGCGTTGACGTTAGTATCGAGAATGGTCAGAAATGCCTTGCCATATCCCGTCTCTACCGCTGCCCGCGGCGATTTTCCCGCCCGAAGCTCTTCCCTGATCCGTTCAAAAATAAGGACGTTGGCATCCACGGACATACCGATAATCAAAACGATGCCGGCGATGCCGGGCAGTGTCAGTGTGGCCCGGAAGGCGGCCAGGAATCCCAGCAGGATGATTATATTGAGAATCACGGCAATATTGGCCACAACACCCGAGAGCTTGTAGTAGACCATCATGAACAGGGCCACGAGTATCAAGCCGATGATGGCCGACCAGGCGCCCTTGTCTATCGAATCCTGACCCAGGGACGGTCCGACGGTTCTTTCTTCCAGGATCGTTACGGGTGCAGGCAGGGAGCCGGCCCGAAGAACGATAGCGAGATCCTTGGCCTCCTCCATGGTGAAGGAGCCCGAAATCTGCGCATTGCCGCCGGAGATCCTTTCCTGGATGACAGGCGCCGAATAAACAGCACCGTCGAGGACAATGGCCATTCGCTTCTTGACGTTTTCCCCTGTGATGCGCTCAAAGTCCTGAGCGCCCTGGGCGTTAAACTTAATGGAGACATGGGGCTCTCCGAAGCGATCGCTGATGGCGACCTTGGCGCTTTCGAGGGAGCTTCCCGTCAGAGCGGTCCGCGATTTCAGGAGGATCGGGATGGATGTCCGGCGGCCCGACTCGCGATCGAGCCTGCTTTCATAGGCCAGGATACTCCCTTCCGGCACATTTCCCCTTAGGGCTTCTTCTAGGGAATGCTCCTCATCGACGAGCTTGAATTCGAGAAGGGCTGTTTTACCGATAAGGTTCTTGGCACGGGCCGTATCTTTGATGCCGGGAAGCTGAATAACGATCCGGTCCTTGCCTTCGGGAATGATTTCGGGTTCCGTGACGCCGAACTGATCGACGCGATTGCGGATGGTTTCGAGGCTCTGCTCAACGGCATGTTTCTTGATTTCTTCGGCACGACGATCCTTGATTTTCAAGGAAACGACCTCCATTCCTCCGTGGGTTTCCGATGTGACGATCTCCAAGTCGGGGAAGCGTTCCTTTAAAACCTTTTCAAAGGCCGCTTTGGACGGTGCGTCAGGGAGTTCATACGCGATGGTTTTCTGCTTGCCCGTCTTTTCCAGAAAGCGGAAGCGGACCTTGTTTTCCATCAGCGTTTCCTTGATGTTATCGGATGTTCTCTGGAGAGTGGCCTCAACGGCCTTGTCCGTATCCACCTC
The DNA here is from genome assembly GCA_964492965.1 of uncultured Syntrophaceae bacterium. Taxonomy (GTDB): domain Bacteria; phylum Desulfobacterota; class Syntrophia; order Syntrophales; family UBA8958; genus CAZBME01. Next base: position 16,199 of record CAZBME010000039.1, on the reverse strand, counting down.
AAGGACCAGATGCGTTCCACCCTGAAGATCGAGGCCCAGTGGAATTTTATCCGCCGGAAGATACTTTTTCCAAAATTCCGGCAGGTCCGGCGCCAGGGACGGCGTTAAATAGAAAAGTGCCGCCAGGCAGACGACGACGGCGATGATAGATCGGATCGTGATACTTTTTATCATAAAAACAAGCCCCTTTAAGTGGATTACTCCTTACCTGCTTTTTGTATAACGGCGCTGATGAAGCTTCTGGAAACCTTGATACGGGTATTTTGGGCAATTTCAAGTGTGACAAGTGTGTCTGTGATGGCGACGATCTTGCCATGGATGCCGCCAGAGGTCATAACCGTGTCGCCATGAGCCAGGTTTGCCAGCATGTCTTTGACTTCTTTCTGCTTCTGCTGCTGCGGTCGAATCAGGAGAAAATAGAAGATGGCAAACAGGACCGCCATAACGATCATGAAGCCAAAGTCGGTCCCTCCGCCGGCGCCGCCTCCTCCGCCCAGATTTCCCATTGCATATGCTGAACTGATCAATGTCATTCCCTCCTTTCAAGGGGTTTCATATTCATGTTTTAGAAACGTTTCCATAAAGATTCCATAACGGCCTTCGGCTATCGCTCCGCGTATCCTTTCCATGAGATGGAGATAAAACCGGACATTATGGATCGTATTCAGTATCATGGCCAGGATTTCGCCGGCCATGTACAGGTGCCTCAAATAGGCTCGTGAATAATTTCTGCAAGTATAGCAATCACAGAGACTATCTATCGGTTCATGATCTTCACGGTAACGGGCGTGCTTTATAACAAGCTTTTCCTGATTTGTAAATAATAATCCGTTCCTCGCACATCGGGTCGGCATCACGCAATCGAACATGTCGATACCATAGCCGACACAGGTCACGATATCGGCCGGTGTGCCGACGCCCATGAGATAACGGGGTCGGTTTTCCGGGAGAAGGGGTGTTGTTTCTTTTGTGATGCCGTACATCAGGTCTTTTGGCTCTCCCACGCTCAGGCCCCCCAAAGCATAGCCGTCGAAACCGATGTCCAGAAGACCTTCAACGCTGTATTTTCTCAAGGGTGTGTGCATACCGCCCTGGACAATGCCGAACAGGGCGCCGTCGCCTTCCCGCCCTGTTTCTTTGCATCGCTTGGCCCAACGCAGGGTCCGTTCCAGAGATATCCGGGCTTCCTGTGCGGTGGCCGGGTAAGGGGTGCATTCGTCGAGGATCATCATGATGTCCGTTCCCAGGGCCCTTTGAATCTCAATGGCCTTCTCAGGGGTAAAAAAATGCATGGAGCCGTCGATGTGGGATTTGAAAGTAACGCCTTCCTCGGTGATTTTTCGTAGGTCTCCCAGACTGAAAACCTGGTATCCGCCGCTGTCTGTCAGAATCGGTCCCGGCCAGTTCATGAAGCGATGGAGGCCGCCGAAACCGGCTACCAGTTTGTGTCCCGGCCTCAGATACAGATGATAGGTATTGCTGAGAATGATTTGTGCCCCCATATCCTGCAATGTTTCCGGCGTGAGTGCCTTGACGGTTCCCTGGGTGCCCACAGGCATGAATATGGGGGTCTGGATCTCGCCGTGGCTGGTTTTGATCTTTCCCAAACGGGCCTGGGTTGACGGATCTTTGCGGATCAGTTCAAAGTCAAATGCTGTCATAAGATTAAGGTGCAATCTCCGTAACTGTAAAACCGATAACGATTTTCCACGGCCATGCGATAAGCCTTCTGTAACAGAGGCAAGCCGGCAAAGCCCGAGGCCAGGAGGAACAGGGATGATTTTGGAAGGTGAAAATTGGTCAGTAAACCGTCCACCCGTTTGAATCGATAACCCGGATAAATGAAAAGATCGGTCGTACCTGCCTGAGGCTTGACGGTGCCGTTATCATCTGCAAGCGATTCCAGAACCCTCGTCGCTGTCGTTCCCACGGCAATGACCCTCTTGGCCTCATTAATCTGCCGGGCAGCCTCAGGCTTCAATTCAAACCATTCTTCTTCCATGACATGCCTCTGTACTTCATCAACCTCGATGGGCAAAAAGGTGCCGTATCCTACGTGCAACGTCACCGGGGCGATGGAGACGCCTTTGGCGGCAAGTTTATCGATGACCTGGTCGGAAAAGTGAAAACCAGCCGTCGGCGCGGCTACGGAACCTGGCGCACGGGCATAGATGGTCTGATAACGCTCAAGATCGTTGATGTTTCCCTTTGCACCGCCCTTCCTTTTAATATAAGGCGGCAGGGGGGCCGTTCCACAGGCGTGCAGGAACTCTTCAAAAGGGACGGGGGTTGAGAATGCGATCCGCCATTTTTTGTCCGATATTCTCCGGATGATTTTAGCCTTCCCCGCGTTACCAAAAAAAATGCTGCTTCCTTCATGAACCCTTTTGGCCGGTTTCAGAAGGACATCCCATAGGGCGGCCGATTCATCCGCCCGATCATCTCTTCTCGACAGCAGAAGAATCTCAACGGTTCCCCCTGTTTCCTTTGTCCCTGTCAGGCGGGCAGGGATGACCTTCGAATCGTTTACGACCAGGACGTCGCCCGGCCCCAGATAGGAATCGATATCGTAAAAAGAACGGTGATCAATAAGGTCTTTATTCCTATGGATCACCAACATGCGCGAAGAATCTCTTTTGTCGAGAGGCGCCTGGGCGATCAGTTCAGGCGGCAAATCATAGTCGAAATCGGCGAGGTTCATTCCCACCGTCCGAAATAGACGAGGAGCACCCCGGCGATCATGGATAAGAATCCCATGATGCGAAGCGACGAATCCGGGACATCTGCCAGTTTTAACAGATAGGCCTTGAAGCGTTCCGGAAAGGCAAAGTAGGGAAGACCTTCGATAATAAAGACCATTCCCATGACGCATAAAAAATATTTCATCGATGAACTCCTTGAGGAGTGCTCCCTAGCATATTCAGGTTTCAGACACAACGGAGATATTCAGAAAACCCGCCATCGCTCAGAGGCTCGCTCCAATGGGTATGAATAGGGGCGGTCGGCAAGTCGATTGATAGCAAGCGAAAAAAGGCTGAATGATCGTGAGCTATTTTCCTGGTTGAATGGGCCATTCGCCCCGTTCTTTAAGAACATCACGGTACACGGCAAGGGCCTCATTGACGGCGGGCATGCCGGCGTAGGTGGCCACCTGGAAAAAAATCTCCGCCAGTTTCCCGGGATCACAGCCGACGTTCAGGGCGGCATTCACATGCAGCCGGAGTTCATCTTTCGCCCGCAGGGCGGCCAGCATGGCACAGGCAGCCATCTGACGTTCCGGTAATGTCAGGACTGTTCGGGAATAGAGATTACCTGTGATAAACATGGAAAAATCATTGGCCAGATTCTTGTCGAACGCCCGCCAGGTAAGATAGGGCGGGTCCATCCGTATCCCTTTGTCGAAGAGGGCTTTTGCCGTTTCCTGGGTTTTCTTTACAAGGTCATCATTCATAAATAAAGAATTTCCTTTCTATCTGACGAGGAATATATCCCGGTCGCGATCCTGAAGATAAATATGGTGGTATTTCCATTTTTCCGCCGTATCGTAAAGGGTTTCCCCCTCCCGGCGGCATGTGGCGCAACTCCTTCCGGGGACAATGACGGCAAAAATATGATTGCCCGAATCGGCCTGGGAATCGATGGAAATCAGCCCTCCGCAGTCGTCACAAACGCGGACGGTTTCTTCCTGCCTCTCGGAGATGCCATCCGTGTCGTAGTAAATGCGTTTTCTTCTGGTGATGGAATCGCCTTTAGCCTTGACTGATGCCCTAAGACTATCTCTTCGTTCCCACCGCCCATAAACCTGTGTGGCCATTCTCTGAATATATTCGGTAATCTCTGCCGATTGCTTGAGGGCTTCCGGATTGTAATCCGGTTCACGGACCTGACTGTAATCGAGGCCGGCCATCGCCAGAATAATCCCGACATTGACGTAGGGCAGGGCTTTTTCGATGGAATAACCCCCTTCCAGCACCGCAATGTCCGGCGACAGCTTTTCATTGAGCAGGGCGTATCCCTGGGCGCTGAAGCGCATGTTGGTGATGGGGTCCGAATAATGGTTGTCCTGACCGGCGGAGTTGATGATCAGGTCAGGCTTGAACTCATCGAGAATAGGCAGAATGACGTTATCCAGGACATACAGAAATCCTTCATCGGACGTCTTGGGCGGCAGGGGAATATTGATGGTTCTGCCCAGGGCGTTAGGGCCCCCGAATTCTTCTACGGCGCCCGAACCGGGATAGAGGGTCCGGCCGTCCTGATGCATGGAAATAAACAGGGTGTCGGGATCATGCCAGTAGATATCCTGTGTGCCGTCTCCATGATGGCAATCCGTATCCACAATCGCGATCCGTTTGGGTCCATAATGCTTGCGGATGTATTCAATCATGATGGCTTCGATATTGATATTGCAGAACCCACGGGCGCCGTGGACGACTCTCATGGCGTGGTGCCCCGGCGGTCTGACGAGGGCAAAGGCGTTGTCTACTTCCCCGCGCATGACCTTGTCTGCGGCCGTAATGGCCCCGCCTGCCGAAATCAGATGGGATTCGGTGATTACGCTTTGCGCATCGGGGACGCAGATATGTATCCGGTCGATATCGCTCGTTGTAGCCAATCCCGGCTTATATTCAATGATATTGTCAAAATCCAGCAGGCCTTCTTCGAAGACCTGATCCTGTGTATAAAGGAGCCGTTCCTCCCGCTCGGGATGATCCGGCGTGATGGCCCAGTCAAAGGCGGGAAAAAATATTAAGCCTGTCTTTCTCTTCTCTTTTTTCATAAGCCCTCCTCTCTGTCGTATCCGTAGATCAGGCCGGGCTGGATCTGCAGTTTAATACGAATATTTTTGCCCACGGTTGTGAAATCCTTGATCATGTTGAATTCTTGATCTTCAATCACTTCGATATCAATATCCTGTTCCTTTGCGCCCATATGAACGGCCATTTCTCGCAGTTTTTCCCGTCCTATCCTGATGGCGTCTTCCCTTGAGAAGTGATGGGGGATTGCCTTCATGACGCCTTCCTCGCCGATGGCGAGGACCTTTCTTTCCGTATCTGCGAGAATGGTTATTTCGGCCGTAGTTCTTGCCAGGGCCGCGCCAATGGCGTTGGCCACTTCCGCATGTTTGGGAATCTGGGGTATGCATCCCAGAAGATGGCCCAGAGGCGTTGCCATGACCTCCGCCGGTCCCCCAACGACATACAGACTGGTTGGCTTGAGCTTCTTGCCCTCCAGCATTTCATGGATCGTGTACACCGGTTGCGCATTGATTTCATCGATGAAGGCCAGAACATGGCGTTTAATTTCCTGACAGGCGCCGTCAAATATTCTCGTTGCCGCGTCGCGAACACTGCAATTCATTTGCTCTGCCAGGGGCGTCAACGCGGCGATGGCCTTGTCATGGTCCCCGATTGTCGTAAGATTCAGGACGATCATGGCATCCGTCGGCGTCGGGAAAGGTCCTCCGAAGGCTGCCGCCGGTCCTTCCCTCTCAGGGCCGATGACTAGTTCTTCATTTTCCCATTTGACCCGACTGTCTCCCCCAATGCCGATCGATCGGGTTCGCAGACCCCTGATCAATGTCTTTTGTCCTTCGATGGTGACTCCGAGGCTCTCCAGAAGGGGAACGCCGTCTGCAAGAAAGGCAATGTCCGTAGTCGTACCGCCGATATCCAGAGCAATGGCGTCTTCCTGGCAGCAAACAAGGCTCAAGACTCCCATAATACTTGCTGCAGGACCGGACAGGATTGTCTGGGCAGGATATTCAACGGATTTTTCGATATCTATTGTTCCGCCGTCCGCCTTTAATATATAAATGGGGGCATTGATCCCTTGTTCCCGGGCAAAATTGAGAACGGCGATGGCAAAACGTCTGTAAAGACTTGAAACGGCGGCGTTGAGATAGGTTGTAGCGATCCGGCGCCTGAAGTTGAGATGGCCGGATAGTCGATGTCCCATCGAAATATGTTTGAATCGGTCTTTAACCATGTCCTTGATCTTGAGTTCCTGGGAGGGATTTCTTGTCGAGAATTTTCCCACGATGCCCAGGTGCTCAATGCCTGCCTTTGCAAATGTATCCGCAGCGGCGCAAACCTCTTGACTGTCAACGGCAACAATCTCCAGGCCGCGATGATTCATATATCCGGACAAGAAGCAGATATCGTCCTGCTTCGGCAGGAGGGACGGCGGCAGGCCCGGGCCGCTCGCGACGATCATGCCGACACGCCTGGTTTTATGCTGGACAATGGCATTGGTGGAGATGGTCGTGCTGAGGACAACCCGGCTCAGCTTTTCAGGGTTGATATTATCGAATATTGCCGTGGTGGCTTCAAGAAGGGAGGCCATTATGTTTGCTGAATTTGTGAGGACTTTTGCTTTTTTCGTGATTTGAAAGTTCTCGATGAGAACCGCATCTGTATGCGTTCCCCCCACATCGATCCCTAAGATCATCGTTCCCCCTAGAATTTTTCAGATTTATTTGTCCCGAAGCCTTATATAATGTTAAATTTATCTTGACAAGGCAAAAAAAAAGCGTAAGGTCTCTTTTCACAAAGGAGATGGAATTTCATCCCAAGGTGTGGAAAATACTTGAAAGGAGGTGACTCGTTAATGAGGAAGGCATTTGCTATCATTCTTTCGCTGCTTTTGTTGGTGTCATTTTCATTTGCAGTCGTTGGCTGCAAGAAGGCCGAAGAGCAGAAACCGGCTCCCGCTAAGACAGAGGCGCCCGCTCCGGCACCCGCAGCTCCGGCGGCCCCTGGTGCAGCTCCGGCAGCTCCTGGCGCAGCCCCGGCAGCCCCTGGCGCAGCCCCGGCAGCCCCTGGCGCAGCTCCGGCAGCCCCGGCAGCCCCTGCGGCAAAGTAATATAAGGACATTGTCGTTGACAAGAAAACCGGACATTCGTTTTTTCGAATGTCCGGTTTTGTTTTTTCTCAATAACACCCTTCCTGCTTTTATCTGAAAATATCTTAAAATACTTGACACAATGGCGGCAATTGCTTACAAAATGCCCGCATGGTACATTAAATAATCAAGGAGGTGCAGTATGTCGGACAGAGCTGGAGATTTTCTAAAGGGATTGTTTATTGGTGGTGTCATCGGCGCCGTTGTCGGCATTCTTTATGCGCCGAAAAGCGGAAAAGAAACCCGTGAAGAAATAGGGAGAAAAGCCGAAGAGGTTCTGGCGAAGGCAAAAGAAGAGTATGAACAGGCCCTGGAGAAAAGCAAAAAAACCTATGAAGCCGCCGTTACTCGCCTGAAAAAAATGGAGGAGGCCGCGAAGGAGAAAGTGGTCGACCTGGAAGCCAAGACGAGTGAGTTTGTTGAAAAAGGGAAAGAGAGCCTGGAAGATAACAAGAGCCGTCTGAAAAGGGCTATTGATGCCGGTGTCGAGGCTTTTAAAGAGGAAAAGCATCCTTAGAGGCGGATTATGTATCTCGAACTCAGCCTGGTATTTCTGAGCGCGGCCGTTTTCCTGATCGCAGCCGTTACCGCCCCCCTTCTTTTTCAGATAATGAAGATTATAAGGGGGCTTGCCATGACGCAGGAGGCTCTGCAGAAAAGTCTGCCCGGCATCCTGCAGAACCTGGATGAAGCGATCGGCAATATAAAAAAGACAACGATTACGGTCAATGAGCAAGTTGAAGCGTTTGCCCTGGCGATGGGGAAGGTTCAAGCCTTGTTCAGCGTGGTCATGGAACTGGAAAATGTTTTACGCCTTGGCTTGAGACTGCCATTCATCAATTTTCTTCGAACGTCGGGTGCTGTGGCGAAGGGCATTCGCGTTTTTTTGAACGTCTATGCGTCGGGTTCGGGCCGTCGCTAGATGAAGCACTGACGTAAGGGAGTCTCTATTGGCCAGAATGTCCTTCGGCAGCAAGGGGGGTAAGGTTCGGGCGACGGTGCGTCCAACCGGGACGCCGGGACCGCGTCCCCTTGAAGATGTGGTTCGGGATCTCAAGCGGGAGCAACAAAAACCGCCGGGTGAGGATTACCGGGAGCGGTCTCTCGCCATACACGGGATGATTTGCGGACGCTGCGGGAAGGAATTTTCCGGTGTCAGCCGGCAGCTTTTAACCGTTCATCACAAAGACGGCAACCATTTTAACAATCCAGCGGATGGCTCCAACTGGGAAAATCTCTGTGTTTATTGTCATGAGGATGTCCACAGCCGGGAGATCCTGGGTGATTATTACGCCGGTTCCGGCTCAGGAACGGATGCCGGTTTGGCCTATCAGGATGAGCAGGCGAGGGAGTCCTCCGGATTCGGCAGCCTCGGCGATTTACTGAAAAAATTCCCTGCAAAAAAGTAAAAAACCGGTCGGATGCTAATCGAGATGGCTCTGTATCCCCGGATATTCCAATTCTGAATCAAATCGCTATTCTTGTCAGCATCGTCATCGGCGCCTCGACGTATGTAAAATACACCTGTGCCGCTTTTCCTTACCGCTTTGATTTCAGCTTTGGTTTTACCGCTCAGCGAGAGAAAAAATATGGCTATTACCTGATAAGAAGGCTTTTCCCGTCGTTCTGGGAAACCAGTTTCTCGCCGACGGATGTGCCGCAAAAGGCGCAGGTGTAATCGTACTTCTCCCCTTCACTCAATATCAGCAGCAGGCGTTTTCTTACGGGAACCGCACGCCTGCAATTGGGGCAGAAAAGCTCCGTGGCGTCAAAGTCCTTATACTGCTGATTTGGTTTCATCTTCAGGCTTTGTCCGTATCGGGGATATTATTGGTGTCCACGAGCCAGGCCGTGGCTTCACTGTCGCTCGGCGCCCTGTAATCGCCCCGTGGCGAGAGAGAGCCCCCCGACCCGACTTTCGGTCCATTGGGAATGCAGGAACGCTTGAATTGACTCATTTTGAAAAAGCGATACAAATAAACCTCCAGCCATTGCTTGATTTCGCCGATTGTATATTGGTGACGTTTAGTTTCCGGGATATTCGGCCAATGCCCCCTGTTTTTGTCCCGCCAGGTGCAGTAGGCCATAAAGGCGATCTTTGTCGGCATATACCCGAAACGGGTGATATAGAAATTCGTAAAATCCTGCAATTCATAAGGCCCGACCACGGCTTCTGTTTTCTGCGCCGGTTGGGCGCCCTGCGTTCCGGGTATCAGTTCCGGGCTGATCTCTGTTTCCAGAATATCAAGGAGAACGGCCGATGCTTCCGGTGAAAAGATCACCGATTCCGCAACCCAGCGGATCAGGTGCTGGATGAGCGTCTTGGGGACGCTGGCGTTGACGTTGTAATGGGACATGTGATCGCCCACGCCGTAGGTGCACCAACCCAGGGCCAGTTCGCTCAGATCTCCCGTACCCACAACAAGTGCATTTCTCATGTTGGCCAGCCGGAACAGATGGGAGGTTCTTTCGCCTGCCTGGATATTTTCGAAAGTGATGTCGTAGATATTCTGTCCCTCGGCAAAGGGATGGCCGATGTCCTTGAGCATCTGCAGGCAGCTCGGCCGAATGTCCAGTTCATTGGCTTCCACACCAAGGGCCTTCATTAATCGTAAAGAATTGTTATATGTCTTGTCCGTCGTGGCAAAGCCCGGCATCGTATAGGCCTTGATGCCTGAACGCGGCCGCTCCAGGAGGTCCATGGTCCTGGCGGCAACGATGAGGGCATGCGTGGAATCAAGTCCTCCGGATATGCCGATGACTACATGAGGAATCCCCGATGATTGAATCCGTTTGGCCAGCCCCTGGACCTGGATATTGTAAGCTTCGTAGCAGCGCTGGCCCCGTTTGGCCGGATCCTCAGGGATGTAGGGAAAGCGGGGATATTCCCTTTGCAGGATGATTTTTTCGCTCGACGCGGTGCCGGGTATATCCACCGGGAATGAGATGTGCCTGAAGCTTGCCAGCCTGTCTTTGTGGGTTCTGGCGTTTTGGCTGAAGCTCGTGAGGCGCATGCGATCCTGGGCCAGCCTGTCCATGTCGATGTCGGAATAAATGATCTGGGGCTGCGTTGCAAACCGCTGTGATTCGGCCAGAAGGTTGCCGTTTTCATGAATCATGGCATGGCCGTCCCAGGCGAGATCGGTCGTCGATTCACCGGGACCGGCTGCGGCGTAAAGATAGGCGGCGACGCACCGTGCCGATTGATTGGCTGCAAGGCTTTGACGGTATTCGGCTTTGCCGATGGTGATATTGGAGGCGGAAAGGTTACCGATGACCGTCGCGCCTGCCATGGCGGCAAAGCTCGATGGCGGGATGGGCACCCAGACATCCTCGCACAGTTCAATAAAGAACTTGAAATGTTTGATATTCTTTACTTCAAACAGGAGATCGGCCCCAAAGGGGATGTTTTCCTGTCCGCAGAGGTCGATGGTTGCGGACAGGGCCTCTTCGGCGGGGCGAAATTGCCGTCCTTCGTAGAATTCGCGATAATTGGGAAGGTAGGACTTAACGGCAACACCCAGAATCTTACCCCAGTAAATCACGATGCCGCAATTAAAAAGGCGTGAGTCAACCTGGAGAGGCGCGCCCACAACCAGGATCATGTTCAATTGCTTGGTTGCTTTAATGATTTGCTGGAGGCCGGTTTCAACACTTCGGAGAAGAGCGTCCTGGTGAAAGAGGTCTTCGTTTGAATAGGCGGAAATGCCCAATTCCGGGAAGAGGGCAAAGATGGCATTCTCGGCGGCGGCCTGTGTCGCAAGTTCGAGGGTCTTGTCCACATTAAAGGCCGTATCGGCGACTTTCACCTCGGGGATACAGACGGCGGTGCGAATAAATCCCTGATTGTAGAGATTAAAAAATTGTTTCATGAAGGCGACTCCACATATGCATACGCACTATGGTTATGAATACTTTCAAAATTTTCCGCTTCCACGCTGTACCATGAAAAATTATCGATGCGATTTAATTGCTGTGCCACATTCCGGACGACGTCTTCCACGAACATCGGGTTTTCATACCCCTTCTCTGTTACATATTTTTCATCGGGCCGTTTCAACAACGAATAGACCTCGCCGCTGGCCGAATCCTCAATGAGACGGATGATGTCTTCAATCCAGAAGAATTTCTTGAAGCGAACCTTGACGGTTACCAGGCTCCTCTGGTTGTGGGCCCCGGCATTGCTGATTTCCTTTGAGCAGGGGCAAACCGTTGTGACGGGGACGATGACGCCAACCTGAAAGTCCGTTTTATCGCCATCGTTGGCGCCGCAAAACAGGCATCCGTATTCCATCAGGCTTTTGGCCTTGGTTACGGGCGCCTTTTTTTCAATGAAATAGGGGAAGAAGATTTCCATATGGGCCGATTGGGCGTGAAGCTTCTCCCGGACCTTCTCCAGGATGACATGGAAGGTCTTGATATTGATCTGGCCGCGAAATTCGTTCAAGACCTCAACGAAGCGGCTCATATGGGTCCCTTTGAAATGGTGGGGCAGGTTGACATACATGTTGACGGTGGCATTGACAGGCTGCGTACCCTGGTTCTTATCCATGACGATGATGGGATACTTGATCCCCTTGACGCCGACCTTGGTAATATTGATATTGCGATGGTCTTTCTGGCTCTGGATGTCGATCATGTTCGTCTGGCTCCGTTATCTTCGTAGGAGACGCGGGCATCATCGGATTCCCAGACGGTAATGCGGGAGACTCGCAAGTTTAATTCGGAAGCCCTGGGGGACAACCGGTCGTGAATCAGCCGGGCAATTCGCTCCGAAGACGGGTTTATATCCCGGAAGTATTCAATACTATTTAAATGCTTGTGGTCCAGTTCCGAAAAAATCTCGTTGATCCACTGTTTCAGAATGCGAAAATCGATGAGGAGGTCTTCACGATTGAGGCGGTCGCCGGCGACGGATACCTCAACCATAAAATTGTGCCCATGGAGATCCTCGCACTGCCCCCCGATTTCCTTCAGGGCATGGGCGGCGGAAAAGGCTTTTCTGATGGTGACTTCGTACATGTATCAATCCTTATAAAATAGAGGCTCCTTTTCCGGTCGTCATTCCGGTCCTGATCCGGAATCCAGTCTATTTCTGAACACCCACTACCACGGGTGCTACTGATTGACAACTTCGTGCGGAACCATCATCCTTAATGCTCACTGAGTATCTTTATCAAACAAGGACATCATAATCAAGGTCGGATACTTTAAACCAGAAATAACGATGCTTTCGAATGCGGCAGAGATACCTAATAATAATACAGGCCCATAGACCAATAAGGTATTGATATAATTATAATCATGCAATATGAAAATATAACTTGCAAATTGCATAATATTCTGTAAACTATTGTCATGATTGATCGAACTATCGAACCGATCCTGAAAAGCATGATGGGACAATACCCCGTGGTGACGGTAACAGGGCCAAGGCAGAGCGGCAAGACGACGTTGTGCCGCAAGGTTTCTCCAGATATGGCCTATGTCAACCTGGAGAGCCCCGATACACGGCAATTCGCTATTTCAGATCCACGGGAGTTTCTATCCAGGTTTCCCGAAGGCGCCATTATTGATGAAATCCAACGGGTCCCTGACCTGGTTTCCTATATCCAACCAATGGTGGATGAAAGGCAGGCTCCGGGGCAGTTCATTCTCACAGGAAGTCAGCAGCTTGAAGTTTCCAATACGATCAACCAGTCCCTGGCAGGCAGGACAGCCCTGATCAGGCTTCTTCCCTTGAGCGTAGAAGAGCTGGTCCATCATGGCGTCGTTATGACTAATGATCAGTTTCTCCTCAGGGGCTTCTACCCGCGGATCTACGATCAAGGCCTTAATCCGACCCAGGCGCTGGGTGACTATCTGGAGACCTATGTCGAGCGGGACATCAGGCAGCTCGCAGCGATTCGGGACCTTTCTCTCTTTGAGAAATTCATCCGTCTCTGTGCAGGCCGGGTAGGGCAAATTCTCAATCTGCATGGCCTCGCCAATGATGTGGGTGTTTCTCATACGACTGCCCGGAGTTGGATAACGATCCTTGAGGCGGGTTATATCGTTTTTCTCCTTCAGCCCTGGTTCAGGAATGTCTCGAAAAGGCTGATCAAGTCGCCGAAACTTTATTTTTATGATGTAGGGCTGGCGAGTTATTTGCTGGGACTGGAAAACGAGCAGCAGGTGGGCCGGGACCCTTTGAGAGGAAACCTCTTTGAAAACATGGTTGTAATAGAAGTCCTGAAGTATCGTTTCCACCGGGGACAGCGAAGCAACCTGAACTTTTATCGGGATAGCGGCGGCAACGAAGTGGACCTTGTTCTCGGCATGGGAAATGACGTTTATCCCCTCGAGATTAAAGCGGGAACCACCATTTCTCCCGATTACTTCAAGGGTTTGAAGGCATTTGCCCGCCTGTTTCCGGAAAAACGGTCCACGGCAGGCCTCATTTATGGCGGCGATGACAAGCAGTTCCGTTCGGATGTCAGCATCTACCCAGTGATAGGCATTGATGATCTACTGAATTCCGTTGTTTGAATCTGCATAGGACCGGTCTCAGGTATGTGTCATCCCCGGTGAAAATGACGCAAGGCTGGTGAAAATAGCCCTCGCAAATCACATGTAATGCAATATAATACAAATTGTACAGGCAAAACATCACAAAACCATTCTAATCATGGATACTTGCCGATCATGCATCGGTTGTACGAGATTTATGCTCATTGGCATGTGAATTGCTAACTGCATATGCAACCAATATGAAATCCCGCGGAGGTTATTCTTTAAATAAATCGAAATTTCCGGTAAATCAGAGGGGGTGATCAGGGGAATAATGAATTAGGGGTTGATTCAAGGTATAAATTCGTTATAGAATACTATAAAAATAAAGGAGAAAAAACATGAAAGCATTTCGAAGGAAAAAAGGACAGAAGGGTTTCACTCTGATCGAGCTCATGATCGTCATCGCGATCATCGGCATCCTGGCCGCCATTGCCATTCCGCAGTTCTCAGCGTACAGGACCAGGGGTTATGAGGCGTCAGCAAAGGCCGATGGAAAGAACGCTTATACAGCGGCGCAGGCATTCTTCTCAGATTCACCTGCTGCAACAGCATCAATGGCTCTAATAGGAAGCTATGGATTCAAATCGACAAGCACTGTAACAACAAACATGACTGGTACAACACAGGGCGCTTTGGCAATCAATGCATCTAATCAAAGTGGTGGGCGGGCGTTTTATGTTGATTCTACGGGTACGATAACCCCGTAGGCGTAGGCTTTCTAGAGAAGAATTAACAAGGGGGGTGAGTTTATTTTTTACTCGCCCCCTTTTTTTATCTTTAAGGAGAAGCTTGTGGGGGGAATGTTTCGATCTTTTGCAGCAAAGCGTGACGTAATTATTGTTATTGCTCTTTGTTTGACTATTATTGTCATTTACTGGCAGGTACGCGACTTCAAATTTGTTTTTTACGATGATAATGCCTATGTGACGGAACGAGCCCATGTCATGTCGGGTCTCACTTCGCAGGGCGTCAAATGGGCGATGACTTCCACGGAAGTAGGCTTTTGGCATCCCCTGACATGGCTTTCACTGATGATCGATCGAGAGCTGTTTGGTAATAATGCCGGTGGATATCACTGGACGAGCGTTACCCTTCACATTATAAATACGCTCATCCTTTTTGTCTTCCTTAAAGAAGCCACTTTGGCCCCTTTGAGGAGTGCCTTTGTTGCCCTTCTTTTTGCTATTCATCCCCTTCATGTTGAATCTGTCGCCTGGGTATCACAGCGGAAAGATCTTCTTTGCACGCTTTTTGGTTTTATATCCTTATTAGGTTATGTGAGATATTCTAGGGCACCTGACTGGCGAAGATATTTCTTGGTTGTTATCTTCTTCATACTTGGACTTATGTCCAAGCCCATGATTGTAACATTCCCCTTTGTAATGCTTCTCATGGATTTCTGGCCTCTTCGGCGGATGCAACCCTTAAGAATAAAAAGAATTGAAAGTCCACCTCAGGCTGATTACCCTTGCAACCAAAGAAGTTTCTTCATGCTTTTGGCTGAAAAATTCCCTCTTCTTTTGCTTTCCATCATTGCTTCTATTTTAGTTATTTTTACGGAAGATAAGGCCGGTGCACTTACAAAATTGGAAAGTTTAACCATAATAGAACGTTTTGCCAACGCTATTGTCGCATATGTGAAATATATCGTGCTGACATTTTGGCCAACTCATCTTGCTTTTCTTTATCCGCATCCTGTCACCATTCCGACAGGTCAGGCTGTCGGTGCTCTTATTCTTATGGGTCTTATAACGTTGATATCTATATTGTCATATCGATGGAAGCCTTATCTCTTTGTCGGTTGGTTCTGGTATGTCGGAACCCTGCTGCCCGTGATCGGGATCGTACAGGTTGGTCCTCATGCCATGGCCGATCGTTACACCTATTTGACCATCATCGGCCTATTTATTATCGTGGTATGGGGTATTATTGATCTTACGGAGGGATGGAAATATAAAAAAACCTTTTTGTGGATGGCAGGCTTGTCAACTGTCATCGGCTTATCTCTATGTGCATGGGTGCAAGTAGGGTATTGGCGAAACAGTACTGTACTCTTTGAACATGCCATTAAAGTTACAAAGGGAAATTTTATCGCTATGAATAATTTAGGCAATGTCTATATAGAAAATGGGCATATCGATAAAGGATTAGCTCAAATTGGTGAAGCGATAAATATAAGGCCAAATTATGGGCCATTATATCATAATGTCGGGGTAGGACTGTTTATAAAAGGTGATTATGAGCGAGCCATAGAGTATTTAACGACTGCGCAAAGGAAAGCCTTCCGGAACGATGAGAACCTGAGATTCCTGGGAGATGCATATATGAGGACAGGAAAAGATAAGCTGTCTATGGATGCCTACCGCAAAGCGTTAGTGATAAATGATAAAAACATACCTGCAAGACATGGCCTAGCAATTTTATTAAATAAATTAGGGCAAAATGATGAAGCCATGCAAGAACTATCAAAAATCCTATCATATGACCCGAATAACACAGATGTAAGGAAAAAATTTCTAATGATATTATGGGAAACGGGAGATTTCAAGGCCATGATCCGGGAGAGTGAAAAAGCATTGGCCATTGATTCTACTGATTCAGAAATACAACATATGATGAGTAGAGCCTATAAAAAGGTGAAACAAAATTAAATTGAGAGAGAATGTCCATATCATTTCGTGAAAGCTTTTTGGGATCATGAATCAGATCAAGGGGGCTTCTAGTTTGGCCCAAGACAAGGAAAT
>CAZBME010000038.1:30181-40623 GCA_964492965.1 uncultured Syntrophaceae bacterium | reverse complement strand
CAATGCTAAAAGGTGCATCGCCTCTTCGAGGTTCTGGCGAGGTTTTTTCATCCTCGTTCTTCCCTCTTTCTTCGCAAGATCTAGTGACAATCCAATAATCAGCGCCCGCCCGACACGAAAAACGCTGCCCAATGCTTCGTGGTCTTCAATACTAAGTTGTTTCATGATGTACCTCTCTTTCAATTTTTTAATGTTATTTTCATATGACTTTATCCTTCAATCAAACCGCGAATATCAGCTGCCCGCCATGCTGTAACGCGCGTTGACAATTTTACTGGTTTGGGGAAGCGCCCGTCTTTTACCCCCCGCCACCATAAAGAACGGGACACGGGAACAAGTGCAAGCACTTGAGGAAGGCGAAGCAACCCCACCTGCGGAAGGTCGTCAACTTTTGGATCAATAGGAGTTGATGTTTTTTTCGGCATTTTCCTTACCTGTCTTTTGCATAGTGGAGACTATTACGATCTTAGCTTCAAGCCATTCAATAAGCGCCTCCTTGGGATAGCCAACGGTTCGTCCCATGCGTAGGCGTTCACGGGGTCCCGTCCCCTTTGAATCCATATTGGCCATTGTGCGGGGGGCCATCCCTGTCCACTCCTTGAATCTGGGGTGATTCCGGTACAGGATAGGGGGCATAACGGGTAAAAGAAGATCTCGAATGGAAATGGTTTTGCTTTCGGTCATAACGTCACCTCATGCGGTTTGATGACGCTATGTTTACTTTTGTCTTCTAGGTGACAGTCAAGGGACAAAAAAGGGACAAAAAAGGCAGGGTTAATCCGGTTAATCTGTTTTATTATCGAATGGTTTGATTTATTGTCACGTTCTATTTGACGAAGGGGACACCGTGACTTATTTCTACATGTCTTGTGCTTTTACCAATTTTTCACCTCTCTTGCAGGCTCTTTCACCCTTCTTTTTTTCTGCATCAACAGAAATGTTTACATCTTTGGTAAGATTCAATAACCGCGAAATCTCTAAATAGGTGAATTTTTTAAGTCTCAATTCGTAAGCAATTATGCGGGAATCGATTCCTTGCTTGCGCCGCTCTTTAATGTAGCTCTCGGGGGTGAATTCCTGTTTCACCTCTTTGAAAGGAGTTTGGCTGCTGGTTTCAGGTGTGATGATATCGGCGGAACCAGCGGAATGTGACATGTCTTTGCCTGGCTCGGATAAGCCGTGCTCAAGGGCAAAATTCATGATGTCATCAAAGTGAAAGTAAACGGTTTCTCTCAATTGTTCCAATAGGTTTTCCTTAGATATTAATCCAACTTGTTCTTCTGTTGTGTAAGTGTGGTAACGTTGCATCCAGTTATGATAATGTACTTTTTCAACCCATCTATATTCGTTGATGTCAATTCTCCGTTTGTCGACATCATAGACTGCTAATCCTTGCTTCAAAATATAATCACATAGGTCTTCATTTTTCTTTCCCCACAAGGTCTTTACCTTCCATGACGGCAGCCATTCATCTTGCCCAAAGTATCTTTGATCCATCGCCTTTCCCCTTCCTGGCCCCCTCCATTGATCCAGGAAAACGGGGGAGGGGTTCCCCCCGCTTCTCGGCCCGTCGGCCTATTCCCGGTTGAGTTTTACACTTTTTTCGTTATCGGCAACACCTTAGCGCCTTGTTTAAGGCCATCAAGATAATCTGCCCACAGCTGCATCATCTTCTGACGTTCGGCAAGATGTGTCGTTCGGTTGTAGGCTCGCCCAAGTGTGTCAGGCACTTTGTGGGCAAGTTGGGCCTCGATCACATAGGGATTCACCTGCAAAACCTCATCAAGGATGGTCCTGGCCATGGCCCGAAATCCGTGCCCTGTCATCGTGTCGTTGTCATATCCCATTCGACGTAAAGCGGCGTTCACCGTGTTATTGCTCATAGGCCTTGTCAAGGTCCGCAATGAAGGGAAAACATACTTGCTGGCACCCGTCAAGGGTTTCAGGTCTGCCAATATCTCGATGGCCTGCCGACATAGAGGAACAATATGCGGCTGTTTCATTTTCATCTTGTGAGCCGGAAGATTCCAGGCAGCCTCATCAAGGTCAATTTCCATCCATTCTGCTTGCCGCAGCTCACCAGGGCGAACAAAGAGTATTGGAGCGAGCCTGAGAGCGCATCTGGTAATGAAATCTCCCTTATAACCGTCTAAGTCCCTGAGAAGAGGGGCAACTTCTTTGGGATCGATAATCGACGAATAATGGCGTTTCTTTGGCGGTGGCAATGCGCCGCGTAGGTCTGCTGCTGGGTCACGTTCTGCGCGTCCTGTGGCCACGGCATACCGGAAGACCTGCCCTAAAAGTCCTCGAACTCTGCGCGTCGTTTCCAACGTTCCCCGGCTTTCTATTCGTCGTAAGACCGTGAGCAGTTCGGGTGCCTTCAAGTCTTTAATCGGGCGTTTTCCCATCCATGGGAAGACATCTCTTTCCAAGGCGCTCAGAAGCTTCTGAGCATGCCCTGGCGTCCAAGTGTGGTTGAATGTTGTATGCCATTCACGGGTGATTACTTCAAAGGTTTCGGTTTCTTCGGTATCAGCTTGTTTCATGGCTTTACGGACAGCACTAGGATCTACGCCGTGGGCAATCTGTTTGCGAGCTTCATCCCTTCTTTGACGGGCATCAGAAAGGGAGATTTCTGGGTAGGTGCCAACAGATAAGAGCTTTTCTTTCCCATCGAATCGATACTTAAACCGCCACCACTTGCCGCCCTTTTCCGTAACCAGCAAATAGAGTCCGTCAACGTCGGATAGTTTATAGGGTTTTTCTTTGGGTTTTGCGGTGCGGACTTTCATGTCATTTAATGGCATAAATCACCTCACTATGTTGTTGATCAAATTGGCAATAAAGCGTGTTTCATCCCATGTAAGACGCAGAATGTTACCGCCCTTCCATATCTCAATCCTTCCATCAAAAGTGACACGAACAGAGATGTGATTTTTAGTTTCGAGGCGATCAGCTTTCTCCCTTGCTTTTTCTTCTTTCCTAAGCGTAGCAGGATCCAAATGTTGAGCCAATTGTTCGCGAGCTGCATCTCTACAGTATCTTGCGTCATCTAAAGAGATCCCCGGATAAGCACCAAATGACATCAACTTCTCTTTACCCTCAAAGCGGTATTTGAATCGCCATAATTTCCCGCCAGAGGGCGTGAACATAATATAAAGTCCACCGCCGTCAAACAGCCAGTAGGTTTTGTGTCTCGGTTTAGCTATATTGATTTCGTTTTCAGATAACGGTGGAATCACTTTTGGCATCAGATTCTCCCTTCTAGGGGTAACCGCTTTGGGGTGCTGGGGTAACTGGCTGATAGTTACCCCAAATAACGTAGGATTTTAATGTACCTTATAGCACGTCCTTGGACGAATGGCAAGAAAAAACCCGCTATTTCTAGCGGGTTTCGTACTTCTTTGGACTTCCCTGGACTATGTCTTGGTGGAGATGAGGGGGCTCGAACCCCTGGCCTTCGCATTGCGAACGCGACGCTCTCCCAGCTGAGCTACATCCCCTTTATTATTAAGGTCCGGGCACCATATATGATTTGCTGCCGTCGTGTCAAGAGGCAAGTATTTCAATCTTGACATTGCCGGAGCCTTTGCCTATACTCCTTCGCACGTGTTTCCGAGGCTCATAACCTTATCATATTATTCCTTTCTTTTAGACGCTTAACGGAGGACTTCCATGGCCAAAATTGATGCTTTTTTCCAGCTGATGCATGACCAGGGTGCGTCGGACCTTCATCTGGTAACGGGGCAACAGCCCGCGATCCGCATTCGTGGCGAAATCGAACGGATCAAATACGACATTCTCGACAACGACGGCCTCAAGGCCATGCTCTATGAAATCGCCCCGGAGCATAAGGTCAAACAGTTCGAGGAGACGGGGGATGTCGATTTTGCCTATGAAATTCCTAACCTTGCCCGATACCGTGCCAATTTCTTCATGCAGAAATGGGGCTGTGCGGCCGTTTTCAGAGAAATTCCCAGCACAATCCTGACCGCCGAGCAACTGGGGCTGCCGCCTGTTGTGTCCAGACTGGCCTCCCTCCCGAGAGGGCTTGTCCTCGTCACGGGTCCTACGGGTAGCGGTAAATCAACAACCCTGGCCGCCATCATCGACGAAGCGAACCGTGTCCGCAAAGATCATATCATTACCGTCGAAGATCCTATCGAATTTGTCCATCAGAGCCAGAGCTGCATCGTTAATCACCGGGAAGTCGGCGTCCATACAAAATCCTTCTCGTCGGCCCTCAGGGGCGCCCTCCGTGAGGACCCGGATATTATCCTCGTTGGCGAAATGCGGGATCTGGAAACGATTCGCCTGGCAGTCGAAGCGGCTTCCACCGGGCATCTTGTTTTCGGGACACTCCATACGACGAGCGCTGCTAAAACCGTTGACCGCGTCATCGAGGTTTTCCCGGCCAGCGAGCAGCAGCAGATCCGTTCCACCCTCGCCGACGGTCTGCGGGCCGTTGTGGCACAGGTTCTCTTCAAACGGGTAGATAAAAAAGGGCGGTGCGCCGCTCTTGAGATCCTTATCGCCAATTCGGCCGTCCG
Organism: uncultured Syntrophaceae bacterium; assembly: GCA_964492965.1. Taxonomy (GTDB): domain Bacteria; phylum Desulfobacterota; class Syntrophia; order Syntrophales; family UBA8958; genus CAZBME01. Next base: position 36,073 of record CAZBME010000038.1, on the reverse strand, counting down.
GAACCTCATCCGGGAAGCGAAGACCTTCCAGATTCCATCCATGATTCAGACGGGCAAGAAATACGGCATGCAACTGCTCGACGACGCCGTCGCCGAGCTCCTGAACAAAGGCTGGATCGGTGCGGATGAGGCCTATGCCAAGGCAAACGACAAGAACAGGTTCCGGGCGTTCCTGAAAACACCGCCGGCAGACTTCACGGATGCCTAGCCAACTTATTCCAGGGGGCCATCATGCGAAAACAGGAAATTGATTTTATTTTAGGGAAAATGCTCGACGCCTACGGCAACGTATCGGACTTGAACATCACCGTGGGCAAGCCTTTTCAGGTTGAATCCTCGGGGCAGCTCACAGGTGTGGAACTCGACCCGCCGTTCAACAAACTGACACCGCTTCAAACAGAAATCTTCGCCATGAACCTCATTAACCAGGACCGCCGTCTGACGGAAATCCTCCTGAGGGAAGGTTCTTGCGATTCATCCTACGAGCTTCCCGGCAAGGCCCGCTTCCGCGTAAATATCTTTTCCCAGCGGGGCGACTATTCCATTGTTCTCCGAAAACTGGAAACCAGGATTCCATCGTGCAAGGACCTGAATTTACCCGAGGCCTTCCTCAAGATGGCCGAAGAGAAAAACGGCATCATCCTCGTCACGGGGGCTACAGGCAGCGGTAAATCAACGTCTCTCGCCGGGGTTCTCAATGAAATCAACGAAACAAAATCCGTCCATATCGTCACCCTGGAAGACCCTGTGGAATTTTCCCATCCCCATAAAAAAGCCACCTTTAATCAACGGGAAATGGGTAACGATTTCGATACGTTTGCCAGCGGTCTCCGTGCCGCCCTGCGTCAGGCGCCGAAGGTTATCCTGGTGGGTGAAATGCGCGACCGGGAGACGGTGGAAATTGCCCTTTCCGCTGCCGAAACAGGCCACCTTGTCGTGAGCACCCTTCACACCGTGGATGCCGGCCAGACGATTAACCGAATCCTCGGCATGTTCCCTTCCGAGGAAGAAAACCAGATCCGCATTCGTCTTTCCGATACGGTCCGATGGATCGTCTGCCAGCGTCTTCTGCCCAAAGTGGGCGGCGGCCGGGTGGCGGCCTTTGAAATCATGGGCACCAACCTGCGCATCAAGGATACGATCCTTCACGGAGAATCGGAAGGAAAAACCTTCTACGAAATCATCCAGGCCGGCAAGGCCTTTGGCATGATCACCTTTGACGATTATATCGTGGATCTTTTCACACAGGGGCTCATTACGGAAGAAACGGCGCGAGCCTATGCAACAAGCAAAGGTGTTGTGGGCCGCGGCATTGACTCCGTCAAGAGCGCCGCCGGTCAGGCGACAACGGATCTGGGCAAACTGGAAATCGACAAAGGCTACGGCAAACCGGCATCACGATAATAAAAGGGAGATCACAAAACCATGGAAAGTGAAAAAACCGTGCTGAATGAAGTTGCTTCGGGGGCGTACGACGCCTCGGACATGCCCTTTGATTTCGTTGAGGAAGGGGCGGAAACAGCCCTGATCTGCGAACCCGATCCGACCATCCGGGAAAAGATTACGAGTGCCATGAAGGCTGCGGGTTATCGCACCACGGAAGCCCAGAGCACACGGGACGCCCTGAAAAAATACCGGTTTCATGTGTATAATGTTGTGGTGCTGAACGAAAACTTCGATACGGCCAACCCGGACGCCAATGACCTGTTGATTTACTTAGGCGCCCTCCCTATGGTCACGCGGCGGCAGATATTTGTCGTGCTCATTACCGATCGCTTCCGGACGATGGACAACATGGCCGCCTTTAACAAAAGCGTCAATCTGGTCATCAATATGAAAAACATGGATGACTTTCCCACAATCCTCAAAAAGGGGGTGGTCGACCACACGGCATTTTATCAGGTTTTCAAGGAAACACTCAAGAAAATGGGGAAAAGCTGACCCTACTTCAAAAACTCAGCCTGCTTGACCGCCTCCAGGGCTGAATTTTCCTGGCCCAGGGCCAGGTAAGATCCTGCAAGCTTAAGGAAATAGAGGGGGGTTTTCGACTCCGCCGTAATGGCCTTCTGGAATGCCGCCACGGCCTTTTCGTGATGGGAGGCGTTGGCCAGGGTATTCCCCAGGCGAAAATAATAAGCTCCTGCCGATGATTGGCGCAAATCAACGGCCGATTCATAGGCCGTACATCCCTCATCCAGTCTTCCCCCTTCAATGAGGATATCTCCCAGCATGAGATAATAGGCCGGCTCCGATGCCTCTCTCGCCAGGCTCTTGCGGATTGCCTGCTCCGCCCTTTCACGGTGGCCGGCTTGACGGTATTGATCCGCCAGCCGGCAATAATAAGGGGCTTCTTTTTCCGGCTCGACGGCAACTGCTTTTTCATAAGCCGCTTCGGCGCCCGTAAAATCGGCCATTGCAATCAGGGCATGGCCCAGGTTGCAATAAGGGACGGACGAATCGGGTTCCATCCCGACCATCTGCCGATAGATGTCCGCGGCCCTTTCCACCTGCCCCGTTTTCAGACAGGCGTCCCCCAGATCTCCCAATAAAGCGAAATCATCCGGCTGGGCTTTTATGGCCCGCTCACAGACATCCAGCAGGCGATCGTACCGGCCTTGACGTTTAAAAATCCGGACCAGCTCGTCAAACGCAAAGCCCGTAAAGACCTTTCGGGACAATTCCTTCTGATACAGCTGCTCAAAGCACGCAACGGCTTCTTCAAGCTGCCCGTCATCGTGGCAGGCCCAGGCCAGGGCCAGGAGAAACGAGTCCTTTCCCGGATGCCACTCAACGAGTTTCCTGTACAGACCGATAGCATCTGCGTATCGGCCCGCCTTTAGATGTTCTTCGGCTTTTTTTTGAAGCTGGCCTGAGACCATGGCATCATCTACAGCCAAATCCTTTTGTGCCATGACTATTTCTCTTTCCTCTGTTCCCTCACCCCGAAAAGCGTGAGGGAACATCAGGCCGTAGATTTTTTAGCAGGAACTGCAGGAGCCGCCGCATCCGGCGCCGCCGGCAGCCGTCAACGGTGACGAGAGCTTAAAGCCGGAGCCGTTGGGGGTGGTTGTAAAGTCAACATTGATGGGTTTCGCTTCTTCAAGGAGCACCTTGTCGATAAGAAAGGTCAGCCCCTTATCCTCAATGACTTCATCGCTTGCCAATGGCTCATCCAGAGCCATACCCAGAGAGGGTCCGCCTCAGCCGGCACTCATGAGAATGCGGATAGAATGGGGCGCTTCGCGACCATTGAGAAAGTCCTTGATCATTTCGTTTGCTTTGTCCGATACTTCTAACATGTAGCCTCCTTGCGGGCATAATTTATCCGGGAGATAACCCGCTGTAAGGGTCTTAAACTATCCATGAAAAAAAGGTTTGTCAATTGGAATTAAGAAATATAATTTGACGGCTGATCAAAAAAAGCGTTTTCTCAACACATATATATTGGGAAAGACTTCCAGCACTATTTAACGCTTAATATTTTAATGATAATAAAGAACTTATCGGGAAGGATTTCTGAGGATGTCTCACCAGTTGTCAATAAAAGAGATCTGGCTATGTTTTGTTGAAGACAGGCCAGTCCCAGAGGGGATCGTTCGACCGGAAATCATGGAATCTTGGAAGAGATGCAAGGCATGGGGACTGGATCCTTTTAAACCGGCCCCTCCTTCGTCTTTGTCAAGGGCCGAGATCGATGATTTGCTGGCAAAAAATTGTAACTTGATCGCAGCGACGAATGGGGTGTTGAGAAATATTTACAACTACTTAAACAGCATGGATGTTATCATCATGCTGGCTGATAAAAACGGTTATCTCCTGGAGACGATGGGAGAAGGCCCCGTCTGGTCCTACATCAACGAAATTACGGACAACGCCATCGGCAATTGCATTCATGAATCGTTTGCCGGGACCAATGCCCCTTCCATGGCGCTGATTCTCGATAAACCTTATGAAGTTTTTGCTGAAGAACATTACAGGGAAACCCTTCATCGATGTTTGTGCGTCGCTGCGCCGATCCATGATAAAGATGGCGCACTGATAGGCTGTCTGGATATGACGCTTGACCGTAAGACCGCCCTGACCCATCCCCATACCCTCACTATGATCATAGCCCTTGCCGGCATCATAGAAAATCAGCTTCAACTCTTGCACGCCATGGAAGAGAATTACTTCAGCAGCCATTCCTTAAAATCGGCCATGGCCTCCATGAACGACGGTCTCATCGTCATCAGCGGGGATGGTTCCATTGTCCATATCAATACCATGGCGGAAAAGCTGCTGGGGGTTGAATTAACTCATGTGGCAAATGAAAAGATCAACAATATCATCAATAATAAAGAAATTATAGATGCCATCGGCAAGCGCGAACCTTTGATGGACCAGGAGGTCATCCTCAACGAATCGGCAAGCGGGCCCCGGTGCCTCTTGACAATCACCGTGATCACCAATGTCCTGGGAAAGTATGTGGGGAGCACCATTTTACTAAAAGAATACAAGCATGTACAACGGCTAATCCAGAAAGTTGCCGGTCCCAAGGCCCACTTTACATTCAAGGATATCCTGGGAGATAGTCCGGAGATCAAGAAAGTCATCACGATGAGCCGTTCCGTGGCCAACAGTACTTCCAATGTGATCATTTCCGGCGAGTCGGGGACAGGCAAGGAATTGATCGCCCAGAGTATTCATAATGCCGGCAGTTATTCGGGCGGGCCCTTCATCGCCATTAACTGCGCCTCTATCCCGTATCATTTGATCGAAAGCGAGATCTTCGGGTATGAGGCGGGAACCTTTACCGGCGGACTTCGCCAGGGCAAGCCCGGCAAGCTGGAGCTGGTAAAAGGCGGGACCTTGTTTCTCGACGAGATCAACGGCATGTCTCTGGACATGCAAGCCAAGTTGCTTCGCGTTCTGGAGGAGAGGCAATTTCAAAGGCTGGGCGGCAGCAAATATATTCCCCTGGATGCCCGCATTATTTCTGCGACGAATGAAGACCTTCATGAACGAATTCAGCACGGCAATTTTCGCCGTGACCTGTTTTACCGCCTTAGTGTGATCGACATCCATATTCCCCCGTTACGTGAAAGAAAACAGGATATAGATATCCTGACGAAACAGTTTATTGACGAGAAAAACCAGCAATTGGGGAAAGCCATCAAGGGGGTTTCTAAAGAGGCCCTTGACTATTTACTGTCTTATGCCTGGCCTGGCAATGTGAGAGAACTGAAAAACTGGATTGAACGTGCCGTCAATCTTGCCGCAGGCCATGTCCTGGTCAGGGAGGATTTTCCGGCATACATATCGGCGCCTGACCGGGGGCCGGTCGATCAAGTGCCACAAGAGAAAAGCGCCGGGGGGCTTCAAGTCGTCAATGCCTTTGAACGCGATATTATCAGGAAAACCCTGGAAGAATGTAACGGGAATATCCTGAAAACAGCCAAACGCCTTGGAATAGGGCGGCCCACCCTTTACCGGAAAATGAATAAATACGAAATCACCCTGTCGAAGCATGTCACCCCGTGATACAGCTGTTCTGTATTGGAACACTTGTATTCTTTTGATTCACAAAGATCGCCTATTCTGCCCCATTACTTGACCCCCCCCCAAAAGGATTCCTTCCCAACACCAGAAGATATCGGTATAAGCATTTGTAATATTAGATATATTTTAGATTGTTCCCGACCTGCGGAGCTTACCTCTGTTCATGGCATATGCTTTGTATAGTAGAGGCATAAATACCGAACGAGGACCGATCATAACAAAAACATGCCATTGAGATATGATTCGAATGGTCACTCAGGATCGTCTTCTTCGACCCGGAGATGGACTTTAAAAAACATTCAAACCGATTTAAAGGAGACATCTATGAAACTATTGAGGGTAAATTTATCAGAC
>CAZBME010000038.1:22136-30081 GCA_964492965.1 uncultured Syntrophaceae bacterium | reverse complement strand
TCAAACCGATTTAAAGGAGACATCTATGAAACTATTGAGGGTAAATTTATCAGACAAGAACATCCGCATCGAAGAAGTTCCCCAGGCATATTTGGGTTTGGGGGGCCGTGGGTTAACCGCCATCATGATCAATGCCGAGGTGCCCCCGACATGCGACCCCCTGGGTCCGGAGAACAAGCTTATTTTTGCCCCGGGATTATTGAGCGGAACAACGCTGATCAACACCAGCCGGATTTCCGTCGGGGCAAAAAGTCCCTTGACCGGAGGGATCAAGGAAAGCAACGCCGGCGGCACCATTGCCCAAGCATTGGGACGCCTGGGGATTACGGCGATTGTTGTCGAAGGCCAGGCGGCGAAAGGTGAAATGTACCTCTTGAGGATCGACGTAAATGGGGAGCCCAGCCTTGAGCCGGCCCAGGAATTCAAGGGGATGCGAACTTACAGCCTTGTGGACAGGCTGATGAAGAAATATGGAGACAAGACATCGATCATGTGCATCGGTCCCGCGGGAGAACATCTCATGAAGTCAGCCTCAATCCAGTCTTCGGACATGGATAACCGACCCTGCCGGGCGGCAGGCAGGGGGGGGCTCGGAGCGGTTATGGGGTCCAAGGGATTGAAGGCCCTGGTGGTCGATCGCCAGGGGAAAAATCCCGATGCCATAGCCAACCCGGAGGCCTTCAAGGAAGCCGCCAAAACCTTTGCCAGGGCAGTTCAGGACCATCCCTTTTCCGGCCAGCTCCTTCCGAATCTTGGAACCGCCGCATTGGTGGCTGTGCTGAATTCCATGGGGGCTTTCCCCAGCTACAACGCCACCAGGGGCGTCACCGAGGGATGGGAGAAGATCAGCGGCGAGAACATGGCCCAGACCATGAAGGAGCGCGGCGGCGGGCCCGGCCACATAGGTTGCGCCCAGTGTATTATACGCTGCTCAAATATCTTCAATGACAAGCAGGGCAAGTTTGTCAGTTCATCCCTGGAGTATGAGACCATCTGGTCCTTTGGCGGTATGACGGGCATCACGGATCTGGATGTCATTGCCCGAGCGGATTTTCTCTGTGACGACATCGGGCTGGACACCATGAATGCAGGCGTTGCCGTCGCTGTAGCCATGGATGCGGGATATAAACCTTTTGGAGACGCTGAGGCCGCTCTCCAGATGCTGGAAGAAATGGCCCAAGGGACGGAAATCGGCAAGGTATTAGGGGACGGCCCGGTAGCGGTCGGTGCTCATTTTAACCATCACCGGGTCCCGGCTGTGAAAGGGCAGAGCATTGCCGCTTATGATCCAAGAGGCATACAGGGAAACGGGGTTACTTATGCCACATCTCCGATGGGCGGTGATCACACGGCCGGAAATCTTGTTGGTGATTATATGATGGGGCATCTAAGTCTCGGGAAGCCCGACGGTCTGGCGGAGGCCTCGCGCAATGCCCAAATCGGCACGGCTGCGATAGACAGCCTCGGTCTTTGTGTCTTTGCGGCCTTTGCCATAGCAACACCGGAGGGCGGGGAATCCTTCCTTAAGGTTTTGAGCGCAAAAACAGGTGTTCAGCTCGGCCTGGAAGCCCTTCCGCAATTGGGTATCCGTGTTCTGCAGGCCGAAAGGGATTTTAACCGTAAAGCAGGCCTGACCAGCAAAGACGACCGGTTGCCGGAATTTTTCTACAAGGAACCCTTGCCGCCTCATAATACGGTATTCATGGTGACGGATGAGGACCTTGATGCAACATTAGCCATTTGACAGATCCCGTAGATGAAGATTACGGTGAAACTTTTCGGTATGTTGAGTACACGTTTTCCCGATTACCATCCCGGGCGGGGGGTTGTCATGGAAATTCCGGAAGGGTCGGATGTCAATGATCTTCTGACCCTTCTGGAAATCTCCGACGCCCGGGGAACCACGGTTATTCTGGAGAACCGTGTTTTATCAAAGCAGGAAAAGCTGCCTCATGGGGCTCTTGTCCATGTCCTGCAGATCTTGTCCGGGGGATAATCATTATCTTGCAGTTCTAGATCAAAGCGCCTTCGCGGGGTGATGAAATGCCTTCCACAGAACCCAGGCGGCCAGGAGCATGGCGACCGTGAAAGCGAGCACCGGCACCAGCAGGGAAAGCATTGTGGTAATGACCGATCCGGCCAGTTCAAACGTGGAGATCACGACATTGGCTGTTCCGCCCGTCGCAACGGTAGACATGCCCCTGAGCAGAACCGTGCCGGACTGGACGATCCCAGCCATCCCGCCCCCGGCGATCAGGGCGATCGACCACTTCATGAAAGGCGACACATCGCTCATGACCGACGCCGTGGCGATGGCCCCCGCCGCAACCGCCAGAGGCGTCGTTACGGCATCGAGCAGGTTGTCCATCCAGGGAATATAATAGGCCCCGATTTCGAGCAGAGCGGCCGTGGCAAACGCAATAAGGGCGGGCCATGAACCGAGCCATTGAAACTCCGGAGACAGATGGACGCAGCCATTCATGGCGGCGATGCTCAACCCTAAAAACGGCAGGATGATGCGAAAGCCGCAAGCCGCGCTCAAGCCGATACCGATGACAAACCCGGAAAACCCGCCCCAAAAAGGTTCCATATTCCCTGGAAGTTATCCCTGATGTTCATTCTCGGCCATCCATCGCATAACGATGACGGGTGACGTTGCACAACACTCTTGCCGTTAACGAGAAGAGATATAGGGAAATCGGGCTTGTATGTCAAGGAGACAAGGACGAAAAAAAGGTTTGTCAATTGGCATCAAAACATATAATTTGATGAACCTATGGCAAAGCTGACCTTGGCAGAATGGCTGGAGCGGGCAGAGAATAATCGGCGGTTCATGGAGAATGTCCGGGCCTTTAGGAAGATTCCCGCACGGGAGGGAACCTACGCGGACTATCCGGGATGGGTTCATTCGCGTCTCCAGGCTGTCCTGAAGGAGCGGGGCGTCGATCGCCTTTACAGCCATCAGGCTCAGGCCCTCGAATGCGCCCGCACGGGCCGGGACGTCATCCTCGTCACGCCGACGGCGAGCGGCAAGACCCTTTGCTACAATATTCCCGTTATCCAGCGAATCCTCGAAGAACCGGAGACCCGCGCCCTGTACCTTTTTCCCACAAAGGCCCTGGCCCAGGACCAGATGCACGAGGTCCACGAGCTGATCGGGGCTCTCAAGGCCGACATCAAGACCTACACCTACGACGGCGACACGCCCGACGACGCCCGTCAGGCCATCCGCAAGCAGGGCCACGTCGTCGTCACGAATCCCGACATGCTCCATGCGGGCATCCTTCCCCATCATACAAAGTGGCAAAAGCTCTTCAGCAACCTGAAATATGTCGTCATCGACGAGCTCCACGTCTACCGGGGTGTCTTCGGCTCCCATCTGACCAACGTGCTCCGGCGCCTGGTCCGGATCTGCCGTTTCTACGGCCAGGACCCCGTTTTTATCTGCTGTTCGGCGACGGTGGCCAATCCCCGGGAACACGCCGAGCGCCTCCTGGAACGGCCTGTGACGCTCATCGATGAAAGCGGGGCCCCGACAGCCGCCAAGACCTTCATCCTCTACAATCCGCCCATCGTCAACCGGGAGCTGGGCATCAGACAATCGGCCCTGACACCCGCCAGAAAAATGGCCTCGGAACTTGTCGGAAACGACGTCCAGACCATTGTCTTCGCCACGAGCCGCCTCAATGTCGAGGTCTTGACGAAATACCTGAAGGATGAATTTGCCAAAGGGCAACCTGTGGATACACAGTTTGTCACGGGCTACCGGGGCGGCTATCTCCCGAATCTGCGCCGCCGGATCGAAGCGGGGCTGCGCAACCGCGACGTGATGGGCGTCGTCACGACCAACGCCCTGGAATTGGGCATCGATATCGGCGATCTGGAGGCCTGCATCATGTGCGGCTATCCCGGCTCCATCGCCAGCACGTGGCAGCAGGCGGGCCGCGCGGGAAGGCGTCAGGGGCGCAGCCTGGCCATTCTCATCGCCCGCAGCTCGCCCATGGATCAGTTCATCGTCGAGAATCCCGATTACTTTTTCTCCCGGTCGCCGGAGCACTGCCGGGTCAACCCGGACAACCTTCTGATTCTGCTCCACCATATCAAGAGCGCTGCCTTCGAGCTGCCCTTCGAGAAAGGGGAACGCTTCGGCGGGGAGAATCTGGAGGAATTGCTCGATTACCTGGAAGAAAAAGGCGTCCTGCACCGGGTGGCAGAACGGTGGCACTGGTCTGCGGAAAGCTATCCCGCCGATGAGGTGAGCCTCAGGAGCATCAATCCGGAAAATATTGTCGTCGTCGATACGACGGAGGCGGGGAATCACCGCGTCATCGCTGAAGTGGATTGGGACAGCGCCTTCACCATGGTCCACGACAACGCCATCTACATGATGGAATCAACGCAGTTCCATGTGGACAAGCTCGACCTGGACGGCAAGAAGGCCTATGTCCGGAAAGTGGATTCCGATTACTATACCGATGCTATGACGTACACCAACGTCCGGGTCATCGACAGCTTTGCCAACGAACGGCGTCCGTCCTCCATCGTCGAGCACGGAGAGGTCCAGGTCGTCAGCAAGGTCGTCGGCTACAAGAAAATCAAGTTCTACACCTCGGAGAATCTGGGCTACGGGGATGTGAATCTCCCGGAAAAGGACATGCACACGACGAGCTACTGGATCACCATCCCCCGGGACCACCTCCAGGCCCTGCCCTATTCACAGTCGGAGATCATCGACGGATTGTCGGGACTGGCCTACAGCATTCGCCACCTGGCGGCCATGCTTCTGATGGCGGACCTCCACGACGTGGACCGGGCCATCGGAGACAAGAGCGGCGAGTGGTTTGTGAAAAAAGGCAAAGACTTCCGGACGATTGTCGCCACACCGACGGGCGACGGGCCTCCCATGATCGATGCCTTCGACCCGACCATTTTTATTTTCGACGCCTATCCCGGAGGCATCGGCTTCTCCGATCTTCTCTATGAATGCCACGACCAGCTCATGGCCTCGGCGCAGCAGCTCATCCGGAGCTGCCCCTGCCAGAACGGCTGCCCCTCCTGCGTGGGCCCGACCCTGGAAGTTGGCCCCACGGCCAAGGAAGCGGCCCTGGCCATTCTGGGGCTTTTGATTACCGCAAACAGACCGTGATTAAACCCCTCTTTATTAACGGGTTGATAACCTTGAGGATAATTCATTTATGGACAATCTGAAACGCATGTTTGACCCGGCGACGATTGCCGTCATCGGCGCGAGCGAAAAAGAGGGGTCTCTGGGGCGAATCCTCATCGATAACCTCCAGGCCTGCAAGGAACGGAAGATCTTCACCGTCAACCCCAACCAGAAAACGGTCTGCAATTTCCACTGTTATGACAGCATTGAGGATCTCCCGGAGCATATCGACCTTGCCATTGTCTCCTCTCCCGCGCCTACTGTGCCGGCGATTGTGGAGGCCTGCGGTCGGGCCGGTGTGGATGGGATGGTCATTATATCCGATGGCTTTCGGGAGGTCGGTGAGGAAGGCCGCCGCCTGGAGGAAGAAATTCTCCGCATCAAGAAGAAATATCCGCTGCGGATCCTCGGTCCGAACTGCCTGGGCATCATTCGGCCCCATGTGGGACTTTGCGCGGCCCGTCTGCGTTCTATTCCCGAAAAAGGAAATATCGCCCTGCTGACCCAGAGCAGCGCCTTCGGGAAAACCCTTTTCGATTGGGGTATGAATGCCCATGTCAGCTTCAGCATGCTCGCTTCTTTGGGGTCGGGTATCGACGTCGATTTCGGCGACATGATAGACTACCTGGGCAATGATCCCCATACGCGCAGCATCATGATCTATATGGAAGACCGGATCGGCGACATCAGAAAATTCGTCAGCGCCGCCCGCGGGTTTGCCCGCAACAAGCCCATCGTCCTGCTGAAGCCGCCTCAGGTCCCCAACGGCTTCCAGGACAAGCATTCCCATACGGATATCCTGGCCGGGCCCGAGGACGTTTTTGACGCCCTGCTAAGCCGGGTTGGCGTGGTCCGGGTCAAGGAGGCCCAGGATCTCTACAACACGGCCTCCGTCCTCTATTCCAGAAATCTCCCCCGGGGGCCTCGTCTGGCCGTCATCACCAATATGACCGGCACAGGCCTGATGGCGGCGAACCGGCTCCTGCGTTCAAAGGGGCAGCTTGCCCAATTATCGGCCCAATCCCTTGCCGAACTGGATCAGGTCCTGCCGCCCTTTTGGCAACGGGGCAATCCTGTCGATATTCTGAGGACGGCCGGTGTTGAACAGTATGAAAAAACGATCCGGATATGCCTCCGCGATACCAATGTGGATGGTCTTCTGGTTATATACGGCCGCATGTACCGGGAACAGGACGAAGAAATTGCGGAATTGCTGGTTGCCATTGCCAAAGAAGCCTCCAAACCCGTCATCGCCACCTGGCTGGAACGGGATAAAGAAGATAAAGGCTGGAACATCCTGAATGAAAACGGGATTCCCACCTACGGCACACCGGAAGGGGCCGTCCGGACGTATCTGTACATGTATAACTACGAACGCAATTTGCAAAACCTGCATGAAACACCGTCAGAACTGCCCGTAGATGAAGCGCCTTCGAAAAATCACCTCAAATCCATGGTCCGGCGCCTGATCCGGGAGGGGACGACGACCCTGACCGATGAGGATGCGCGAAAATTTCTGTCCAATTACGGCATCCCCCTCATGAAGACCTATACGGCCCGGACTGTTGACGAGGCAGTCCGATATGCCGACATGATCGGATACCCTGTGGTCCTCAAGATCTCGTCTCCGGACATCATCTTCCGGCAGGATGTGGGAGGGGTGGTCAGAGGCATTACCACCGATCCCGGCCTGAGGCGGGAATACGAACGCCTCATTGAACGGGTAAAGGAGCGTAATCCCAAAGCGGCCATTTATGGCGTCACCGTTCAGAAGATGATCGAGGTCATCGATTACGAAATCATTCTGGGGGCAAAAAAGGACCCCGATTACGGCGCCGCAATTCTCTTCGGCATGGGCGGTATCGGCGTGGAGGTTTTCAAGGATTATGCCGTCGGCCTGCCGCCCCTGAACCAGGCCCTGGCCAGAAGGCTCATGGAAGACACCAAAATTTATAAGATGCTCCAGGGATACCGGGGCAAGGCGCCTGCGGACCTGCGGCAGCTGGAGCAGATCATCGTGAGCTTCTCCAATCTGATTGTCGATTTCCCGGAAATTCTCGTCATGGACATGAATCCTATCGCCATCAGCGACGGCAAGGCCATGGCCCTCGATGCCCGGATCATCCTAGACCCGACCGCCCTCCATCACGAGACCCCTTATCCCCACCTCGTCATTACGCCTTACCCAATGCGCTATGTGACGCGCTGGCACCTCCGGGACGGTTCGGAAGTCCTGCTTCGGCCCATCAAGCCGGAGGATGAACCTCTGGAACATGAGATGTTTACCTCCCTGTCCGAGGCATCCCTCCGGGAGAGGTTTTATCAGTCCATCAAAACGATTACCCATGAAATGCACGTTCGGTTCTGTAATATCGACTATGACCGCGAAATGTCCATTGTGGCCGAAATACGTGAAAACGGAAAACGGCGCATCATAGGCATTGGAAGCTACATGATTGAGCCGGACGGGAGGTCATGCGAGTTTTCCGTCCTCGTTCATGATGATTATCAAGGCCACGGACTGGCCTCCAAGCTCGTGGACATCGTCATCGGCATCGCCGACGAAAAGGGCCTGGAAGAGTTTTTCGGCTATATCGAACCGAAAAACCGCAAGATGGTTAACCTGACGGCCAAACTCGGTATGATCCCGGAAAAAACGCCTTACGATCTGGTGAAGATGAGTTTGAAGCTGAAGTGATCTGTTATTACCATTCCAGCTCAAAGCACGATCTTCCTTGCCGCCTTGATATCATATTGATTTAAATGTGGTATTGACTT
>CAZBME010000038.1:0-22036 GCA_964492965.1 uncultured Syntrophaceae bacterium | reverse complement strand
ATTGACTTAAGGATTGTTTCCGTTCAGATCACTCTTGAAGGCTGAATAATGGCCCCAAGCTGGCCATGTCGATCTAAATCTCAAGAGGGGCCATGGCCGGATAAAGACTTGACGGCTTGTTCCATTTTTTTCAAAGCCTCTTGCAGAACGGATCGCGGGCAGGCGATATTCAGCCTGAGAAAACCGTCTCCGCCGATGCCGAATCTGTGTCCGTCATTGAGGCCTACTTTTGCCTGACGGATCATGAATTCCATCAATTCGCTCTGATTCAGGCCCAAGGCGCGGCAATCCAGCCAGATAAGATACGTTCCTTCCGGCTTGACGGCCTTGATCTGCGGGATGTTGCGATTGAGAAAATCGACGGCATCATTCATGTTGCCTTCCAGGTAAGCCAGCAAGTGCCGAAGCCAGTTTTCTCCATGCCCGTAAGCCGATTCAAACGCCACGAGACTGAAAATATTGGGGATCGTCAGATGCAAATGTTCAATGGTCTGACGGAAGCGTTCCCGCAAATCATGATTGGGGATAATCGCGGCAGAAATGGACAAGCCGGCGGTATTGAATGTTTTGGTCGGTGAAATCAGGGTAATTGTGTTTTGGGATATGGCTTCTGAAACCGATGACGTCGGAAGATGATGATGACCGCTGAAGATCAGGTCGGAATGGATCTCGTCGGAAACGATGATCGTACCGCTTTTGACACACAGTTCCCCGAGCCTTTCGAGCTCCTCTCTTTTCCAAACGGTGCCGCCGGGATTATGGGGATTGCAAAGCAGCAGAAGTTTCGCCTTATTATCCAGGCATCCGGCAAGATGATTATAGCCCATCGACAGACGGCCGTCCCGCAATTCGAGAGGGTTATTGATGACCGCCCGCCCGTTATCCCGGATGGTGGAAAAGAAGGGATAATAAACGGGTGGTTGCACGACGATGGCGTCTCCCGGTTCCGTAAATGACAGGATCGCCATGACCAGGGAAGGAACGACGCCCGGACAACACAGAATCCACTCCCGTTTGATGTCCCACTGATGGCGTTTCTTCATCCATGATTGAAGGGCTTCGTAGAAAGACTCGGGGACGAACGTATATCCGTAAATGTTGTGGTCGAGGCGCCGCCTGATGGCGTCGACAATGAAATCTGGCGTTTCAAAATCCATATCGGCAACCCAGAGGGGCGTGACATCCTCCGTTCCGAAAATAGCCTTTCGCAGGTCGTATTTCACGGAATCGGTATTGTTCCGGGGGACGACTTTATCGAACGAGTACTCTTTCATCATTATTTATCCTGCCTTTAAAAGTCATGGTTCAAAATACCGGTGTGCGTATGCTGCATGGGGGAATACCCCGGCTGCCGGTCAAGCCCTCCATATTATTGTCGTCAATGTATTTCAAATCCAAATTAATGGGAATCAAAAATTAAAGGAATTAAAGGGGCATCCATGATAAGTTTTATCCGTTGCCGTTGATTCATGACTTAAGTACGACGACGCCCCTCTTTTCTAAAGAGAAGTGGGAGGAGATTTTACAGACTACCCATAAAATCCCCCTGCACAGCAACAAAAAACATAAGGCATTCACAATACATGACCCTTGAAACAACAAAACCCCGGTTGATTATCATTGTCGGCCCGACGGCCGTCGGTAAAACGGCCCTGGCCCTCGCCCTCGCCGATCATCTGGGCGGGGAAATCATCAGCGCCGATTCCATGCAGGTTTACCGGCACATGGATATCGGCACGGCAAAACCGTCGCCGGAGGAAAGACAGCAGGTCCGCCATCATCTCCTGGATGTTGTCAATCCCGATGAATCGTTTAACGCCGCCCTCTTTGTCGATACGGCCGCTCCCATTATTCAGGCTCTCCATCAGCAGAGCAAGGCCATTCTTGTCGTCGGGGGAACAGGCCTGTATGTCCGCGCCCTCCTGGGAGGCCTCGTTGCCGGTCCTGGCGCCGATGAAGACCTGCGAAATTATTACCGCGGACAGCAGGAAACCCGGGGTACGGGTTATCTATATCAGGAGCTGAAGCGAATCGATGCGCGGGCTGCCGCCAGGATCGACCCTCATAACGCCGTCAGGATCATTCGGGCCCTTGAAGTCATGGCTCTCACCGGTGACTCGATTGTCGACATGCAGGAGCAGCATGGATTTCTTGATAAACGCTATGAGTGCATCAGGATCGGGTTGACCTTGGACCGCGCTGCCCTTTACGAGAGGATCGATCAGCGCACACAGGCCATGATGGACGCCGGTTTGATCGATGAAGTGCGCAAATTGGTCGACATGGGGTACGGTGAATCCCTCAAGCCCATGCAGTCCCTGGGCTACAAACATGTCTTTCCCTACCTTGAAGGACATATCGGCATTGACGAAGTCATGCAACGGACAGCACGCGACACCAGGCATTATTCCAAGCGGCAGGGGACATGGTTCCGGGCGGAGCCCGGTGTTCAATGGTTTTCACCCAACGATTTCAGTGAGATAAAAGAATATGTCAGGCAATTTCTCGCAGGTGGCAACCCGGAAATTGCTTGACTTCAAAGGTGTACAAAGATAATAATATGCGTCTAATAAGTTTGTCCGACAGGGCACCGGCCTTCATCAGAACTGTCATGATCGGCCGTTTCAGTATCAAACGATTTGAATGAAAGGAGATCATCATGATTCGTTTTTCAAGGTATCGCAGATATTTAATCGCTATGGCCGTCATGGTTGCGGCAATGCTGGCCATTTCCTGCGGGCCGAAGGCGGTGAAACCGATGGCGGAGATGGACACCCCGGAGCACCATTTTTTTACCGGCATGAAATTCCTGGATAAGGCTCAATATCAAGACGCCCAGGCCGAATTCGATCGTGCGCTTCAGTTGTCCCCTAAATTTTCACGGGCCTTTGCCGGGCTTGCCTTGATTAAGGCATACCAGAACGATTTTCAGGGTGCGTTTAAACTTCTGGACAAAGCGTCGTATAATGCTGAAACGAATGATGAAAAGGTCTTCGCCCTGGTGGGAGCCATCAGAGTCAATACCCTGAGCAAGGCAACCTGCATGAAGATCGGCGTCGACTGCATGGCCGAAAGGGGATGGATGGACGAGGCCAAAGGCGCTTTCGACAAGGCCACTGAAATCGATCCGAAATCCTCCTCCGCTTACTACTATATGGGTCTTGCCTATAAGACGAATCTGGATTTTGTAAAGGCCGGCCAGATGTTTTCCAAGGTCATGGACCTCAAGGCCGATTTGACGAATGAAGCGGACATTCAGTGGAAAATCGTCCAGGACATTCAACGGGCCATGCCGGGCACCATTACGGGCAAGAAGATCGCCCTCGTCGAGAAAATAACCCGGGCCGATGCCGCTGCCCTTTTCCTGGAAGAAATGAGAATCGATATTCTCTATAAGAAAAGAACGATTAAAGAATTTGATACAAGCTTCAAAGACCCGGATAAGGCCAATGTGAAAGTCGCTACGGCGGCAACTGCAGCCGATATCGGCGGTCATCCCCTGAAAGCCGATATCGAAGGCATTCTCCAGCTGGGCGTCCGGGGGCTGGAAAATTTCTCCGACGGCAATTTCCACCCGAACGATCTGGTGAATCGGGCGACCTATGCCATGATGATTGAAGATATCCTGATCAAAGTGACGGGCGACAACAAACTGGCCACGAAATTCATCGGCAGCACATCCACCTTCCCCGACCTGAGATCCGACCTTCCCTACTTCAACGCCGTTATGGTCGTAACTTCCCGGGGCATTATGCAGGCCAAGAGCCTTTCTTCCGGAGAATTTGCCCCCATGGACAGCGTCTCCGGTGTCGAGGCCCTCTTGATTATCAAGAAATTCAGAGAAGAACTGAAGTTCTAAGCTTCACCATGACGATGGAAAGGATTTCCCGCCCCTCCCTCCAAAAGGGAGGGGTTCCTATTGTAAACAGCTAACCCGCCACAAAGAACAAGTCATAGAGACTTCTCCCGGAATCGGCAAAGTTTCTAAAAGGAGTTAACAAATGTCAAGACCTGCGCTAGGTAGCGCCTTCGATCCCCCGGCCGCTGAAAAGAAATGGTACCAGTACTGGCTCGATCATGATTTCTTCCACGCCGAGGATGCCGGGTCCAAAAAACCTTTCTGTATAGTCATTCCGCCGCCCAACGTCACAGGCATCCTCCATATGGGGCATGCCCTCAACAATACCCTCCAGGACATCATGACCCGCTACCGGCGGATGCAGGGCTATAACGCACTCTGGATGCCCGGCATGGACCACGCCGGCATTGCCACGCAGAATGTCGTCGAGCAGATGCTGGCAAAGGAGGGCCTGACCCGCCATGACCTGGGCCGCGAAAAATTCATCGAACGGGTCTGGCAGTGGAAGGAAAAGTACGGCGGCATCATCATCGACCAGCTCAAGCGGCTCGGCGCCTCCTGCGACTGGGAGCGGGAGCGGTTCACCATGGATGAGGGGCTTTCCCATGCCGTCCGGGAGGTTTTTGTCCGGCTTTACAATGACGGCCTCATCTATCAGGGCGACTATATCGTCAACTGGTGCCCCCGCTGCCATACGGCCATTTCCGACCTGGAAGTGGAATATGAGCAAAAGGCCGGGCACCTCTGGAATATACGCTACCCCTACGTGGACGGCCCGGGGGAGATCATTGTCGCGACGACGCGCCCGGAAACCATGCTCGGCGATACGGCGGTAGCCGTTCATCCCGACGATCCCCGCTATCAGGGCAAAATCGGCAAGATGGTTCTGCTCCCTTTGATGAACCGGCCTATCCCCGTGATTGCCGACGATTATGTCCCCATGGATTTCGGGTCGGGCGCCGTCAAGATCACCCCGTCCTCCGACCCGGCGGACTTCGCCATGGCCGGCCGCCATAACCTGGAAATCATCAATATCATGGACGGCAGCGCCGTTATCAATGAAAACGGCGGCCCCTACCAGGGACAAGACCGTGATGAATGCCGCGAGAATGTCGTCCGGGATCTGGAAAAGGGCGGTTACCTTGTCGGAACGGAACCTTACAGCCATAATGTCGGTAAATGTTACCGCTGCAAGACCATCATCGAACCGGCCGTATCCAAGCAATGGTTCGTCAAGATTGCCCCCCTGGCCAAGGAGGCGACGGCTGCCGTCGTCACGGGTAAAACCAAAATCGTGCCCGCCATGTGGGAAGGCACCTATTACGAGTGGATGGGGAACATCCGCGATTGGTGCATCTCCCGGCAGATCTGGTGGGGGCACCGGATTCCCGTCTGGTACTGTGATGATTGCGGCAAGGTCATCGTCCGGACCACCGATCCCGATGCCTGTCCCGGATGCAGCGGCCACAACCTCCGCCAGGATGAAGACGTCCTCGATACCTGGTTCAGTTCCGCCCTTTGGCCTTTTTCCACCCTCGGCTGGCCGGAAGAGACCCCGGCGCTGAAAACATTCTATCCCACGTCCATTCTCATCACCGGATTTGACATTCTCTTCTTCTGGGTGGCCCGGATGATGATGATGGGCCTGTATGTCATGAAAGACGTTCCTTTCCGGGATGTGTATCTCCATGCCCTTGTCCGGGACGAACACGGCGACAAGATGAGCAAATCGAAAGGCAACAGCATCGATCCCCTGCAAATGATCGACAAGTTCGGCGCCGATGCCTTCCGGTTCACCCTTGCCGCCTTCACCGCCCAGGGCCGTGATGTCCGCATGTCGGAGGAGCGCATTGAGGGCTACAAGTTCTTCGTGAACAAGATATGGAACGCCACACGGTTTTCCCTGATGAACCTTGAAGATTATTCCGGCCATGAAGATGCAAGGCCCGTGTCGGGGGAATCGCTGCCGCACCGATGGATTCAATCCCGCTTGAACAGAACGATTCGCGAAATGACCCGCAGTCTTGACGAGTACAAATTCAATGAAGCGGCAGGCACCATCTACCAGTTCGTCTGGCATGAGCTGTGCGACTGGTATCTTGAGCTGGTCAAGCCGGTCCTCTACGGCAAGGAGAATCCCGACGGCCGCCTCGCGGCCCAGCGCACTCTGTATCAGGTTCTGAAGACGTCCCTGAAGCTTCTCCATCCCTTTATGCCCTTCCTGACGGAAGAAATCTGGCAGACGCTGGTAGGCGACGGCACGTCCGTCATGATCGGCTCATTCCCCACGGCGGAAGATTTCCCGGAAGCTCCCGAGGCGGAAGAACAAATGGGGCTTATCATGAACGTCATTACCAGAGTTCGCAACATTCGCGGCGAAATGGGCCTGTCGCCCTCCAAAAAGCTGCGGGTTGTCGTATCGGCCCCGGAAGCCGAAGCGAAGGCTGTTTTGACGGCGGGATCAGGATACATCACCACGCTGGCGAATCTGGAATCTCTGGAGATCGGCGGCGACATGGAGGAACCGAAAGGGGCAGCGACGGGCGTCATCGGCAATATCCGGGTTTTTGTGCTCCTGGAAGGCGCTATCGATGTCGCAAGCGAAAAAGCGCGCCTGGAGAAGGAACTGGCGAAAATTGAAAAAGATCTGACCATTGTCTCCAGGAAACTTGCCAATGCCGACTTCCTGGCCAAGGCCGCCGAGGCGATTGTTCGCAAGGAAGAGGAGAAACACCGGGAACTGACGGAAAAACGGGCCATGATACAAAAGGCCCTGAACAAGGTTCTGGAGTTATTATAGCCGGGGCCGGTTTCTCCCTTTTCTTATGGGAGAGGGCCGGGCTGAGGGTGAAACGATTTGAACGCGAATAATTACGAGAAATCAACATTACGGAGTCTGATTGACGCAGCTTTGGTGGAGGATATCGGTCCCGGCGATGTCACCTCCTCGGCCATCCTGACGGGAAACGAGGCCGGTTCGGCCCGCGCCATCGCCAAGTCCGAAATGGTCATCGCGGGGCTCGACGTTTTCAGGGATACCTTTCATGCCGTTGATTCCGAACTGGTCTTTACGGTTTTTGTTTCCGAGGGTGATTTTGTCACCCCGGGGACCTGTCTTGCAGAAATCCACGGCAAATTGAAGGCCATTTTGATGGCGGAACGGGTGGCATTGAATCTGTTCCAGCGTTTATGCGGGATCGCTACGGCGTCCCGGCAGTTCGTCCGGGCTGTCGAGGGAACCAGGGCCACGATTCTTGATACGAGAAAAACCGTCCCCGGACTCCGCATTCTCGACAAGTATGCCGTCCGGGTCGGCGGGGCCTCCAATCATCGCTTCGCCCTCTATGACGGCGTTCTCATCAAGGACAACCATATCACGGCGGCCGGCAGCATTGCAGAGGCCATCAGCCGGGCCCGAAAACATATCCCCCACACGGTCAAGATCGAGATAGAAGTGAAGAATATCCGGGAACTGGAAGAAGCCATGGCCGCCGGCGCCGATGTCGTTATGCTGGACAACATGAGCATCCCCGATATGAGCGCCGCTGTTTCCCTGGCCAAGGGGCGCGTTCCCCTGGAGGCGTCAGGGAACGTAACGCTTTCGACCGTTCGGGAAATCGCCGAAACGGGTGTTGATTTCATCTCCATCGGGGCCTTGACCCATTCCGTCAGGGCCGCCGATATTTCCTTGCTGGTCCAGTCTTCAAACCCATGACCTCCACCGGCAGCCATAACCGGCTTGGCGGTCATCTTCATTTCCTTCCCACCACGGGTTCAACGAATGTTATCGCTCATCAATTGGCCTTGGCCGGCGCTCCGGAGGGAGATGTCGTCATGGCCGATTCTCAGAAAAAAGGCAGAGGGCGCCTGGAGCGGACATGGCAATCCCCGCCGGGACGGAATCTTTATCTGTCCATCATTCTGAGACCGCTCATCGCGCCCGCAATCGCCCCGCAAATCACCCTCATGGCCGGCGTGGCCGTGGCGGAACTCTTGTCGTCTTATTGTCCGGGACAGGTTGCCGTCAAATGGCCCAACGATATCCTCATCAACGGGAAAAAAATATGCGGAATTCTCACGGAAATGAAATCATCCGGTACTGACGTAGACTTCGTTATCCTGGGAATCGGCATCAATATCAACATGGACAGGGAAGATTTTGACGAGGTCCTGCGTGATACGGCCACATCCCTGAAAATTGAAACGGGGATTATCGGCGATCGTTTGACCGTCGCCGGAAAGCTTTTTGAATTGCTCGAAAAATGGTATAGGGTTTTTCTCGCTGAAGGATTTCAGGGATTACGGGCACATTTTCTGGCCTATACGGATATGGTGGGGAAACCCATCCGCGTCGTTTTCAGAGACGATGTCCAGACGGGTGTTGCCGTGGGGATTGACGATGACGGGACAATCCTCATGAAAGACGACAAAGGCGTCATCCAACGAGTGACGGCCGGTGATATTTTTATGACGAAAGGATAGGGTCTTATGCTTTTGGTGATCGATGTAGGCAATACAAATACGGTTCTGGGCGTTTTCGACAACGATGAGCTGGTCCATGACTGGCGGATACGGACGGTTGTCGATCACACTGTCGATGAGTACGGGATGCTCATTTACAACCTCTACAAAACGAGTAAAATAAGCTCCCGGAACATCACCAACATTATCATTTCCTGCGTCGTTCCGCCCATGCTGAACATCCTGGAACCCTTGTGTGAAAAATACTTCCATCTCAAACCTCTCATCGTCGGTCCCGGCGTCAAGACGGGGATGCCCATTTATTACGACAACCCCAAGGAAGTCGGCGCCGACCGGATCGTCAACGCTATCGCCGGTTACGAGAAATACAAGCAGGACTTGATCATCGTTGATTTCGGGACGGCCACGACCTTCGATTATGTCTCTCCGAAGGGCGAATATATGGGTGGCTGCATCGCTCCCGGGATTATGATCTCAAGCGAGGCCCTCTTTGAAAGAGCGGCAAAGCTTCCCCGTGTGGAACTGAACAAGCCCAAGACCGTTATCGCCAAAGATACGGTGAGCAGTATGCAGGCGGGTATCGTTTATGGATATGCCGGTCTGGTGGATGGGCTGGTGGAACGGATCAAGGCCGAAGTGAAAGGCAATCCGAAGGTTATTGCAACAGGAGGGCTCGCCAAGGTCGTGGCCCCGGAAACCCGGACGATCGAGATTGTGGACGACATGCTGACCCTGGAGGGCCTTTATATTATCTATAAACGGAACCAGTGATAGCGAACCATGCTGAACGTCGGCCTCACAGGGGGCATCGCCTCCGGTAAATCAACTGTGTCGAAGATGCTAGTCGAAAAAGGGGCCGAGCACATCGATTTCGATGTCCTTGCCCACCTTGTGCAGGCGCCCGATCAGCCGGCATGGAAGGCGATCATCGACTGCTTCGGCGCCGCAGTCCTTAACGAGGATCGTACGATTAACCGGGAGAAACTCGGGGCCATTGTGTTTCAGGATCGGGATAGGCTGACGAAACTCAACGAGATCGTTCACCCGGCCGTTTTTGAACAGTGGCGGCAGCGTCTTGCCGACATTGAGAGAAAGCAGCCTTCGGCAATCGTCCTTTCCGATGTGCCCCTACTTATTGAAGGGGACATGCAATCCCTGTTTGATCTGGTCGTCCTGGTTTACATTCCGGCGGAGGAACAACTCGAACGGCTGGTGGGACGAAACGGGTATCCCCGGGATCAGGCCATGAGACGCCTTGCCTCCCAGATGCCGATTCAGGAAAAGTTATGTCATGCCGATCTGGTCATCAACAATGAAGGGACCGTGGATGAAACCCGCATCCTCATTGATCAAATCTGGCAGGAATTGGTGGATCGGGAGCAGCGCAAGCATCACCGGGACACGGAACATGGCGGACCGGATGCAACCCCAGCTTTAAATATTTGATAGCAATGTCAGTGGCTTAAGCATGGCAGCTCCCCTCTTTTTTTTAAAGAGGGGCCGGAGGGAGGTTTCCGGAATTTCGTTATAAAAATCCCCCTTTATCAAAGAGGGAGTTGAAATCAGGACCATCAATCCTTATGGAGGAATTTAACATGATCGAAAAAAATGTTTTGGCGGACTTCAGTTCCGGGATCTATGATCCCGTCATCGACCCCTCTACGTATGTACATCCCCTGGCTGCCGTGGTCGGAAACGTCATCCTGGGTAAAAACATCATGGTTTCTCCCTTTGCCGCCATCCGGGGCGATGAGGGGCAGCCCCTTTACGTAGGCGACAACTCCAATGTCCAGGACGGCGTGGTCATTCATGCCCTGGAAACGGAAATGAACGGCCAGCCCATTGAGAAGAATCTCCTCGAGGTTAACGGGAAAAAGTACGCCGTCTATGTCGGCAGCCGCGTCTCTTTGGCCCATCAGGTCCAGATCCATGGACCCGCCGTGGTCCTCGATGACACCTTTGTCGGCATGAAGGCCCTGGTGTTCAAATCTTTCGTCGGGAAAAACTGTGTTATCGAACCGGGCGCCATCGTGATGGGCGTCAACGTACCCGATGGCCGCTACGTTGCGGCGGGCTCCGTTGTCAATGCCCAGGAGCAGGCCGACAAGCTGCCTGTCATCACGGAAGATTATCCTTTCAGGACCCTCAACAAGGGCGTCGTCCATGTCAATACCAACCTCGCAAAGGGTTACCTGGCCGTCCGATAAGCTTGTTTAATCGTTATCAGATCAAAGGCGGCGGGCCGTAAAGCCCGCCGCATCGCCATGTCCGCTTGCAGAACAAGGTCCTGTATGCCCTGTTTCAGTAAAAGATATTCAGCCATGATCGTCCTTTTGCTGATCATGGCTGCACCGTTGGGGGCATGGTCGGCTCCTCTGCCCCTTGCCGTGAAATCAGCCGTCATGATCGACCTGAATACCGGAAAAATTCTCTATAAGAAGAATCCGGACCTGGCAATCCCTCCCGCATCCATTACCAAAATAATGACCCTCTACATGGCCTATGAGGCCGTCGACAGCGGAAAAGCCCAATGGACAGACAAGGTCACGATCAGCAAAAAGGCCGGGCGGACAGGCGGCTCCAAGATGTATCTCGATCCGGGCGATACGCTCGCCCTCGGAGACCTTGCCATCGGGACATCCGTGGTTTCCGCTAACGACGCCGCTGTGGCCATAGCGGAATATCTTGCGGGAGACGTGGGGAAATTCGTGAAACAAATGAACAGGAAAGCCCGCGAACTCGGCATGACCCGCACGGTTTTTAGAAATCCCAACGGTTTGCCCGCCAAGGGGCAATTTACGACGGCACGGGACATTATGAAGCTCTCCAAGGCGTATCTGGAGCGATTCCCCCAGGCCCTGACCATTCACTCCCAGCAGAGTTACACCTATCGCGAGATTACCCAGCACAACCGCAATCGCCTGCTCCAAAACTATCCCGGCGCCGATGGGATCAAGACCGGCTTTGTCGCCAAATCCGGCTTCAATATTTCCGCTACGGCGAAACGGGGAGATACCCGCCTCATTGCCGTTGTCATGGGCGCCAAGACACCGCGTATCAGGGAGAGGGAAACGGAAAAGCTTCTTGACGAGGGCTTCCGGATAACCAAGGCAAAGGCGGGTTGAAAAGTATCGGCCTTCACTTATTTTTTCGCGAGGACGAACATGCCCGGAAAATCAATCATGATCATCGGCACCATTGTCTTGCTGGCACTGGCATTCATGTTCATCAATACGCAGCGCTCCGTGACCGTCACAGGTCCCAAGCCGGGAAATCATCCAGGCGTCGTGGCCATAACGGGGGGAAAAGTCGCCATCCAAAAGAAGGGCTATTCCGTGGAAGCCAGCCTGGGACGCGAGGAAGAACGACAGGTGCTTTTCAAGGATCTGGGAATATTGGCAGGGATGCAGTACGCCGATGAAATGGTCGTCACCATCCCTATCGAAAAGGCGGAGACGTTGCGACGCCGGTTCGGCAAGGATATATTCAAATGCAACACAGCAGGATCGGAAGACCTGAAGAGATCCACCGCTTCCTTTACCTATCTGGCGGCCGACCCTGTTGTCTTCGAGAAGGCCCGGGGCATCCTGAACCTCATGCCCGGCAAGATTCCCGTCGTCAAACTGACCTGCCGGCAAATGGACATAACCTCATTCAAGTATTTCGGGATGCCCTTTAATGTGGAAGAATCAAACTTCGGACAGGTCTATCTCCTGAATAACATCACCCTGCTGTCGGAGAATTATTAGGCTGTCGGCGGATGCGCTTCGCTTCATCCACCCTGCATCGGTGGGAAACAAATGAGTTTACATGGCATCAGGGATACCTCGGTAATTTCATCCACTCTTCATAATATGAAGTCACCCCTAATGCCTTCATTCGATCGTTGCGCTGTCTAATACGTTCTCCGAATGCGCTCTCGAACAGCTTTTCGCACGGATAATCCGGGCACTGGAAACAGAAATCGAGGCCCTTTCCCCGGCAACTTTCGAAAGGGCAACTGATAGGGCACTTGCGTTCATCCGACCGGCATCCCCCGCAGGCCGCCTTTGAAAACAAGGTCAGGATTTCATCAAATGCTGCATAGTGATCAAATTCTGGTTTGCCTGCCGCCTTCATCCGGGCAACCCGTTGATAATTACCCAACAAACCCAGAAGCGCCACGCTCAGGCCTTTTATTTCTCCAAGAGCATAGTCGGCACAGCGTTCGCAATCCAGGCCGCAAGGGGTCAAGCGCTTTACAACATCATCATATTCCATTGAACGGCATCCCGGTTCTCTTAGCTTTTGCCTAATTCATTCAGGAGCTTGGGAACTACATCATAGAGGTCGCCTGCAATACCGAAATCGGCGACGCCGAAGATGGGGGCATTTTCATCCTTGTTCACGGCCGCAACCACTTTGGCCCCTCGGATACCCGTCACGTGCTGGATCTGGCCGGAAACACCCAGGGCCAAAAACAGCTCCGGCTTGACCTGGGCGCCGGAAAGACCGATGCAGGATTCCTCCGGAAGCCAGTGCAACTCTTCGGAGATGGGGCGGGTACAACCGATTTCGCCGCCCAGGGCATCGGCCAGTTGACGCACCATGGCCAGGTCTTCGGCCTTTGTCAACCCTCTGCCGACAGAAACCACGACCTTTGCATCTGCGATATCCGTTGCCTCCCGCTTTTTTGCCCGTCGTTCCAAAACCTTAACCGTGGATAGGGGTGCAGAGGTTATCTCTCTTAACTCGCCTGTCCTTCCTTCGGCGATTATATCGGCCAT
Organism: uncultured Syntrophaceae bacterium; assembly: GCA_964492965.1. GTDB lineage: Bacteria > Desulfobacterota > Syntrophia > Syntrophales > UBA8958 > CAZBME01. The sequence continues at coordinate 8,929 of CAZBME010000038.1, read as the reverse complement.
TTCGAAGGTTCTGGGGGGGATCGTCGCCATAACCGGCCGCGACTGACAGCGCACCCGCTGGACAGCGGCGCCGCCATAGGCCAGTCGTTCCATCTCCACGGCCTTGCCCGCCTCATCGAATTGCAGGGCTATACACTGGCTGCACAGGCCCGTATCCAGACGTGCGGCAAGGCGAGCGGCCAATTCCTTCCCTCTGGCCGTGGCGGCAAAAAGGATAATATCGGGATCTTCCTTCCGGGCTTCATCGACCATAACAGGAAGATAGGCGTCAACAGCCTGATCGTCCGCAAGCAGGGGAAGCAGCAGAACCCGCTCTGCCCCGCGGTCCAGGTAATCCTGGGCCCTGTCCCGATCGGACATCAGGAGCGCAGAAACACCGATACCCATTTTAGCCGCCATTTGCCGGCCGATATTGAGAAGCTCGAGGACCTGTTCCCTTTTTTCAGCAAATATAAAGATGCCCGACATAGATATCCTCCCTTAACCGATGACGCCCTTTTTTCGTATCGCCTCCACCAGCCGGCCGATCTCCCCGGCATCGGTCCCAAACATCTCACAGGTCCGATCCATGCGCGACGCCATGAGGCTGACTGTCTGAAGATGCCCCGCCGCGGTTGCCGTAAGCTCTTCCTTTTTGATGGTGACAACGGGTTTTCTGGAGGCCATCAGGGTATCCTTGACCCCGGGGATGCGGGGCACATTGATTTCAGGCAAAACCGTCACCACCACGGGCAATGACGCCGTCACGACCTCGATCCCTTCTTCCACACGGCGCTCCGCCGTGATCTGGGCCTCTTCCAGGGTCAGTTTCTGGACAAACGACAGACAGGGGATGCCCAGGTTTTCCGCTAGCCTCGGTCCGACCTGTTGGGCATAGAGATCGCTGGACCCTTCACCGCAGAGAATCAGATCGTAATGGTCGATGCGCGACCGGATCGCTTCCGCCAGGAGCAGGGCCGTCGCTGTTGGCTCCAAGTCTTTGAATGAAGCATCGGCAATGAAAATAACCTGATCGACACCCCGGGACAAAGCATCCTTGACACCCTTCGTCGCCTCGGGAACACCGACGGTGACGCCGATGACGCTTCCGCCCCCCTTCAGGCGGACGGCCTCTTCAATGGCGTTGCGGTCATAGTCGCTGATCTTGTAGTCAACCGATGAAAAATCGAGACCCCCCGACGCGTCGCGGCGGATATAGGCCTCATCGATGACCCATTTGAAACAGGCAATGATGGTGGGCATGGTTAATTTCCCTCATTCGCCCTCACCCCGCCCCTCTCCCGCGCAAAGGGGAGAGGGGGGAGATTGGGATAGATGCTTTTTATCTCAAGACATTTCCGGAGATCACCATGCGCTGGGCCTCCGATGTCCCTTCGTAGATTTCCGTGATTTTGGCGTCGCGCATGAGCCGCTCCACTTTCGCGCCCTTGCAGTAACCGTAGCCGCCTTGAATCTGGACGGCCTTGACGGTATGCTTCATGGCGGCTTCCGCCGCAAAAAGCTTGGCCATGGAGGCTTCCTTGCTGAAAGGCTGCTTCTGGTCTTTGAGCCAGGCGGCATGATAGGTCAGGAACCGGGCCGCGGCCAAATCCGTCGCCATGTCGGCGACCATCCATGATATCGCCTGATGCCGGGCAATGGGAACGCCGAACTGGACCCGCTCCTTGGAATAGCGGATGGATTCGTCCAGGGCCGCCTGGAGAATCCCGATGGCTTGAGCGGCGATGCCGACCCGCCCATGATCGAAGCCGGCCATGGCCATGGTCATGCCTGCACCTGCCTGTCCCAGGAGGTTTTCCTTGGGAACGCGGCAATCCTGGAAGATCATCTCGGATGTCTGGGAAGACCTGAGGCCCATCTTATTGAAGTGTTCCCCGACTTTCATCCCCGGCGTGCCTCTGGGAACGATAAAGGCGCTCATGCCCTTCCTGCCCGCCGCTTTGTCCGTCCAGGCGAAGACCAGATAAGTTCCCCCCGTGGGACCATTGGAGGTAAAGGTTTTCGTCCCGTTGATGACATAGTCGTTCCCGTCCAGAACGGCTGTCGTCGATGCCGCCATGATATCCGTGCCGGCGCCCGGTTCGGTCAGAACAAAGGCCCCCAGGTTTTCGCCCTTGGCCAGCGGCGTCAGATATTTTTTCTTCTGCTCCTCATTTCCGAAAAGCAGGATCAGCATTTCGGGAATACCGACGTGGATCGATAAGGTGAATCCGGTGGAGGCGCAGGAGCGTGATAATTCCTCAACGGCAATGATGTGCGTCAGATAATCGGCGCCTGCGCCGCCGTATTCCGGGGGAATCGGCATACCCATCCAGTCTCCCTCGGCCAGCTTTGTAAATAACTCGGCCGGATGTCGGCTGTTTTCGTCGATCTCCGCGGCAATAGGATCGACATTCTTTACGCAAAACTCCCTCATGTTCCGGCGAATCAATTCCTGTTCTTCCGTCAATTTGAAATCCATAGTTTCTCTCCTTTATGATTTAGGTGTTCAGGCAGAAGGATAACGGAGCCTCTTCCCGCTCTCCCAACCCTTCAGCCATCAGTCTTTTTGCTACCCATACCGAAACTGGACGCCCGCGCCCCCCTCCGGATACCGCCACACCAGCACATCAGGCCCGCAGGCCAGACGGCAGGTTCCGCATTCGAGACAACCTTCAACAGTCAGGACGACTGCCCCCGCTTCTCCTTCGCTATAAAGCCCCGCCGGACAGATGCCGATCATCCGCTTCAGGCGGCGATCCCCTTCCATGCCCGGCTTGATCCGGATATGAGGCTCTCCGCCGGGCTTGAATACATCCAGTCCCAGTTTAGCCTTCAGCCCCCCTGCGTTCATATTTTGGCCACCCCTTTCATGTCCTTGAACAGAGACCAGACTTCCGCCAAGGTGATATATTTACGGATGGTCGGATAAAGCCTTTCCTTGGGGCCGTCGGGGACGCCGTACACATCCCTCATCAGGCTACCGGCCATTTCGGGATAGTGACGGAAGAATCGGGGGTTGGCCATAATCCCGGGAGACTCCTGAAAGCTCTTGAAATCCTTCATGACAAAGCTTTCATCGAGGAGGGCTTGATAAACGGAAAGGGCCGCGGCGCAATAGCTTCCTCCGGCCTTGGCCTTCATAACCGCCTGGGCGGCGAGATAACCGGAAGCGAGGGCGTATTCCATGCCCCTGACGGTAAATCCGATGTTCAATGCCAATCCCGCCGCATCCCCCGCGACCAGGATACCCTCGCCATGGCGTGGAAAAAGGCCCCGCAGGCCGTTCTCGGGAATGATATGGGCGGCATATTCCGCCGTGGTTCCGCCTTTGATCAGTGGTGCGATCTCCGGACGTTTCCGGAAGGCTTCGAGAAGCTCCGGGATATCGACGGGTGCATCGGATTCAAGCAGATCTCCAAGCCCCACGACAAGCCCCAGGCTGATGCTGTCCTTGTTCGTATAAAGGAACCCGCCGCCAAAACATCCCTCCGTGACGGCCCCCGCATAAAGCCTGGCCGCCCCTTCATCGCCTTCGAGATTGAAGCGGTCGTTGATCTGGCTCCGGTCAAGGGTAATGACCTCCTTGATGCCCACGGCATAGCCGTGAGGCGAACCGGGTAAATGGAGTCCGGCTTTTTCGGAAACAAGAGAAAGGACACCGTCACAGGCAATGACGACATCTGCCCGCAATTCATCCCCGCCGGCCAAAACACCGGCCACACGGCCGTTTTCCTTGATGACCTCATCGACACACACCTTGGTCAGAAGCATGGCCCCGCTGGCCTCTGCCTGCTGGGCAAGCCAGCGGTCAAACCGGGCGCGCAGCACGCTGTAGCTCTGATGGGGAGACGTGCGCAATTCATCTCCCGAATAGTCCACGGAAACGGCCCGCTCCCGGGCCATCAGCGTGACCCCCTCATGAACGATGAAGCGTTCCAGAGGCGCCTCCTCCCAAAGGTTGGGGAAAAGCCCGCGAACGGGATTGACATACAGACGGCCCCCCGTCACATTCTTGGCCCCGGGATAGTCCCCCCGCTCCAAGACCAGCACCTCGATATCGTGGCTTGCCAGTGTGTATGCCGCAGCCAGACCGGCCAGACCGGCACCGACGATGATGACTTCAAACTTCTCCATATGTTCCGGGTCAAACTCTCTCTAAAGGTTTTGAGGGGACAAGCTGTCCAGATAATCAATCAAGGCCTTGAAGCATCGATCCAGAACGGCCTCGGATTTTTCCGTGCCGTATATCACTGACGCCCCAAGCATACCGGAGAAGATCATCTCTGTGACAGCTTCCGTATTAACATTGTTCCGGAGCTCTCCCGATTCTTTGCCCTGATCCAAAAACCTTTTTATCATGGCCTTGAAATTCACAAAGCCTTCATTTAACGCTTTTGAAAAGAAGGCATTTTGATCATCCAGCTCAACGGAAAGCGTCACAAAGATACAACCGCCGGGAAAGGTTTCCCGGTCTTTCAGATATCGGTCCTGATAATTTTTTAACAGCTGTTTCACTTTGGCAACCGGTTCCTGGATTTGATCCAGTCCGGTCAGATTTCGCTCTCGCCAGATTTTGCGCGCCTCGTTCAAGACGGCAAAAAAGATTTCGTCCTTGCTTTTAAAGTGGTTGTAAAGCCCACCTTTTGACGTTTTGGCTTCCCGCATGATGTCCTGGGTGGATGTGCTGAGAAAACCCTTCAATGAAAAGAGCTTCAATGACTCATGAACGATTTTTTCTTTCAGGGAAAAGGAGGCATCCATTTCCTGTCCATACCTTTCAACTTGCAGAGGGCGACCGGTCGGTCTTTACGTGATCAGGGGGTAACATAAATTTTATACCGATGTCAAGAAATAATTCCATCGGCATTTTCATAAAAAAAGAGGCTTAGCCCGTTAGCGTAACCATTTTAACGGCAAACATGAGCCTTAAAACACGTACTCCACGTTCAGCATGAGATTCATTTGCTCCGACCAGACCTTGACGCCATTGTTCCAGCTCATGTCGGTAGGAGACACACTTTCCACCCAGCGATGGGTGCCTGTCGTCTGAATCCGCAGATAATCGAATTCCACGCCCATGTTGATATTTTTGGTCAGACCCATTTTCACCCCGATGGACGCATGCAAGGCATCACCGGTTGTGTTCTCGTAGGTAAAGCGGTTCCCGGCCCGGAGCAGGTGGTGATCCTGATTTTTCCCCTCGACATAGGCCCAGTCCACCTGGCATCTCACTTTCAGGCGCGACAGGTTGAGGGGTTTTCCCAGGTCGTATTCGGCCTTCACGCCGAGAAAGGACTGCCAATAGGTTTGATCAAAACGAATGCCGTCTCCCGGCAGGGCGTCAACTCGATAGGTGTTGTTCTCTGATGAATATTGGGTGCCGTCGTGGGTCACAAAGGCAAGGCGCTGCCAGCGGAATCCCACAACGGGCCGCAGATCGAACCGGGCCGGCAGACGCAGCCAATCCGAAACTTTCATATCAAGATCCGCACGGAAACTGTAGCTGGGATCCAGGCGGCAATCGGATTCCGAATAAATGGTCCTTACATTCGGGTTTGCGTTGTTCGTCCAGTCTGAATCCTTGAATACCCCGTTCGCTTCTGATGAAACATTTCTGAGCGCTTCAATGCCCACCGAAAACCGCCCGATGCTCCGCCTGGCCTCTGCGCCGGCCCACCAGCTGTTCATGGGAAATTCCAGGCGGCTCAACGGTGCCTGGCGCGGCGGGAAAGGATTGCCGAATTCATAGGAGGTATGGCTTTTGAAATAGTACTTCGTCCGCAGGTCAACCGACCAGGGCTTTTCGGGAACTTCTTTCGGTGCTCCCTGCGCTACTGCAGCGGCCGCGGTGCTTCCAAGAGTTATAACTATGACCAGCAGATACAGGATACGACGCATTCAGATAACCTCCGGACTGCACAGAGAAGACTCTATTTTGCATATTATCTTTTTATGTGTTAGCAAAATTAAGCATTCTTGACAATTTCTAATATTCATTCGAATATTGTCGTGCCGGGCTTGATCCGGCATGCAGCCCTTTAAAAGAATGAAAAGCAGTCTTTATTTTCAGGCCCACGGTGCAGATACCAGACGGCCGGAATCCCTTGGAACATTGAGCTGATGCATGAATGACCCTATTCAAAAACCGGCCAATATCATCTATGGCGTCGATGATATTCCCCCTTTACGGACCACGGTCATTCTGGGCATTCAGCATGCCGTTTTGTCTCTCATTTTTATTGTTTATCCTCTCATGCTGGTCGTCGAATCCGGAGGAAAGCCTGAAGAGGCGCAGAGTGTCGTAACGATGGCCATCCTGGCCATGGCAATCGGCACATTCGTGCAATGCCTGGGAACAAAAGGCATCGGCAGCGGCTACCTTGCCGTCCACATCACCTCGCCGATATTTCTCCCCATCTCCATCCATGCGGCCCGGATGGGCGGCCTGGATCTCGTTTTCGGCATGACGATCATCGCCGGCATTTTCAGCATGCTCTTTTCGCGTCTGCTGAAAAATTTCCGAAGCCTGTTTCCCGCAGAGGTTTGCGGCGTCGCGGTTTTAATGCTGGGAATATCCATGGCCAAACCGGCCGTCTCCCGCTTTCTTGGCCTCGGTGACGGTATGTCCGTGAATCTTCATGTCTTTGCCGTGGCATCCCTCAGCCTGGGCCTTATGCTCGGTCTGAGCATCTGGACCAGGAGGCGCTTCCGTCTTTACTCCGTTTTGATCGGTCTGGTTGCCGGTTACACCGCTTCCTATGCAACGGGTCTCATGGACAATATAAGCCTTCAAGATCTCGCTGCAAAAGGGCTTTTTTCCATGCCGTCTTTCACGCTTCCCTCATGGAAATTTCACTGGGGGCTGTTGGTGCCTTTCCTGACGACGGCCCTGATATCATCCCTCGACACAAGCGCCTGCATCATCGCCTGCCAGAAGATCAATCAGAAGGAATGGGTCCGTCCCGATATGGCCAACGTCGGCCGCGGCGTCCTTGCCGATGGCATCGGCACAACCCTGTCAGGCATTCTGGGTACCCTGGGGACAGGCATATCCTCATCCCACATCGCCCTCTCATCGGCGACGGGCGCGACAGCCCGCCGTATCGGCCTTGTCACCGCCATGCTCCTTTTATTGTTGACCTTTATTCCCCTGGTGGCCATCCTCTTTTCACGTATGCCGACACCGGTCATTGGGGCGGTTCTGGTCTATGCCGCCGCCTTTCTGATTACGTCGGGGATGGAATTGATCGTTTCACGCATGCTCGATACCCGCCGCATTTTTGTCGTTGGGGGGTCTGTGATTATCGGCCTGGCCGTGTCCGACCTGGGACCGCTTCTGGAAACTTTGCCGCCCGTGGTTTCCCATGTCATCGGATCGCCGTTTGCCGCCGCCTCTTTAAGCGCCATCACATTGAATCTTTTTTTTCGCATCGGGACAAATCGTCATGCCGTCCTGCATGTCAGCCCTGATTTGAAAGGCATATCGGGAATCATCGAGCTTCTGGAACGCAAGGGCGCATCCTGGGGCGCACGTCGTCTGATCGTCCAGCAGGCGGAAGCTGCCGCGAGTGAGTTACTGGAAACCATCATCGTTTCCAAATTGTCCGACGGGGGAATCGAAATCCAGGCAGACTTCGATGAATATAACCTCATCCTGACCGTCTTGTATATGGGGCGCCCGGTCATTCTATCCTCCCCAAATCCGACGCCGGAAGAGCTGCTTGAAGATGACGAGGCACTTTCCAGGCTCTCCGGAGCCATTATCCGCCATCATGCCGATCGGGTGATCTGTGATATCGATCAGGGTAGACAGCGGATCATGCTGCATTTCGATCATTAACCTCCGAATCCATAGAGGCGGCGTCAGATAACTTCACCCGGATTGACTTGACACGCTCGCCCCCCCTCACTATACTCAAAAGTGCATTGAGATAGCGGAAGGAGACCATTCATGACAGACGGTGGACAGGATAATACAGGCGCAGTTCAGGAGAGCATTGATATTGGCGCTTTCCGACCGGGGGATGCGGAGGGCATGGTCCGCCTTTTTCATGCCGTGTATGGAGATGATTATCCAATCCGCCTTTTTTACGATCCGGCGGCCATCATCGCCGCCAATGAGGATGGCCGATATCATTCCATCGTCGCCCGGAATAAATCCGGGGAAGTCATCGGCGTTAATCACCTGTTCCCGTCAGCGCCCTTCCCGGGCCTCCTCGAGTCCGGCGTCGGCCTCGTCCTGAAGGAATATCGGAATTCAGGGGCCAACAAGCAAATGCTGGGCTTCATCTATGAAGACTTTGTTCCCCGGATGCCCCAGATAGAAGAGGTCTTCGGGGAAGCCGTCTGTAATCATCCCTTCATGCAAAAGACCGTTAAAACCTATCGCCTTGTCGAAATGGCAATCCAAATCGCCCTCATGCCGGCGGCCACCTATTCCAAAGAAAAAAGCGCTCCGGGTCGAGTGGCAGCCCTGACGTGTTTCCGCTGCTATAAACCCAAGCCGCATCGGGTTTTTCTCCCCGGGGCCTATGAAAAGGTTTTACGGATGATTTATGACCGCCTCGACGACAAGAGGTATCCGGACATGTCAACGGAGAGAATCCCCCGATACGCCGAGTCTCAGGCACAGATGAGCATTTTCGATTTTGCCGGCGTCGCCCGTATCGCCGTCCAGGGCATTGGCGAGGAATTCCGTTCCTGCATTTCCGATCTGGAGGATGAAGCGAGGGAGAAAAACGCCGTCGTTTTTCAGGTATGGCTGCCGTTGACGACGCCATGGGTGGGCCAGGCCGTGGATATTCTCCGCGAGACGGGCTACTTCTTCGGCGGCCCGCTGCCCCGCTGGTTTGGCAGCGACGGCCTGCTGATGCAGAAACTTGACTGCCCCCCCGATTTCGAAGGCATCGTTCTTGATTCCGATTTTTCAAAGGAATTGCTGGAAGTC
>CAZBME010000037.1:7650-42290 GCA_964492965.1 uncultured Syntrophaceae bacterium | reverse complement strand
GCCTGGATGATGGGATATTTGATCCCGATCAACTCACAAAGTCTTGATTTAATCATAAAAAAACTCCTCCATTCTAATTTTAAAAAACGTGCGTTTTATTTTCGTCCTATAGGGTATATTGGATTGCCTGTCAAGATAAAGTGTGCGCAATGGATATCAAATTAAAATATAAATGGCAACTTGTAATTTTAAGAAAATAATATAGTGAATGTTGTTTTTTTTATACCGGAGGGGCTACGGATCGGGGTCTGTAATGCCTCCGGTATACTGGCTTTGATGAGCTGATTCTCATCAATGGCACTGATTAAGAGTCTATCCCCGTGACTTTCATACGGCTTCAGATAAAAGTATTTAAATATTGACATATCAAGATCTTATCTGATACTATCCCTTATATTTCATCACTTTAAAACACTCTTACTGAGAGAAAAGCGGTAAAGAAATTAGACGCTTGGTTTTTTAGGGGTAAGATAAATATCGATAAAGTATTGCATTTCTTCCTGACTAAGGATATGAGGAAGACGTTGGTGACTCAAAAGACCTGTCCTGTGTGCCTCTAAATATCTCGGGTATGTTCCTCATTTCCATTGCTGCACGCTACTGAGCCAATTAATGATAATGATAGGGGGCTTCATTCAATTATTTGTAAAAAATACATCGAATTGAGCCCATGACAAAACATAAGAATAATCGTTGCTTAAAAGGATAAGAACATCATGACATTCAAAGAATTACACATAGACAAAAGAATACTGCAGGCCATAACAGACATGGGATTTGAAGCTCCCATGCCTGTCCAGGAAGAGGTTATTCCCTTTCTGTTGCAGGAAACAAAGGATCTGGTCGCCTTGGCGCATACGGGAACGGGTAAAACAGCGGCGTTCGGGATACCTATCATTCAAAAGGTAAACCCTTTTTCCCCGCAAACACAAGCCTTAATCCTGGCCCCTACGCGGGAACTATGTCTTCAGATTACTGACGATTTAAATCATTATTCGAAATATATCAGTGGATTAAATATTGTGCCGATCTATGGTGGCGCGAATATTTTAACACAGATTAAGCAGGTCTCTTCAGGCGCCCAGATCATCGTGGCCACGCCCGGGAGAATGCTGGATATGCTGAATCGCAGAAGGGTGGATGTTTCCGCCATCGGCTGGCTGGTGCTGGACGAGGCCGATGAGATGCTGAATATGGGATTCAAGGAAGATTTGAATGCCATATTGTCGGGAACACCGGAGCGTAAAAGGGTTCTGCTGTTTTCGGCGACCATGCCCCGGGAAATCGAAACGATCGCGCAAAGCTATATGCACAAGCCCGTGGCCATTACGATCGGATCAAAAAATATGGGGGCGGAGAACGTTCACCATCAGTACTACGTCGTGCACGCCAAAGACCGATATCTTGCCCTGAAGCGGATTGCCGATTATTATCCCGATATCTATTCGATTGTCTTCTGCCGGACGAAAATTGAAACGCAGGAAATTGCCGATGCCTTGATCAAGGACGGCTATAATGCCGATGCCTTGCACGGAGACCTCTCTCAGCCGCAGAGAGACAATGTGATGGGACGTTTTCGGAGTCGGAATCTGCAAATGCTTGTCGCTACGGATGTTGCGGCAAGAGGCATTGATGTGGTCGATCTGACGCATATTATCAACTACAATCTCCCCGATGATATTGAGAACTACACGCACCGTAGCGGCCGAACAGGCAGGGCGGGTAAATCGGGCATCTCCATTGTGATTGTCAATCTGAAAGAGATATTCAAGATCAGGCAGATCGAAAAACAGATCGGCAAGAGATTCGAGCCGGTCAAAATTCCGACGGGAAGCGAGGTATGTGAAAAACAACTTTATCACCTTGTGGATAAAGTCAAGAATACGGAGATTCAACATCAGGAAATCGGCTCTTTCTTGCCTGCTGTCTATGAGAAACTCAAAGGTCTCGGAAAAGAGGAAATCATCCAGCGGTTTGTTTCGGCTGAATTCAACCGTTTTTTAAGCTATTACCGAAATGCCCCTGATATCAATGTGGACTTGAAAAGAAGAGACGACAGATCGGGACCCACGCGTTTATTTGTAAATATCGGACAGTTGGAAAGATTTACACCGAAAACCCTTCGGGCGTATCTTCTGGAAACGGCCAATGTTGTGGACCTGAGGATTGTAAATATTGATGTGATGAAGAGCGGTTCCTTTTTTGAAACGGAGTCCCAGATGGCCGCTCCCCTGATCGCCGCCTTCCAAAAGGTCAAGTTTAAAAATCGTCGGGTGCAGATCGACCATGCCGACAGAAGATCCTATAAAGAAAAGGATAAGAAAAGTTATACCAGGCCCCATGAGTTTAGCGCTCCGTCCAGAAAGAAACGGAAATATTAATTCCGGCGCAATTCCTTATCCAACACTTCCTTGAATTTTAAGAATGCTTTTCGGTCGGTCAGGATAGTGTTGTGATCGCAATCGAAGCGGGCAATCTCGCAGGCCCCTGAACTGGCGCGTTCATCCAGGGCCTTGCCCCTGGATACGGTGTCATCCTTGCCGTAGAACAGGTAATACCGGACATTCGGCGGGAGGTCAGCGCTCATAGTTCTTTTGATGAAGATGCTCTGGGAACGCATATCCATCCAACTGGGTATCGTTTTGTAGGGGAGAAGTTGAGAGGCGTCGGCGGCCTCGAAGCCGCTCCACGGGGTAGCAAAGGTGGCAAAAAGGATCTTGATGTTATTCTGCTTTCCGAATTCATATTGCGTCAACAGCGATCGGGTCATCAAGCCCCCCATGCTGTGTGCGGCGATGCACATTTTCCTGAAGCCGTATTTTCCCTGAAGTTCCGTCATTTCGTCATAGAGAAGACGTGCCGCCAGAGATAACCGGATGCCTGAAGGATAGTAGAAGAACCACGGCTGATATCGGTTCCGGTCCAGTCGTATCAGGAAATTGATCCAGTTGTGCGGGCTTCCTTCGGCCCCATGGACGAACAGAACGGGGATTTTTCGGGGGTCATAGGCCTCCATGAAATAGATGTGCGCCCCGAAAGCCTTCATAAAGGCCGTCGGATTCCACCAGCCTGTGGCGCTGTTTTCAGGGGAGAACATCTCATTGTATATTTTAACGATTTGTCCGTTGTAAGTGCGCTGGCTGACGGTATTGAAATCCTCTTTGATCCTGAATTTCAACGGGGGTGTGATTTTCTCCCCATTATCTCTCGAGGTATGAATCCTGATATTCTTTAGCATTTCGCCTTCGCGGAGGGATATTTCCTGGGGCGATGCGGGGGATCCATACGTTCCGGATATTTCATCGTCTTTATAAATGCCGTCGTTGTCGAAATCCGTCACGGTATAGAGGTGATAGCGACCTTCCGGCAAATAGAACGTAAAGGGTTTCGAGCGATCCAGTAATATATAATCCGTAAAGGTGGCGCTTCCCGGCGGTAGGGGGTAAGCGGCCAGTATGGTGGCCGCTTTGAATTCATCCGAACTGATGACAGTTCCTTTTATAACGGCTGAATTATAGACGGGGACATTTTCGGCGCCTTTATATAAAACCGGCCTCTCCTGAATGTCATCCTCGCGGGGGATACTCAAATATCCGCAGCCGCTGACACCAAGGACCAGAAGGAATATAAAGGCCAGATTCCATGCATATTTCGACCGATGTCTTTGTGAATTCATCTTGTTTTCATTCTGCTTTCAAGAATAAGGGCCACTCGATGGTAATTTCTTTCCTTCGCCAGAACGAGAGCCGTTTGACCGGCGTTATTCTTAAGATTCACGTCCGCACCCTTGTCCATCATGGAAATGACAATATCGTCGAGACCGCTCTGCGCGGCCAGCATTAAAGGCGTCATTCCCGATTTGTTCTTGATGTTGAGATTCGCGCCGCTATTGATGATCAGGGGCACGATGTCATAGGAACGGCTGTCGATGGCCATATGAAGGGCCGTTTCACCCGCGTCATTTTGGATATTGAGCCCTTTTTTCGTTGCCAGAAGCATGGGAATGCTGTCCCCGCTCCGGTCGTAGATCGCCCACATCAGGGCTGTATAGCCGTATTTATCGCGGACCGTGAGGTCAGCGCCGGCATCCAGCAATATTCGAACGATGTCATAGCGCCGGCCGCTGACGGCCACCATCAGGGCTGTTTGCCCCTTGTCCTCTTTGAAATTAACATCGACTTGCCTGGAGAGGAAATACTCGACCAGCCCCTCGTGGCCAATGCGAGCCGCATACAGAAGACCGGTCCAGCCATAACGGTCCTGAATGTTGATGTCTACCATTTTTTCTTCAACCAGACGCATGACTGAAATGATATTCCCCCTCTTGATGGCGTCGAAATAAAGGGTTTCGGGGGCCGAATAGGATGAGGCAACCTCGGTATTGAATGTCTGAATCCGCGGTGGGACGCAGGCGATGGCTGCAAATATGAAGGTGGTCAGGATGATGGATATGCCTGGGTGTCTCATAGGAAATTTGGGTTTTGCACAGGTTTGGACAGCATTTATTTGACTGCTTGAAAGTATATGAAGAAGGCTGGCATGAGTCAAGGAAATTAACTGGAAAAGCATGGGAAAACACGGGAAGATCTTCTTGACAAGGAGCAGTCGGGCTTGTAGCATGGCTCGCTGGCAGAAAGCAGTATGTCGTGAACAGCAAGCGGTGAATGGATTTATGGTTGCCTGGTATTGGGCTGCAAAAGGTACGTTATAGGAATGAAGGTGGATCTGACTATGTCGCAGCAAATTTTATATTACAGTACGAATAGAGATCTTGATCATATGCCCGGCCTCGTGCCCTATAAAAAGAGGGTAACCTTCCGGGAGGCCCTGCTTATGGGTCAGGCCCCCGATGAGGGGCTGTTCATGCCTCAGACGATTCCAGCCCTGCCGCTTTCGGCGATTGCCGCCCTGAAGGGCGAACCTTATGCAAAAACGGCGATGCTTGTTGCCGAAGCGTTTCTGAAGGATGATGTGCCGCAGGAGGCGCTGAAGCAAGTCGTAATGGAAGCCTATAATTTCGATGTGCCCCTGGAAAGGGTCATGGACGGCAAATACATCATGCGCCTCGATCAGGGGCCTACAGCCTCATTCAAGGATTTTGCCGCCCGGATGATGGCCCGCCTGATGAGCGCATTTCTTGCGCCGGGTAAACGCCTCCATGTCCTTGTGGCGACGTCCGGCGATACGGGCAGCGCTGTCGGTGAAGCCTTTAAAGGTGTATCGGGCATCGATGTGACGATCCTCTACCCCCGGGATGAGGTCAGTGGACGTCAGAAGAAGCAGCTTGATTCCATTGAGGGTAATGTCCGGGCCGTCTCTGTGAATGGCAAATTCGATGATTGCCAGAACCTTGTCAAGGAAGCGTTTGCCGATCCGGCTCTGGCGGGCTTAAATCTTACGTCGGCCAACTCGATCAATTTTGGGCGGATTCTTCCCCAGATGATTTACTATGTTTATGCCTACGCCCAACTGGCCCAGGCGGGAGAGGAAATAGTCTTTTCCGTCCCGTCGGGCAATTTCGGAGATGCTCTGGGCTGCGAGTACGCGCGCCGCATGGGCCTGCCCGTCAAAAAGCTTGTTATGCCCACCAATGAGAATGATGAATTCCCGCGTTATTTGGAAACGGGCATTTACGAGAAGGTGGCGCCTTCCCGGGCCTGCCTGTCCAATGCGATGAATGTTGGCCATCCAAGCAATCTGGCGAGGTTCTTCGATCTCTATGGGGGGAATGTCGACCGGAACGGCCGGGTCCATGCCTATCCGGATCTGGAGGAAATGAGAAGACGTATCTATGCCGTCAGCATTCCCGACAAAGAGACGAAAAGGACGATCGAACGGGTCTATAGGGAATATGGCGTTTTGTTGGAACCTCATGGTGCTGTGGGTTGGCGGGGACTGGAGAGGTATCTGGATCGTTTCGGCGAGTCATCCTTGTGCGTATCCCTGGAAACGGCCCATCCTGCAAAATTCCCCTTTGAAATCCAGGAACTTCTGGGCATCGATCCGGAACTTCCCCGAAGCATGACGGATATCGACAGCAGAGAAGGGACGGCGGTTGAACTGCCGGCCGATTACGGTCATCTCAAAGCGTTTCTGATCAGTTAGTTTTACGGTTCTACCCTGTTCGTGATAGATTCTCGAAGCGTTATGAGAGGGTATATTCAGCCCCTGCGGTTCGAGCATAAAGGGGACAGTATCATCGCTGCCTTCCTTCTGTCGTTTTCCCCGTGAGACGTTTCTGTAGTAGCCATCACATCTCACCATCTGCTCACCCGTGTTCAGGATATGGGGACACATGGGGACCAACCATTCCATGGCGCGAAAGACCTTGGTTGTCTTCGCGCCCCGGCCCTCTCCTGGAGGAGAGAGCCGGGGGAAACTTTTACGGGGTCATCAACCTCGGAGCAGGGACAGGACCTGCTGGGGCGCCTGATTGGCTTGGGCCAGCATGGCCGTTCCGGCTTGGACGAGGATCTGGTTCTTGGTCAACTCCGTCATCTCCGCGGCCATGTCCGTGTCGCGGATCACGGAGTCAGCGGCGGTGATGTTTTCCACCTTTGTTGACAGGTTGGCCGAGGCATAGGAGAGGCGGTTCTGGTCCGCACCGATGCCGCCGCGGAGGGCGCTGACGTCACTGATGGCCTTGTCGATGGCCGTCAGTGCGTCCTGGGCATTTCCGGCGGAGATCAGGTCAGTGGCGCCCAGGCTTGCGGCGCCTCCTCCCGACCCCGTGCCGATATCCGTGGTTTTGGCGCTCGTCAAGGATAGGTTGATCCGATTATTCGCATCCCCCTTGTTCCCCACCTGGAAGGCCACCCCGGGAGTACCGGGGGCGCCGGCGGTGACGGTGAATTGCATGAAATCGAGTTCACTTTGAGCCGCAGTGTAGTTGCCATCCACGGTCACGGTGATGCCGATGTCGTTAAAATCGAAGGTCGTGGGGCCATTGGCGGCGTTTGTGATCGTTTGGGTATGGCCGGCCCCGTCATCCATCGTATAGTCGTTTCCCGACTGGGTCATGATATAGGTCCCGGCCGCGGCCCCGGACACGTTCAGGCCGGTGAGACCCGTTTTGAATAAGCCAAACAAGGCGGTATCCAATGCATTGGCGTCCATGCCCGACGCGTTGGTGATCGTAATCCCCTCAGTGGCGAATACGAGATCGTTGGTCCCGTTCGGCGTCGTTGTATCGAGGTGTGCCACCCCCAACCAGAGCTCGATGTCGGCGCCATTTTTCTGTAGCTGGTAGACCCCCTCCTGGGGCGCGGCACTGCAGGCCTTGACCGATTCACCTGCACCGAACAGGAGGCCCCCCTCTCCCCAACGAACCGTCCCGTTGTGGAGCAAACCCGCAGGAACGCCTGGGAAGCCGAACGTGATGGGGCCCGCCGTGGAGAGGCCGGCCACCGCGGCGCCGAGGGTGCCGTCGAGGAGCTTCGTCCCGGCGTACTCGGTGGACGTGACGATCCGGTCGACTTCCGTCATGAGCTTTCCATATTCGGCGTTGATTTTGGCCAGGTTCGAAGCCGAATTGGCCGAAGAGGCCTGGGTGGCGAGCTCCTTCATGCGGGTGAGCATGTTGCCGACCTGGTCGAGGGCCCCCTCCGCCACCTGGAGCATGGAGTTCGCCTCCGAGACGTTCCGCTGGGCGACCTTGCAGGAGGCGATGTCCGCGCGAAACGCCTGGGACACGGAAAGACCCGCCGCGTCGTCCGCCGCCCGGTTGATCCGGAATCCGGAGGAGAGCCGCTCCATGGACCTGCCCATGCGGGAATCGTAGATGCCCAGGTTCCTGTGCGCGTTTAATGCTGCTATATTGTTTTGAATTCTAAATCCCACATCTCAATCCTCCGTGAAGTATTCTTCCCCTTAGTGGAAGTCTTCCGGCATCCTTGCCGAAAAAGTTCATGGTTTATCCTGCCAACCGGGAGTGGTCTGCCCTCAGCCCCGGTTACCCTTGCTGATCTTTCCTGTGCACACATTCCTGCTATTTTTTACAGTCATTCTATCGGAGGGAAATGAAATACCTTTAATAATTTTCTAATAAAATAAATATTGGACGGCAAATCGAATGATTACATAGCGCCCGAGGGAAGAGGCGCCCCGGTTTTCGGTCGTTTGGGATGTATGAAAACACCGCACTTATATTTTCATGAAACAAAGAGATGACCTTTATTTTCAGGCGGCGGTTCACTCCATTTCCCGAAATACCATAACGAGCAGGATATATTAGCCGTCCAGAGATGGATCGAGAATCATTATACGGAGGGAATATCTATCTCTATCCTTGCCGCAGAATTTGGAATGAGCCAGCGGACATTTGAACGCCGTTTTAAGCAAGCAACGGGTGATTCTCCACTGGTCTACTTGCAGAAAGTGCGGATTAATGCGGCGAAGGCCTTGCTGGAAAAACCCTGTTCCACATTCGAAGAGGTTACCTACCGGGTGGGATACGAAGATATCAGTTCCTTCCGTAAGATTTTCCAACGGTACACAGGCCTCCGCCCGAAGGAGTACCAGCGGCTCTTTCAGCAGGGCGCTCAAATATAATGACTTGCAAGTTCAATACACGCCTGAGTTCAGCCGGCCATTATGCACCAGGCCATCACAGTCTGCATGTCTCGAATTCCGGCTGTTCCATAATCGAACACTACGGTATCAGGCAGGACAGAGGGAACGCTGTTAGTGTATAAGTTTTAAAACCGAAATATCCTCATTGAATCTGGTTTTCTATCTTACTGTACTTTCGAAAATAGACCCCCTTTGCGCTGGAAGCTTACGGGATGAATCCGGCCTGCAAATTTCAGATCAGTTCTTTTCCAAAGCTTGAGTTTCATCAAAAATCTTATTGACGACATCAACATAATTATCCCGGTGATGTGTTTTCCATATTCTTTTTTTTGTTTTTTGCCCGTTTATGAAAAAGTCTCCCATATAGGTCCAGACTTCTTTCATTTTATTAGTAATATGCGAGGGGCCGGACAAAATATTTAAATATTCAGCAAATAATTGATCATGGAAAGCCCTCAGGGTTTTCATTCTTTCAGTGTAAGGCTTTTCAGTATTATATTTAATTTTTTCAGCGAGGAATGGGTTCCCGATCAGGCTCCTGCCGATCATCCACCTGTCCACGGATGCGAACCGCTTCGAAAGCATCTCAAATTTCTCAAAAGAATCGATGTCCCCGTTATAGACAACCCTTTGTTTCGAGAGATGAAGACACTGCTCGAACATATCGAGGTCAGCTTCACCTTCATACATTTGTTCACCAGTCCTCGGATGGATGATCAGTTCTTCTAGGGGGAACCGGTTGAAAATCGGGATGAGCTGCAACACCTCGTCAGGATATGTTAATCCTATCCTGAGCTTTATCGATAATTTCGGTTTTATGGCAGGCATGGCTTTTTCAAGAAATGATTCGACCCTGTCCGGATAACAGAGCATACCCGCCCCTCTGCCCTTCTTTACAACCATGGGGAACGGACAGCCAAGATTCCAGTTCACCGTGCCGCATCCAATGTCATGCAATGCATTTGCGATCTTTGTGAAGTCCTCCGGGTTAGAACTCATGATCTGAGGTATCGTGGGGATCCCCTTATTTTCATCAGGGTAGAATTCGCGCAGACGGTGATTATCCGGCTTCATCTTTTTCGATGAAGAGATAAAAGGCGCGATAGCCATGTCAACGCCTTTAAAATAAACAGGGAACAGGTTACGATAAACCCTGTCGGTTACCCCCTGGATTGGTGCGAGGTATATCATGGATGATCACTAAATCCTTCGACTGTTATTAAAATAATGTTGACGGTGCTATTTAATGATTGGCTGCTCCGGTTATCGATCAGCCCTTGTAGGCGCGGTCGTAAGACTCGCTTTTGTAGAACTCACAAATCATGCAATTGCCGAGCTTCATCGCGAATGATCCCTGGACTTTCCCTCCGCACAATGTCCCTGTCACGCGGGCGCAATGCTTCCCATGATCCGGATAGGCAGGACAAATCCCTAACTCTTTTGCCTTCAGGCCGCCTTTTTCACGCCCGCATTTCTTGAATTCCCAGCAGTTCATATTCTCTCCTTTTGTCCAAATTTATTGACGAATATTTATTTCAAAGCACTTGCCTGAATTAAACACGCTCATTTTGAGGTGCAGAGCTGAAAACAATCATTTCGTCATGACAAATTGCTGATCTTCCTTCGGGACATACCATTTGATGAAATTGTAACTGATGCCCAGGGGAGCCGGTTGAATGCCCCGGAATCGGGCATTGATGATGGGCAGGGCATCGGGGACATAAAGGAACAGGTAGGGCTGCTCCTCGGCCATAATCTCCTGAATGCGGTCATAGAATACCTTTCTTTTTTTCTGATCAAAGGTGCCGCGCCCTTTTTCGATTAGGGCATCTACTTCCTCGTTTTTGTAGGAGATGAAATTCAATTCATCGGGCCCCGTCTTGCTGGAGTGCCAGACATCGTGAATATCAGGGTCCTGGGGGATGGTCCATCCAAGGATCGTGGCATCAAATTTTCGCTTGTTAATAAAATTGTTGACGAAAGAGGCCCATTCCAGAACGCGGATCTTGACGACGATCCCGAGATCGGCCAGGCGTTTCTGGATAATTTCGGCGCATTTTGCCCGGACTTCATTGCCCTGATTGGTGATGATTTCAAAAGCGAAAGGCTGGCCGTCCTTGTCCAGAATGCCGTCTCCGTTCGTGTCTTTCCAGCCCGCCTCGGCCAGTAGGGCCCTGGCTTTTGCCGGATCGCAGGTGTACGTTCTGACGTCCGGATTATAGGCCCAGGTCCCCGGTTTGTAGGGGCCTGTCGACGCCCGGCCCAGCCCGAGAAGAACGCCACGGATAATCTCATCTTTATCGATGGCATAAGCGAAGGCCTGGCGGACCCTTTTATCGGCGAACAGGGGGTTTTTTAGGTTGTAGCCCAGATAAACGTATGAGAAGGAAAGGTATTGATATTTGTTGTAGTTTTTCTTGAAAAGAGGGCTTTCCGTCTGGCGCTTGAATTGCAGGGGCGTGAGACCCATTTGATCGATGCCCTTTGCCCGGAGTTCGAGGAACATGGTGGCCGTGTCGGGAATAATGCGCATGATATAGCCTTCGATGAAGGGGCGGCCCTCGAAGTAATCAGGATTGGCGACCAGGACGATTTTCTGGCCGGATACCCACTCCTTGAATTTATAAGGCCCGGTACCGACAGGGCGCCTGGCCAGGGGGGATGTCGAGATATCCTTGCCCGCAAGAAGATGCCTGGGCAGAATGGCGCTCCCCCAGCTCATCAGGGCGGGGGCGAAGGGTTTGTCATAGGCAACCCGGAAGGTGTAATCGTCGAGTACTTCGGCTTTCTTGACCTTCAAAAAGTCTCCCCCATAGGCGGTGGGTGTTTTGGGGTCGATGGTGACCTGGTAGGTATAAAGGACGTCATGGGCTGTAAAGGGCATACCGTCGTGCCATTTTACACCTTTTCGCAGATGAAATGTTATGACCAGGCCGTCGCCGGATATATCCCAGGACTCGGCGAGGTCTCCGATGATTTTCACATCTTTGTCATATTTCACCAGGCCGTTGAAGACCATGCCGGCGATCTGATGTGATGTGCTGTCTGCGGAAAGGAGAGGAATCAGGTTGCTGGCATCGCCGATGGAGCCTTCCACCATGATGTCCCCATAGGCGGTGCCCGAATCGACTTTGCGCTTCAGGTCTTGAGTCTGATCGTCCTTACCGCATCCGCATATCATGATGAGGTTGAGGATAATGAACGGGAGAATGATTTTGACGGCAGTCTTCATGGAGGCGAGAATAATGGATATACATGTCTTTTGCAACGAATTTTACAACATGTTATGATACTTGAAGATGTCATGATGCCAATAATAATGGGAGGTCTTGCCATGAATACCAATACCGTCATCAGTCCGGTCATCTCAGATATCAAAACCAGAATGAAGCGAGGGAAAATCGTGTCGGTCGATGACGCAATTCAGGTTATCAGATCAGGGGATACGGTGGCTCTTGATGGCTTCATCGGTGCCTGTGTTCCCGAGGAGTTGATCATGGGCCTGGAAAGGCGTTTTCTTGAAACGGGGACGCCTGAAAAGCTGACGTTGATTTATGCCTCAGGAATCGGCGACGGGAAGGAAAAAGGCGTCAATCGCCTGGCCCATGAAGGCCTGGTGAAAAGAGTGATTGCCGGCCATTGGGGCATGACACCGAAGCTGCAGAAACTGGCCCTGGAGAACAAAATGGAAGCTTACAACCTTCCCCAGGGCGTATTGACCCATCTGTTCCGCGATATTGCCGCAAATAATCCGCGCACCATTTCGCGGGTCGGCCTGGGCACCTTTGTCGATCCGCGACAGGGCGGCGGGAAGATCAATGCGATCACGACGGAAGAGCTGGTCGAGGTGGTCCGTTTTGACAACAAGGAATTCCTGGCCTACAAAACCATTCCGATTCAGGTGGCCTTCCTGCGGGGGACGACAGCGGATATGGACGGCAACATCACCATGGAAAAAGAGGCCGTGACCCTTGAGGTGTTGCCCATTGCCATGGCTGCCAAGAATTCGGGGGGGTTCGTTATCGTCCAGGTGGAGAGGATTGCCGACCGGGGCGCCTTGAATGCGAGGCATGTCAAGATTCCCGGCATCCTCGTCGATTGTGTGGTTGTCGCCAAACCGGAAAACCATGTCCAAACCTATGCCGTTTCCTATAATCCGGCCTTCAGCTGCGAGTTCAAGATTCCCACGGCCAGCGTGGAGCTGCTGAAAATGGATGAACGGAAGATAATTGCCCGGCGGGCGGCCTTTGAGCTGCACCCGAATATGGTCGTCAATCTGGGGATCGGCATGCCCGAGGGGGTTGCCAGTATCGCCAATGAAGAGGGTATCTTCGAATATCTGACCCTGACGGCGGAGGCGGGCTCCATCGGGGGCATCCCTGCCGGCGGCCTGAACTTTGGCGCGGCGACGAACATGGATTGCCTCGTTGATATGCCCTATCAGTTCGACTTCTATGATGGCGGCGGCCTTGACCTTGCTTGTCTGGGCATGGCGCAGATGGATCGGCACGGCAATGTCAATGTCAGCCGGTTTGGGCCGAAAATCGCCGGCTGTGGTGGATTTATAGATATCACGCAGAATTCTAAAAAGATCGTTTTTGCCGGGACCTTTACCGCCGGGGATACGCAGGTTGCCGTGGAAAATGGAAAACTTCGGATTACCCGAGAAAGTGGCGTGAAGAAATTCATCGGCGACGTGGAGCAGATCACCTTCAGCAGCAAAACGGCACAGGACAATAATCTGCAGGTCTTATATGTGACGGAGAGGTGCGTTTTCAGGCTGACCGCCGACGGGGTGGAACTAACCGAGATTGCTCCCGGCCTGGACCTTGAGAAGGATATCCTGGCCTACATGGATTTCCGACCCATCATAAAAGATCCTTGCCTGATGGACGAGCGGATCTTTAAATTGCCGCCCATGGGCCTGAAGGAGGACCTCCTCTCCATTCCCATCAAGGACCGCATGATATATGATCCGGAGACGAATATTCTCTTTAATAATTTTGAGGGGCTCTCCATTCGTACCAAGGACGACATCATGGCGATTCGGCAGCGTGTCGAAGAGCTCTGCCGTCCCCTCGGTAAGCGCGTAAAGACCATTGTCAATTATGATAATTTTTCTATTGTCTCTGAGTTGGAAGACGACTACATCGGTATGGTCGAATATGTGGTTTCCGAATTTTATACGGATGTCACCCGTTATACGACAAGCGCGTTCCTTCGGATGAAACTGGGTGATGAAATGAAGAAGCGTCATCTGGCGCCCCATATTTTCCAGACGAAAGAAGAGGCCAGCCAGGCCCTGGTTGAAACGAACGGAGCACCATGTTTCTTATCTGATCGTGAAAGTTGATGACGTCTATAAAAGGAGGCGAAATGAACAAGGTTAACGAGGAGCGTCAAACCTTGATCCGGAAGCTTTTTCCGGAAGGAATTCCCTGGTTGTGGTGTCCGCCCCTGACCCATTTCAAGGCGGACGGCAGCATTGACTTCGAGAGAATGACCGCCCATTTCCGAAACATGTCCCCCTGGATAAGGGGGCTTCTTATCCCCGGGACAACCGGCGAGGGTTGGGAACTGAGCGCAGAGGAATCCTTGAGCGTTACGGGCTTTGCGTTGCAAATGTCCCGGGAATATAAGACCAGGCTCCTTCTCGGCGCCCTGAGAACGGATGTTACGGCCGTCAGGGAGATGATCACCCGGATGATGACGCTTATTGAAGAAACGGCTGCCATGAATGGAGAGACGGTCAATATCCTGAGCGCCGCCGGGGTATGCGGTTTTGCCGTTTGTCCCCCGAAGGGGAAATCCCTTTCGCAGGCCGATATCGAGGCCGGGCTGTCCACCATCATGGAGATGGGCTTGCCGGTGGCCCTGTACCAACTCCCCTTCGTGACGGAAAATGAAGTGGCGCCTGAAACCTTTGAAAAGCTGGTGCATCAATATCCCAACCTGATTTTCTTCAAGGATTCAAGTGGTCGCGACCTCATCGCCGCGTCCTCTGTGGACAAGACGGGCGTCTTTCTCGTCAGAGGCGGGGAAGGGGATTATGTCCGCTGGTTAAAGAATGCCGACGGTCCCTATGACGGGTTTCTTCTCAGTGTCGCCAACTCTTTCGCCCCGGAATTGACATTGCTCATGGAATACATAGAGGCGGGGGATCGTCAAAGTGCCTCTGAGATCTCCGAACGGGTGACCAAAACCCTGTTTGGAACGATTGCCCTGGTGAAGGCATTACCCTTTGGCAACCCTTTTACCAACGCCAACAAGGCCATTGATCATTTCTTCGCCTTCGGACGTTCCGCCGGGGTGAAGGAAGGGCCGGTGCTCAAGGGGGGAATCCGTATTTCCGGTGATATCCTTTCGGCAACGGGAGATGTCCTTAGAAAATACGGCCTCATGCCCGAAAAAGGTTATCTGGAGTGACCTGATTGATGGACTTTCAAGCCCTGCTGCTGGTTTTGCTTGCGGCGGTTGCCGTTATCTCCCTCGTATCTCGTTTTTCACGGGGGTGCTACGGGCAGCTGCGCATCAACCAGGAGGTCTCTCTGGCCTTCGAGCGGTCCATGGTCAGGGATCAGATGGCTTATTACACCAGCGGTCCCGATGGATATCCCAATGCCATTCTGGGTGTGGACAAATCATGGACATTGCAAAGCGATTTATGGAAAAGACAGGATCTGACGGCAGCGGGCATGGCGGCGCTCGTTTCGGGTATGCAGGAAAAGCGTGTGCCTCTTTATGGCTTTGATGTCCTTGATCATCGGGGCTTAAAAATTGGAGATTGGTTCTCTGTGCTGGAGGTCCATATCACAGTTGCAATAAGGGGAGAAGGCATCGTTGATATTTCGACGCCCGACATTCAGTAAGCGTAGACCTGAGACGGCAGCCGATCGCCGAAACAGGTTCCGCGGCATCTCTCTTAATGTAATCCGTTTTCAGCGTTTCCTCGATCCGATTTCATTCCGGTAATCATGACCGGAGAAGGGCCAGCAAGGGATTCAAGTAACGCTTGCAAATTAATGACTTCCTGTATATGGGTAAAATGGGAGTGTATATTAAATTGGATAACAGGAGGATTCAATGTCAAAAGCGGGCGATATTCAAGCCAAAACCCCAAGATGGGTGCCTCTTCTCGGGGGAGTTTTAGGCAGTACCACATGCGGACTGTTACTCTATGCCTGGAGTGTTTTTATAAAACCGTTGAATGCCGAATTCGGCTGGACAAGGGCTGAAATATCGCTGGCCTTTTCCATCTGTGTTCTCGTCTTTGGAATAACCACGTTCTTTGCAGGCAAGATGAGCGATAAATACGGCCCCAGGATCATTGTTGCCATCGGGTCGGTCATCCTCGGTATTGGTTTTGTCATGTCGGGCTATGTATCGTCCAAGGGGGGATTATACCTCACCTACGGCCTTATAGCCGGTCTTGGCGGGGGTATGGTCTACCTGCCGCCTATTGCCACGGCGCCCAAATGGTGGCCCGACAGAAAGGCCCTGGCCACGGGATTTGCTGTCGTCGGGCTGGGGCTCGGTTCCTTCATTATGGGGCCGTTGGCCACTTACCTCATCAACGCTCCCGGTTTGGGCTGGCGTTACGTTTTCATTTATGTCGGGATGGCCATGGGGGTGATGGGCGTGATCTCTGCCTTTTGTCTCAGCAATCCCCCGGCGGGTTGGAAACCGGCGGGCTGGAATCCTCCAGCGCCTGCTTCGGGAAGTCCTACATCTTTAAAAGGTGATTATGCCTTTGGCGAGGCCATCCGCACCCCCCAGTTCTGGTTGCTTTATGTATCATATTTTTGCGGCGCCTTTGCGGGCCTTATGGTCATCGGCCACATTGCCAGCCACGGAATGGATTCGGGACTTAAATCCATGCAAGCGGCCTTTGCCGTGAGTACCCTCGGCATCTTCAATGCCGTCACCCGTATCCTTATCGGCGCCGTTGCCGACAAAGTGGGTACCAGGGTTTCTTTCCTCGTGATCTTCATTGCCCAGGTCGTTGCCATGGCCCTTCTGTATCCTGTGGGTTCATCGGCCATGTTCCTGGCCGTGATTGCCGCTCTGATCGGATGGAACTACGGCGCCATGTTCACGCTTTTCCCGGCCACCTGTCTTCAGTATTACGGCCCCACGGCACAGGGGGCAAACTACGGACTGCTGTTCACGGCCTTCGGCCTGGCGGGATTTTGCGGTCCTTATGTCGGCGGTATGCTGAAGGATACGACGGGCACATATTATGCTCCATTTCTCGTGGGCGCCGCTGTCGTGGCGATTTCCGTGATCATTTCCTTTATGATCAAACCGCCGGCGGCAAGGAAAGGCTGATGGGAGCATTGTTGTAATCAATAGCTACAATAAGAACAAGTTTCCGTCAGAAAAATATCAGGGCGGAGGCATGAGGTGATATCGGTATTGTTAAAATATCGATGAACCGAAGAAGCCACAGACCGAGATAGCCTAATGAAGGCGATTTATTAGAAAAAGCGCCTGCATGGAAGTAGTTTTCCTAGCAGGCGTTTTTTATTGCCCTTATTCTGCCGAATAGGTTTGCCAAGGTAAGACTTGCAAGAATGGATGATCCCATATATATGAATCAAATAAGCCCGAAATGAAATTCATGGAAGCCGGTGCGGGTGACTCGTTACGGATGTGCACCTTGCGTCCTGACTCTTCTGTAATTTCGTGTCCGCCTGCATGGTGATAATTATTGATATGTATAAAAGGCATATATGCAGTTAACAACATTCGTCCAGACTAAAAAAGTTTATCTCGCTTATAACGATTTCCGTAAGGGCATTTTCGCAGAACTTGCGCCCAGAGATGCTGAGGCTATCCTGTATCTGTTGCCGTGGATGCTCAGCGTCAACGAACCAACCGTTCCGGGTTACATCGCTCAGCTCAAGAAGCCCATAATGGTTTACGGCGCCGCTTCCGACCGGGCTCTCGGCAACCGGGAGCCCGATTTTAAACGAAGATTCAATATCAAAAGGCCGGGCGCTATTCTCAAGCCGTCACACGAAGTATCTCTTATCCAGGGGATCTATACGATCGGCAGCGTCGGCACGATCAGCCAGACGGGGTATTCGGATTGCGACATCTGGATCTGTGTTGAAAAATGCGATTTCAGCCAGCGGACCCGGGAGCATCTTGCCCAGAAGATCAATCTCATCAAAGACTGGATGGATGCTAACCTGAAAATGCCCGTCTATTTCTTCATCTGTGATGTTGAAGACATCAGGAATGCCCACTTCGGCAGCCTCGACGATGAAAGCTCGGGAAGCGCCCAGCGACATGTCCTGAAAGAGGAGTTTTACCGAACGACCATCATGATCAGCGGAAAAATCCCCCTGTGGTGGATCTGTTATGATCAGGCTGCTGATGCGGATTACCAGGAATTTGCCGAAAGTTACGCCGATGGCGTTTTTGGGGATTATGACTGCATCGACATGGGAGCCCTGACCTCTGTCGAAAGTGACGAATATTTCGGGGCTGCCTTGTGGCAGTTCAACAAAGCACTTACCCATCCCCTCAAATCGGTCATCAAAATGCTGCTTCTGGAAATGCTCCTGGCTGCCCCCAGCGAAGAGCTTCTCTGCCACCGCTTTCGCAGTGTGATACTCAGCCAGAGAGGAGATTCCGCATTCCTTGATCCAAGTATGTTTACCCTGAAGGCCGTTCTGGAATACAAACAGGGAATCGCTCCGGAGCTCTTCGCTTTTATACGGCAGTGCTGCTATCTGCGCTATGATATCAAGTTTTATTCGAAGAAAATGGGTATCAAGGAAAAGCTTGCCCAGCAGATCTTCGCGGCCTTTCCCATGATGCCTGAAGAGGCCTATCGGCTCAATGCCTTTGCTGAATGGCCTTTCCCTGAGCAGATCGAAGTCGGGGAAAGAATCTTCCGTCTCCTCATAGACATTTATAAGGAGATCAAGTCCCATCAAAAGGATGCCATGGGCAGCTTGACGAGCCGCGACATGACCATCATAGCCCGGAAACTTGCCTCCTGCCTGGAGCGAAAGCATAAGAAACTAGGCATAGTGCATAAACCCATTGCCAATTTGAATCTCTCACGATTAACCTTTGTTAATGAAAAGAAGTCCTGGCGGGTGATGGCAGCAGGTGAGGCCGGAGAGCCTGTAATTGCTAGTGCGGACATCGCTTATTGTGTTGCTTATCTGGTCTGGAATGATATCTATCGTGACATCGATGTCCGTATGGCGCCAAACACGACGCCCATGACGATCCAGGAAATCAACAACCTGGCAAAGCGGATCAAAGAGATATTCGGCACCTTCGATATCACTAAGATCGATTTTGAGAACTTCCTGGAACCGGAGAAGGTGACCCAGATGCTCGTGATCATCAGTTTCGAGGGGTCCGGACATATGAAGGATGTCAATGACTTCACAATTCTGTATGTCAATCATTGGGGCGAACTGTTCTTCCAGCGCTTCAATTCACCTGAAAAATTCAAGGCCTTCATTGAGGGCGGCGGTCGGAAATTTTCTCATACGGACATTCATTATTACATTCAGAGAAACAGCCTGTATTTCGAGAAAATCATCGAAAGAACGAAGAAGCTTGTCACACATATCTTTTCAGGCGTCACGCCGGGAAAACTCGGATTATCCAAAGATTAAAACATCTGCTTAGAAAGCAAGTTATGAATTAATCATCACTTGCCCCTGTGATGTGCCCCTGATTTATTATGCAGGTTGACTGAAAATTTTATTGACATTTATATATCTAGGCGATATATATCGTTCAAATATATAATTGAGGATGTGTTATGGATGTCCGGTCAACCCTGCTGGGGCTTCTCATGTATGGCAGCATGACAGGCTATGATTTGAAGAAGTATTTTTCTCTCGCCTTTTCTTTTTTTTCCGGCCTCAGTTATGGCTCCATCTATCCGGCTTTGAAAAAAATGGAGAAGGAAGGGTTGATCTCCATGAAGCTGGAGATCCAGGATGGTGCTCCGAATCGCAAAGTTTATTCGATAACCGACTCGGGCAGGGAGGCCTTTGTCAATGCTCTGAAAATGGATTATCCCGCGGAACAACCTAAGAGTCCATTTTTGACAAGGCTTTTTTTCTTTTCATACCTTTCCCCTGAGGAGCGGCTGGTCTCGGTAACCCAACATCTGGAATCTATCAGGCAAGCGCAAAGATTGCTTGAAGCCGTCGGGCCTCAAATCGAGCCCAAAGCCGATCCGTATCAAACGCTCTGCTACCAATTCGGTGTCAGGTTTTACAGGGATTTGGTGAATAATATATCGGAGGTTGTCGGTGCGTTGGAGAGCAAGAGTTAAAGTATAACGGCGAAAGGGGAATGCAACATGTCGGGGAAACTCAGTAAAGCCAAGACTTCTTTTCTGAATCTGGCATCATTTCCGGCCCTCATTTTTTTTCAGGTATGGGCGACGCCCGCTCGTGCACCAGAGGCCATGACGGCGCTGGCCTTTGTCATGCTGGCCTGGTGCATCGGAATTCTTTGGGTGGCCTACCGCTGGGACAAACCGGGATATTTCGATTGGGCCATTACCGTTTATTTTATTGCCGTGAGCGGCTTTTTATTGATCAGTCCCGAGTCGGCCAGAGCACTTATCAGTCGTTATGCCGCCACCGGGGTTTTTGTTTGCCTCTTTTCCGCGGCCTTTTTCCCGCCCCTGCTGGGCATGGAGCCCTTTACCTGTCATTTCGCCAAAAAGGCATCGCCCCCCGAATCCTGGGGAAATCCCGTATTCATCAGGATCAACCTGATCATGACGTATGTTTGGGCGGGCATCTTTGCCGTTGGCGCCATTCTTAGTCTTTATCCATCCCTGATGATGCGGGCCATAATTCCCAATGTCCTGATTCTGTGTTTCGGGTTTCCTTTTAATCGCCTGTTTCCCGACTATTACCTGAAGCGGCTGGGTCTGCCGTCGCTGGCGGAGCAGCAGCTTATGTCGCAGGAAATCACCGATACAGGGCCTTCAGACCTTCCCCGGCCGGAATCTGCCCGGGAAGCGGTATTCCGCATGCCCGATTTTCTGAATAAAGAAGCTGCCGGCGATCTTTCCGCGATTATCGGATTTGTGGTAACCGGCCCGGATGCCTTTAACGCCTATCTGCATATCCGTAATGGTGTCTGCGCCATTGCGGAAGTTCCTGAAGGAAAACCGGACCTCATCATCCGGACGCCCGGAGATGTCTGGCTGGGAATCTCACGAGGAGATATCAGTGGCCAGGATGCCTTTATGCAAAAGGCGTATCTGGCCGAAGGCAATCTCGGTCTACTCATGAATCTGAAAAGGCTTTTCAGCGGGAGGATCTCCGGGTGACGGAAGGTTTTCGCCGCTGTAGCTGTTGTCATTCAAAAAGAAGGTAACCTGACATTGGAAAGGAGAAATGAATGAAAGTTCTTGCCATTAATTCAAGCCCTCGCGGTGAAGGCCAAAGCAAAACGGCATTGATGCTGAACCATCTGGTGAAAGGCATGGAGGAAGCCGGCGCGGTTGTGGAAGTCATCGAATTGCGTCACAAGAAAATCAGGAATTGCATCGGCTGTTATACCTGCTGGACTAAAACGCCCGGTCTGTGTCTGCATAAGGACGATATGACCCAGGAACTTTTCCCGAAATGGCTGGCCGCGGATCTCGTGATTTATGCAACGCCGCTCTATCATTATGCGGTCAATGCCTTGCTGAAGGCCTTTATCGAAAGAACGCTTCCCGTGCTCCAACCTTTTTTTGAGGAGCGCGATGGTGTTACGCATCATCCCCTTCGCCACAAGACGCCCGATGTTGTCATGCTTTCAGTGGCCGGATTCCCTGATGATGCTGTCTTCAACCAGCTGTCTTCCTGGGCCAATTTTATTTTCCGGCAAACGCTTGTCTCTGAAATCTACCGGTCCGGCGCTGAAACCCTGACCGTACCGTTTTTCGCAGACAAGTCGAAAGCCATCCTTGAAGCAACCGAGCAGGCCGGACGTGAGATTGTAGCGTCCGGGACGGTTTCTCCCGAAACCATGGCTCTTGTCAGGCAACCCGTTATGGAAGACAAAAAAACCTGGCTCATGATGGGAAACCTCATGTGGAAGACCTGTATCGCTGAAGGGATTACGCCGAAGGACTTTGGCGAGAAGGGGCTCGTGCCCAGGCCCGATTCGATCGAAACCTTCATGATCATGCTGGCCATGGGATTCAACCCCCAGGGCGCCGGGGATACCCGGTCAACGATCCAGTTCGATTTTTCCGGTGATCTTGAAGGGGTGTGCCAGTTCCGGATTGCCGACGGCAAAATAACGCCATCAGCCGGAAGAACAGACCATGCGGATCTGACGATCATGACGCCGTTCAGTCTCTGGATGGACATTATGAGCGGCAAGGTGGACGGCCAGCAGGCTTTCATGGATCAGCGATACCAGGTTTCCGGTGATGTGGCGATACTCATGCAGTTTAATCAGTTTTTCAAAAGATAAAATGTTTTTGGAGGAACGCCATGAGTGATGACAGGTATATCCGCCTGGCCAAGGTTCTTGATACATTGCCCAATGGGTTTCCGGCGACGGAAAGCGGCGTGGAAATCAAACTGCTGAAGAAAATTTTCTCGCCGGAGCAGGCTGAGCTTTTCTGTGATTTGAGGCTGACCTTTGAAGAGGCAGCGGATATTGCAAAAAGGTCGGGGCGCCCGCAGGATGGCCTTGAGGACATGCTGGCTCTCATGGCGGATCAGGGGCAGATCTTCATGATCGCCTTGGGCGAGAACCGCTTCTTCCGGATGCTGCCCTGGGTTTTCGGCATTTATGAATTTCAGTTGGGCCGCATGGACAAGGAATTCGCTGAACTCAGTGAAATATATCAGCCGGCATTCGGGAAACAGTTCTTTTCGCAAAATCCCCAACTGATGCAGACGCTGGCCATCGAGGAGGCCATCCCCGTTCATCAGGAGGCGTTGCCCTATGAAAGGGTGTCCGCGATTATCGAGAACGGTCAATCGTTTCTGGCCAATGAATGCATCTGCAAAAAAGAGAAGGGACTGTTGGGCCATCCCTGCAAGAAGCCTGTCGAGGTCTGTCTGGCCATCGCTCCGGTGCCGGGTGTTTTCGATAATGCCCCCCGCGGGCGGGTGCTCACGCGGCAAGAGGCCTACGCGCTGTTGAAAGAAACGGAGGAAGCCGGACTGGTTCACCTGACGGCGAATGTCCAGGTCGGACAGATTTATATCTGCAACTGTTGCGGTTGCTGCTGCGGCGTCCTGAATGCCATCAACGATTTGCGGATACCGGCCTCTCAGGTGATCAATTCACATTATTACGCCGAGATAGATCCCGAGGCATGCACCGGCTGCGGTGTTTGCGCCGATGAACGCTGTCAGGTACAAGCCGTTCATGAGGATGGAGACGTCTATCGCATCGGGCCGGATCGTTGCATTGGCTGCGGCCTCTGTATCAGCACCTGTCCGGCAGACGCCATAAAGCTCATCCACAGAGAGCAGACCGAATCGAGAACGCCGCCTTTTACGGAAGACGACTGGTTCAATGAGCGGGGGCGTATCCGGGGCGTCGATTTCAGCGCTTATAGATGAACCCTCAGGCGATGGGCCATTTCATGATATTTCTCATGAATGGCCATGCCTATTTCCTCCTTCTCCACCTTTTCAAAGGCCCTGGCCAGTTCCTCATGGTCTTCCGGAGTAAAAACCTTTTCCGCCATCGGGTAGAGCATATGATCCTCTTTGTAAATATGGGAGTCCAACAGAACCGCATATTGTCCTAATCCATTCCTGACGGCTGATTTTCCTCCGTCGTCACCGGCCTTCATGGCGGCGATTCCCTCGGCAACGGCTTTCAGAAAAGCACGGCCCAGGTTGTGCTCGTGCAGCATAACGGCAATGGGACCACTTTCTGATGCAAATCCTCGTTCCTCCATCTTTTTGAAAAGAAGCCGCTCTTCCTTGGCGTGATGGCATTTGTCTGCGAAATTCCTGAAAAAGTCGAGCATCTCTTCCACCACCGGGATATCCGGATCACTTTCGGCCTGTCTTCTGGCGCCTTTCAGTACCATCAGGATAATCTGATGTTCATGTTTAAGTTCTTCAATCGGGTTCATAGATATATGCTCCTGCAGTTTTTTATGAGGATAGCGTTTCCGTAGATAAAATCCTTGACATAAATCAATAAACGTCATTCTTTATAACGAAAGATCCGACTCGCCGGACGATCGTACTCCAGGGAATGACCCGTGACTGCTAAATTATTTAAAATATTTAAATCATACGGATTTTCGTTATTACTCCTCTTTGCCGTTGCCCTCGGTTCCGTCATCGGGATCAACTTCGGGAAAGATGCTGCTGTCCTCAAGCCCTTCGGCGACGTCTTTTTGAATCTCCTCTTTACAGCCATTGTTCCTCTGGTCTTTTTTTCCATTGCCTCGGCTGTGGCGGGCATGTCGAACCGGAAACGACTCGGCCGAATCATGTCCTGCATGCTCATCGTTTTTATTCTGACGGGCGTTATCGCCTCGGTCATCATGATTGTCGGTGTCAGGCTTGTCCCGCCCGCAGCAGGTGTTGCCATCGACTTGAAGGCCGGCGTGCAGATCGATCAGTTCAAGACCTCCGAGCAGATCGTCAAGGCGTTTACGGCGCCGGATTTTCCCGAACTCCTTTCAAAAAGAAACATGTTGGCCTTGATTGTTTTTGCTATTCTCGTCGGTCTGGGTACATCGGCTTCTGGAGGAAAAGGACGGGTATTCGCCGATTTTCTGACATCAGCCAACGAGGTGATGATGAAGGTCATCGCCTTTGTCATGTACTACGCCCCTATTGGCCTTTGCGCCTATTTCGCCAACTTTATCGGCGTTTACGGGTCCGATCTTTTAGGCTCCTATTTTCGGGCCATGGCCTTGTATTATCCGATTGCGATTCTCTATTTCTTTATCGGCTTTTCCGTCTATGCTTATTTCGCCGCTGCCGGGGCCGGGGTCCGTACTTTCTGGCGGAATATTATCCCGCCCGCCTTGACGGCCCTGGCGACGGGAAGCAGCGTTGCCGCGATTCCCTCGAATCTTGAAGCCGCGAATAAAACGGGCATCCCGAGGGATATCAGCGAGGTCATCATCCCCATCGGCGCTACGATACACATGGATGGCTCCTGTCTGGGCGCTGTTTTGAAGATTGCCTTTCTGTTCGGCATCTTTCATCTGGATTTTTCAGGTCCCGCTACCATGGTGACGGCCGTCGGCATCGCCATTCTGGCCGGAACGGTCGTTTCCGGTATTCCCGGTGGCGGTGTCATTGGAGAAATCCTGATTATCTCTCTGTATGGATTCCCCCTGGAGGCCTTTCCTGTGATCACCATGATCGGCGCCCTCATCGACCCTCCTGCTACCATGGTGAATGCCGTAGGCGATAATGTTGCCGGTATGATGGTCGCCAGAGCGCTAAACGGCAAGAATTGGATGCCGGATAAGCAGGATGGATCGGGTGACGCACGGTTATGAAACCCTGCTATTTAATTGAAGATATAATGTAAATACCTCTTGATATTTATTCGGCCCTATTGACTATTGGGCTCCTGCTGATTTAATTGTATTTTATAACAGGTGTATACAAAAATCGTTCATGTCACTGAGGCCTGGTTATGAATGACAATAAAAAGACAAAAGTGCAACCTCATGATGCAGTATCCACCATCAGGCAACGTGTTTCTGAGCTGGAGGCGCAGGAGAGGGCCGTCCGGGAAAGCGAAGAAAGATATCGTAACATCATTGAAAGCATCGAAGACGGTTATTTTGAGGTAGATCTGCGGGGAAACCTGACCTTCTGCAACAAGGCGTTGAGCAGAATTTACGGGTGGTCCCAGGAGGAATTTCTCCGGAAAAACTATCACGAATACACAACACCTGAAATCGCTGAATATATCTACCAGGCATTCAATAAGGTCTATAAAACCGGCATCCCCATGAAGGTTCTTAATTATGAAATCATCCGCAAAGATGGGACGGTTGTTCAATTGGAAGTGTCTGTTTCCCTGATGCGAGACGATGCAGGCAAACCCATCGGATTTCGTGGGATAACGCGAGATGTGACGGAGCGAAAGCGGATGATGGAGGAAAATGAACGATACCGGATGTTTGTGGAAAATGTGACGGATGCCTGCTTCGAGTATGATCTTCACGGGAAGTGTATGTTCTGCAATGAAATCGGCAGTCGAATGCTGGGTTATACCAGGGAAGAATATATGCAGCTGTCTCACCGTGATCGATACATATCTCAGGAAGCAGCCGACCGAGCATCCGAAGCGTTCCGGGAAGTTTTACAAACAGGCCTGCCCAAGAAGATTTATGATGCCGATGTCCTGTGTAAGGATGGGAAAACCAGGATGTTTGAACTATCGGTGTCCCTCATTCAGGATGGGTTCGGCAAACCTAGGGGTTACCGTGGGATTGCCAGGGATCTGACAGACCGTAACCGGATGGAGGAAGAGCAGAATAAATTGAGCCGGCAACTTCAGCAGGCGCAAAAAATGGAGGCCATCGGAACACTGGCGGGAGGCATAGCCCATGATTTCAACAATCTTCTCATGGGTATTCAGGGCAATAGCTCCCTCATGTTACTGGGAATGGATCCCTCGCATCCCCACTACGCGAAACTGAAGTCGATAGAGAATCAGGTTCAAAGCGGTGCTGATCTCGCAAGGCAACTGTTGGGGTATGCCCAGGCCGGTCGCTATGAAGTAAAAGCAACAGATTTGAATGAATTAATCGCCAGAATAGCCGTGATGTTTGGAAGAACGAAAAAGGAAATCCAGATTCATGAGAAATATGAGCCGAAGATCTGGACGGTAGAGGTTGACAGGAATCAGATCGAGCAAGCCCTTCTCAACCTGTTTGTAAATGCCTGGCAGGCCATGCCCGGCGGTGGCGGGCTCTATCTGGAAACGGTGAACGTGTTCCTGGACGAATCATACCTGAAACCTTACGTAGTCAAACCTGGCCCCTATGTTAAAATTTCGGTGACGGATACGGGCGTGGGGATGGATGAGCATACCAGGCAGCGGGTCTTCGATCCCTTTTTTACAACAAAAGGTATGGGGCGGGGCACAGGGCTTGGGCTGGCATCAACTTACGGCATCTTCAAGGGACACGGGGGGATCATCAATGTCTATAGCGAGAAAGGCCACGGTACGACGTTCAGCATCTACCTCCCGGCTTCGGAAAAGCAGGCCATCGGACAGGAACATAATGTCCCGGAGCTGATGCCGGGGAAAGAAACGATTCTCCTTGTCGATGATGAAAAGACGATCAGGGATGTAACGGGCGAAATACTGGAAACGTTGGGCTACAAGGTTATTATTGCCGGTAGCGGCGAGGAGGCCGTAGAGATCTATCAGTCGAAGCGGGACCGGATCGATCTGGTCATCATGGACATGATCATGCCGGGAATCGGCGGCGGCAAAGCCTTTGACCGTCTCAAAGCCGTCAATCCCGACGTCAAGGTCATCCTTTCGAGCGGTTATAGCCTGAATGAAAAGGCAACGGAGATCATGGAACGGGGGGTGCGGTCATTTCTGCAAAAGCCTTTCCGGTTTGGCGACCTGTCTCAGAAAATCAGGGAGGTCCTGAGCGGCTGATGAGGTATAATCGGGACCTGGTTCGCGCCTGATGCGACCCATGACCTTCTTCATCGATTGGTCAGCGATCCATAAAGATCTTGTTGCGCCTCGTTCGTCAGTTGTTTCAACTGTTCGTCGGGAATACCGAGGTGGATGAATGATTGATTGACGATTTCCAGGCTTGCTTCAAATTCCGGCTGCACAACATAGGTCACACCTTACTTATAAAGCCATGACGATAATGGCTATGTCTCAGGCAATTCCCATTGAATTTGAATGCCCCTGTGTCGGCTTATTAAATTGATTGCAAAAACCTATAAAGGGGCGCCAGCATGGTAAACCCGTGTATAAGATCATCCGTCAGTGCCGGGCCGAACAGGCGGGCGTCTACAGGCCTTTGGCAGGTCAGGTAGAAACTCTTTCTTTGATACCACTCCTGAATGGCTGCCGGTTGATCCGGTTTGAAAAGGCGTTTATATTTTTCTCCTTCCAGGACAAAGGGCGCAGCCTGCCTGTAGAATGATATGGCCTTCAGGAAGGATTGCGGGTTTTTGTCGATCTTTTGGCGGAACAGCGCCATGGTTGCCGGCAGGGCGCTATAGAATCCCATCCCGTAGCGATACCCATCGGGGGTTATTTCAAAGTAGAACACCGGGGTTTGTGTCCATTCCTTGTGGGAACGCCTGAAAATGAGCCACATCGTGTCGCGATATCGCGATTTGTCCCTGGAAAACCGGGTATCCCGATAGATCCTGGAGATGGTTTTATCCACGGCCGGAACCGTTACGATATAAGGGTCGATGGTGATCATGGCGGTGCTTAAATCCCCGA
Source organism: uncultured Syntrophaceae bacterium (assembly GCA_964492965.1). Lineage (GTDB taxonomy): Bacteria > Desulfobacterota > Syntrophia > Syntrophales > UBA8958 > CAZBME01. The sequence continues at coordinate 14,282 of CAZBME010000037.1, read as the reverse complement.
CGAGATCCTGAAACGGATGGAGCAGATATTCATAATAACCCGGTTTATGCCGTTCATACCATTGTTTGCAGTTGTTTTCCTTGACGTCGCGCAGAAACTGCAAGGCCTTTTCAGAAAAACCATTGAACTGCCGGTCTTGTTGGTTTGTTTTCATCCGCGATTTCCCCGTATCTGTTTGCCCTTTCGTTTTGAAGCTTCGTGAAAATAGTTAGAAATTCAGCAATAATCAAGCTTAAATGATGGGCGTGTAATTCAAAAAAGGGTTCATCCGGCTCATGCATACGGTTATCTACAGATCGAAGAGTCATGAAAAGGTGGTTATTTCGATGGCAATCCGTACCTGAAAAGGACAGGGAATAATCTTGCATTTTTAGAAATAATTATTCATACTCACCCTAGTATTATAAATGGCTCCACGGATAAACCCAAAACAAAGGAGGATGAAAGATGCCGGAAGGAAAAGTTAAGTGGTTTAATGATTCAAAGGGGTTTGGTTTTATAGAGCAGGACGGTGGCAAGGACCTATTCGTACATCATTCCGCGATACAGGGAGAAGGTTTTAAATCGCTGGCCGAGGGAGAGCGTGTCAGTTTTGATGTTGTTCAAGGCGCTAAGGGTCCTGCTGCTGAGAATGTTCGTAAGCTGTAACAATAAGGCTTGAGGCCATGCGAAGCGTCGCTTCAAGCCTAGGTTCAACGCCTGGATCAGCCAATCGCCGATAAATCCGGCTCTGGTAGATCCAGGCGTTCCTTCCGATCCGCAATCTTCATTTCGCAAATAATCACCGACCACTGAAAAGCAGGTAGGCGGAGCCTTTGCTTCTTCCGGAAACAAAGGCTCCATTAAACAGATTGACCAGTTCAATCGTATGCATCAACCGGATGAACCATTATTATCTTTTATACCCCTCTTTATAAAGGAGGATGCCGGGGCGATTTTTATGGCTTTCCGTAAAATCTCCCCCAACCCCTCTTTAGAAAAGAGGCGTGCTGAGGTGCTTAAGTCAATGGCATTGAATCTTTTCCTTCCATTGACATAAGGGAGTATGAGAAAGGAATGGATATGATGATGGATTGAACGGCGTTTCTCAACACCCTGCAAATGGTCATCAAACGGGGAGGTCATCGAAGCATGATGCTTAATCGGAGATTTCTTTTCTGCTTTTTGCTGTCGGTTTGTATGCTGACTTTGAGCTGTGCGAATGTGGCGCCGAGGCTTCAGGAATCAGGGCTGAATTCGGCCTTTTCATTTCCCGCTGAAGAATCCTTTGCCGCCTATATCCACGAAACCCGCATCATGATTGAAAAGGCCCGGGTGGACCTCAATGACGTCAACCGGGAAACGGTCCTCAGGGCGAATGCCCCCTTTGAATGGAAACCCGACGAAACCACTTTCCCGAAGACGCCGCAAGGCAAATATAAAAAGGGCGTTCTGCTCATTCATGGTCTTTCCGATTCTCCCTATCTGATCCAGCCGATTGCCCGGCATCTTCAGTCAAGGGGTTTTCTTGTGCGGGCGATTTTATTGCCCGGGCATGGAACGGTTCCCGGAGATCTTCTCAATGTCACATATAGGGAATGGATCAAGGCCGCGTCCTATGGGGTCCGCACGCTTAAGGTTGATGTGGAGAATGTTTACGTGGGAGGTTTCTCAACGGGAGGGACACTGAGCGTTCTGCATGCCTTGCAGGACCGTGAGGTGAAGGGCCTTTTCCTGTTTGCCCCCGCGCTGGCTGTAAAAGAGAAATTGGTAGTCCTGGCAGGTATCCTTAGCGGTTTTACGGACTGGATCGGGCCCCCTCGAGATGATGTGGACTATGCCAAGTACGAGTCCTTCACGGCCAATGCAGCCTACCAGATATATCAGTTGACAGGAGAAGTCGATGCCGGGCTGGATGCAGGGAAACGTCTGCGTATGCCCGTCTTTGCCGCATTCAGTGAAGACGACCTGACGGTCGATGCCTCCCGGACGCTCGATGTGTTGACCCGATTTGCAACATCAGACCGGAATATGGTTGTCCTTTACACGAAGAATCCGTCCCGGATTCAAGGAAATAACGGGGGACGTATCCTCTGCGAAAACAGCTATCTGCCCCAGATGAAAATTATTGATTTTTCACATATTTCCATCACTATTCCGCCAGATGATCCCCATTATGGCCGAAAAGGAGGATACAGGAGTTGCCTGCACTACCTGGGAGACCGGGGCAAAAGAGCCTCATGCCTCCGCGAGGGCGACCTATGGCAGGGAGAAATAACAAATGCCAATCTAGACGCCATGACGCTGCGACGCCTGAGCTATAACCCTTTGTTTCCGCGCCTGCTTGAACATCTGGACCATTTTCTGAACAATATCGAGGCAGATAGGCGGTAGTCGTTGCCATAAGTGTTTCCCGGCGAACGGCCATCCGGCAGAGACCGGGAATAATGCTGTAATTACATTAAAAATTATTGCAGAAGTCAAAAGTTCTCATTGACATTGGGAATAGTTCTTTTAAACTAATCGCATTGATGAATGGTCATCATGGAGAGAAAGGAGGACACGATGGAAAGCGGTGAGAGGATATCATCAACGGCGCTGTTGAGTCTTATGGGGGTCACGCCTGCCGATAACCGGGAAGGGCTTTTGACGGCCTTGCCGTGGAAAAGCAGGATCGGCGGAGCGCAAACCAAAGCGCTTTTCCAGTATCGGGAGATTCTTGATGACATAGCGAAATGCTATTCCATATTCGGTCCCTATTCCATGATGGCAAGCCTTCAGAAGACGTTTCTGAACGCCTTCCTCCTGGAGCCTATCAAGGCCCATGCCAGACTTTCCGTGCGATCCGGGCGTGAGCCCGATATCTTCAGGGATATGAACGGCTGGATCTATAAGAATTATGCCAGGCTTCTTTACCAATTGTGTGACTATTTTATCAAGGACGACCATTTCGACCGGGAGAAGGCGTTTCGCACTTGCTCTACCGCAGAAGGGCAAAAGATTCTCAAAGAGTATATCCAGGAATTCGCCCAGATGGAATATCATTACAACTCCCTGGGACTGACCAGGCTCAGGGCCATGAAGGAGCTCCTGAAGTGCCTGCTCGTGGTAATTACGGAAACACCTCTGGAAGGCGCCCCCCTGCCTTTCATGAGAAAAAATGCCGACGGCACGGATACGCTGACATTTGAGGCCTATCTGAAGGAAAACCGCTTTCGCTTTGAGTGTCTTCACAAGGCCAATGCCTTCGATCCCAAGGAATATGCAGAAAGATTTACCCATGGCGTGATCGGGTGTTCCAGGTATGAGCTTGTTGAAGGTTCCGCAATCCAGCATGTGAAGATGCGGCATTATCGCCTGCCCAAGGGGATCAAGCCTAACGGCAACGTGCTGTATGTTTCCACCCCCCTGATCAACAAACCGGAATTATTCGATTTGGCGGAAGGCAAATCCGTTGTCGAGGGCCTGCTGAAAGAGGGCTATGAGATATATATGGTCGATTACGGGGATGCGGGCCCGGATGATACCGCCCTTGGTTTTGATTTCTATGCCAAGACCGTCCAGGATCATAATTTCGATATCATCAAGAAGAGGCACCCCAGGGCGAAAATCTATGCCATGGGTTATTGTATGGGGGGGACGATCATTGTGGCATACCTTGCCAGGCGGGCGGAGGAACGTTTGGCGAAAAAGGAAAAGATGGATGTCACAAAAATTGCCTTGATGGCGGCTCCGGTGACATTTGATGACGGGGACAGCGGTCAGGGCGTCATGAGGTCGTTTCTGAACCAGAATTATGACCCCCATCTTATGGAAGAGCTTTTTGGAAACGTAAACATTCCGCCACAGATGATTGATTTCGGGATGAACGATATACAGCCGGGAGTCCATTACACCGTTCTGACAGGTTTTTACGGGCGGGCCATCTACCCTGATGCCATTGAAGATGCGGCGCCATTTCTATATTGGCTGACACACGGGACAAAGTTTCCGGCAAAGGCGCACAGGGAGTGGGTGCAGAAATTTTTTCTCGGCAATGAACTATTTGAAGGGAAATTCTGCCTGCCTTCAACAAATCCGGTGCTGGATGGCAAGCCTGTCAAGATGGATGCCTTGCGAAAGGGCGGCGTTCAGATCTTCGATTACCGGGGGACACGGGATCCCATTGCGCCTCCCGGATCCTGCATTGCAAGCCAGATATGGGGACTCACTCAAAAGGGCAATATTTCCATTACCCGGAGCGGCTTGAACCGGACGATTGAAAAGAACATCGGCCACATCTTCGTTGTGAGCAAACAGCTTTTATCGGAGTATCTCCAGAGTGTGTCGAATTTCCTCAGTGGGGAGAAGTGCGAGAACGTCGACTGACTGGGAATAGCTGATTATACTGAAAAAACATGATTATGGCCGGTTTCTTTGGCTTTGTAACGGGCCTCGTCCGTTATTTCCAGAAGCGTATCAGGGGAGCCCATTTTACCGAGAAATTTGTGTACGCCGAGGCTGGCCGTAATTTTTATCCGGCAATCCTTATAAAGGTATTCCTCTTCTTCATTCGATGGGGAGATGGGGTCTATAATAAGTGGAAAGCTCAGACAAACGGACCAATGGCCATGGGGAATACAATATCCCCACAGCCACGGTATCGGTTTGTCCTATGTCCCAAAGAAATTTGAAAACTCCCCTTTTCCGCAACAGGGTGATTCCCCGTTCCGTCAGTCCATGGCCAGGGTTTTATTAAACACAGATGCCAGGCTTCTGTAGTCTGCCGCCAGCTTGTAATATTTGTCCGTATCATCCTTATAGGCCTGATCCGTGTAGCTCGACGCCCCCTGGCTTTTATCGAGAAGTTTTTTGCCCATGTCCTGGAGGAAAAGAACCGTCTCCAGCAGGCCATGAACATAGTTGCCAAAGGGACTTTCGAACTCATTATCCGCCTTGAGTGAGTTTTCGATCCTCTGTAACCTTTCCGAAAGGGTTGACAGGTTCTTGAAGTGTTTGCCATAGTCAATCGGCTTTGCCAGGCCGGGAATAAATTTCAGCCATGAAGACTTGAAAAATTCGTTGTGGATGTTTGAATATCTCTTGACGATATCATTGACTTCAAACATGTCCTTGGGAATGGTTTCCATTTGCTTGCTCCTTTCTTCTCTTGTTATTCACACCGTCATGGATTCATGATACCGCTGACGACATATGTGTTCTTTATGCATCATCAATGATAACCCTGCAAATTATACGCTACCCGCCTAAATCGCCATCTTCGCGGTCTTTCGTCTGAGGAATATTTTGGCAATTTCCGCGGAAGCCGCCGGCATCAAAATAAATGGGGCCGAGATAATCCAGTCTCCCAGACTTAAGGGCACCGTATCGAAGATCGGATTCAGGATTGGGACATAAACGGTGAGGAGAATCAGCAAGGCTGAACCGCAAAACGCCCAGATCATCCATTTATTTGAAAACAGGCCGATAGAAAAAACGCTGAAGCGATCGGAACGTGATGTTACGGCCATGAACAGCTGCGATACGCTGATGGTCACGAAGGCCATTGTTTGCGCTCTTTCCGTGTTTTCGGGATACAACTGAAGCCCGATATAAAAAGCCGCCAAGACGCCTATTGCCATCACGACAGACTGAATGATCATGCTCAGCTGCATTTCTTTATTAATGACCGGTTCTTTTGTGGGCCGGGGAGGTCGTTTCATGATATCCGGGTCACCTTTTTCCATGCCCAAGGCCAGTGCGGGCGCTCCGTCGGTCACGAGATTCATCATCAGCAGCTGGACAGGCCGCAGGGGAATCGGCCATCCAAAGAGCATCGCCAGGAAAATGATCAAAATTTCTCCGATATTGCAGGAAATCAAGTAGAAAATAAATTTCCTGATATTCGAGTAGATGATGCGTCCTTCTTCAATAGCGGCGATAATGCTGGCAAAATTGTCGTCCGTCAGGACCATGTCCGCTGTTTCCTTGGATACATCCGTTCCCGTGATGCCCATCGCGATGCCTATATTGGCCCGTTTGAGGGCCGGGGCATCATTGACGCCGTCACCCGTCATGGCCACGACATGCCCTTTTGCCTTGAAGGCATCCACTATCTTAGTCTTGTTCTGGGGTGAAACCCGGCAGCAGACATCAATGTCATTGATGATGGCAGCCATTTGTTCGTCGTTGGTCTGGTCCAACTCCATACCCGTAATGACCCGTCCGCCCGGTGTCAGCAAACCGATTTCCCCGGCGATGGCCTCGGCGGTATCCTTGTAGTCACCGGTGACCATGACGCATTTAAGGCCTGCCCCATGGGCAATCCTGATGGCGTCTTTCACCTCCGGTCTGGCAGGGTCGATCATTCCCATGAGCCCGGCGAAAATCAATCCCTTCTCAACATTATCGGGTGTGCAGTCCTCAGGAATGCAGTCCATGGGGCGATAGGCTATCCCCAAGACCCGAAGGGCCTGCCTTGCCATGCCCTGATTGATCCCCAGAACCTCCTTCTTTTTTTCGGAAGAAAGGGAAACCGTTTTTCCATCGATGATGATCTGATCGCAAAGATCAAGGACGATATCGGGCGCGCCTTTTACAAAAGCGATCGTTTCGGGGTAGTCGAAGACGAAATCGCCTTCTGAAGACTGGGCTCGGTGAAGGGTGGACATGCG
>CAZBME010000037.1:0-7550 GCA_964492965.1 uncultured Syntrophaceae bacterium | reverse complement strand
TTCTGGGTGAGGGTTCCCGTTTTATCGGAGCAAATTACTGTGGCGCAGCCCAGGGTTTCCACCGCCGGAAGCTTGCGAATCAAGGCATGGCGGCGGATCATGCGCTGCATCCCTAAAGCGAGACAAATGGTGACGACAGCCGGCAAGCCTTCCGGGATGGCTGCAATGGCAAGGCTTACGGCAGTCATGAACAGTTCGATGATATCCTTCTGTTCGTTCCTGAAGTAGGCGGCGAAACCGTCGGTTAGAATGGTGGTGACATTCGTGTCCCTGATGATGCCATATATGAAGATAAGACCGCAGATGACCAGGCATGCGGTGCCCAGAACCTTGGCCAGTTGGTCCAGTTTGGCTTGCAGGGGCGTTTGTTCATCCCCATAGGATTGGAGCATTTCGGCAATGAGTCCAATCTGCGTGTTCATGCCCGTTCCCGTGACGATGCCTTTTCCCCGTCCATAGGTGACGACAGTGCTCATGAAGGTGGAATTCCTGCGGTCGCCCAGGGGAATATCTTTATCCAGTACGACGCCCGCCGTTTTTTCCACAGGGACGGATTCACCCGTCAGAGATGCTTCCTCAACTTTCAGGTTCATGCTCTCCACCAGGCGCATGTCCCCGGGAATATAGTTTCCCGCTTCGATCAGGACAATATCCCCGACAACCAATTCCCGTGAAGGTATTGACACTTGATAGCCGTCCCTGATGACCTGGGCGTTGGGTGCAGCCATTTTCTGCAAGGCTGCCAGGGCGGCTTCGGCCTTTGATTCCTGAATGACGCCCACAACGGCATTCAAAACGACAATCACCATAATGGCGATAGCATCTATAACCTCTCCCAGAAGGAATGAGACAACGGCTGCCACGATCAGGATGATGACCAGGAAGTTGTTGAATTGACCGAGAAGCATGGCAAGAAAACCCGGACGCGGTTTTTCCGTCAGCTCATTGGCGCCGTGTTTCTGAAAACGGTCTTTGGCCTCCTTTTCGGTTAAGCCGCTTTCCACGTGGGTTTGTGTCTGTTCGGATACCTTTTCAATCGTTAAACTATGAACATCTTTAATTTCCATGAAACCAATCTCCTCTTTCATATATTCCAGGCGCTGTTTTAAACGCTACTTTCTATAACAAATGTTAGGGTCAGGTCAATCGCTTCATTCACGGCATGATCCATGACTGTTGCGAACGGCGATGGATCAAAGCAGGAATAGTGCTTTTATGTAAGGTTCGCAAAGGACGTCATATTTGGCCGAACTTAGCGAGTATAAAAATAAAAATGACGATCGATATGGCGATGACCCGGTAAATCTTCTTTCGCGGCGAATCCGCATAGGAGGCGTAAGAAAACACACAGCCTATAATGAACAGGAAAAAATAAATCCATTTAATGTCCATAAAACATACGCTCCGGATTGTTTAAACAATCCCAGAAATTTAAAGTCGGGTGCAACCGGGATGGTTGCACCCGAGCGGCTTTTGAGGATCAGCCTACAGTATCGTTGAACCTATTGCCAGAAGGAATGCACCGACACCGATAGCCACGGCGTTCGCTGCCAACTGGTTCCAGATGGAGACCCACATGATGTCCCCATAGGCCTCTTTGTGATTGGTTCCCACAACCTTGAACAGGGTGATGATGGCGCCGTTATGAGGCAGCGTATCCAAAGCACCGCAAGCAATGGTGGAGATCCGGTGGGCCAATTGCGGGTTCACGCCCATATCCAGATAGGTTTTGGCCAGGGCATTGAGGGCAATGGTCAACCCGCCGGAAGCTGATCCGGAAACACCGGCCAGGGCATTCGTCGCCACGGAAAGGCTGATGAGGGGGTTACCGGGGATATTCAGCACGAGGCTTTTCAGGGATGCAAATCCGGGGGATGCGGCGACAACGGAGCCGAAACCCACCACCGATGCCGTATTAAACATGGCAATCGTCGCTTCTGTCGCCCCTTTTTCCAGCGTATCCATAAGGCTGGTAATGCGCTTCCAGAAGAGGATAAGGGACAGAGCAATACCGCATGCCAGGGCCAAAGTAACGTCCTGTTTCAATCCATTGAGCACGAAAACGGTGAGGACCAAAGGCAGAATGGAAACAATGGGATTGGGAAGATCGGCATCCTCAGGCGGAATGTAATCAGTCGGGCCGGCGATGAAACCCCTGCCTTCCGCGGCAAACTGCTTCACCTTTTTCTCCAGATACCACTGTCCGATACCCCACATGATGAAGCCCGCCACAAGACCGGTAATGGGCGCTGCCATAGCATCCGTCCCGAAATATTTGGTCGGGATGATGTTCTGGATCTGGGGGCTTCCGGGGAAGGCCGCCATGGTGAATGAGAAAGAACCCAGGGCGATGGCTCCCGCGATCAGGTGTTTGGGAATATTGGCCTCCTTGAAGATGGACAGGGCCAGGGGGTAAATCGTGAAAACGACGACAAACAGGCTGACACCGCCGTAGGTCAGAACGGCGCAGGCCAGGACAACGGCCAGCATGGCAAACCTGGCCCCGATGGTCTTGATGATCCAGCGGGCAATCGACTCCGCGGCGCCTGTATCCTGAAGGATTCTTCCCAAAACGGCGCCGCCCAGGAACATGGGAAAGAAGTTTTTCACATAACCGACCGCCCCTGTCATAAAGGTGGTCAGGTATGCCGGCAATGCGGGCATACCGCTCAAGACGGCAATCACGATGGCGCATACGGGAGCCAGGACGATGACGCCGAAACCCCGCATGGCCGACCACATGAGCAGGCCCAAACCTAAAATCAATACTGCAAATTGATAAATCTCCATAAAAATTCACCCTCCCTCATGGTTTGTATTGAAAATAAACGTTTAAATCCCTTCCATAGTCAAAGCTGTTTTGGTCTCCGGCCCCTGTTTATTCGGTGTAAGATATTTTTATTAAGGGGGATTAAGAAAGTCAGGCCGGAGGAATTCCGGTTTGGGGTATCTATAGAATCCTTTTCCGCTTTTAACGCCTAGTTCTCCTTTCTTGATTTTTTCTTGAAGCATTGCGGGAGGCCTGTCTTCAGGGTTATTGGACTCCTGATAATAGACCGTTTCGATATCGTAGACCAGATCAAGGCCCACCTTATCCATCAGGGCAAAGGGCCCTTCCTTCATGCCCGTGAAGATCATCCAGGCCCGGTCGATATCGCGATAATCGACGACGTTTTCCGCCCAAAGATAAAGGGTTTGCCGCTTGACGGCACGCCAGACGGAACTGAAGCAAAAACCCATCATTTCTTTTTTAACGTGAAGGGGCAGGCAACCCAGGGAGCGGACCCATTGTGCGCCTTTGGCCATAACTGATGGAAAGGTTTGCGAGTCGCCCATAATATCGACGACATTCACCCCCTGGAGGGGGAAGTAGAAGTGGAGATTCAGGCAATGTTCAGGACGTCCGCCGGCAGATGCCATGCTGGAGACCGGCAGGGAGGAACTGGCAGTGGCCATGATCGAGCCGGGCTGAGCATACCGGCCAATCTCTTCAAAAACCTTTCGTTTCAAATCCAGGTTTTCAAGAACAGCTTCGATAATCAGGTCGGCCTCCCTGACGGCTTCTTCCAGATCGGCCGCCTGCCGGACGGCATTTTTGCATGCCGGCCACCGGTTCCAAGGTATAAATGGTTTGACGCTCTTTGTCTTCAGGTCCTGATATAGAATATCACAGGTCACGGCGAAGGCCCCCTCAACCGGGTCGTATACCTTAACGTCATTGCCCGCATAGGAAGCCAGTAACGCAATCTGCGTGCCCAGAATACCCGTTCCGATGATGCCCACTCTCTCTATGTTTTTGTCCATAGAAGCGGTGATAATCTCCCCAGTGTTCTGCAGGTCCCGATATATCTTAAAATGTCACTTCAATTAGTTCTTTTGGACGACCGGCCCGAGTCATGTCATATGTATGATATCCCAATAAGAGCAAGGAACATACCAAGCTGTGCGAGGAATATGAGATGATCTGTTTATGTGGTTGTTTTTCAAAATGATGCAACCCCAAAAAGTCGAGACCTTCTCGGATTTGTCCTCTCGGCGCAGGACGGGATCCGGGTTTAAAATTGTTTCCGGATCCGGCTATCCGCCGGGTTGACGGTGTGGGAGTCTTTTTACGAGGCCATTAGCATTAGGCCCCTGTGGTTTTTTGAGAAGTGTAGCTTTAAGTATTCATTTATCGGTGCGCTTTGTAATATGCTAATGAATACAATATTTTGATAATCTTGTAGCCAATTATATACATGTAGATAATTGGCTACACACAGGCAGGAGTGATCAATTTATGCGGTCTTGCGCTTTTTTCATTTTTTTGTAGAGGGCCGTCCTGTGGATGCCCAGCAGCTTGGCGGCCTTGCTTTTATTGTTATTTGCGATCCGCATGGCGTGAATCATGGCTTCTCTTTCGGTATCTTCCTTGAGGCCCTTGAGCAGGGTGGTGCGATAGTTGGTCTGTTCTTCTGCCCGGGTCTGCAAGAAAAGCGGGAGATGACCGATCTCGATGGTATCGCCGTCTATGGCATGAAGAACTCTTTCCAGGACGTTGGCCAACTCCCTGACATTACCCGGCCAGCGGCTGTTTTGAAATATATCCATGACAGCCGGGGAAATGTTAAGGACGTGAGTACCCAGCTCTTTATTAAGATTTTTCAGGAGGTGTTCGGCAATCAGGGGGATATCCTCTTTCCGCTCCCGCAAGGGGGGAATAGAGATAGGAATCACGTTTAACCTGAAGAATAAATCCTTACGGAATTTTTTTGCTTCAACCATATGTTCGAGGTTTTCATGGGTGGCGGCAATGAGGCGAAAGTCACTCTTGTTCATCCGGTTCCCGCCGATTCGTTCCATCTCCTTTTCCTCCAGGACGCGCAGGAGCTTGGGCTGCATGTCGATGGGCAGGTCGCTGATTTCATCCAGGAAAATGGATCCTTGATGGGCCAGTTCAAATTTCCCCGGTTTTCCCTTATGGCCGGCTCCGGTATAGGCCCCCGCTTCATAACCGAATAATTCCGCCTCCAGCAAATCCCTGGGAATTGCAGCGCAATTCAAGCGTACGAAGGGGAAGGGGCGGCGTTCACCGGCATGATGAATAGCATGGGCAAATAATTCCTTGCCCGTACCGCTTTCTCCCATGAGAAGAACGGGGGCGTTCGACAGGGCGGCGCGAAGGGCCATCTGTTTCACCTGTACGATCTTGTCGCTGCGGCCGATGATGTTGTTTATGGTGTATTTGGATGATCTCAGGCTGATCAGTTCCTTTTCATAGAGGGCAACTTTTGATTCCAGCATGTTCAGCTTTCGGGCCAGACTCTGGAGATCCCGGATATCCTTGAACATCACCTGCCCGAAGACAGCGACCACTTTTCCATTCTGTTCAATCGGGATACGCTGGACGATCATGTCCTGACCTTTGATGCGGTGGGCCTGGTTGATTTCGGCAATGCCGGTTTGAGCAACTATTTCCATGCGTGAGTTCTCAATGACTTTACGGCAATGCTTACCGATGACATCACTGGGATCGACGCCGAGGAAATCTCCATAGGTTTTGCTGAAGAAGATCACTTTCCCGTCCGGGTCCGTAATCATGATGCCATTTTGAATATGATCCAGGATCATCCGGTAGAAATGGATCAAGTCCTCCGGTTTCACTCTTTCCCTGCTTTCCATGCCTTTCCTCCTGTACACAGGTTGTTGCGGCTAACTGCAATACAATACTGAAGGAGATGATTGAAATTGTGATTTTCTGAATCTCGCGACAAGCTATCATTTTTCTTTGAAATGTCAAACCGGTTTTACCGCTCGATAGATATCCGATGGCTTATGCTGCAAAATAACTGTTTCTTGTAACAGAACTCGTCCTCTTTTTGTCGTTTATCTCATTTTTCTGTCCATGAAGAAGATAAGGCCTGCTAATTGCATATATGCGATATCAATCGCGTAAATAATATTCAGGAGGATGATGATGTTTAATCTCAGGATTGGCAGAAAAAACCAGGCAGGGGAAAAACGGTCGCTACATTTTCTTACATCCTTATTGCTCTTGTTGATGGCAACAGTCCTGTTTTTCGGTTGCCAAAAGAGTGAGTCTCCCACGGCGGCAAATGCGCCGCAAAAAGCCGCATCCGCAACTGCTCCCAAGGATGCTTCTACGCCGGAGGCCAATGAGTTGAACTACGATAAGGCCATGGCTAAGCAATATCCTGAAGGTGCACCGGTGACCGTAACGGGAAAGGTAACGCAGACCCTGGATGAAAAAAGTATTCTCATGGCGACACGGAAGGATGATGTGTTCGGCTACTTGGATAATATCGTGACAGTAACCTTCGCTGAAAAACAAGCAGCCGCCGCCGGGGATATTATCCGTGTTAAAACGAAAAGTGCCGGCATCAAGAAATACAAGACTGAAGGGAAGGGCGAGTATGACGCCCCTTTCCTGAAGGGCGAGACCATGGAGATTCTGGAAAAAGGCAAACCTGCAAAATAGCCGCTTAATATTAAAATATTCGAATGCTTTCCTCGTCTTTTCTCGCGGGGGAAAGCTGAGGATTAAACGATTTCAGATGGATTTTATATCTCCCGATGAGAACGAAAGGAGCATATTATGACTGTTTCCGGCCCTGACAATAAACTTACTCACCCGATGCTTTATTCCCTGCCTTCTCCGAAAATGAAGAGGGGCAAGGTCGTAACGGCCGAAGAGGCCGTGCGAATCATCCGGGATGGCGATACCATCGCAACGGATGGTTTCGTAGGCGCGTGTTTCGCCGAGGAGATCGCTGTTGCCCTTGAAAGGCATTTCCTGGAAACGGGAAGCCCGCGCAATCTGACCCTGGTTTATGCCGCCGGGCAGGGAGACGGAAAAGACCGGGGATTGAATCATTTGGGGCACGAGGGGCTTGTCGGGACGGTCATCGGCGGCCATATCGGGCTGGCGCCGAAGCTCCAGCGTCTGATCCGGGAGAATCTCATTTTTGGCTATAACATGCCCCAAGGCGTTGTTGCCCACCTTTTCCGGGATATTGCCGCCAACAAGCCAGGCACCATCACGCGTGTGGGACTGGGGACTTTCATCGATCCCAGGATCGACGGTGGAAAACTCAACGAGAAGACATTCAGGGAAGGCAGGGATATTATTGAACTGATCCAGGTCAGTGGTCAGGAATATCTCCTTTATAAAGCCTTCCCCATCAATGTGGCCATCATCAGGGGGACAACGGCGGATACGGACGGGAATATTTCCATGGAGAAGGAGCCGCTGACGCTGGAGGGCCTGGCCATGGCCATGGCGGCGAAAAATTCCGGCGGGTTTGTCATTGTGCAGGTAGAACGCATTGCGGACCGCGGAACCCTGAACAGCCGCCAGGTAAAAATTCCCGGTATTCTCGTGGACTGCGTTGTCTTGTCGAAGCCGGAGCACCATTGGCAGACATTTTCCGAGGTCTATAACCCCTCGTTCAGCGGTGAAGTGAAGATTCCCATGCAGACGATCCCGCCTATGGAACTGGGGCCGAGAAAGATCATCGCCCGCCGGGCGGCGTTCGAACTCACGCCCAACA
>CAZBME010000036.1:0-43857 GCA_964492965.1 uncultured Syntrophaceae bacterium | reverse complement strand
AAGATGTGGCGGCCATCCGTTCTTCCATCATTATTGCCAACCATCTCTCCTTTCTGGACCCCATACTGTTTGTGTCCCTGTTTACAAAGCAGAAGACGATCGTCAAGAGTGATTATTTCCGCTTCCCTGTTTTCGGCTGGATATTGAAAACATCGGGCTACATGCCTTCCATGACGGAGCATCTGTTTACGGAGGACATGATGGACCAGATCAAAAACATGAAGGATTATCTGGCAGGCGGCGGGAATCTTTTTATCTTCCCCGAGGGAACGAGGAGCCGCAACGGGCTTGTGGGGCCTTTCGACAAAGGGGCGTTCCGTATTGCCAGGCTTTGCCGTGCGCCCATCAAGGTTGTCGTCATCCGGGGAACGGACAGGCTTTATCCGCCGGACGGTTTATTGTTTAATACCCATGACGAGCTTGTCATTGAATTGCGTCTGGCAGGCAGCCTGATGCCGGATTATGACGGCGAATCCTTTTCTTCTCCTCGCATCATGGCCGAGGTAAGGGACCTGATGGAACGGAAGAATGAATCATGAAAGTCGTCCTCATCTCCATGCCGGATGTGGTGCCCATTATTATTCATGAAATGGCGATCCACATGCCGAATCACGGGATTGCCTGTGTCGGCGGCAATATTGACGAACAACACGAAGTCCATCTGATTGATCTCGTCCGGAAAAGAAGAAACATTGCCGGTTATCTGAAAAAAAAACTAATAAAAATCCATCCGGACCTCATCGGCCTGTCGGCCATGACCTGGCAGTATGGAACCTGCCTGGCCCTGATCGGGCTGATTAAAGAAATCCTGCCGCATGTGAAAATTGCTGTCGGCGGTTATCACGCAACCCTGATGGTTCAGGAAATGGCGGCATCCGCTGAGACAGAGTCTATTGATTTCATGGTCCGGGGAGAAGGCGAAGAGCCTTTCCGACGTTTGGTCAATGCCCTGGGAGGCACGGATCGACTGGCGGACATTCCATCCCTTTCCTATAAATCGGCCGACCAGTGGATTCATAACGAACGGGGTTCTCTTTGCGATTTGTCCCGGTTGAAGCGGCCGATCCGGGATCGCAGGCGCCTGACCGGCGGATACCATTTCATGTATTCCAGGATCGAGGTTATGGAAACATCGCGGGGCTGCACCCGGAACTGCAATTTCTGCAGCATCAGCCATATGTATGGGCGCTCCTACCGGACCTATCCAATTGAACGCATTATCGCCGATCTCGACGACATCTATTTCAACAAAAAAACGCGCCTTGTTTTTATCACCGACGACAACATGGTCCTGAATCCAAAATGGGTCATGGAGGTTTGCGATGCCATTATCCGGGAAAAATATCGGAAGCTCAATCTGGTTGTTCAGGCCGATTGCATTTCCATGGCGAAAAATGAGGCGATGGTGGCAAAAATGGCCGAGGCGGGATTCCGGGCTGTCTTTCTGGGAATAGAGAATGTGTCGCGTGATAATCTCCAGACGATGGACAAGGCCGATGTTGTCGTGGCGGCCAAGCAGGCGGTGGATAATTGTCATCGTCATGGGATCATGGTTATCGGGGGCCTGATCTTCGGGTTGCCCGACGATGACGAAAAGTCCTTTGAAAATAACTATCAGTTCCTAAACGACCTGGAGGCGGATGCTTCATATTGTCAAATGCTGTCGCCCTTCCCCAAGACGGTCATCCGGGAACATCTGCTCAGCGAAGGACTCGTCACGAATGCGGAACATTATGAGCGCTACAACGGCCTTTGGGCCAATGTTAAAACAAGGCACATGGAGGCCGATCAACTGCAACATGCCTTCTGGTATTACCGGCAGGAGACGCTGGGCTGGTGGACGCCATCGTCTTATGCCAGAAGTCAGGGGCCGTTGTGGACATCCGCCTGGACGCATATGGTCAAACCCGTCATGAAGTATTTTATGGACAGGCAGATTCGCAAGGATGGTTGGGAAAAACGATATCAGGAGAATATCCGGCGGCTTGAAAGGATGAATCTCTTCGAGGATCTCAAGCGGTTCAACAAACAAGGGGAATCCGAACGTTCCGGATTAGGGAGAAACGGCACCCATTCGTCATGAAAAACATTCCCTCTGTACCTTCCATAAGCTCCCCGAAGCCCGTAAATGAAAAAGTAAGGCTTCCCCTGGCGATTCCCGTTCATGCCTATCTCAAAGACCACTGCTTTTATGGAAAAATCATTCTCCCCGCGGTTGAGATTCTTCAGCATTTGGCCGCTTCCCTGCAATCCTGCCGTCCCGATGCGCCGGTTCGCTCCATGCGTTCCGCTTCATTCGATCGCTTTCTGCAGATGGACCCGGACAGCGAGGTTATCAATGCCTGTCATGAACTGGAGGCCAATGATGCCGGAGGTTATAGCTCAAAATTAATGATGACGACGGCCATCGCCGGCACGACCATGAAAAGGACGAAGGTTCATGCCATGGTCGATTTTACGAATCCGGAGATGGCCGGCGCGCCGTTGCCCATGGATCTGGCCTCTGCGCTGGAAGGCCCTTGCCTGGAAATCTCCGCCGAAGCATTGTATGGCGAGCTGGTGCCTTTCGGCCCGGCCTACCGGAATGTCACAGGCAGTCTTTTTCTTTCGGAAAGCGGCGCCATCGGGCAAGTGAGCGGGGCGGATCATCCATCGCTTCAGGCACCCCTCGGATCGCCTTTTCCTTTTGACGCGGCCCTCCATGCCGCCTGCGCCTGGGGGCAACGGTTCCGGCAGATCGTGGCCTTTCCGGTAGGGTTTGAAAAACGGATGATTTGGGAGCCGACAAAGCCGGGAGAACTTTACCATTGCCGGATCATGCCCGTATCATCCACCCGGCACGTGCTGCGATTCGACATATGGATTCATGATCTGAAGGGAATTCTCCATGAGGAGATCCGGGGAGTGGCAATGAAGGATATCTCCGATGGCCGGATCAGACCGCCGGAGTGGGTTCTGGGCAAGGGGGCGGTAACGCTTCCCAATATTCGGGAACACTGCCGGGCCTTCTCCATCGTCGAGATGCGGACTATTGGGGATTTTGCCGATAAGGCCCTTTCCCAGTCCGAACGGGAGCGATTTGAAAAAATGGGCAGCAAAAGGCAGAAAAGCTATCTGGCCGGCCGCCTTGCCCTGAAGTATCTCTCCCGAAAACTGCCGGGCGGGGACGGGGTGAGGCCTGCCTCCAACATCCATACGGCTATGCCCGACGGTATCCACCCATGCTGCCCCGCTCCCTTCGGCGAGGTTTCCCCGGCCTGTTCCGTATCCCACGATTCGCGCTTCGCCATTGCCATTGCCGGTGATGAGGCCATTGGCGTCGATGTGGAGAAGGTATCCGAGAGGGTTTTGAAGGCCCGGCATATCTTTATGAGCAAGGATGAGGCAGCACTGGCGGATACCTGCGCGATGGGCGCCATTCAAGCCTCCCTGCGTGTCTGGTCCATCAAGGAAGGCGTATCCAAGGCGACGGGCAGGCATCTTGCCGCATCGTGGAAGGCGGCAAAAGTTGACCATCTCGGGGAGGAGCGAAGCAAACTGACCGTTGACGGCATTCCCTACATGGCCGTTCACGATACCATTGACGATCATGTCTTTACGTTGGTAAAAAAGGAAAAGAAACCGTAACCTCCAAATATTTTCAAGGGAATGAATATTCCTCTCTCTCAATCGGAGAACTGGGGTATCCGTAGAAGCCCCCTCTCCCCCTGGGGAGAGGGCCGGGGTGAGGGCATAAATCCATGAAAACAGCCATCCTGCTTGCCGCAACCTATCTCGCCGGGTCTGTCAATTTCTCCATCCTGCTCTTCCGTCTTTTGGGCAAGGCTGATCCGAGAACCCGATTCAGCGGCAATGCCGGCGTGACGAATGTCCGAAGGCAGGCCGGATTGTTCTGGGCCGCTGCTATCCTTCTGCTGGATCTAGGCCGGGCCCTGGCCGTTTCCTGGGTGGCGCTGAATACGTTGTCCTTGAGCGTTGTGCCCTGGGTGGGCCTCGCCCTGGTCCTTGGCAACCGCTTCCCCTGCTTTCACGAGTTCAGAGGCGGCAAAGGGGTCGCAGGTTTTCTGGGTTTTACCATCCTGATCGCACCCGTTCCGGCGGGCCTGTCCTGTCTTGTCTGGGTCGTCACCTATGGCCTTGTTCGTATCCCCTTCATCGCTTCCTTTTTTATGATCGCCACACTGACGGGCGGAATGATCAAGGCCTGCGAATACCAGGCAATGGCGATAGCGGGAGCTCTCGCAACGGCCTTGTTCATCATCTATAACCACAGGAAAAATATCAAGGCGCTTCTGGCCGGTGAAAAATAAAGATTCATCCGGTCGATGCATGCTTCTTGAAATGGTGCATCCAACAATCTTGACCGGTAGCCACCATTTCAAATGATATTTCGTCTTGAGCGGAACAAGCACATGACGTTAGGTTGTCGAAACAGAACATTGACAATGCTCAATCATTATGAAACATTATCCATCGCTTCTCTGAAAGACCGGAATTTGAACGTGAGGAATAGCAATGCACGTTTTAAAACTTGGCCGTCACTTTTCCATATACATCCTACGACGCTCACCTGTCATGCAGGCTGTACCGCCCAGATGTGGAATCTGCGGTTTTCCCGATAACCTGAATATTGACATGATATCCGGAATAGATGAAATGGCCAATTAAAAGAACTGTCCGTAGTTTATATATTCTTTTAAGCCACTTAGAATGCCATAGAGATGATCGGTTAGCCGCAACCGGCAACGATGGCAGATGAATAGTCATTTGATTTGCGGAGATATCCGGAAATGATAGAGTAAATCGTTAAATAAGGATTACAAAAATGGAACAGCTGGGTGATGATGCACATCAAAACCGGGAGATATTTGCTCGGTATGGACTTGCAATGTATCATGCACAGTGTGTTGAAAAAAGCCTCGCCATCCTTGTATCATGCGTATTCAATAAAGAGTTTTTGAAAAGTACCCGCAATAGACGTGAAGAAATCCAAGATGAAGAATTTTCAAAAACTATGGGCCGCCTTCTCAATCGACTTAAAAATCAAATTACAATCCCGCCAAATCTTGAAAAAAATCTTTTTGAGAGTCTGAAAAAAAGAAATTGGCTTGCTCACGACTATTTCTTGGAAAGGGGCATACAAATGATGGCGCCCCAAGGCAAAGAGAAAATGATAGAAGAACTTACAAGCCTGTCAGATTATTTTTCAAAGTTAGATGCTCATCTTACGAAAATCTATGAAAACGCAATGGAAAAATTAGGCATGTCTGAGACAGAAATAGATGAGGGTGTCAAGCTACTAATACAAAATGCTAAAGAGAATATTTAACAAAATCAATACAGCCGATCGCTACGCTCCAGCTGTTTTTCCGTCGGACGTGAGGGGGATATATGAAAAAAACATTTCTGACCGCGGCAATGGTTTTATTTGTCATTACGCTTGCCCATGCGCAAACGGATGTGCTGATCGAGATTGACAGGGGACGAACTGAAGGTCTTTTCACAAAAAGCCCTGTGTTCCAAAGGGCGATTCTGGCCAAGCCGGCAAAGCCCACCGATACGGCGGTTTTGTTTTTCCGGGGTGGCCATGGCATAGCGAGAATTAAAACTGTGGAAGATAAACAGCGCAACCTGCTCCCTTTCATGAAAATGAATCAGCAGCTTTTTCCGGATGAAGGGTTAGCCCTGGTGATAATGGATTGTCCTACTGACCAGTGGGGCACTCCTGGGGCGATGCCAACCAGTTGCCTTGATACTTACAGGTCGTCGAAAGAACATGCAGACGATGTGAGAAGCGTCATTGCCAAGCTTAGAGACGAGCACGGCTTATCAAAAATCTACATTATGGGCCATAGTTTCGGAACGATCAGCTCGAGATGGCTGGCGAGGAATCTCGGCAACGAGATCGCCGGCAGCATCCATTCTGCGGCAATAAACGGCGATAATCCCAAAGGATTCGGAAGTTCTCTTTCCGGCTTCCAGTATGACGCTATTACCGCACCGATGCTTCATGTACACAACGCAAACGATGCCTGTCGGAGTACGCCCTATTCGATTGTAAAAGGATATGCCGGCAAGAATCTGGTAACGGTGCATGGAGGTGTACCTGAAGGCGATCCCTGTGGCGGTAGTCACCTGCACTCTTACCAGGGACGCGAGGAGCAAGTAGTCAGATCAATCATTTCCTGGATAAAAACAAGGAAAGTAGAAGAATAGGAATAATCCTGCGGGCGCATCTCTGAAAATAAAAATTCAAGCAGATTTACTCCTTCGGCGGATTTTTTCGTTCGCTGAAATAATATAAATAATCCAAACGGTGGCGTTTTTCAGCAAATCGCCCCAAAATATATCATTGACATAACAGGCCGTTCTCCGTATAGTTTCGACCTTTCGTGAGGGGTGCTTAACTGATTTGATGAAGACGGTGCTGGTCATATATTATACACAGACGGGGCAACTGAAGCAGATCCTTGATTCCATGCTTCGCCCGCTTTTGGCAAGCCCGGATTTTTCGATTTCTTTCCTGGAAATAAAGCCGGAGGAGCCTTTCCCCTTTCCGTGGACCCGAAACGAATTTTTAAGTGTCTTTCCCGAAACGGTCACGGAAAAACCCATCCCCTTGAAACCATTTAATATTGATGTTCATGCCGGATTCGATTTGGTCATCCTGGCCTTCCAGCCCTGGTATCTGTCGCCTTCCCCTCCCATAACGGCCTTTCTGCAGAGCCCTGAAGCGGCAAAAATTTTGAACGGGGCTAACGTCCTGACCGTGATCGGGTCCCGGAACATGTGGCAAGGGGCCTTCGAGCGCGTCAAGGGCATGTTGGAATCCCTCGGCGGACGCCTGTGCGGCAACATTGCCTTTATCGACAAGGCGCCTAATCTGGTCAGTGTTGTTACGATCGTCTACTGGTTGTTCACGGGCAAGAAAGACAAATATCTCGGCATCTTTCCGTTGCCAGGGGTTTCCGACGCCGACATCGCGTCCGCCTGCCGGTTCGGAGAAGCGATAGGAACTGTCCTCATCGGGGGCAGGCTAGATCGGCTCGAGAATGCGTTGCAGGATCTGGGCGCAACGGAAATAAATGATTCGTTGGCGAGGCTGGAAAATCGTGCTAAGAAGGTCTTCACACTGTGGGCAAGATTTATTAGCAAAAGTCCTAAAATCAGACCTCTATTACTGAATCTTTTTATGATAGAGCTGGTGGCCGCGCTTGTCATAATATCCCCCTTGAACACACTGTTGGGCTCCTTATTGAATTTATTTAAAAACAAGAGGTCCGGGCGCTGATGGCAAATAAGGTCTATATCACGAGAATGGCAAAATTCCTGCCGAATGAGCCGGTTACGAATGACCGGATGGAAGATATTCTCGGCAAGGTCAACGGTAAGCCATCACGCGGGCGCCGGATCGTTTTGCGCAATAACGGCATCAAGACCCGGCACTATGCCATCGACAGCCAGGGGAACTTCACCCATACCAATGCGGAAATCGCCTCAAACGCCGTCAGGCAACTGTTCGATCCAGCCTTCGGGATGGCCGACATGGAGCTTCTGTGTTGCGGCACCACCATTGCGGACCAGCTCATGCCTTCTCATGCAGCCATGGTTCAGGGTTGTCTCGGCTGCCGGGCGATTGAAATCATCTCCACGGGCGGGGTCTGCTGTTCCGGGATGCACGCCTTGAAATACGGCCTTTTGTCCGTCATGAGCGGGAACACATCCAGTGCCGTTTGCGTCGGATCGGAAATGTCTTCGCCCATGTTTCTGGCCCGCAATTTTGAAAGCGAAATAACCAGCCTCAGCAAGCTGGAAAGCCGCCCGATTCTGGCATTTGAAAAAGATTTCCTGCGCTGGATGCTTTCCGATGGCGCCGGGGCCATGCTTTTGCAGCCGCAGCCGAACAACGGAAACGGCATTTCCCTGGGGATCGAATGGATTGACACCACCTCTTGCGCCGGGGAAATTGAGACCTGCATGTATGCCGGCGCCGACAGGGACGACGACGGGAAGATGATCGGCTGGAAAACCCTGCCTCCTGAACAGTGGCTTGAAAAATCGATTTTTTCCGTCAAACAGGATGTTGCCATGCTGGATAAATACGTCGTTAAGCTCGGAACGCAAAAGCTTGCCGAATCATTCCATAAAAACGGGCTCAAGGCCGCCGAAATCGACTACTTTCTCCCCCACATCTCCTCGGAATATTTCCGAAAACCCCTGGATGATGAAATGAAGGCGCAGGGCATTGGGATATCCCAGGAAAAATGGTTTACCAATCTGGCGGATGTGGGAAATGTCGGCAGCGCCTCGATCTACTTGATGCTGGAGGAACTGTTCCATTCCGGGAAACTCGAACGCGGGATGAAGGTTCTGACCTTTGTCCCGGAGAGCGCCCGATTTACTTATGCATTCATGCTATTGACGGTCTGTTGAGATGAAGCGGGACCAGGTTCCTCAGGACGATGCTAAGCTGATGGAGGGGCGATCCCGTGAGGTCTGTTATGCCGTCGATGAAAACGGTAACTACGTCAAGGTGCACAGCACGGGGTGGGAACCCAAAAATGCGGCTTTGCTGCAGGCCTGGGAACAGATCAACGACCAGTTGAAAGAGGCCTGCGATCTGGTGAAATCCGGGAAGGCAAGCCCTCTAGCCGTTTTCATGGCCAAAAGCATGTTCGATCTCAAGCTCCTTTCCGAATACACCCATATTCCGAAAAGAAAGATCAAAGAGCACCTGGAGCCCCGTAATTTCAGGAATCTCGATGAAATGACCCTCAAAACCTATGCGGAGGCTTTCAGTATCACGGTGGACGAATTGGTGAACTGGCAGAATGTGCCCCTCCTGTTTTCTTACGGTGATCAATGACCATCGATTTCCAGCATAGCCAATCAGCCCATTGCGAAAACGGCGTGACATCCAATTTGCTGCGTTATTATGGCGTGGATATCAGCGAGGCCATGGCCTTCGGCATCGGCTCCGGGCTTTTTTTCGCCTACATGCCTTTCATAAAACTCAACGGGCTGCCGGCCAGCTCCTTCCGGCCTTTGCCCGGCATGATCTTCAAACGAGCGGCCACGCGTCTGGGCATCAAAATTTACCGGAAAAAATTCCGAAACCAGGACGATTCCATGAGAGCCCTCGACCATGCTCTTGATGCGGGCATCCCCGTTGGTTTGCAGGTCGGCGTGTTTCACCTGTCCTACTTTCCGGGGCCCTACCGTTTTCACTTCAATGCCCATAATCTTGTGGTCTATGGGAAAGAAAACGGAAGGTATCTCATCAGCGATCCCGTCATGGAGGGTGTCGAGTCGCTGACTTGCGAAGAATTGATGCGGGTCCGCTGGGCCCGGGGCATGTTCCAACCCCGGGGGCATATGTATTATCCCGTTAAAATGCCTGCCCGGATTGATATCGTTCCCGCCATTATCGACGGGATCAGGAAGAACTGCCGCGAGATGCTGACAATTCCCATCCCTTTGTTCGGCGTCAAGGGGATTCGCTATTTGTCCCGTGAAATCAAAAAATGGCCGGAGAAGCTGGGCGACAAAAAGGCGGCCCTGTATCTGGGGCAATTCATCCGGATGCAGGAGGAAATCGGGACGGGCGGGGCCGGCTTCCGGTTCATTTACGCGGCTTTCCTCCAGGAGGCCTCGAAGGCATTGAATATCTCCCGATTGCAGGATCTTTCCCGGGCCATGACCGAATGCGGCGACCGATGGCGGGATTTCGCAGCCATAGCGGGTCGCATTATTAAGAAAAGAAACGACGAACAGGAATCCTATCCTGCCATGTCTGCGATCCTTTCCGAAATTGCCGAACGGGAACACATCATTTTTACCGAATTGAAAACAGCCGTCAAATGACCGAAACGCCGATCATAAAGGTTTCCGGGTTGCGAAAGACCTATAAGGGCTCGGCAAAACCGGCTGTCGATCAGTTGGATTTTTCCGTTCATGAAGGTGAGATCTTCGGACTTCTCGGACCCAACGGCGCCGGAAAATCGACGACGCTCATGATGCTCTGCGGCCTTCTTAAAATCGATGCCGGAAGTGTTCGGGTCTTTGATCTGGATGCCCGCCGTAGCGGCGCGACCATAAGGAAGCAGATCGGTGTGGCTCCCCAGGAAATTGCCCTGTTCCCGACATTAACGGCTTATGAAAATCTCGTCTATTTCAGCCGGATGTATGGTCTTCCGGGCGGGGGAATCAGCAAAAACGTGCATGACTTTATGGACCTGTTCGGCCTGGCCGACAAGGCCCATACGGCTGTTTCAAAATTTTCCGGTGGCATGAAAAGACGGCTTAATCTCATTGCCGCCATGCTCCATCACCCGCGCCTGCTTATCCTGGATGAGCCGACATCGGGCGTGGATGTTCAGTCGCGCAGCATGATCCTGGCGTATATGCGGAAGTTGCAAGCGGAAGGCGTCACGATTGTTTATTCGTCGCACCTGCTGGATGAGGCGCAAAAGGTCTGTTCGCAGTTTGCCATCATCGACGAAGGCCGGCTGATCACGGAAGGGACATTGGCGCACATTCTCAGCGCAAACGACGGCAATAATGACCTGGAGGAGCTGTTCCTGCATCTTACGGGCAAGGGGATTCGCGATTGAAAATCCTGGCAACCATCCATAAGGAATTCCTCCTGCTGACGCGCGATCTGGGCGGCCTGGCCCTTATTTTCCTCATGCCCCTGGCCCTGGTTGTCGTCATGGCCCTGATCCAGGACAATACGTTTCGTGAAATACAGGAGACCAAACTGGAGGTGTTGCTGGTTGATGAAGATCGTAGCGCACTGAGTGCCATTATGGAAAGAACCTTCCAGACCTCTCCCAACATCCGCGTCATAAAAAAGATGGGAAGCGATCCCCTGACAGCGGAAACGGCGCGTCAGCTCGTCCGGAGCGGTAAATACCGGGCGGCGATCATTATCCCGGCCCATGCCGGCGACGAGCTGCGGGCAAAGACAAAAGGGGCGGTGATCAGTCTTCTTGGCCATTACGGATTTACCGATAACCCCCCTGAGATGAAAAAAGCGGCCCCTGCCGTAGAGCTCCGGATTCTCTTCGATCCGGCCATCAAGGCCAATTACAGGCAAACGGTGACCGGCGCCGTTGAAAAGATGATCACCCGCATCCAGGCCGAGTGGCTCATGGATGAAATGCAGAAGTACCTGAGCGAGACAACAAAAAAACAAAAGACCAACATGGATTTTTCGCAGATGATCACCATTACTCAAGAGGATGCCTCCAGGGAAGGCGGCCTGGGTATTGCCCTCAATGCCGTCCAGCACAATGTGCCTGCCTGGTCCATGTTTGCCATGTTTTTTATCCTCTTCCCCCTGGCGGGAAACTTCATCAAGGAGCGTGAAGAGGGGAGCATGCTGAGGCTGCGCCTGATCGCCGGTTCTCAATTTCCGGTCATTGCGGGAAAATTCATCTTCTATGTTTTCATCTGCCTCCTGCAACTGGTTTTGATGATCGCCGCCGGGCTCTATCTGATGCCCCTTTTCGGTTTGACCAAACTGGTGATGGGCACCAATTTCATCGGCGTTCTGCTGACGGGATTCTCCGTCGCCATGGCGGCGACGGGCTATGGATTGCTGATCGCCGTGTACTTCAAGACACCGCAACAGGCCCTTTCCTTCGGCTCCATTTCCGTGGTCATCCTGGCAGCCGTCGGCGGCGTCTGGATACCGGTGTTCATCATGCCGGAAATCATGCAGGCGATCAGCCCTTATTCTCCCTTGAACTGGGGGCTGACGGCCTTCAACGATCTGTTTTTGCGCAACGCCTCCACGGCGGTGATTCTCCCCGACCTTGTAAAGCTGCTGGGCTTTTCATGTGTCACCTTAGCGGCCAGCGTCTTGGTTCATAAGTCAAGAACCGTCTCTTAACCTCTATAACCTGTGGAAATTGAAACTGTATGCAAACGATTGAAGAACTGATACCCCAACTGAAAGCACAAATTATCGAATGTCTCCATATCGATGGCATGGACCCCGAAGAACTCGATGAAGATATGCCCCTTTTCGGCGACATCACGGGTCTTGACTCTATCGACGCCTTGGAACTTGTTGTGTTGCTGGATAAAAAGTATGGGATCAAAATCAACGATTCCAAAACGGCCAGAAAAATTCTTTTTAATGTTGCAACCATCGCTGAATTTGTGAGCCGGAACAGGAAAATATGAGCCGACGGGTTTTCATTACCGGCTATGGTGTCATCACGGCCATCGGGAACAATGCCCGGGAGAACTACACCTCTCTGATACGGCGCAAATGCGGCTACGGCCGGCTCGATATCCTTGAGACGATTCATCGTGATGACATTTTTGCCTGTGAAGTCAAGTGGTCCGATGATCAACTCTGCGAGATTGCGGGGGTGTGTCCTGGTAGCGGTTATACGCGCACGGCGCTCTTGGCCCTGGTGGCGATCCGCGAGGCGATTGGCTCTTCGGCGCTTTCGCCGGAAGACGTGACGAATGCGGGTCTGGTATCGGCCACCACGGCCGGTGGAATCCGGGAGCTTGAAACGTACTACTACGATCTGCAGGATCGGCAAAAAGCAGGCGCTTTTCTGGCGTACCTGGATACGGCCGATCCCGGCGAGCATACGGAGCGCCTGGCTGATCTTTTTCAGGTGAAAAAATATGTCAGTACGGTCAGCACGGCTTGTTCCTCGGCAACCAACGCAATCATTCTCGGCGCCCGGCTGATCGCCAATGAAGAGCTGGACTGTGTCATTTGCGGCGGTTCCGAGGCCTTGAGCAAGGTGACGATCAACGGGTTTAACTCCTTGATGATTCTGGACCGGGAGCATTGCCGGCCCTTTGATGAAAACCGAAACGGACTTAACCTGGGGGAAGGCGCCGCCTATCTGGTCCTTGAATCGGAACGGATGCTGCAACGATCCGGGAAGAAGGCCTTGGCCGAACTTTGCGGCTATGCCAATGTCAATGACGCATTTCATCAAACCGCTTCCTCGCCCGACGGGATGGGGGCGCTGGAGGCCATGAAAAGAACCTTGGCGAGGGCCGGTCTGGACGCTTCCGATATCGATTATATCAACGCCCACGGCACGGGCACCGAAAATAACGATCTGGCGGAAGGGCTGGCCATCCAGGGGCTGTTCGGCCATCAGGCGCCCCCTTTCAGCTCGACCAAATCCTATACAGGCCACACCACATCTGCGGCGGGGGGAGTTGAGGCGGCCTTCTGCATGCTGGCATTTCAGCATGATGTGATTTTTCCCAACATCAATTTCAGAGAACAGATGAAAGAGCTCACCATCCAGCCGATCACGGACGTGAGGCATGATGCGGGATTGAGGCATATTCTATCCAATTCTTTTGGCTTCGGCGGCAGCGCCACAGCGCTCCTTTTTTCTAAATGCTTATGAATTCAAACGAGGTCCATTATTACATCAACGGTGCAGGGATCATCTCTCCCCAGCAGACCTATGACCATCAGTCGTTTCTCACGGAGATTTCACAATACGACAATAATGTGCTGACCTGCGTGCTCCCCCATTTCAAGGATTATATTCATCCCTTCAAGTTGCGGCGGCTCAGCCGCGTGTTGCGCATGGGGCTGGCCTGCGCCACGATATGCCTGAGGGAAGCCGGGCTCAATACGCCGGACGCCATCATTACGGCCTCAGGTTACGGGTTCCAGGACGATATGGCGAAATTCCTCACCGAGATTCTTGAGCAGGATGAACAGCAATTGACGCCGACCTATTTCATGCAGAGCACTTACAATGCCCTGGCCGGCCTCATTGCCCTTTCCTTCAAATGTACGGGATACAACAACACCTATGTCAGCAAGGGATTTGCCTTTGAAAGCGCCTTGCATGACGCCATGATGCTGCTGGGAGAAAAAGAGGCTGAACATGCCCTGGTGGGCTCCTTCGATGAGGTTTCGCCGGTGCAGTATAGTGAATATGTGAGAATGGGCCTCTTCAAACAAGAAAACGTAAATAATCTGCAATTATTTGAAAGCCATACAGAGGGCACGCTGCAGGGTGAAGGGGTGGCCTTTTTCATGCTGTCCGCCTTGCCGGGACCTCAAACCTGGTGCCGTCTGAGAGATATGCGCATGGTTTACAAGCCGGACACTTGCCGGGGACTCATGGCAGAGCTGGATGAATTCCTGAAACGAAACGGGATGGGAACCGGTGATGTAGATGTTCTGGTTGACGGCACGAGCGGCGATGCCGTCAGAGACCAGTGGAGCAACACCCTTCGTCGCGATTGTTTCAATCAAGTCCGGCAGGTGCGCTTTAAACACCTGACCGGCGAGTATGCCACGGCGTCTTCCTTTGCCCTGTGGCTTGGCGCCATGATACTCAAACGCGGGCATATCCCCGATGCCGTTCAGGCAAACCATGCGCCGGAAATCAAGCCGTTCAAAACAGTTCTGGTCTGCAATCACTTTCTGGCCAGAAATTATTCATTCATGCTGCTGGAAAAAGAAAGTGATTGATCTCCACGCAAGCTATCCCGAAAATGATTTGACAACGTCCTGAATCTTCATTACATTGGGTAACATACAAATGCCTGTCAACCGGTGAAACTCATCATGCCCAGAATTAGGATTTTATTCATAACGGTTTTCTTATTTCTTTTGGCTCTGCAGGCATACTCCGCGCCGCCTCCCCAGATCCCCTTGAGCCGTTGGGTTACCCTGCGTTCCGATTCCAAAAGTGCCGTCAAGGATATCATCCTTTCCGAGGTGGATAAGCGGGATGGCTTTTCCTCTTCTCAGGAGGAGAGGGCGAACCTCCGGGCAGTGGAAAATGAAAAGGAACAGGATGATGCCGCCTACAAGGCATCCGTAACCTCCGCCAACCGGGAGTTTGCCCGCGCCAAGAAGCGTCGGGATGATTTGACGACGCAGTTCCAGGCCATCTCAACGGATCTGGAAGAGCAGCAAAAGAATATCAAGACCCTCACGGCCGGCATCGATAACCTGGACAGCCAGATCGCCCGCTACAGCCAGGATATCAAAACCCAGCAGGATGCCCTGAAAAAATGGCTTCAGACGGAGCGGCAGGGCGAGGCTATCGTGGCCGTCATTTTCACGCAGGGCTTCAAAGACAAGGCCCACACCCTTGAAAGCCTTGCCGATCAGACCTCGGCCCCCCTCATGGCCCAGTATATGGGCACTTATATCCAATCCTTCACAAAGGTGGTCGATTCCGCCGTTTTTACCGATTTTATACGGGCCACAGAGGAAGGAACGGCCAAGTGGAGCAACGAGGAACCCCTGAGGATCGTCCTGGAAAAAAGCAATAACGGCACTACCTATCTGCGCTTGAAGCGGTACGAGCTTTACCCCTTCCAGGCGCCGCAAAAGGGCAAGGTCAAGGCGGCGCCTTCCAAAAACATCCAGGCCTCTGTTATCACGTCCCGGAAGGCCCTCGATGCCTTTCTGACAAAAAATGGATATACACCCGGCAATTACGATTTGGACCGGACCGACCGGATCATCAAGGAAACCCTCCAAACGAATGCTATGGCCGGGGAAGGTCTCCAGGAGCAGATTCGGTCATTCCAGGACAGGATTAATTCATTGCAGGAAAAGGTCGCCTCTGCCCGCTCTGAGAAGGAAACCAACGTCACGCTTTTGAAAAGGAAGGATGCCCAGTACAAAAAAGCGGCCCAGGATACGGCCCTCGTACAGTCAAAAAAAGATGAAGCAGACCGGGTTTTTCAGGCCGCCCAGAAGAATCTCCATGATGTGCGTCGCGTCCATGAATCCATTATCGTCAAAACGGCCCTGGCCGCGGCGCGGGGGTCCCAGAGTCCCGCCGAGGTCTCCTCCGAGGCCATCATCGACAAACTGGCGGAAGTCAAGAATGATGCGAAGGTCCAGCACTCCAGCTCCACCACGGAGGTCACCAATTTAGAGGTTTCGGGAGAGTCGTCAACGCAGGCCGTCACGGAGGCGCGCATTACAGCCGTCCGCCTGATTGCGTTCATCAACGAGGGGGACAGCGTACGCGTGAAGATGGCCTTCCGTGTAAGGACGGTCCTGGAGGAATCCAGGGAGGAAGCGCCCCGTCAGGCGGCAAAGGCCACACCCAGAGGGGATGATGAAAAGAAATCTTCGTGGACGTCTTTCTTTGCAAAATCCGATGACGATGCTGAAAAGGCTGAAAAGAAGGTGGACAGAAGTGTAGAGCCCGCACCTGAAACAGCAAAAAAACCGGTTCCACCCCTGCCCCCGAGAGAACCCGTCAAGCGGAACCCGAAAGCCCTGGGGGCCGGCGAGGCCAGTGGCGTTTTGTTTGAGATTATCAGCGCCAAGCTATCGGGCGGAGAGGTGTCCGTTTATGTCGATGTTACGAATACGATGGATGAAGGTGTCCGGTACGTTGCCCTCTATGATGAAGGATACCGCTGGGGGAAATCGAAGCTGACCGATGGGGGAGGTAAGGAATATCTTGTTGCGAAGGTGTTCTTCTGGAAGGGACAGCAAAAAAGTACCATGTACGAAGTGGGGAGCCGGGGAATTGCCCTGGATGCGAAAGCGAAGCTGACGGCGCAGATCATCTTCAAAAATGTTCCCTCAAATATGAGATCCTTACCGAAACTGACGCTTCATCCCTTTGTCTATCAACGCGTTGTCTTTTGGACCTGGCAGGAACACGATCTGGTTTTTCAGAATCTTCGCGTTAGCCGGTAAGTTCACCTTACCCCCGAATGAAAAGCCTGTCTTTATGATTCGAAAAATTGCCGGACGACTTGCCAAGACGAAATATATCCGGGAAATCCTTGAAAATCCGACAGATATCGGGGAAATACGTAAGCGACCGACACCGCGCATGATGATCGGTCTTGTCCTGATCGGCTTCAGTTACCTTATCGGCTGGCCCGCCGTAGCCGCGCTGGGAATCCTGGCGGCTTACTTCCGGGAGCCCCTGCTTGTCGTCGTTGGCGGTCCCTTCACCTATGGTCTTTCCCATGTGGTTTTCATCATCGGCGCCTGGCTTGCCGGAGCCCCTTACTACATCAGAATCCTGACCCGATACGCCACCGAATCCCTCTTCAGGAAACTCCTTCGCCCGAGCACCCCGCCGTGATGAAGCAGTGTCGATCCACCCCTCAGGGCTGTAAGGACTCCTCTTTTGTTAAAAGGGGAGATTTCCTGAAGTTCGTTGCATTTTCCCTGTTGCAACGCTTATGGTATTAATGATTCCAATATCTTATCATTTGACAAGGTCTATATCTTGTGGAAAAATACAATATTGGCAACGATCAAGCAGGGGATACACAAGACCCTGTCCGGTGATGAAGAACAAATCGTCGTTTCCAGCGAATCAGTAAAAACAGAGGTGAAAATGAAAGATCTGCTCGATCTTCTCTTTGCGCGAAAAAAGCATGTTTGCCCATGGTGGTGCTGCTTCACCTTCGATAATCCGGTCAGGAAATTGTTTCATGATCCGATGGCCATATTGGCGCCCTATGTAGAGCCTGGCCACACAGCCATTGATATTGGGCCCGGAATGGGCTACTTTACCATTCCGTTGTGCAGGCTTGTAGGCAATCAGGGAAAGGTGATCGCCATCGATATCCAGGAAAAGATGCTTGATGCGCTCTCAAGGCGTGCCGAGAGGAACGGTGTAAGAGAGAATCTTTTAGTTCACCTGGGCCGTCAGGATGGATTCGGCATTGCCGAGCAAGGGGATTTCATCCTTGCCTTCTGGATGGTTCACGAAGTCCCTGATCAGCGCCTTTTTCTGGAAGGTGTAAAACAGCTGATGAAACCGGATGCCTCCTTTCTGATGGTTGAGCCGGTCCTGCATGTAGCGAAGAAAATGTTTGAGAGAACGATCCAAACAGGGCTTGCTGTTGGCCTGAAAATCCAGGCCCGGCCAAGGATAGCATTCAGCCAATCTGTTCTTTTCAGGTTGAATCAGGGGGATTGAGATCATCTTGGGGAGGTTGACAATGAAAGAGATCGCGTTTTCGGAAATTGAAGGGATTCAGGTCGGCCATGCGCAGAATTTAGACGCCGCGACGGGATGCACCGTCATTATTTGCAAAGAGGGGGCCGTTGCCGGGGTGGATGTGCGGGGAGGGGCGCCTGCAACCAGGGAGACGGACTTGTTGCATCCGACCAATCTGGTTCAAAAGATACATGCCGTTCTTTTGGCAGGCGGCAGCGCTTTCGGCCTGGATGCGGCAGCCGGTGTGATGCAATACCTTGAAGAACGGGATATCGGTTTCGATGTCCAGGTCACCAGGGTTCCTATTGTATGCGGGGCAGCGCTTTTTGATCTGACCGCAGGCGATCACCGGATTCGTCCGGATCGGGACATGGGTTACCGGGCGTGTGTAAATGCCGGGGAGCAGGGTTGTCCCCAAGGGAACGTCGGTGCAGGCGCCGGGGCAACGGTGGGGAAAATCCTCGGCATGGGCCGGGCGATGAAAAGCGGGTTGGGCAGTTATGCCCTTCAGGAAAAAGATCTTCAAATAGGCGCACTGGTTGCCGTCAATTGTCTGGGAGATGTTCTTGATCCACAGACAGGCGAAAGACTGGCGGGCCTTCTCCATGAAGATCTGCGAACATTTTCAGATACGGAAGAAATGATGCTCGCAGCCTATTCGGAGAAGAAGAACCTTTTCAGCGGGAATACGACCATTGGCATTATCGCCACCAATGCAGGCTTTACCAAGGCACAGTGCGCTAAATTGGCGTCTATGGCGCAAAACGGATATGCCAGAACGATGAGGCCTGCCCACTCCATGTATGACGGCGATGCGATCTTTGCCGTATCAACGGGCATAGTGGCCGCCGATCTCAGTGTTGTCGGCATGCTGGCCGCAAGGGTTATGGAAAGAGCCGTTGTTTCGGCGGTAAAAAATGCCGGAGCCCTCCATGGGCTGAAAAGTTATGCCGATCTGAAAGAGACCGGGAACAGCAGGTTACCGGTCAAATAATAGGAGGATTGAGATCGATGATTCGCAGGGTGAGTGGAGCATTTACGGGTGGCGTCGCGGGGATTCTCGTTGAAGCCGCAATTCTCTGGGTTCTTGGCAAGGCAGGGATGATGCAGGTACTGCAGGTGACGCTGAAGCCGAATTATTCGGACGCATGGTTTTGCCAATGGATGATCTGGGGAGGCGCCTGGATGCTCCTTTTGGTTCTGCCGCTCTGGGAAGAGAAAAGCTTTCTCCGGGGTTTTGCCTTCAGTCTGCCGCCGTCCGCGTTTCTTTTTTTCATGATATTTCCCGAAATGGGCAAAGGCATGTTTGGTCTCGGCTACGGCATGCTGACGCCGGCGGTCGTCATTGTCCTTAACTGTGTTTACGGCATTGTGGCGGCATTATGGTTCAAGATGACCGTCAAACTGTCTTTAGGGTAAACCGCGGAAGAAACCGAGGATTGAAACAACAAGAGAAAGTTGATCAGGGAACGCTTCCATGGGCCATCCAACGGTGACGCCACCTGTTGCTCTTATCAGGAAAACAGATAGAAACGAAAGCGACATCGTAGCAAATATTTTAGGAACGGCGTTTGCCTCCGATCCTGTTATGACTTGGATCTTCCCGGAATCGCCGTCTTTTGCCCGATATTATTTTTATGCATTGGCCAGGGATTTCTTTCTCGGGCATCATGAAGTCTATATTACAACTGACGGGACCGGGGCGGCGATGTGGTTGCCGCCCCGCGTGTCGCTTCACTCTTTTCCGATATTGAGTTCACTGGCGTTGATCAGGCGTGCTTTTGCCGATGGCGGGTTGAAAGGGTTTTGGCGCGGCTTGGCTGTTGTCCGCTATTTTGATCATTACCACCCGGCGGAACCCCATTTTTATCTCCATGCCGTTGGTGTTTTGCCCGTAATGAGCGGAAGGGGCATCGGTTCAGCGCTGTTGCGTGAAGTTCTGGAGCGTTGCGACCGTGAAGGCATCCCGGCCTATCTGGAAAATACGAACCGGAAGAACCTGCCGCTTTACGAAAGAGCGGGATTTAAAATCATGGCGGAAGGCCATATCCCGAGGGGAGGCCCCTCCGTGTGGTTTATGATGCGAAGGCCAGCCGATTAAGTGTTGTAGAGCCGCTGAGGAATGGGACAGGAGGATAATCATGAACGAACAAAAATATGCCTTGATCATCATCGATATGCAAAATGATTTTGTCTTGCCCGGAGCGCCCGCCTGTGTTGCCGGTGCCGTCGCCACGATTCCCACAATAAAGAGGCTTCTTGATTTTTGCCGATCTAGGCAATTCCCGGTATTTCATGTCGTCCGCGAATATCGCGCCGATGGCACCGACGTAGAGACCTTCCGTCTTTACGGCTTTCTCCATCACAAGCGCTATTGTATCTGTGCCACAAAAGGTTGCGAAATAGTTGATGAACTCAAACCCCTGCAAGGCGAATATCGGGTCGTAAAAAACAGATTCAGCGGCTTCATGAACACTTCGCTGGATCTCATGCTCAGGCGACTCGAGGCAACGCATCTCATTATTTGCGGCACCCAATACCCCAACTGCATCCGGGCAACCATTTTTGATGCCGTGTGCTATGATTACCGTGTCATCAACATTATTGACGCCACCTCTGCTCAGAGCCCGGATATCGCTATGGCCAACATTATCGACATAAAGAATATCGGTGTTGATTGTTTGCTTCTGGATGAATTCCTGCGATCGTCCTAGAGAATTAAAATGTGGGGTTTTTGATGCCCTGATGAATCCTTCGGAATGGCGATATGGGGCCGTTTGTCTTTTCGCCGATCAAGGATTTCTGCAAGGACAGGCAGAAGGAGACTGCCAAAAGGAAGTATAAAAATCATCAAGGCGGGGACATAAAGGGACAGGTGTTTCAATCCCGATTTCAGCCGGATTTTTTCCTCTGTTGTCCATGCCTCGCCCGTGTTCCTTCTTTTCATGAGAAGCTGCATAAAATGATTGATGTGACGTCCTTCATCCAGGAGGAGATCCCGATTTTTTTCAAGTTGACGCCTGAGAAATAATTTTATCAGCAACGCCTACCTTTCCCACACCTGGATTTGATTCCGCCCGTTTTCTTTGGCGCGGTAAAGGGCGCCGTCGGCATTCTTCAACAGTTCCTGCCCCGTAATAAACCCCTGTTGATCAGTGAAAGCGACACCACCACTTAAGGTCACATGGATAGGCCCATCAGCCGTCTCAAAGACATGGCTCTGGATGCTGTGGCGGATGCGTTCCGCAACGATGAGCGCACCCGCCAAATCCGTATCGGTCATGATCACAACAAACTCTTCCCCGCCATAGCGGCATGGCATATCAAGATCACGCCTGATCGACGACCGGATGATATCGGCCACCTGACACAGGACGGCATCGCCTTCCTGGTGGCCATGACGGTCGTTGATGTTCTTGAAATGATCGATATCCATCATCAGAAGGGCCAGTCTGCCGCCGTAGCGCTTGATACGGTTTTCTTCTTCCGCCAGGCGAAGGTCAAAATAACGGCGAACGTAAAGACCCGTCAGGCCATCATAAACCGCCTGTTGAAACAGGCGTGCCGTTTCCAGCGCCACCGCAATAATCGTGAGCAACAGCAACAGGGATTGCATCATGATGGGCGGCAGGACGAAATCCGTGGCGTAGTCAAAAGTCACCATGCCGATTACCCGGTTATTGGCGGCAACCAAAGGCGCACATAGACATTTCCGCCCGCGGATGCCTCCTTCCGTCACGGGAATGGGGATGTTTTCCATATAATCCACACCGAAATAACCGTAATTTTTATCGGCGATAATTTTCAACCAGGGGGTTCCTTCCATATTCAGTATGAAGTAATGTCTTTCTATGTCATCGTGGATCAAGCCGCCGACACAATAAAGATCGCCTTCGTTGTTATGAAGAAACAAGCCGACCCTGTCACTGATACCAAAATCGGCCATACTCTCAAACGCTCTGTCAATGATGATATCCCGATCAAGATTGGTCAGGAGTAACCGGGCGGCAAAGCCGAGGGTGATAATATCATCCTCAATATTATGGTTCATGATCTCTTCCATTGACCTCTCCTTATGTCTTCTGTCTTTTTTATCGACAAACAGTGTTTTTTATTTCAAATTATGATAGAAAAAACAATAAATAATCAAATAGAATTAATTTCACTGAAAATCAAATGTAATGGGCAAGGCCAATATCAGAAAAAATATAATTTGAACCCAGCGAAAAAAAGGAGGGTCACAATGACAGATGCACTTCTGAAACCCATCAGGATAGGACGATATGATCTTTCCAACCGGATTTTCATGGCCCCCATGACCAGAAGCCGGGCAAACAATCCCGATCACGCAGTAACGCCCCTGATTGCCGAGTATTATTCCCAGCGTGCCACGGCCGGTCTCATCGTCAGCGAGGGCTCCCAGGTTTCACCCCAGGCCGTCGGCTACATCAATACCCCCGGAATTTACAGCCCTGCCCAGCGAGAAGGGTGGACGCTTGCGACCCAGGCCGTACACGGGAAAAACGGTCATATTTTCTGTCAGTTATGGCATGTCGGCCGCATGTCCCATCCCGATTTTCATGGCGGCAAGCCGCCCGTGGCGCCGTCGGCCATAAACCCGGGGGATAAATCATTCACACCCGAAGGTTTCAAGGATACGGTAACGCCTCGCGCCCTCACCATCGACGAAATTCACGCCACGACCGGCGACTTCCGGAAAGCAGCGGAAAATGCCATTGCCGCGGGTTTTGATGGTGTGGAAATCCATTCCGCCAACGGTTATCTTTTTCATCAGTTCTTTACGAACTGCTCGAATATCCGGACGGACGAGTACGGCGGCAGTCATGAAAACAAGGCGCGTTTTTTCTTTGAAACTCTGGATGCCGTCGGCCGGTCTATCGGCTTCGACAGGGTGGGGATTCGTCTAAATCCTTCAGCCCATGGCTTCTTCGGCATTACTATGGATGAAGACACCATTCCCACATTCGAATATATTGTCGAGCGATTGAATGACTACAAAGGTCTGGCTTACGCCCATTTCACGGAGCCTCTGGCCCCGGTGGACCATGTCTCCTATGCCGTGAAGGAAATCGCCAGGCATTTCCGCCCGCGTTTCAAGGGCACTATGATTATAAATTGCGGGTTCCGGCACGACAGTGGCAATCGGATCATTGAGGAAGGCCTGGCCGATGCCGTCGCCTTCGGAAAAGCCTTCATCTCAAATCCGGACCTGGTCGAGCGTATCCGCACCGGAGCCCCCTGGGCCAAGTGGAATGACAAGACCTTTTACACACCGGGCCCCGAAGGCTATACGGATTATCCAACGATTGCGGAATAATCTTCAATAAATTGCGAGCGCCAAGGGGGTATTCACCCACTTGAATGAACTACCCCGCAGCTTGCTGCGGGGAATAAATCCCGAAGGCGATTAAAAGACCGAAGTCGTCTGCCGGTACAGTTCCAACTCCTGTTTTCTATTGCGGATTTCTCTGGGAATCCATTCTTTAGCCAAGGCCGGCGATGAATAAAAGTAGGCATCTCGTCCAAAGACGCCTAGCGCCGTGACATCAAAAACCCAACATTGTCCCAAGACTTCGCAATCCTTTTTGTAAAGAATCCCGAGCGGTTTTTTACCTCTTCGGATAGCGTAATCCCCCGTCCGCTTGTCAAGAACAAGCTGCAAATCCACGGTTAACCTCCTTTTTGTCTTTTCCCCCATAGTGATAGTGCCATTATAAATAAAAAACCCGTTCTCATTTGAGTTACGGGGTTGCAGGCGATGGTCTCATGGTGCGATCTCCGATGTTTATAAGGGAGATGGATGATCCGTTATGGGCCGCTTTGATGATTGTCTTTATTTCATAGGATCGTTTAAAAAAATAGTCAATGAATTTTCGAGAAAGACAGCCACCAATGGTACTCAATTTCCTTTGAACCGATCACTGTGGTGTATTTGCCTAATTTTACCTGGACTTTGCAGAAGGAACCCTGTATGTATAACAATAGTGAAAAAGTACAGCAGAAACCGGTTTAATTCTCTATAAAATCAACCACAGCATTTTAGACTTCACAAATCAAAAGGAATAACCATGAAAAATGAAAATTACATCCTGTTTAGCGGTGGTGCTAACGGAGCGGAAGCGGAATTCGGCGCGACGGCTGAGCGTTTTGGAATTGAAGAGGTTAATTTTACCTTTGAGGGACACAGTGTCGTCCGTAAACGGGGTTTGCGTGTCCTGACCAGTGAAGAATTGCAGAAGGGCGATGTGAGCCTGGAATACATTTCCCGTCTGATGAATCGCCGCTATACGGAAAGCCCGACATTTCGCCATATCCTCCAGACGATCTGGTACCAGATCAACAGAGGTCAGGAAATTTTCGTCATCGGCGAAATCCTGGCCGACAAGACAGTAAAGGGCGGGACAGGCTGGGGTGCGGAATTTGCCAAGTTATGCAATAAACCGCTGTACGTCTTTGACCAGAAGCGCAATGCCTGGTTTAACTGGCAGTCGATGGAATGGGCCGAATGCGGCCAAGGCATGGAACCCCGGATCAGCTATACCCATTTTGCCGGGACGGGTACCCGTTTTCTCGAAGAAAACGGGAAGAAGGCCATTGAAGAATTATTTGCCCGGTCATTTGCATAAAAAAGCGCCAGCCGGTGACGGCTGGCGCTCTCTTTTATTCTTTCCTTAATACCCGGTTTATGCCCGGATCAGTTTATGCCTTCTGGGGTACCTTCAGCATCCAGACGATCCCGATGGAAACAAGGCACATCACGCCGGAAATAATAAAGGATGTGGAATAATCTCCGGCGGAGAACTCCTTTACGATCACAGCCCCCTTATCCATCGCCTCATAGGGTATTTTCCCCACAATGGTCATCAGCTTCGGGGCCAGCCAGGGACCGAACAAACCACCCGCGCCGAAGGCGGCAAACATCAGCCCGTAGTTTGCGCCCACATTCTTCGTTCCGAAATAGTCCGTCGTAACCGCCGGATAAAGGCCCAGGAATCCGCCGAAGCAGAAGCCGATAGTGCAAGCGCCGAACATGAACAGGGGAAAGCTGGTGAACATTTTGAGGACCAGCATGATGACGCCGGACACGGCAAAGAGGATATATAGCGTATTCTTCCGGCCGATGACATCCGACACCTGCCCCCATACCAGACGGCCGGCGGCATTAAAGATGGCAACGATCATGACAATCAGGGCGCCCTGATCGGCAACGGCCTTAAAAGCGGCCAAGGAAATGGTCGGCATGCCCTTGGCCATCTCGATCATGGATGGGGACTGCCACATGTTGGTGATGTTCATGATAATCATTAGGCCTGCCGCACAGGCGGCAAAATAGGACAGCCACAGAAAGTAGAATTGAGGGGTTTTAAGCATCTCCATGGTTGAGAAATCCCCGCCGGTGGCGGCAGCGGCTCCCGAAGCAGGTGCCGGCGGATTCCACCCGGCGGGCTTGAATCCGGCCGGAGGCACAATCATCAGTTGTGCGCCGAGGACGACGGCAACGAGGAAGATGATTCCCAGATACATGAATGTCGGCATAATGCCGGAAGAGACGATGAACGCCTTTGCAATGGGGGTAAAGACGAGGGCGCCGGCGCCGAAACCGGCTACGGCGAGACCCGTAATCATACCACGTTTATCGGGGAACCATTTTACGCAAGTCGCGATGGGACAGACATATGCCGTTCCGATGCCAAGACCGCCGATCACGCTGAAGGCCAGGGTAAACATTAAGAGATTGGATGCAAAGGATGCCAGAACAAGCCCGGTACCCAGCATAATGCCACCGGCGGTAGCCACGATCCGGGGACCGATTTTATCCTGAATCCTTCCGGCAAAAATGACGCCCAGAGCAAAGAATGCGAGGATGAGTTGTGAGGGAAGAGCGAGGTCGGTTGCGCTCCATGTGGGGAATTTTAACCCCAAACCAGGCTTGAACACGCTGTAGATGTACACGGCGCCCAAACTGACCTGAATCAGTAGCGCCCCGACAACGACGAGCCATCTGTTAAATGTTTTTTCTCCTGCCATGAAAATATTCCTCCTATTGTATAATTAAGGTGAAGCCTTCTAGCACACTCCCCTGACCATGTCTAGCAGAATACGTCATAGTCTTCCGGCGTGTTGATGTTGAGAAACATGCGGCCTTGTGGGTCGAAAATTTTCACGGTTTCTTCCCCGATGATCTTTTGCCGCAAGCCTTTATAAAATCCTGTTACCTTGAGTTGGTTTGCATCCAGAAGGCGTCCGATGGGTTCCATGCATCGCTTGGAATAAACAGCGTGGAGAGGCTCCAGGCCGCCCGGGGAGGACGGAACAATGATATCCTCATCGGTGGGTTGAATCATGTTGCGGATAAATTCGCTGCTGAGGGAGGGCATATCACAGGCCGTTATGAAAATATAAGCGGACGAGGCAAAAAAAAGACCTGTATAGATTCCCATCAGGGGTCCCTTGTTCTTGACCAGGTCCGTCACGATGGTGACGTTCTGATCCAGAAAGAGTTGGGGTTCATTGGTGACCAGGATGATTTCGGGAAAAATGGTTCGATAGATCCGGACGGTCCGATCGATCAGCCTTTCTCCGTTTACACGGAGAAAGGCCTTGTTACTGCCCATACGGGTGTTTTTCCCGCCAGCGAGAATAATGCCTGTCATAGGGTCAAGGGAGGGCTAAAGCCTTTCTTCCGGCGGTTCTGAATCTCTTTGCATCAGCGTCCCGGCACTACAATACGGGATGACTCTTCACGCTGCATCTCCTTCGCCTCGGCAATCATTTCCTGCACGGCCCCTTCAATCGCATTGGGCAGTTTCTCTGCCGCCTCTCCCAGGGTCTTCGCCCCTTCGATTATGCATTGAACCGGCACGGGTCCATTGGGAGACATAAGCTGGGTCATTCCCGTAAAAATAGTTTCCCGGCCTTCATCCACGGATCCGTCAGCCTTGACCGGCGTCAGGCGCCGAATGGTGACATAGGTCAGATCCGTAAACGCATCTTCCCGGTAAAGATTATTCTGGTCGATTTTGATGTCTGTTATTCTTGGTTCGGCGGTTATGCTCATAATTCCATTCTCCTTGACGATAAGGTTGGTCGTTTACGTTCTGCCCGTAAAAACAAGAGCACCCGCCGGAAAATACAGGCAGCCCCCTATTCTTTCAGACCATTGGAGGGCACATACACCTAAATGCCTCATGGGTCAAATAATATTCAAAAAAACAGCCTGTTTTGAAACAGGTATTTGAACGCCGGATAAGATTTGGCATTTTGGGTCTTGATAAAATTTCCCGCAGGGAGTAGGGATTTGCAGGGTACTGATACGGTATCCGTCATGTCATTTATTGGAGGTCCTTTATGTACTGGGAAAAAGACATCGAAACCATGAACAGGGGAAATATCGAAACCCTGCAGTTGGAACGATTGAAAAAGACCCTGACCCAGGCGTCAAAATCCTATTATTACGGTAAACGGTTCAAAGAGATGGGTCTCGAAGCCGATCATATCAAATCGCTTCAGGATCTTGAGAAAATCCCTCTTACAACAAAGGATGATCTGCGGGAGCATTGGCCCTATGGCCTGTTGGCGACATCAAAAGATGACTTGGTCCGCATGCACTCTTCATCCGGCACGACGGGCCGCGCCACCGTCATCTTCCATACGCAAAACGATCTTGACGCCTGGACGAATCTGCTGGCACGGTGCATGTACATGACGGGTATGCGCCGAAGCGATGTTTTCCAGAATATGATGACCTATGGCCTCTTTACGGGCGGGTTGGGGTTTCACTATGGCGCGGAAAAAATCGGCGCCCTGATCATTCCCGCCGGATCGGGCAACAGCAAGCGGCAGATCCAGTTAATGCAAGACTTTGAAACAACAGTTATTCACATCATTCCCAGCTATGCCCTTCATCTGTCCACGGTTTTTGACGAGGTGCATGTCGATCCTAAAAGCACAAAGGTCCGGATCGCCTTTGTCGGCGCCGAACCCCATTCGGAAAAGATGAGGCAAAAAATAGAGGAAATATACGGGTTTAAAGTATTCAACTCTTATGGCCTGTCGGAAATGAACGGTCCCGGCGTCGCTTTTGAATGCCCTTACCAGAAAGGGTTGCATATATGGGAGGATAATTTCATTATCGAGATCCTCGACCCGAAAACCCACAAGCCTGTCCCGGAAGGCGAAGAAGGGGAACTCGTCATGACGACCCTCATGCGCGAGGGTATGCCGATTCTCAGGTATCAAACCAAGGATCTGACGAGAATCATCGCGGGGCCCTGCGAGTGCGGCCGGACCCACAGGCGCATCGAACGGATTACCGGCCGAACCGATGATATGCTGATTATTAAGGGTGTCAATATCTTTCCCATCCAGATCGAAAAGAAGCTTATGGGAATCAACGGGGTCGGGAAGAATTTTCTTATCATTCTCGACCGGGAAGGATATAATGATCTCATGACCGTCAAGGTGGAGGTTGAAAAACCATTTTTCGACGGTGACTTGAAACAGCTGGAACAATTGCGGCGCCAGATCGTTGATGAATTAAAGGGCGATATCCTGATTACACCGAAGGTTGATCTGGTGGAGCCCGGCAGCCTGCCCCAAACGGAAGGCAAGGCCGTTCGGGTTATCGACAACCGAAAAGACTAATCGAAGGAGCGAGAAAGATGATAGCAAGCCAGATTTCCATTTTTGCGGAAAATAAACCGGGCAAACTTGCCGCAGTAACTCACATCCTGGCACAGGAGGGTATCAATATCCGGGCAACGACGATTGCAACCTCCGATACCTTCGGCGTCATCAACCTGATCGTGGATCATCCCGAAAAGGCCCAGGAGGCCTTAACCAATGCAGGGATGCTCTCAAAGCTGCGCAAGGTCCTGGCCATTCTTATCGAAGACCAGCCGGGCGGATTGGACAAGCTTGCTCAACTCCTCTACAATGAAGGCGTCAATGTAAACAATGCCTATGGGTTCGTCCTGGAAAGCCAGCGCAAGGCCGTCTTCGTCGTCGATGTGGATCAATTGGAACGAGCCGAGAAAATTATTGAAAATAACGGTTTCAAGACTCTCGGTCCGGAAATCCTGTCCGTAGTGGAACCCTCGCACAGCGCAAAGTAATGGGAGGTAAGACGCAATGACAAAAAAAGATGCCGGCGCCTTTGCATCAAAGCGGCCTAAAGGAGAAATACCGGAACCCCGCATCGCCAAAGCCGTTCAGGAAAAGGCTGCCGGAGGTGAGTTTAGCTGCCTTCAGGCCGAGAAAATTACAGCCGACCTTCAGGTGACCATGGACAAGGTCGGGGCAACCCTGGATCTTCTGGGAATCCGCATCGCCAAATGCCAGCTGGGTCTCTTCGGATATGCCCCGGAAAGCCGGATCGTTAAGCCGGCGCCTGTCGTTTCTCAGGAAATGGAAGGTACGATCCGTCAAGCCCTGATCAATAACCGCCTGCCGTGCATTGCCGCCTGGTCCGTTGCCTCAGCCTTCGGCCTGCCCAGGATGAATGTTGCGGAGGCCTGCGAGGCCTTGAAGATCAAGATAAAACCCTGTCAACTCGGGGCGTTTTAAGATTCTCAATCCGATTCTAAATAGATGAGGATATCAGGTCGGCAAGGAAGAGGCGAGGCATGTTGCCGATTATGCCGCTGCTGACCAGAGGTTACATTCAAAGGGAGAGATCCAGAGATCCGTTTCATGAAATATCGAACCATGCTGACCATGTTTTTAGCTGTCCTGGGGATTGGCTTGATGGTCTTTTATTCCTGGTGCGACACCTCCTGTTCCTATCTGAAGGGGGATATTGTCGGCATCGATCTCAAATATATCGGCATCGCCTATATGATTTTGGTGATCATCCTGGGAATATTCAAACAGACAGACAGCCTTCGCCTCTTTTTGGCGGCAGGAATCGGCGTAGAGGTGTTTTTGGTCATGTTTCAGCTCCGGCAAGACGTTTTCTGTCCCTTTTGCCTGGCCTTTGGAACCATTGTGGTTGTGATGTTCATCCTCAACTTTAAGCGGCCGCGGATGCAGGACCGCTGGTTCCGGAAGATTCTTTATGCGGCCGGAGATGCGCAAATACCTTTCGCCGGTATCCGCATGCCGCTGATCGTTGTCATGCTTCTAGGGTTTATTTTTTTCGCGCTGACTTTTAACGGATCCGCAACACCCACCTATGGCGCCGTCCAACCGGCGTCCATTCCCTCCGGTGCAGAGAGACCATCGCAGAACCCGGTTTTTACGACAGCTGCCGTGTAAACCGGGTTCCAGACATTTTTCTTACTTCTTCCAGGTGCTGAAGGCGGTT
Source organism: uncultured Syntrophaceae bacterium (assembly GCA_964492965.1). Taxonomy (GTDB): domain Bacteria; phylum Desulfobacterota; class Syntrophia; order Syntrophales; family UBA8958; genus CAZBME01. The sequence goes on along the minus strand of CAZBME010000036.1, from coordinate 13,578 downwards.
TTGATGGTTTCGACGGCACCATCGACACTCATGGCCCGCATATTGATAATCAGGTCGTAATAAGAAGGATCGGTAATATCGGTGTTGAAATACTTGCGGATAAAGGCTCGCCGGTCTGCATCCGTTTTGATGATATAGCGTTTGGCCTCATCATCGGTCGTTTGCATGGCGTTTTTGATCCTCGCGTCTTCCGGGGCGATGATCCGGACGCTGAAGGCATCCTTTTGCGGCAGGATAAAATTGGCGCCGCGGCCAAGAATGATAGCGTTGCCGTGCCGGCCGATTGTGCTGATAACTTTCGTTAAATGATGCAGATACTGATCCGGCCAAAGGTGGCGTGTCTCGAAGAGTGACGTCAGCCAGTCATCCCTTTTGGTGACTTCCTTCTCATCGAGTGTGCATACGACCTTGTCGCTCATTTCCACACTTTCTGCGACCATCTGTATTATTTTTCCGCTCATCAAATCCATTTCAAGGGCTTTTGCCAACTTCTTCGCAATTTTGGTTGCGCCGCAACCGGCTTCTCTGGAGATGGTGATGACCTTGCCGGGCTTGGCTTTCTCCCGTTTTCGCTCGGTCATCATCGCGTTCCATTTTCCAAGTTGCGTTTCCACCAGCTGCCACTGCGAACGAACACCGTTTTTCATCTTTTCCTCCCAAGAATCAGTTTAATTCGTCGTCCGTTGAATCCTGTCTCAGAACGCATAGAGCTTTTCACCGGAAAGAACGGTGAACCCATTTTTTTGCAGGACACTGATGGCCGCATCGGAATCGTCGAAACGGAAGATAATGACGGCGTTTTCTCCGCTCTTTTCGACAAAGGCGTACAGGTATTCGACATTGATGTTTTCCCTGGCCAGAACTTCCAGGATGCCATGCAAACCGCCCGGGTGATCGGGGACTTCGATGGCGACGACAGTCGTGCGGCTGACCCGCAGGCCGTTATCCCGGAGAACCCGGCTCGCCGTATCCACGTCATTGACGATGAGGCGCAGGATGCCGAAATCGGTCGTGTCAGCCAGGGAGAGGGTCCGGATGTTGATGTTCCCATCTTTGATGATCCTCATCACTTCTTCGAGACCGCCCGGTTTGTTTTCCATGAATACGGATATCTGTTCGACCTTCATATTATATGCCTCCATCCTATCGAATATGGCTAGATATGTCGTTTATCAACGATGCGGCTGGCCTTGCCCTCAAAGCGCTGCAATGATTTTGGTCCTACCAGTTTAACCTTGGCCGAAATACCAAGATAGTCCTTCAGATCTTTCGAAATCTGCTTCTCCAGGTTCTGCAATACCTTGACTTCGTCGGCATTGGCAAATCGGCTCTCCGTGACCTCCACCTGAACCTCCAGCGTGTCCAGGGTGCCGACCCGATCAACGATGAGTTGATAGTGAGGTTCCAGTCCTTCGATGCCGACGAGGACGGCTTCAATTTGGGAGGGGAAGACATTGACGCCCCGGATGATGAGCATGTCGTCGCTTCGTCCCATGACGCGGTCCATGCGGTTATGCGTCCGGCCACAGCGACAGGGCGCCGGATAAATATGCGAGATGTCCCTGGTCCGGTAGCGGACCAGGGGGAAGGCCTCTTTGGTCAGGGTTGTAAATACGAGTTCCCCTTTCTCGCCGGGTGGAAGAACCTGCCCTGTTTCGGGATTGATGGTTTCCACCAGGAAATGATCTTCAAAGATATGCATCCCTTCGCGCCCTTCCGTGCATTCCATGGCGACGCCGGGGCCCATGATCTCGGAGAGGCCGTAGATGTTCATGGCCATGATATCAAGGGTATTTTCAATTTCCTGGCGCATCTGATCGCTCCAGGGTTCTGCGCCGAAGATGCCGACGCGCAGTTTCAACGATTCCATATCGACGCCCATGGCCCGTCCCTGTTCTGCCAGATTCAAGGCATAGGAAGGGGTGCAGCAGATAGCCGTGGGACCAAAATCCTGGAGGATCATGATCTGCCTTTTTGTGTTGCCGCCGGACATGGGGATGACGCTGGCTCCGATCCGCTCGGCCCCATAGTGAGCCCCGAGACCACCCGTGAATAGGCCGTATCCATAGGCATTATGGACAATATCATTCTTCGTGAGGCCGGCGGCGACAAAGCAGCGCGCCATCAATTCGGACCAGGTATCGATGTCCCGCTTCGTGTAGCCGACGACGGTCGAGCGTCCTGTCGTTCCCGAGGAAGCATGGAGACGCACGACGCTGCTCATGGGGACGGCAAACATGCCGAAGGGGTAATTGTCACGTAAATCCTGTTTCGTCGTGAAGGGGAACCGTTTGAGGTCGTCCAGGGTCTTGAGGTCTTCAGGCTTTATGTTCGCATCATCGAAGGCTTTCTTGTAGAAACCGACGGTGTGATAAACCCGCTGAACAACCTGCTTCAGTCTCTTGAGCTGCAAGGCTTCCAGGGCTTCCCTGGGCAGGGTTTCAAAATCTTCATTGTAGATCATGGATCGGACTCCCCTCTGGATAATATTTCTTTTCCTATAACATAAAGCTAAATGCCGGGGCAAGAAGCAATCACCTTGTGACGTGCCCGAAGCGGCGATGCCAGAGGCGAATAAGGTGCACGGTAATCACCGCCATGACAAGCCTCGGGAGGTAGAGCCAGATGGCGCTCAGTCCCAGGGACATAAAAAGCGGCGGGTCCTCGACCATGGAATGGTTAATGCTGATGGACAGGTGAAGCAGTTCAAGCTCTTGCCGGGTCAGATGATTGGCCTTGACCTCCTCGACGATGACAGCGCCGCCGTAAGCCAGACCAAAGACGATGGCCGTCATCCACAGTAGGCCTACCTTTTGATCCAGCCCCATGAATGTCAGAAACGGCGAAAAAAAACGGACGATCGGCATAATCCAGTCCAGCGTTTTGACGATTTCCAGCAGGATCATGATGGACATGATAATGAGGAATATCTTGATGAAAAGCCACCCCGTCGTTTCCAGCCAGTTGATGAGCATCGCGGAAAAAGGCGGCTGGACGGGTAATACGAGTGTAGCTCCTAAAGCGGAGACAGGAGACGTCACAAGCCAAGGCGCCACGACCATGACCGTAATGGAAGCGGTGATGATCCGAAAAAGGGTAATCTTTAAGGGATGGATGCCGGACTGCCCCTGGACGATGCCTTCCTGTATGAGATTATGGGCCATTAAAAGGAAGATGCCCATCAGGGTCATTTGGGCCTGATCAAAAGGCAGGACGACCATCACGGCAATGCCGCCGTAAATGTTGGTCAGCATGCCGATCAACAGCGGCAGTGCCGCCATGGCCGGCAGGCGGAAAAGCTGCATAATGGGTTCTACAATAAAATCAAGCCGGCCGATCCAACCACTCCAGGCGAGAAGGGTGGTCAAGAAAGAGATGGGTAAAATGATTTTCAGCATCCACCAAAAGCCCTGCCAGCCCTTTTTCGCCCCTGCGTAAAGACCGATCTTCAGAAGCGTCCGATAAGGGATTCGCTCAGGCATTTCATTCATGGGATTGTTTTCCTCCATTCCCTTCATAGATTCAGCTTGATTCTATGTCCTTATTATCAAAGATGTTGCCATGTATGAAGCGATATTTTGCCCTTTGCGTCATGGCGGGATATGTGATACGGCAAGCATATGAAGTTTACGATCAGCCGCAAATTGATGCTGGGATATCTCGGGATGGCTCTTTTGATCGTCCTGGCGAGCACTTATGCCATCAATCATCTCCAGAACCTCAATGGTCTTGCCAGTACGATTATCAATCAGGATTTTGTCGTCCTGGAATCGGCCAAACAAATGATGGATACCCTGCTGGCCCTGGAGAACGCGGAAAAGAAGTACCTGATCCTGAAGGACCCTTCCATTGCAGATATTTTCTGGGCACGCAGTCAGGAATTTGGCGCCCAGCTTGATGTTCTGGGACACAGCACATCCCGGGAGTTTTCGGTGTTGGCCTTCCAGCTGATTCCGCAGAAAAAGGAATATGAAGAGTTCTTCCGTCAGGAAATGGCCTTCGTTGCTGAATCTAAAGATGAAGACGCCCTTCGCCTGTCCGCAACGGAAAGCAAGCGGTTGATGGATATCATGGTTGCCTCGGTTCGGACCCTGCAAAAAAGGGCGGAAAAAAATATTGATGGCGGTATGAACGAAATTAATATCCGCAGCGTCCGGGCGTCTCATTTGACGGTGTTTCTGACAGCGGTAAGCCTTGTCGTCGGCTTGGTTCTGGCGGTTCTCATTACCTTGAATATTTCCAGGCCCTTGAAGCAACTGGAAAAGGCGACCGGGTTGGTGGCGGAAGGAAACTTTGATACAACGCTCAGCATCATCCGTGACGATGAAATCGGCCATTTGGCCGTATCTTTTGATCGGATGACCCGCCGCTTGAAAATTCTGGAAACCCTTCATCTGGACGCCAGTCCATTGACCCGCCTGCCCGGCAATCTGGCCATCGAGCATGAGATTAAGGAGCGACTCACAAAAGGCGCGTTATTTTCGCTGTGTCATCTCGACCTAGACAACTTCAAGCCCTTTGCCGATGCTTACGGGTACGCTTGGGGCAGTGAAGTCATCAAGGAGACGGCCGCCGTTCTGGAAGAAGCAAAACAGGCCGAAGGGGGCGAAGGGGATTTTATCGGCCATATCGGAGGGGACGATTTTGTCCTTATTGCCGATCCTGCCGGGGCCGAGAGGATGTGCCGGTGGATTGTGGCCTGTTTCGGCGAGCGAATCGGGTCATTCTATAACGACGAAGACCGGCAACAGGGCTTTATCGTGGCCAAGGACAGGCAGGGACAAATGCAGGAATTTCCACTGATAACCATTACGGTTTCCATGGTGACGGATGACGGGAGAACCTATAAAAGCCCCCTGGATATGGCAAAAATGGCGGCCGAGGTCAAGGAATACGGGAAGACCCTTCCGGGAAGCAACTTTGTAACAAAGGAGGAAATGGCCGCAAATGGTTCGCCGCGGGAAATTCAAAATTGATGTGGCCTTGATGTCATTGCTGTTTTTTGTGCTGCTCATCGGGGCATGCGGAACGGCATCGAAAAAAGATCTTCCGGGGAAGCCCGGCAGCGTGGCCGGATTTGTCCAATCGGATACCGCTATTTTTCATGAGGGCTTCTCATGGCTGGGCACATCGGGAAAGCCGGCCGACTATGACAGGGCCGGGGACGTTTTCAGTCAATTGATCAAAGTTTATCCTAAGAGTAAATGGCGCTCCTATGCCGAAACCTATCTGAAACTACTGGACGATTTAAAGAAGACCTCCGTCAGTGCGGCGGCGAATCGGCTGGAGGCAAAAAAGGCGCAGACGGAAATAGATGAACTGCGCGTGTCCATGGACCAGTCCAAAAAGTACCAGCGCCTTCTGCAGGAGAAGTTCCAGTCGGAAACGGCGCGGCTCCAGCAGGAAAATGAACAGTTCAAGCATGACATCCAGCGCCTGAAACAACTGGAAATCGAATTACAGCGGCGGGATCGGTCCGTCAGGTAAGCATTTTCAGGTGCTCCAGGGCCAGAAGGATGCCCAGGGCCGTTTTGGAATCGCAAATGGTACCGTTTTTAATCATGTTTCCGGCCTCTTCCCGGCTGACGCGGTGCGTATCGATGTCCTCGTCCTCGTCCGGCGGCAGGGGCGCCTCAAAGAGATCCATCGCCAGATAATAGTGCATGTATTCATTGCAGTATCCCGGAACCAGATAGCCCTCAAAAAGCTTTACCAGGCTTTTTGCCTGATAGCCGATTTCCTCGGCCAATTCCCTCTGGACACAGGCTTCGACCGATTCTCCGGCGACATCCATATTCCCTGCAGGGATTTCCAGTAAAAATTGTTTTGTGGCATGGCGGTATTGCCGAATGAGGATGATCCGGCCGTCATGGTCGATGGGAACAACGGCAATGCAGGGCTTGTGCTCGATCCGGCTCTGCCGGCTGACGCGGCCGTTCGGTAAGGTGACATCTTCCTCAAAGACGGAGAAGATGCGGCATTGGTAAACAATATTTTGTGGTTTCATGTCCGGCGACCTCGGCGAAGCTGAGCGCTAGGCTGAAGACTGAAGGTGCCATTTCTTAAAAGTCTTCAGCCTTCAGTCTATTCTCCTGATTTCAATTTGTTTTCATGACGGCCAGAAGCTTCCGCTCAATCTCATCCTTCGGCAGAGCGCCGATGACACGATCAACGAGTTTTCCCTCGTGGAACAGGAGCATCGTCGGGATATTCCGGATGTCATACTGTGATGATGTGGCGGGATTATCGTCCACATTGAGCTTGGCGATCCTGACGCCACCGGCGTATTTTGCCGCAAGATCATCCATGATCGGCGCCACCATTTTGCATGGGGCACACCAGGGCGCCCAGCAATCCACCAAGACCACGCCGGGCGATTGAAGCACTTCCCTTGAAAAAGATTCGTCCGTCACATCCATGGGTATGCCTGAGGCGCCGTTAATGACCAGGGGGGAGCTGCATTTGCCGCATAGGGGCCGGTCATTGAGCCTGTTTTCCGGCATCCGGTTCTTGGTCCCGCAGTGGAGACACCGGATGATCATTTCATCGAGGGGGGCCCGGCATTTGCCGCAGCTCGGCCGATCATTCATGTGCTCCTTGGGGATGCGATTCTTGGTCCCGCATGTGAGGCAGCGGATAATCATCTGGTCTTTTTCCATAGCAATTCCTCTAAATAGCAACGTTGACGGTTGTGGGGCATAGCGTCCCGACGAGGGTTTCCGGTGTCATCTCCGCCAGAAGCCCCCGGCTTCCGGCATTGATCAGGACCGTCGGAAGGTAAAGGATGCTCTCTTCCGCATAGAGGGGCAACTGTTTCCGCGTGCCGAAAGGCGATGTCCCACCGACTTTATAGCCGGTATGTTTTTCCGCTGTTTTAGGGTCACAGGGCATTATTGCTTTAACGCCGAGCTCCCTGGCCAGGATTTTCGTCGATACCTGCCGGTCTCCATGCATGAGGACGATCAGCGGTGATCTCTTTTCGTCCTCCATGATAAGGGTCTTGATGATTCTGTGCTCATCCACGCCTAATACTTTCGCCGCAACCTTTGTACCCCCCTTTTCTTCGTATGGGTAGGCATGGAGGGTAAAATCAAGACCCTGGCTCTTCATGATGCGGATAGCCGGCGTTGACGGGAAATTCTCTTTTGTCACCTGAATTTATCCAAAAATAACCGTCTTGAAGTCATAAGATAACCACTTGCCGGATTTGAGTCAACAGGGTTTTTCATCAACCAACCGAACGGAAAAGGGTTCAGAGGCCTTGCCGGCGTATAAGGATATATGAGGGAAAGGGATTTCGATATTTTCTTCATCGAATTGCTTTTTGATATTTTCATAGATGGTATTCTGCAGGTTCTGGAGATTTTCTTTTGTGGCCCATACCATGAACAGAAAATCAATGGAAGATGGGCCGAATCCGGACAGGACCACTTCCGGCGCCGGTTCCTGAAGGCACAGAGGATTGTCTCCGGCAATATCCATAAGCACTTGGCGAACATGGGAGATGTCTTCTTTGTAGGCAATCCCCAGGCGTATATCGAGGCGTCGGATCGGGAAGCGGGTTATGTTGGTCAGGCGGTTCTTGATGATGGTTTCGTTGGGGATCCTGACAAAGCGATTGTCCTCCGTCCTGAGCTTGATGGAAAGCATATCGATGGAAAGTACCTGGCCGGTAACATTATCCACGGTAATATAATCATTAATGATAAAAGGCCGTTCCATCATGATGAAGATGCCGCTGATGATATTGGAGACGCTGGTCTGAGAGGCAAAGCCGACGGCGATGCCGACAATGCCCGCAGCGCCCAGAAGGGTGTTGAGCTTAAAGCCCAATTCGTTCAGGGCCGTGAAAAAAATAATAAAAATGCCTGAATAATAAATAACCTTGGCAATAACCATTCCCGGTTGGGGAGCCAGTCGGGAAGAAACGGCTTTTCTTGTCCATTTACTGAGAAGATAAACGGCAGGCAGGCCAACCAGAAATAAGGCCGCCACCCGCAGGAAGGACAGCATTTTGCCTGTGGATAAAAAAGTCAGAATCTCCATTCTACCTTCCTTGATCAGGACATAAAAGACAACAGGGTCCGGGCGCTGAAATCCGGCTTGGTCGGCGTCCGCGGTGATGAAATCAGCAGCGCCTCCGAAAAAGGCGACGTTCCGGATACGGAAAAGCCGCCGACTTCCTGGGCTCCCTTGAAGTCGATTGTCGCCTCATCGGAGAATAATTGACCCTTCCTGTCAAACAGGGAAAGATGGGCCACGACGAGGCAGATTTTGTCGACATGGAGATCGTCATTCGAATCGTTCCTTATGTGAATCGTACATGCGGCAAGGTGGGGGCGCGACGCATCCGTCTCAAGATCCCGGCGTGCCCCTGATGAGATCCAGTAACAGCGTTCGCCGCTGATGTAGGACCCGAACCAGGTATCGGAAAGGGTGACAATCGGGGCTTCCAGCAAGGTGATCCTTGATCCGTCTTTAACAACACTCATGCGCACCCAGAGGGGAACGCGAATATAGATCGTTGCATTTCCGCCGTTCCTGATCAGATGGAAAGGAACCTCGGGCTTTACAACCACCGGGCGGTCCGGAAAGACGGGGAGCATCTGAATATATGGATAAGGACGCTCCAACGCCCATCGCGACCAGGCCTTATCTTCCGGCAATGTGGGATCGTCCGTCGATTCATTGGTTGCGTTTATTTTTGAGCCTGTTTTGGCAATCCAGACCTCATTGCCCAGACTCTTGCACCATAAGGTCAAGGGACCGAACTGCCATAACGCCGGTTCCTCTCCGGGCAGGGGATATTCTCCCCACGGGGCTCGGGGATATGAGTCAACGGTGTCTTTCATAGTCCTTTTGTGAGGATTACAACTCGTCCGGGCCGGCAATCCGCCCGGCAACGGCCGACGCGGCGGCAACCGCCGGGTTGGCGAGATAGACCTCGCTGCCGGGGTGTCCCATGCGGCCGACAAAGTTCCGGTTTGTCGTGGCGATGGATCGCTCCCCTTCGGCCAGGATGCCCATGTGACCGCCGAGGCAGGCGCCGCACGTGGGCGGGCTGATGATGCCGTTGGCGTCCAGGAAGATGTCGAACAGGCCCTCATGCATGGCCTGGCGGTAGATCTCCGGTGTTGCCGGAACGATGATGAGGCGAACATCGGGCGCGGCCTTGCGGTTTTTCAATACCTGGGCGGCAATTCTGAGGTCTTCGATCCGGCCGTTTGTGCACGAGCCGATGTAGGACTGGTCGATCTTGACCTGGCCGACCTGGCTGATGCCTTTTACATTGGACGGGAGATGGGGAAATGCCACCTGGGGCTCGAGGGCCGACACGTCGATCTCCATGACGGAGGTGTAAACAGCATCGGGGTCGGACTGATAGAAGGTGAAGGGCCGTTTTGCCCGCGGCTCTACATAGGCCCGTGTGATCTCGTCAGGGGTGAAGATACCGTTTTTGCCGCCCGCTTCGATGGCCATATTGGCGATGGACATACGGTCTGACATGGGCAGATCCTTGATGGTGTCGCCCGTGAATTCCATGGCCTTGTAAAGAGCCCCATCCACACCGATCCGGCCGATAATATAGAGGATCAGGTCCTTCCCCGAAACCCATGGCTTCATGCGGCCATTGAGGACGAACTTGATGGTTTCAGGCACCTTGAACCAGACCTCTCCCGTCAGCATGGCGGCAGCGAGGTCCGTGCTGCCCACGCCGGTGGAGAAGGCCCCTAGGGCTCCGTACGTGCAGGTATGGCTATCGGCGCCGATGATAAGATCTCCCGGCAGGACGATCCCCTGCTCCGGCAGGAGAGCGTGCTCCACGCCGCAATCCCCTCCTTCAAAAAAGTGGGTCAGCTTCTGTTCCCGTGCGAAATTCCTAAGAATCTTACACTGCTGGGCGGAATTGATGTCCTTGTTCGGGGTGAAATGATCGAGCACGAGGACTACTTTCTCCGGGTCAAAGACCTTCTTGCCGCCTGCCTTCCTGAATTCCGCAACGGCGATCGGCGCCGTGATATCATTTCCCAGGGCGATATCCACCTTTGTATTGATGAGCATGCCGGGCCGGACCTCGTTCAGGTCCGTATGCCGGCAGAGTATCTTTTCCGTGATGGTCATGCCCATGTTAATGGTCTCCATTTCGTCATCATGATGAACCCTTCTTATTATATTTCCCTGCATTATTCAAGCGGTGTCGGCATAAATGGCATTATTCCATCATCTTGACCTTTTTGATATTCCCCTTGAGCCATTCCAGGCGGTTCAGGGCGTTGATATAAGCCATCGCCGAGGCAACCAGGACATCGGGATGAGCCCCGCGGCCGATGACGGAATAGCCGTTGTACTTGAGCGCGACCGTTGCCTCTCCCATGGCGTCTGCCCCTTTCGTAATGGCATCCACCGCATAACGGTCCAGGGGATAATCGGTTTTCGTAATCTTCCGGATGGCTGCGAAAGTCGCGTCTATGGGACCGACGCCGAATCCGGCATCCAGGATCGTTTCCTGGTCGATCTGGAGTTGCATCGTTGCCGTGGGAACGGCGACATTGCCGCTGACCACGTTGAGATAAACGAGTTTGTACTTGTCCTTGGCCCGGAAAATTTCCTCATAGAGAATGGCTTCGAGATCTTCGTCAAAGATATCCTTCTTGACGTCCGCAAGCTCTTTGAACCGGACGATAACCTTGTTCATCTGCTCCGGGGTCAGCTTGTATCCCATTTTCTTGAGATGTTCGGACACGGCGTGACGTCCCGAGTGCTTGCCCAGGACAAGCTGGGTCTCCAGAATGCCCACGGACTCCGGTTTCATGATCTCGTAGGTGGTCTTTTCCTTTATAAGGCCGTCCTGATGGATGCCCGACTCATGGGCAAAGGCATTGGCCCCGACGATAGCTTTGTTCGGCTGTACGTGGATGCCCGTGATCTGGGTGAGGAGTTTCGATGTCTGATAGATCCTTTCCGTCTTGATGCCTGTATGCATGCCGTAGATGTCCCGCCTTGTTTCCAGAGCCATGACCAGCTCTTCCATGGCGGCGTTTCCCGCCCTTTCGCCGATGCCGTTGATGGTGCATTCCACCTGGCGCGCACCGCTACGGATAGCCGCCAGGGAATTGGCCACGGCAAGCCCGAGATCGTTGTGGCAATGAACGGAGACAATGGCCTTATGGATGTTTTTAACCTTTTCAAAGAGATAGGCCGTGAGGCGTCCATATTCATCGGGCGTGGTGTAACCGACGGTATCCGGAATATTAACCGTTGTGGCCCCTTCCTCAATCACGGCTTCAAGCATCCGGCAGAGATAGTCCCAATCCGTCCTGGTGGCATCCATGGCTGAGAATTCGACGTTTTTCGTGTGCCGGCCCGCATGGGCGACGGTTTTCCGGGCGTCCTCCAGGACCTCTTCACGGGTTTTCCGGAGCTGGTATTTTAGATGGATGTCCGATGTCGATAAAAATACGTGGATTCGTGGGTTGGCTGCCTCGGCAATGGCTTCCCAGGCCCGGTCGATATCCTCAAAGTTTGCCCGGGCCAGGGCCGCAATCTGGGCGCCGCGGATTTCCCTGGCAATCTGCTGGACCGAAAGAAAGTCCCCTTCCGATGCGACGGGAAACCCCGCTTCAATGATATCGACGCCCATGGATTCGAGCTGACGGGCAATCCGGAGCTTCTCCTCAGGGTTCATGCTTGCGCCGGGTGATTGCTCCCCGTCGCGGAGGGTGGTGTCGAAAATATAAATCCTGTCTCCCTGTTTCTTTTTCATGTCTTTCTCCTTTCGCGCTAAAATAAAAAAGGCCATGGGCTTATCGCCCATGGCCTTTTAGGTTCGTTCTGTAATTCGGGGTTAAGAACTACTGCCTAAGGACGATGGGCGGTGGCAGATATGAAGCAACAGGCACAGAAGGGCGAGATTCCACAAGCTTGCTAAGGAATTCAAATTCAGAATGTTGGCTGTTGCTTTTCCGTTCATCGTTAAGGTAACTTTTCCCCTATATTTAGGCCCTTCTAAACCAGATCGGATTTCATGTCAAGTCATAATTATTCTTTCATCAAAAAAATGGCCTGTATGATCATCCGGTCGATCTTCGATAGGGGCATTTGCAGTAATTCATCCGCTGTTGCCCATCGCCAGCCCTGACAGGTAAGAGCTTTGGGCGTCCCTTTCAAAAGATGCCCGCCGTAGGCATGGAGGCTAATGCGGAAATGGGTATAGGCATGATTCACCGAAGCCAGATGCGCCCCGACGCGGATTTGAATCCCCAGTTCTTCCTTGACGGATTGCCTCAAGCTGACTTCTACACTCTCGGAGCCCTGAACAAAGCCGCCGGGAAGCTTCCAGAGGGAACCGAGAAGACCCTCTTCCGGCCTCTGGACGACCAGAATCCGATCATCCCGATCCCGGAGCAAGGCGGCGGTCGCCTGGCGGTGGGGAATGGTCGGCCTTTTCCGGGTGACAGGCAAAACATCCTGCAATCCTGAAGCCTTTGCATGGCAATGGGCGTTAATGGGACAAGTGTCGCATCCGGGATTTTTGGCCTTGCAGATCGTCGCCCCGAGATCCATCAGCGCCTGATTGAAATCGCCGGGATTCTTTGAAGGGGTAAGAATAATAGCAAGTTGATGCAGTTGCTCCTGGGTTTGGGGGAGGTCAATGGGCTCCTGAACGGCAAACAGGCGGCTCAGAATCCGGCGGACATTGCCGTCAACGGCGGGGACGGCTTGTCCGTAGGCCATGCTGAGAATGGCCCCGGCGGTATAATCTCCGATGCCGGGGAGAGATTTGAGGCCTTCCCGTGTTGCCGGAATTTGCCCATTGCATTTATCAACGATGATAGCGGCAGCGGCATGGAGGTTCCGTGCTCTTGAGTAATAGCCAAGGTTTTCCCATGCCTTGAGAACGTCCTGGAGCGGCGCGCCGGCCAGGGCCTCAACCGTGGAAAAGGCTTCTAAAAAACGGAGATAATAGGGGATGACCGTATCGACCTGGGTCTGCTGGAGCATAATCTCCGAGATCCAGATACGGTAAGGATCGGACGTCTCCCGCCAGGGAAGGGGCCGTTGTTCTCTTTTGTACCAGGCCCGCAGTTTGCGGGCGATGCCGGTTTTGATTTTTTCAGCGTCTCTGATCATGGATGCTTTATATAGGAGGCCTGTTCCTATAACAACGGTTTTGTAATGTGTTATAAAGCTCTTGTCATCAAGGCACGTTACGGGTACAATACGGTAAGGACAATTTAAGTAATCAATTTTATTGAAATATGAGAAAGATTTCGTCGGGGCCTTAGAACGCATGAACCGGGAACCTGATCGAGCAGCAGAGCAAAAGCATCTACAACTGGAAACGAATTGCTTTTCCTGCCGGCACTTCTTTGTGACCCATGACCCGAATTTCCCCTATGGATGCCGAGAGGTCGGATTCAAGTCGCGTATTATGCCTTCAAGGGAAATGTATGTAAACTCCGGATTCGAATGCCAGCTGTTTTCAAAGAAAGAGAAGGGTAAGCAAAATGACGATAAAAGAAAACTTCCCCATGGTCGATAATGACCGGGACCTTTGTGACCTGCTAAAGGCCAACG
>CAZBME010000035.1:10438-45001 GCA_964492965.1 uncultured Syntrophaceae bacterium | reverse complement strand
TAAAACCATGGAGACCCTGGGGCTTGGCTCCCTTAAGTCCCCGGTGGGACGTGAGGACGACTTGCTCACCCTTATGCCGGATCTGGCGAGAAGACTGATTGAGCTGAAGGGTAAAACCAGATAAGCCTTGCCATTAACCGCCCGGCTCTAACCTGGTTCAGAATTTCCCATCTTCCGCAAGGCAGGCGGCGCCAAAGGCCGCCGTCAGGCGAGGTTGTTCAGGAGACAGAACCTTCACTCCCAAGGCATTGCTGATGGCCAGGACCAAACCGGCGTCCTCGCCTCCGCCTCCAGTCAAAACCACATCGGGTTCCATTTTCACCCGCTTCACCAGCATGGACACTTTGGCAGCCATGGCGCGATGGACGCCGGCAAGAATATCTTCGGCCCGGGCCCCCTCGGCGATACGGGAAACGGTCTCGGATTCGGCAAAGACGGCGCAGTTGGTGGAAAACTCGACTGGGTTTTGCGATTTCAGGGAAAGGGGACCGATATCGTCCAGTTTGACATGGAGGATACGGGCAATAACCTGCAGAAATCGGCCGGAGCCGGTGGCACATTTTTCGCTCATCAAAAAGTCGGCAATCCGGCCATTGGGGAGGATCCTGGCGGCCTTGGTAAACTGCCCGCCGATGTCGATGATGGTTCGGACGGAAGGGAAAAGACAGTGACAACCCATGGCCTGACAGGAAATATCAGAAACCTGACGGGCTTCAAACGGCGCACTTTCAGCACCCAGGCCCGTAACAACGATCCCGGCCAGATCGTTTAAGTCCACCCCGGCTTTAGAAAGGACCCCATCAAGCACCTGTCGGGCCGCATCCCTGTAGTTGCCTCCAGAGGCCACCATTTCCGTCGCGACGATCTGATGGGCGCTGATCAGTGCCGCTTTGATGGATACAGAACCGATATCCACACCGGCATAGTATTTTTTATGGTCGTTCATTTGAAAAAGGTGACACTTTCCAGTCTCCGTTCATGATCACGCTCCACTCCACGTTCCACAAAACCCTTCCCGAGAAGCGCCGCTCCCAGAGCGCCCGTAATAAAAGGCTCCGGCGGAACCAAAACCGCAAAGCCGACTTTTTCCGCAATAGCCTTGACCAAGCCGATGTTCTTGGCGCCTCCGCCCGTCACAACGACATCCTTCTCAATACCCAGATGGCGCACCATGTTGACGACACGCCCGGCAATCGATTCATGCAGACCGGCGACGATTTCGGGAATTGTTGCCCCTTCCGCAAGCCGGGAGGTTACTTCATGCTCGGCGAAAACAGTGCATGTGTTGGAGATCTTGACATATTCTTTTGCCGTCAGGGAAATAGCACCCATATCGGCCAGTTTAACACCCAGGGTTTCGGCAATCACCTCCAAAAATCGGCCCGTTCCGGCGGCACATTTGTCGTTCATGACGAAATTCGCCACCTTCCCTTCGGCATCGAGCTTGATGCCCTTGGAATCCTGACCGCCGATATCGATGATGATCCGTGTCGTCGGGAAGATGGCCCGGATCCCTCGGGCATGGCAGGTGATCTCTGTGATCTGCTTATCGGCAAAGGGTACGTTGATCCGGCCATAGCCCGTCGCCACGATGAAATCCAGAGACTCAAAGGTCAGGCCGCTCTTCTGAATGGCTTCATCCATTACCTTGAGAGCCAGGTGACGATGTTCAACACCTGTGGGACCGATGACGGAAGCGAGCATTGCCTCTTTCTCATCCACCACGACCACTTTGGTCATGGTGGATCCTATATCAATGCCGACAAAGGGCATAATTTATCATGATCCTTTCTTCAATGAATCAAATCCCTCCCTGTATCGCCTTTTTCAAAAGGAGCCTTCAAGTGTCGAGTGTCTCTTTTTAAAAAGGCGGTATTACATGGAGCGGCCCGCCAAGGCCTCGATAAACGCCCCGATCTGTGCCTTCCACTGTGCTTCCGAATAGTCACGGAGATCCACCATGTCAGAGACAAGCTGCATCATGGGGATGTCGGTGTATTGGCCCAGCAGGTTTTTCAAGTGCACCTGACCGACCGTCGTGGCACGGCAGGACCGGCAGGCGTGAAAAACCACGCCGTCGATCTTATAATCATCGATCATGCCCAGCAGTTTTTCCACAATGGGATTGCCGCTATTGGCCCGGGCCTTGGCATGGCGCTGGGTAAAACGGAGATACGCCCGCCAGGCCAAGTATTCCACAGGATCTTTGACATGGGACGGCACTTCCACCGGGTCATAACCGCGATAGACATTTTCAATAACAAACACGGCACCGAAACTCTCAAAGTAGTTAAAAATCCAGAGAGTATGCCAGGGAGGCAGACCGCCGCCGTACAATATTCTGTATTTCTCGTCGGGAATCACGCCGATCTTGTTTTCCGTTTTGTATTTGACTTCGTCATACAGCCCCTGGTAGAAGTCCACCGCCACCTGGGTGCCTGAATAGTAATGGCCCGCGACCATGATGCTGAAGTGGTCCTGGGTCGGCATCGGACTGGGAATGGCGACACGCAGCCGGTCGATCTCGTACCAGAGGCGCCACGCCTCGTCACTGAGGCGAATCGCCTCCCAGAGCCTTTCCTTGTCCATCTTCCGGCCCGTCTGCACCTCCAGAAAGCCGATCAGCCCCTGCATCTGCTCTTTCTGATACTTAATGTAGTGGTCGCGGACCTCCTTCAGGTCGGCATAAGGCGGCGGTGCGACAACGTCAATACTGTAGGTGGGCACCTGCAGGTAACGCCCCGCTGCCTGGTACCATTTAAACCGGGGATCGCAAACGGCGCTGCTGCCAAGCATCATATCCGGCACAGGCATGCCGCCGTCGGGCGAATTTTCCGGAATGCCGCCCAGTTCTTTTCTCAGGCTGTCAAAACCGAGGCCGATTCTGGCGTAGCTGCAAAGCACCTGGGAATATCCGTCAGCCTCCGCCTTGAGGAGAAAGCGGTCCATATCCCGTTTGGCGGCGCACAGACCGGCATAGTTCTCTGTGGGCAGGGGGACCACATCCATGGCCCGGACGATCTCGTCATATTGTGAAGCCACCATGAAGTAGGCCACTTTTTTCCCCTGAGCCTTGGCTTCATGGGCGGATTGATAAATGTTTTTAACCAGGCCCCGCACTTTGCGGGCCGTGTCGGTCCCTTTGACGGCTGTTGTTTTAACTTGTTCTTTCTCTTCCATAGTCCCCCCTTATCCGATCATTTCCAGAAACGCCTGCACCCTCGTGCGGAGTTGTCCGATAGTCGAGGTAGAGTAATCATCCTCGATCATAAGCACCGGTAATTTCATTTCGTTCAGGTATTCCCGCAGATCCGGCCCTTCAAGTTCACAGGTATCGCAATACCGGACGATATAAAAGATAGCGCCGTCAACGTCCCAATCCTTGACGAATTGTTTGATGTATCCGTAGCGATTTTCCAGATCTTTCTCGCGGGTCTCCGTCTGGGGGACATTGCTCCGGGGGCAATGCGTACAGAGGTAGCGGGTGGCAATGCCATCCATCGGGTCGTCCGTTTCCGGGACGTCTTCCCAGAAAAAGCGGGTTCCTGTGCACAGATCGTCCATGACCACCTGGGCACCGCTCTCTTCCACCAGCTTGATAAAGGCCACATCATCGATTTCATTGCCCCAGATGAAGATACGGGGAAGCTTCTGCCCCTTGGGCTGCGGCCGCTGCTTGACTTCCTCAATGAATTGCCTGACGAGCGCCAGATGCTCTGCCACTGGAATGCCCATGCCGGCGACAAGGACTTTCGTGATCTCCGTTCCGGAAACCAGGGGCGGGTCCAGCTTCCGCAACTCGTAAAGTTCCCGGAGGGCTCCCCGACGCTGGTTGTAAAGACGAATGCATTCCTTGAGCTTGTCTTGGTCGAGCTTCCGCCCCGACCAATCTTCGAGACACTTAACCAGATAATCGAGTTCTTTACGGTAAAATTCATCTGAACTGGGCCCCATCATGTGAGGCACATTAATAAGATGGTTGAAGGGGGCGGGCTTGTTATGATGCCAGATGTGGTACATTCGTTCGATGGTGTCGCAACTGTGCGGAGCGACAAAACCATCCAGGAAGTCATATTCCCCCTTCAAGGCCATGTTGAAGCAACTCCGGGCAAACGGGCAGGCCATCGGCTCGATGAAGGCATCCGCCTGGTCAATCGGCTCACTCTGGCTGCCTTGAATGCGATAGGGAACCATATCCAGGGCGGTGATAATCTCATCGGGCACGAAACAGCAAAAGTAACCGATGACCTTCTTACCCGAAGCGTGCAGTTCCCTGGCACGTTTCCCCCGTTCCGTGTAAAGTTCGTCCAACTGTGCACTGGCTGTCATCATTCAGATCTCCCCTTTTTTATTGAATCGACACCATTTAAGGCTACATTCATCAAAGTCATTGTCGGCGGGCTGTAGCGGGCACATGACATTAATGCGGGTCAAGTTATAAACAGAAATATTGACCTGTCAAGGAAAATAATCGGCACCATGACCCCAGGCAATACGGTGTCTTGTGATTATATTTTCCAACAAATGACGAGACTGGGGACAATTCATTGGGGGGCCATAATCGTCACATAATTGACGACCCGGTTTTATATCCCGTCATATCATTGACTAATACACAGATATTTTTCCATAAACGGTCGCATCCTTTTACCGCAGACCTTTGATCTTCAAATACGTAATCAAAATGAAGACCCAGACTTGACGAAAGCTTGGGGCTTTCGCTTCAGGGCAAAACAATTCCCGGCAGGACAAAGGAACATACGCATTTATGGCACTACAATTGCAAACTTAATTACCGGGATAGTGGTCACATGTCTGTCAGTTGTTCCCGAAAACGAATTAACACCAGAGAGGTATGCCCATGGGTAGATTCTTCAACAATCTGAAATTAGGAAAAAAAATGCTTCTATCGCCGGTTGTCGTCCTTATTTTCCTTGTTATTCTATCGGGCGCCACCTTCTACAGCCTCTGGATGCAGCAGGGCGCTGTCGATGATATCTACAACAACAGGTTCACCGGCTATCAGAACAGCGCCAAACTTCTCAATGACATATCCAAGGTGCAGGGAAACCTTTACCGGATACTGAATTGGGTTTCCCTGAGCCAGGACCCTCAGAAAATCGATGAAACATCGAAAAAACAGGTCGCCGTCATGGCCGAGGATGTCGAGCTTACCAAGAAAATCCTCAGTTCCGGAACACTCAATGCGGAAGAGACAAAGCTTTACAAGGCGGCACTGGATAATCTTCTCGACTACCAGAAGGCGGCGCTTCGGGTCCTTGATCTCGCCACATCGGGCACGGGCACCGCATTTTTAACCATCGCCGACGACAAATTCCTGGTCCTGGACAAAATTCTGTCCGATCTGCTGGCCGTCGAAAATAAACTCAGCAAAGAAAAATATGGCGTGTCCATTGATAATTTCAACTATACGCTGACGGCTTTTATCGCCCTCGTGCTTATCGCCATCGTTCTGTCATTTTTTATCAGCATCCTGGTTACACGGATTGTTTTGAAACCCATCAAGGAAACGATCAGCGTTCTCAGGAAGCTCGCCGAGGGAGATCTCACCCAGAATATCGACCTGGAATCGAATGACGAAATCGGTGAACTGGTGGAATCGGTCAACACGATGCGCGTTAAAATGGGCAATGCCGTGGGGCAGGCCCTGCATGTCTCGGAAGTTCTCTCCGATTCGGCCTCCGAAGAAGCGGCGTCCATCGAGGAAACCTCTGCCTCCCTTGATGAAATCGCCTCCATGACCAGGCAGAATGCCTCCAGCACCAGAGAAGCGAACCAGCTCATGAAATCGGCCAGAGATGCCATCAAGAAGGCCAACGAATCCATGACCGGCCTTACCCAGTCCATGAAAGACATTGCCAAATCCAGCGAGCAGACACAGAAGATCGTCAAGAGTATCGACGAAATCGCCTTCCAGACCAACCTCCTGGCCCTGAATGCCTCCGTGGAAGCTGCCCGGGCGGGCGAGGCGGGTGCCGGTTTTGCCGTCGTCGCCGACGAGGTCCGGAATCTGGCCATGCGAGCGACGGAATCGGCGAGGAATTCTTCCAATCTGATTCAAGATATCGTCACCAAGGTCAAGGGCGGTGAAACCCTCGTCAATGTGACCAGCACAGCATTCTCCCAGGTGACGACCAGTTCGGAGAAGGTGGTCGAACTCATGGCGGAGATCGCAGCGGCCTCGGAGGAGCAATCCCAGGGCATCGATCAGGTCAACAGCGCCATTGCCGAGATGAACACTACAACCCAGCAGAATGCCGGAAACGCGGAAAACCTGGCAAACATCATGTCCATGTTCAAAGCGGAAAGAGTGGAAGAGGATTCCGAAACGGTCAGGTCTTTGAGCCTGAAGCCCAACAGGTTCATCTCCACCGGACGCCATGGGGATGCCCCCGGTCAGGCCGCCTCCACGGATGAAAAGGAATGGATATAAAAGGTTCCACCAATCATCCTCTCAACACTTATGAGGACAACATCGACCGGGTGGGGGATGAAGAAGTGATAGATATATTCTTGGGACATCCATGAAGGGGGAATTTGTATGAGTAGATTTTTCGATAATTTAAAGCTGGGGAAGAAAATGCTCCTTGCGCCCGTCGTCGTCTTCTTTTTTCTCATTGTTCTGGCGGGCGGCACTTTTTACAGCCTCTGGATGCAGCAGTCAGTCACCGACGATATCTTTAACAACAGGTTCAAAGGCTACCAGGCCAGCGCCAAACTACTCAATGACATATCGAATGTTCAGGGCAATATTTCCAGGATTCTCAACTGGATTTCTTTAAGTCACGACATGAAAGAGGTCGAGGACCTCTCCAAGCTTCAGTTGGCGACCATGGTGGCCGATGTCGAGCTTACCAAGAAGATCCTGAGCTCCGCTGAACTTACGCCAGGGGAAAGGAAACTTTACCAGGCCGCACTGGACAATATTCTTGAATATCAGAAAGCGGCCGTGAAAGTCCTCGACTTGGCGCCATCGGGCACAGGAGCTGTCTATGCGGCTGTCGCCGACCAGAAATTCCAGATTTTGAACAAGATCCTGTCCGATCTGCTGGCCCTGGAAGACAAGCTCAGCACGGAAAAATACAGCGCATCGATTGCAAACTTTAATTATACCCTGACGGCATTTCTCGTGCTGTTTGTCGTCGCGGTTATCCTGTCTTCCATCATCAGCATCCTGGTTACACGGATTGTTTTGAAACCCATCAAGGAAACGATCAGCGTTCTCAGGAAGCTCGCCGAGGGAGATCTCACCCAGAATATCGACCTGGAATCGAATGACGAAATCGG
This sequence comes from uncultured Syntrophaceae bacterium, assembly GCA_964492965.1. GTDB lineage: Bacteria > Desulfobacterota > Syntrophia > Syntrophales > UBA8958 > CAZBME01. The sequence continues at coordinate 37,693 of CAZBME010000035.1, read as the reverse complement.
TGAACTGGTGGAATCGGTCAACACGATGCGCGTTAAAATGGGCAATGCCGTGGGGCAGGCCCTGCATGTCTCGGAAGTTCTCTCCGATTCGGCCTCCGAAGAAGCGGCGTCCATCGAGGAAACCTCTGCCTCCCTTGATGAAATCGCCTCCATGACCAGGCAGAATGCCTCCAGCACCAGAGAAGCGAACCAGCTCATGAAATCGGCCAGAGATGCCATCAAGAAGGCCAACGAATCCATGACCGGCCTTACCCAGTCCATGAAAGACATTGCCAAATCCAGCGAGCAGACACAGAAGATCGTCAAGAGTATCGACGAAATCGCCTTCCAGACCAACCTCCTGGCCCTGAATGCCTCCGTGGAAGCTGCCCGGGCGGGCGAGGCGGGTGCCGGTTTTGCCGTCGTCGCCGACGAGGTCCGGAATCTGGCCATGCGAGCGACGGAATCGGCGAGGAATTCTTCCAATCTGATTCAAGATATCGTCACCAAGGTCAAGGGCGGTGAAACCCTCGTCAATGTGACCAGCACAGCATTCTCCCAGGTGACGACCAGTTCGGAGAAGGTGGTCGAACTCATGGCGGAGATCGCAGCGGCCTCGGAGGAGCAATCCCAGGGCATCGATCAGGTCAACAGCGCCATTGCCGAGATGAACACTACAACCCAGCAGAATGCCGGAAACGCGGAAAACCTGGCAAACATCATGTCCATGTTCAAGACGGAAAGGCAGGAAGAAATGGATGAAGAAGGACTCTCAGACCGTTCGGGAGCAAACCGTTACATCAGCCATGCTTATGATGCCGATGATCCGGAAAACTGAACCCCATAGATGAACAGGCGTCCGGACCAGATTAACCGCTCCAGACCTGCTCGCTCACATAAGACCATAAAACCTGTCCGGAGACAGGTTTTATGGTCTTATGGCATTCGGATCTATCTCGATTTGTATTTCCAGTTATGGCGGCGCAATTTTTCGGCCATTCTCTCCACCGCCTCCGCCGACAATATCCTTTTTTCCACAAAATACTTGCCGATCCGGGGCTGAAGAAGACGTTGCCGGCCCAGAAGCATGTCGAGTTCGTACGAGGTGAGATAGCTGCAACGCAGGGCACACTCACCAAATTTTTCCCCCAATTGGCGTTGTTTCAAAATATCTTTGATCTGGTTATCATAAAGCCATCGCCGCTGCTGGGCAAGGTGGCCGATCAGCGGCCTCTGGACCTTCTGCCAGATAATGGCATCGATCAGTGCTTTATAGGAAATCAGGCCATGATAGTATAGATACCTTCCGAAAAGGAATTCCCGTTTCGGCATCGCTTCCTGAAATGGGGCTCTCCGATACTTTTCATACACCCAATCCGCCTGTCTCGCTTGATTTTTTTGCCTGAAAGGCGCCCCCGGTGCATAAGTTTTTCGGTCTTTTCTGCCATAATCATCGATGAGTCTGAATTTGAGCGGATTTTCCAGGTAATCGGAAAGATCCCGGTATGCGGCATTCACTTCCTTGAACTGCTTTTCCAGATCGATGGTTTGAACGGCAAGCGACACAGCACGATCAGGATGGGTTTCCAGGGCTTTTCTCCTGAAGGCGGCCTTCAGACCGGGTTTCTGGAGATAATTGATAAAATCAACGGAAATATCAATCTCCGGCCCGAAGAGAACGTGGCAGGCGTTAAACAACTGAGATGTATTGATTTCCGGCTCCCTCATACCATCCTGTTCATGCGTTCGAGATGATGCTGTCGCTCCTTCGTCAGGAAACGACAATATCCGGTCAGTAATGACTGTTTATATCATGAAATTTTGTTTTTTCAAACTGCCAAATGACCTGTTTTTATTTTTTCCACCCTGAAGAGCCTCTCTAAATCCACTTTTACATTCCATCAATCCGTCGCTGTCTCTCCATTGCTGTTTTTATTTGCAATTATTGTGACAAAATTCGATTATTATGCTTAAAATCGTTGAAAAAAATGATAAAACAGGCTAGATGAAAAGCACCAATTGGGGAGACAGGATGCATCAGGACCAAGATACGCTGGGCCAATATCTGAAACAAAAGAGAGAGTCTGTCCTCGTGCCCGTTCAGGAAATCGTTCTTGCCACGGGCTCCAAGAAAGCTCTCATCCAGGCCCTGGAAGAGGATGATTATAGCATCTTCACCCAGCGCTCCCAGGCTCAACTCCTGGTCAAACAGGTAGCGGCCTATCTGAAACTCGATGAATCCGATATATTACGCCGATTCGAGTTTCAATGGAAAGAGCATAGCAGGAAGAAGGAATTTCCAAAATTATCAGCATTTGCGGATAATGAGAAACCCCATCATGCACCAACCGTTATCCAGGGGATGAAAACACCGATTAATCGTCGCATCCCCAAGTTTCCCCGAATCAAGATTCCTGGTATTTTTAAGATCCCGCAAATGCCTGACATCCCGAAGATGAAGCTTCGTGTACCCATCATCTTCGCGATCCTCTTAATCGGCCTGTTTCTAGTGATCGATCTGCCGTTTTCGAAACATAAGCCGCCGCCACCCGTAGATCCGCGATTCTCAGACGTGGAGAAGAAGCCGCCACCTGCTATGGGCGGCCACGCCCAAACCGCACCGGCTCAAGAGGAAAAAAAGGAGACCGTTCCCCTGGAGAATCCGCCTCCCCGGGAAAACATAACCCAGAGTTCTGCTTCACAGGGGAAAAACCTGTCTTCCCATAAGAATGGAAAGATCGTCGGGAATAGCGATTCAAAGCGATACCATCTGCCGGGAATGAAATTCTACGATAAGATCCAGGCCTATCACCGTGTGACTTTCCAAACGGAGAAGGAAGCCATCGGCGCAGGTTATCGAAAGGCCCGGGAATAGAGGCCATCAGCGGCGAACGCCGACGACTTTTGCCTCCTCTTCTATGACGGGATTGCCTTTGAGTTCCGGGTAGGAACCATTGGATGTCACTTCCACAAATTTGCCGTCCTGCCATTCGCCGACAAATTTTTCCCCATTAGGATTAATCATGGTGCCCTGGCCGTGGTACTCGTTATCCCGGAACTGGCCGACATACTTGGACCCATTGGAAAATATCACGGTCCCATGCCCATGTTTTTTGCCCTGCTTGAACTGGCCTATGTACTGCCCGTCCGGACGGGTCATCGTTCCCTGCCCCTGAAGCATGCCATTTTCAAATTGTCCGACATATTTACCCCCATCCGGATAGGTCATGGTGCCCTGGCCGTCAAAGAGATTGTTCTTCCATTGTCCCGTGTACTCCTTGCCATTGGCAAAGGTCGCCATTCCCTGCCCCTCCATCAGGCCGTCCCGGAATTGGCCTGTATATTTACGACCATCAGGGAAAGACATGGTGCCCTGGCCATTTACGCCATCGTCCTGAAACTGGCCGGAATAAACCCGGCCATCGGCAAATTGAACCGTGCCCTGACCGCCCATCACGTTGTTCTTCCACTCGCCCACGAACTCGGTTCCATCGGATAACGTCAATGTTCCCCGGCCGTTTTTCTTACCGTCACGGAATTGGCCGGCAAACTTCCGACCGTCCTTCTCCGTAAGCGTTCCCTGGCCGTTAAATTGATTGTCCCTGAATTGCCCCGTATAGGTCCGGCCGTCAGCATATGTCAGAACACCATTGCCATCCATCTGATTCTCTTTCCACTCCCCGACATAATTCAGACCTTCGCGGTCCGTCATGGTTCCCTGACCGTGAAAAAGGCCGTTTTTGAACTGTCCGACATAGGTTCGACCGTCCGGGAAAGACATGGTTCCCTGGCCATTGAAGCGATTGTGACTGAACTGACCGATATATTTCGCGCTGTCAGGAAAGGTCATACTCCCCTGGCCATGCTGTTCACCATCTTTCCATTCCCCGACATAGGTCTTGCCGTTGGAATAAGCCATGGTCCCGTGACCGCTGTATTCTCCACTTCGGAACTGCCCCATGTACTGCGCGCCATCGGGAAAGACCACCGTCCCCTGGCCTTCCATTTTGTTGTTTTTCCAATCACCTGTATAGGTCATGCCTCCGGGATAGGTTAAGCTGCCCTGCCCTTCCCATCGGCCGTCTTTCCATTCCCCCTCATATTTCATGCCCCCGGGATAGGTCATGGAACCGTGACCGGTCATGGGTTGCCTTTTGCCCTGCGTTTCATCCTTAACCGTGTTCGTCGCAGAGAATTTATTGAAAATCTTTTTCAGAAAAGCGGCCATGCCTCCCCCTTATTTCATAACGCAACATGCGGAATGCGATTTTATTTTTTCAACACCCCATCAGTAGATACACCCTTAGCGCAAAGTGTAACATCCATTCTTTATGATAACCGTATTTTACTTTCATTTTCAATGATTATTTACATCCGGATTGACATTGTAAATTATACTAAAACAATGTAAAAGCATTTTCACGTTGAAGCCTTGCTGTTTTGTAGACGCGATTTTCTAATAATATAAGCTTAATCAATCATTTAGCAATTCGGTGAACGGGCTGAACTGGAAAATTGAACATCAATGCCCCCAATGCGGGGCGCCTGTAACCCTTGAAGAAACCGACCATATCTTCACCTGCGCCTTTTGCCGGACACGACTTTCTATCACGGCAACAAATCACTTCCAGTATTATATTCCACCGCCGGACGGAATCACGGAAGAGGTTATTTTCATTCCATACTGGCGCGTTCGGGGCTTGACTTACTCGTTTGAACCCCTCAACATGACCAACCGTTACATCGATACGAATATCAACGCTGTCGGTATTCCAGGTTTGCCGCCGTCCCTGGGGCTGCGCCCCCAGGCCATGACGCTGAAATTCATTTCTCCGGACACAAGGGGATCTTTTATAAAGCCCCAAAGAGAACTCCGCGATGCCATGCCGGAGGCGGACAGATCAAGGCTTGCATCCCATCATGAATTGTTCATCGGGGAAACGGTCAGCCTGATTTATTCCCCCCTGATCCGGAAAAACGATGCCCTTGTTGATCCTTTTCTTCAAAAACCGGTTATCGCCTGGCATTCCGACGATTCAGACCGCTATCCGGCACAGGAAAACAGCCAAAGTATCCGATTTGTGTCCGTCCTTTGCCCCCAGTGTGGCTGGGATCTTCGTGGGGATGCGGACGCCTTGGTCCTGACCTGCGGCAATTGCAACACCGCCTGGAGCTGTAAAGGTGATCAGCTGCAACAGATACCCTTTGCCGTGATGAACGGATCATCCGGGCCCCTGATGTATCTCCCTTTCTGGCGGATCAAAGCGACCATTTCCGGCCTGAGAGCCTCATCATTTGCCGATTTCGTCCGCCTGGCCAATCTGCCCCGGGCCGTAACGGGCGTCATGGAAGAGATGCCGCTTTATTTCTGGTCCCCGGCCTTCAAGGTTAATCCGCCCCTGTTCCTGCGCTGGTCCCGTCAGATGACGATTTTTCAGCCCCTTGATCCATTTGACGATAAATTGCCTGCATCGGAAATTTATTCCGTGAACCTGCCGCATGAGGAAGCGGCGGAAAACATCCTGGTCACCCTCGGAAGCCTGATGGCGGACAAACGCACCTTTTATAAGGTTATGCCGGATATCGGGATCGCATCCATTGAACCGTTTCTGGTCTATCACCCATTCACTATTGGGGATCGGGAACTAACCCATGAAAAAATGGGCGTTGTGATTGAGAAAAACGCCCTGAAATACGGCGCCACCATGTAATGATAAAGGAGGACAAAATGGCAAAGATCATTTCCTTATGCAATCAGAAAGGCGGTGTCGGCAAGACGACCTGCACGCTGAATATCGGGGCCGGCCTGGCCAAATCAGGCAAAAAGGCCCTGCTGATCGATCTGGATCCCCAGGCCCATTTGACTTACAGCTTGGGGATTGCGGCCCATGAGCTTGACAAGACTATTTATGATGTCTTCAAGAAGGGCGCCTCCCAAAAGGACGTCGTCCTTGAACGAAACGGCCTGCAGGTCATTCCCTCTTCTCTGGATCTCGCGGGCGTTGAAATGGAGATGGCGGGCATTCCGGGAAGGGAATTTCTCCTGAAGGAATTTCTGGAGCAGGACGAAGCCTTCGATTACATTCTCATAGATTGTCCGCCGTCTCTGGGGCTTCTGACCCTGAACGCCCTGACTGCGGCAACTGAAATCTATATCCCCCTCCAGACGGAATTTCTGGCCCTGAAAGGCATGAGCAAGCTTCTGGACACAATTGAGGCCGTCAAAAAAAGGCTCAACAAGGATCTGGAAATCACAGGAATTATCGCGACGCGCTTCGACGCAAGAAAGAAGCTTAACAAGGGCATTGTCGAAACCATCACCCAGCGGTTCGATAAAAAGCTATTCAAAACGGCCATTCGAGAAAACATCAGCTTGGCAGAAGCGCCCGGCTACGGACAGACCATTTTTGAATACGCGCCGAAAAGCTATGGAGCAGAGGATTTTCTTGCCCTGGCCAAGGAGATTATCAAGAGGAAATAACCCCAGGAGACAAGAATTGTGATCATCGAAAGCCACGGTAAAATTACAGACGGGCTTTACGCCCTCGGCGTCCCGGATTTACCGGCCTATCTTCTTCTCGGCGGAGACCCCGCCCTCTTCGACGCCGGCATGACCTTCATGGGACCCCGCTACATTGCCGACCTGAAAAATCAACTGGGGGACGAAAATAATCTGCGCTACAACTTTCTGACCCATTCCCACTTTGACCATGCCGGAGCGGCTTCTTATCTGAGAAGGAAGATCAAGGGACTGCAAATAGGCGCCCATCGCCTCGTCGCAGAGACCTTTGCCAAACCCAACGCCATCGAACTGATCCGCAGCCTGAGTCGAGGTGTCGAGGCACAGCAGGCATCAGCCATCGGCAATGAAGACGTTTCCTTTTCCGATCCTCATGTGGACATCATCCTTGAAGACGGTATGGAAATCGATCTTGGCGGCGGTCTCGGCTTCCAGGCCATCGCCACCCCCGGTCACACAAGGGACGCCGTTTCCTATTATATCCCGAAGCTCAAGGCCCTTATCACAGGCGAAGCCGTCGGCATCCTGGACAGCCGGCTCATGAATATTCAACCCGTATTCCTGTCAAGCTACCGGGATTACATCGCCTCCCTCGAAAAGCTGGCCTCGCTCGATCTGGAAATTCTGATGCTGGGACACCATAACACCCTGACCGGCGAAGACGCGAGAACATACATCGGGAAATCCATCGAACAGACAAAAGCCTTTCACCGCAGAATCGAAAACTATCTGAATGCTGCCCATGGCGATCAGGAAGCTGTTGTCCGGAGGATCTGCAAGGAGGATTACGAAGAGGCGAAAGTGATCCGTCAACCTTTGCGGCCTTACATGATCAACACGACAGCCAAGGTAAAGGTAGTGGCCGAAGGGAAATAGCTTTCAAGAGGCAACGACATATTGAATCGTTCATGCCTTCATGCCAGAGATGGCCGGTATCCCAAAGCACACCGGGTCCAGTCCGGAATGACGCCATGTTACCGTATAGTTGCCCGGGCAATATTGATGAGATGATGGAAGTGCGAAGTTGCCAAGTTAATCAGTAAAGTGTCCCCGAAATGATGCGAAAAGAAAAGCCCCTCGTGAGCATTGCTGTTCATCAAGGGGCTTAAGAGAGAGCCGCCTGTGCCGTCTTGTCTTTTTTCTGGAGTCACATGTTTTTATTCTTGGTCTTTAACCGGGTGGCAATCACCACTAAGACCCTGCGATTTATTTTATATTCGCCTCCAGTAACATGACTCATTACGTGTACTGTAGCTTCTCTCTGATTTTAATTTAAGCATGAAAGAATAATTGTCAATATGTCCGGCGTCTGAATGCCAAGGTATAAAAATTCCGGCCATAGAAGATACTTTTCAATCACAGTGCGTTGACCGGTCCCTTGAAAGGAGAAACAAGCGATGGGAATATCAGGGAAGTATCTCTGCGCCGTCCTGGCTTGGATTCTGTGGTGCGGCCTTCACAGCGCCCTGATTTCCATCACCGTGACGGATTTCGCAAAAGAGAAACTGGGCGGCAGTTTCCGGTTTTATCGCCTCTTTTATAATGGCGTGTCTATCGCAACACTGATTCCCGTTGTTTCCTATTCACACATGATCCGCCAGACGCCGGTCTTCCGTTGGGAAGGCCCCCTGGTGATGGTTCAGGGTTTCCTGCTGCTGGTGAGTGTCTATTTGTTCCTTGCCGGGGGCAGGCATTACAGTTGGGCGCAATTCTGGGGGTTTTCTCAAATCAGGGCGGGCCTTGCGGGCCTTTCCCTTGCTGAAAATCGTGCCTTCGTTGTGTCGGGCGTCCACCGGATCATCCGCCACCCCTGGTATCTGGGCGGTATCATGATCGTCTGGGTTCAGGATCTGAGCGTATTGACAATACTTACCAATATGATCATTTGTGTCTATTTCATGATTGGCGCTATTCTGGAAGAGCGAAAGCTGGTGCGCGAGTTCGGCGGCAAATACCGGGAATACCAGCAGGCCGTTTCCATGCTGATCCCCTGGCGCTGGCTGAAAGCCAGGATCGCAAAGGCAAGCGGCTTTGGACAAACTTTATTCTAAGGAAGGGCGGTCGGAAATTCCCCCTCAAGGGTATCCGGGGGAACGGAAAAAGGCAAGGAACATAACGAAGCGACCGCCGTCCAAGCGCAGGCGCGGGATGGGCTTTTTAAAGCAACTTGCCAAAGAGACCGTTTCTCACCGGGTAGGTCAAAAACCGGCCTTCCGCAGTTCCCGATCAATGATATCGGCATCTTCCGTATTATACTGGACGAGCTTTTTTAGGTGGAAGAAGCTCTCGTCGTCAATATCTGCGAAAGCAACGGCAATCCCCTCAGGGTCACTGCGGATAATCCTGCCTGCGGCCGTGATGACAACCTCCGGGCTAAGGACAATCCGGACCTCACCGTTATCGCCCTTTTTCATCCGGACATCCGGTCTGCACAACATGCCGTTGAGGCTGATATTTTCCGTTTCCACCTTGACCGGCTCATCTTGAACACGGACTGTGACTTCAAAATGAACGGGCACCCGCGTTCTTCTTCTTCGTTCATCGTCCATTAGGCCACCCTCCCTTCAGTTATCATTTATCAAAATAATCTTTTAAAGAATTTAGCATAGGTGATGATGGGTTACAATTGCTTTGTTTGAAAAAAGCACCTTCCCATGCCGTCAGCTGACGCGGAATCGGCTTTACAGGTAAGCCCGGCCCCCAAGATAGCGTTTTGCAAAGTATTCCTGAGACAGGGAATCAATGCAGATCTTCTTGCCCCGACGAGGGGCATGGATGAACTTTCCGTCTCCGATATAAACACCGACATGGGAAACCTTGCCGCGCCCTGCCGTGGCAAAGAAGACGAGATCGCCCTTTTCCAGGCTATCCCGGTCGATCATCTCACCCGCATTATACTGTTCCCCGGACGTCCGGGGCAAATTGAGACCGCTTAACTGATAAACCGTCATGGTAAGTCCGCTGCAATCGAAGCCGTCATCCGCCGAAGCGCCACCCCATAGATAGGGTACGCCGATAAACGTCTTGGCCGCCTTGACCAGTTCATCGCGCAAATAGGATTCCCCTTTGACTCCCGACTTGGCGACGGCATATTCTTCAGGATTGACGATATAAAAATCGCCGATGACCCCCATGGATTTTAAAATCTCGGCTACCGACACGGCATCTTCCCTGTTGGCATAGTTGCCGAAACGCACCTTGTAAAGGCCGGTTTTGGCCACAAAATAGGTGGCATCAAGCCCGCGGGCCTTCAGCTCTTCCGTAAAGTTCGCAGCATTCTCCGCCTTGGAGAAGGCGCCCGACTGAATGGTGTAACCCATGCGGGCCAGTTCTTTTTTCACCCCCTGCGGCTTGACGGGCGCTTTCTTGTCCACCCTGTCGGCAGGTGGCGCCGACACATACGGGCGCTTGGGGGCGCAGCCAGCGGCAATGGCAACACAAAGAAGAAGAATCCATAATAAAAATGCCCGTCGCAATCCGTACCGGATGCCTTCGTTATGATTCATTGATCTTCCTTATACGTCTTTGCCCTGTTCGCCCCGGTAATCTGAGTACCAGATATTTCCCCGCCACGCTTGCAAAGTCCGTTGGCGTTTCTTAGGCGCGACCCTCGGATGCCATGGCAATCCGGCTACATGAGAGCCAATAACAATCCCTTCAAATAACGTCCTTCCGTATGGGCCAGATTCGTCGGATGATCCGGACCGGGACCGAGCCTTTTCAACAGGCGCATTGGCCGTCCCGCGTCCTGCGCCGCCCCCAGGACAATCTTTTCAAAAAGGTCTTCCTCTATATAATTGGAGCAGGAAAAAGTGGCTAAAAGCCCTCCGGCATTTAATCTTTTCATCGCCTGAAGGTTAATGTCCTTATATCCCCGGGCTGCCGTTCTGATATCCCGTTTGGCCCTGGCAAAAGCCGGCGGATCTAGAATGATGAAATCGAAGAGTTCCTTGGTGTTACGAAGATATTGGAAGACATCGGCACGAACCACAGGATGGGTCTCCGGGGAAAATCCGTTCAGGGTCAGATGGTTAGCCGCGGCTTCATTGGCGGCTGCCGAGGCCTCGACGGAAACCACCCGCTCGGCCCCGCCGCAAGCGGCATAAACGGAAAAGGCACCCGTATAGGAGAAACAGTTCATGACCTGGGCACCGCGGCTGAGGTTCCGCACCAGGGTCCGGCTGTCCCGTTGATCAAGAAAAAACCCCGTTTTCTGTCCGGACACCAGATCCACGGAAAAGGGCAGACCATTTTCCAGAATGGCGACCATCGCCTCCATACCCTCGCCGAATATGAAGCCAATGCGCTCATCCAGCCCTTCCATCCGCCTCGCCGGCCCTTCACTGCGCTCATAAATACCATGAGGATGACATTCATCAACCATGGCATCCAGCAGGTCTTCCCGATATCGTTCCATCCCGGCGGTATGGATGGACACAACCAGGTTATCGCCGTACCGATCGACAATCAAACCCGGCATGCCGTCCCCTTCGGCATTGATCAGGCGGAACGCCGTGGTTTCCGGAGGAACGACCCTGCGCCGCAAACCCGTGGCGTCCCGGAGCCGCCGGCGCCAGAAATCTCCGTCAATAACAGCCGTCACATCAGTCGTCACGGCACGGAACGCAATATCGGAGGTCGAATTGAAAAAACCGAGGGCCAGGGGTTTACGATCGCTCCCGCAGGCGGAGACGATCTGACCGGGTTCAGGATTCCCGACGACCGTTGCCAGAGCCCCGGAAAACAGCCAGGGATGGCCTTTAATCAGAGATCGTTCGCGGCCCGGCTTCAGGATGATCTGTGGGTAGGGTTGTTTCATGAAAGTCCTTTTTCGTGGCATTGTATCGTTTTGTTCTATACAATGCCCCACTTTTTATGGCAATGGTAAACCGTATTCTTGCCGTATTCACCGTTGACGGGTTAATGGTTTTTATATGAATCTCTTCAAGGCCCCTCTATTCACAAAGCTCATAGCGGCGCGCTTTCTTCGCCGGCTGAATCGTTTCGTCATTGAATGCGACCTCGCAGGAAAGACCGTTACGGCCCATCTGCCTAATCCCGGACGTTTATGGGAACTCCTGCTGCCGGGGCGGATCGTGTCCCTCACGGAGAACCTGGGCTCTACCCTCCGAACAACCCCCTATACGGCTGTTGCCGTCGAACGGGACGGGGTTCCCGTACTCCTCCACACCCAGAGGACCAATGACGTCGTCCAGTTTCTACTGGAGCAAGGTCGCTTGCCGGGTCTGGAAGACGCAAGAATCATCCGGCGGGAAGCCACCTTCGGCCACAGCCGTTTTGACTTTCTCCTCCAGAAGGAAAGAAGAGAGATGATCCTGGAGGTCAAGTCCTGCACCCTTTTTGGACGGGAATTGGCCATGTTTCCCGATGCCGTCACCGCCCGGGGACGAAAACACCTGCTGGAGCTGGCCCAGCTGGCCCAACAGGGCATTTCCTGCGGCGTGGTCTTTGTCGTTTCCAGTCCCGATGCCCGTTTTTTTCTGCCCGATTATCATACCGATTTTGCATTTGCCCAAACGCTCCAGGAAACGAAGGCTGCCTTGCTGATCAAGGCCGTCGGCATTCACTGGCAGCATAATCTCACCCTGTCGGAGGAGATCCGGGACATTCCCGTTCCCTGGCCGATCCTGGAGAAGGAAGGACAGGATCGGGGCTGCTATATCCTGATCCTGCATTTAACTGAAGACCGGACGCTGATGATCGGCAGCCTGGGTGATATCTTTTTCCCCAGAGGCTATTACCTGTATGTCGGCTCGGCAAAAAGGCATCTGGCCAAACGCCTGGAACGGCATCTTCGCCGGCGCAAAACCTTCTTCTGGCATATCGATTACCTGCGGGAGGCCGCGGCCGCCTGCACCGCCCTTCCCATCAGGACCGGTGATGACCTGGAGCACGAGTTGGCCGCGGCCATAAACCGGATCGCCGGCCACTCTATACCCCGCTTCGGGTCTTCCGATTGCCGCTGCGATTCCCATTTATTCGCCATGCAGGACAATCCCGCACACCACCCCGCCTTCATCGAGTTATTGCAATATTTCAGGATGGACCGTTTGATATCCGGAGATTGATAATTTGAGGAGATTCATGGTATGCCCGTGAACAGTCATGGCCCCGGCAAAAGTGTCCCCTAACGTCACCCCGGCGACCGGATCCGGGACTCATTGCATATTCCGGATTCCTGCCTACGCCGGGATGACGAATCCGAGAGATTTTTCACTTTTTACGGGTTCTGCTGCATCAACTATAAAAAGGAGACGACCATCCCATGTATGCCGTGATTATGGCCGGAGGAAAGGGCGCCCGCTTCTGGCCCCGGAGCCGCAACCGGCTGCCCAAGCATCTTCTCGACATTACCGGCGATAAGACCATCATCCAGGAGACCGTCGCCCGCATATCGCCCCTCGTGCCTCCGGAAAAGATCCTTATCGTCACCGGCGCCGCCCATGCCGCTGAACTGATCCGGCAATTGCCGCAGATCCCCGAGCAAAACATCCTGATTGAACCCGTCGGCCGGAATACGGCCCCCTGTATCGGTTTGGCCGCCATGGTCCTCCGGAAAATCGCGGGCGACCCCGTCATGGCCGTTCTCGCTTCGGATCATTGCATCACAGATCAGGCAACATTCCTGCATGTCCTCGGCATCGCCGCCGAAGCCGCAGAAACGGGAGATCATCTTGTAACGATCGGCATCAAGCCCACGGGTCCGGAGACAGGATACGGATACCTTGAACAGGGCAGCCGGTATCTGACAATCCAGGGGGAACCGGTTTTTACCGTCAAATCCATCAGGGAGAAGCCTAATCTCGATCAGGCCCGGGCATTGCTTGCCCAAGGCGGTTTTTTATGGAACAGCGGCATGTTCGTCTGGAAGACATCGGCCATCATCGGCGCCATGGAGCAATATCTCCCCGATATTTACAGCGGCCTGTCGGAAATCGGAAAATCCCTGGGAACCCAGGCGGAAAAAGAGGTTATTGAAAGCACTTACAAGAACTTCCGGTCCATCTCCATTGATTATGGCGTTATGGAAAAGGCCCCGAATACGCTCCTGATCCCCGGAGATTTCGGATGGTCCGATGTGGGCAGTTGGGATGCCCTCGGGGAAGTATCGGAAGAGGATGGCCAAGGGAATGTCATCCGCCACAAGGAGAATTATATCGGCGTGAATAGCCGAAACGTCTTTGTGCACAGTCCAAGCAAGCTCGTGGCACTGGTAGGCATGGAAGATGTGATCGTCGTCGAAACGGACGATGCCCTTCTGATCTGCAGGAAAGGGGCGTCTCAGGATGTGAAAAAGGTGGTCGATATTTTGGAAGCAACGGGAAAGAAAGACTATCTGTGAAAACAATAGCCATCAAATTCTGCGGCGGCTGCAATCCCACTTATGACCGATTGCAGTACTGGCAGAAAATCAAGGAGGAAACGGCCGATAAGATTAACTGGACCGGAGCCGATCAACCCGATATCACAGCGGTTCTCGTCATCTGCGGTTGCCATACGGCATGTCCGGAGAAAAATTTCGACCCGGCCAGGTACAACTCGTTGCTGGTCGTTCGGGATCAACAGACAGCGCCTGAAGAGATCATAAAAAAAATCATAACATGGGGGGAAACATGATCAAGACAAAAGAGGATTACATCGACAGCCTGAGAAAGCAGAAACTGAATGTCTATTACAAGGGGGAACGCGTGGAGGACGTCACGGCCCACCCGGCCTTAATCCCCCATATCAACGCGGCGGCAAAAACGTATGAGCTGGCTCTGCGACCTGAGTATGAAGACCTGATGACGGCCACAAGCCATCTGACGGGCAACAAGATTAATCGCTTCACTCATATCCACCAGTCCGTCGACGACCTGATCAAAAAGGTCCAGATGCTCCGCCTCATCTCCCATGAAACGGGCAGTTGCTACCAGCGTTGCGTCGGATTCGACGCCATGAACGCCCTGTACATGACCACCTATGAGATCGACGAGGCCCACGGAACCCAATACTTTCCCCGTTTTGTCGAATTCCTCAAGAGGGTCCAGTCGGAAAATATCATGGTTGTCGGCGGCATGACGGACCCCAAGGGGGATCGATCCAAGCGACCCAGCGAACAGAAAGATCCCGACCTCTTCACCCACATCGTGGAGAAACGGGAAGACGGCATCGTCATCCGCGGGGCCAAGGCGCACATGACCGGCTCCATCAACAGCCATGAGATTCTCATCATGCCCACCCAGAACATGGCCAAAGGCGATGAAGCCTATGCGATCTCGGCGGCGATCCCCCTGACGTCAAAAGGGATCACCCTTATTTTTGGCCGCCAATCCAATGAGGAAAGAAAGCTCGAAGAAGGGATTGACGCCGGGAACAAGGAATTCGGCGTCGTCGGCGGGGAGGCCCTCATTGTCTTCGAAGATGTTTTCGTTCCCTGGGACAGGGTCTTCATGTGCGGTGAAATCGAGTTCAGCGGTATGCTCGTCGAGCGTTTCGCCACCATGCACCGGCAGAATTACGGCGGCTGCAAAGGCGGCGTGTCCGACATTATTATCGGGGCCACGGCCCTGGCCGCCCAGTATCAGGGAACGTCTAACGCCTCTCATGTCAAGGATAAACTGATCGAGATGATGCATCTGACCGAGACCGTCTATGCCGGCTCTGTGGCCTGTTCGGCCATGGGATCGAAAACAAAGAGCGGCGCCTTCTATCCCGATCCGCTCCTGGCCAATTGCACCAAACACAACATTACCCGCAACATCTATGAAATATCGAGACTGGCCCACGATATCGCCGGCGGAATCATGGCCACACTTCCCTTCGACCAGGATTTGCGAAGTCCCGAAGTCGGCAAGTATGTCAAGAAGTTCCTGGCCGGCGTAGAGGGCGTCCCGACGGAAGCGAGGATGAAAATTCTGCGGCTGATCGAAAATATGACGGGGGGCACATGCATGGTTGAAAGCATGCATGGCGCCGGTCCTCCCCAGAGCCAGCGGGTCATGTACCAGCGTCTGGGGCAAATGCCGCAGAAGATCAAATGGGCAAAAGCCTTGGCCAAGATCAAGGATGAATGATTTCAGATGATTAAGGGGACAGCGCCGCCTTTTCCGTTAAAGAAAGGGCGGCGCTTGTTCAGGGCCTGGCTTCCAGAACCGATCGGATGGTATCTGTGAGTTCTTTTTTTGTTAAAGGTTTCAGGCAGTAGGCGCGAATCCCCAAAGCCTTGACACGGGCTTCCGTCTCCCCATCCTTGATCCCGGAACAGAGGATGATGGGCACCGTCGGTTTTATCTTCAATAGCTGCCGGGAAAGTTCGATCCCCGTCATTTTCGGCATGGTCATATCGGTAATCACAAGGTCAAATGCATCCGGATTTGAGCTGAAAAGTTCCAGGGCTTCAGCGCTGCTGGTAGCGGGCGTGACGGCATATCCAGACGCTTCCAGCATGATGGCAAACATTTCCACCAGAACGGATTCATCGTCCACGAAGAGGATCCGTTCCGTGCCCCGGGAGATATCCGCCCGGACGGCCGCTTGAGGAATATCCTGCCCCTCGACTCTGGGCAAATAAATATTGAAGGTCGTTCCAATTCCGGGATCGCTGTACACATTAATCACGCCACCGTGGTTTTTAATGATCCCGTAAACGACGGACAACCCCAATCCGGTTCCTTCACCCGAACTTTTTGTCGTAAAGAAAGGATCATAGATACGGTGCAAATACGCCGGATCTATGCCGCTGCCTGTATCGTTGATGGCTATTTTGACATAAGACCCTTTGCTCAGATCATAGTGTTGCAGAGTATCTCCCGCCTCAATTTCAACGCGCGCCAGATCTATGGATAAAACCCCGCCCGCCTCTTTCATAGCATAGGCCGCATTGTTGCAGATATTCATCAGAACCTGGTGTATCTGGGTCGGATCCATCATGATAATGCAGGGTTCAGGTGTCATTTGATGATGGATTTCCACGGTGGTTGGGATGGAAGCGCGCGCAAAATCCAGAAATTCCGTCATAATGACCCTGATGTCGACAGGCTTTATTTCCGGATGGCTGTGACGGCTGAACGTCAGGATCTGCTTCACCAGGTTTTTCGCCCGCTCAGAGGCTTTAAATATCTCTTTGAAGGATTTCTGCCTGGCCTCATCCTGCTCCTGCTCCAAGGCTATTTCAGAATAACCGATGATGGCCGCCAAGAGGTTATTGAAATCATGGGCCACGCCGCTGGCCAACGTCCCGATGGCCTCCATTTTCTGCGATTGCAGAAGCTGATCCTCCAGCTTCTGGCGTTCTTCTTCGGTACGCTTGCGCTCGGCGATTTCCTGTTCGAGAGAGACATTCAATTGTTTCAGTGTTTCATAGTATAAGGCATTTTCCAGCGAAATCGCCGCCTGGGCCGCGAGAATCTCCAACGTTCTGACCCTGGCAGGCGTAAAGGCGGCAACCGCCAGATTGTTTTCCAGGTAAATGGCGCCCTTCAGGCTCCCCCTCATCATCAGGGGCACACATAGCACAGACTTAGGCTTCCTCTTCATAATGGCAGCGTCGAGGGTAAACTTTCCTTCCAGGGCGGCATCATTGAGAATGACGTTTTCATGCGTCCGGATCACATAATGGACGATACCGGCGGAAATTTCATCGTTTTCTTCCAGCGTCCCGCTCTTCAGATAATCGAGATGCCTGTTCTGTATATCCCCGCGGGCCGCAACGACCCATTCACCCGCTTGTTCCAGAATCAGAAAAGCCCTCTGGGCGCCGGCATTTTCAACGACAATCCGCATCAGGCTGTTCAACAATTGACCAAGGTCAATCTCTCCGGAAATGGCCTGCGCCGCCTTCATCACGCTGCTGACGTCCAGGCCGCCGGCGGGAAAGGCGTCGGCGCCATCCGCAGGAGCCGCTTTTTTCGAAAACCAATGACGATAAACCTCCTCCAGACGCCTTAGCTTTGCCGTGGCCTGCCACCGCCCATAATAATCATAGGCCTTATTCATGTAAAGCTGGGCAATTTCATCCATATCGTGGCCGAGATAGAATTTCGCCGCCAATTCATAAATCAGCGCCAATTCCTGAATGAAATGATTCTCCCTGGCTTCTTCAATGGCCATGTCGTAAAGTCGGGCGGCCTTCCAGTAATCCCCCTCGACACGGGCAATCTCCGCCGCAACCAGATCGTATTTATGTTGAAAGTTCATGGGGGCCAGCCTTGCCATGCCTTCAAGTTTCCGCTGGTTCTCGCGGGCCTCCGTCAATAAATCCGGGCGGTCGAGGTCTGTTTCACCCACACAGAATCTCAGGCGGGCCAGGGAGTCATAGAAATAAAACAAGGGCACGCCGAATGTGCCTTGAATCCCCTCGTTATAACGCTTAGCTTCCGTGGCGTGCGCCAGAACCCCTGCGTTGTCCTCCAATAAATAGGCAACTATCAGCTTGTGCAAATAATAATAGGCAAGGGCCGTCTTATCCCCTGCCTGATGAACAGCCGCCAGTGATGCTTCTTCACTAAGGGAGTCAATCTTGTTCAGCTCCGTCAAATCGTCGTTGAGCTTCAGGACGGCGAGCAGCAGAAAGTCGAGCCACTCCCGGATAAAGGTCTGCCTGAACTGGGTAATGAGGTGGCGGTTCTTCATGATCCGCTGCAGAAGGATGCCGAGCGGCTCCCCCAGATAATAGGCATAGACGGATACGTTGCATGCGTTGAACCCGCCGAAGGTAAAATCTCCTGTTTCCGTCGCACTGGCAATACCCTCTTCCATCACCGGGATGCTGTTACGGATATGCTCTTTGGAGGCTATAATATGGCATCCGTAGATATCGAGAATCTGACATTTCGCTGCCCCGGCTTTCAACGGCTCCAGCAAATCTATGGTGAGTTTGCCCAATCGATAACTCATATCGATATAGGTATTAGATGCGTTCAGGATCAGGGCAAAGGCGGCGTAGGCGAAAGGAGACCAGAACGAATTCCCGTGAGTCAGGGAATATTCCGCGATAACCGATGCCCAATAAACGAGCAGTTGCGGAGCTGCTGCATAGATGGGACCGCCGATAGCCCCGAGAATCCGCATGCAGGCAAGCCGTTCAGGGGCGGTCATGACAGGAAGCGAGGCAATATTCTCAATGCGGCATTGCTCCAGAGAGGCCACCGTTTTCATGAATTGCGCCCCCGTTTCCTCGGGGGTGGGTTCTTTCGGTATTTTCAATCCCAGACGCGCCAGAACCTCCAACCCCAGGTGAGCACCCTGAAGGAGCCGACCTTGCGTCGTAAGGGCCTTGATTTCGATTTCATAAGCAGGAATTTCATCCACCAGGGTCATGGCCTGTTGATGCACCACGGCCGCCAGTTCTGCCATGCGGCTATAATGACCGCACAGGTAAGCCGCCTCCAATGCCTCCTGGTGGATGGACAGCGAGAGGGGATATCGTTTTGCCCATCCCGATTCATCCAGGAAAGCAAGGCCGGTTTCAAAGTGATCAAGAGCCGCTCCATAAGCAGTCGTCGCCTTAGCCCTTTTGCCGGCCTTGAGGTTCAATTCCACCAGCTTCGTCCTGTCCTCGCCCGTTTCTCTTTGACCGACCGCCCCCTTGTTTAAATGACTGACAATGTCAAATATCCGTTCCTCACATTCCTCATGGGGGATATTGCGCATCAACAGGATGCCTATACGCCAATGAACCGCTTTCCGGTCCGGTTCGGCAATCAGGGAATAGGCGGCCTGCTGAATCCGGTCATGGGAAAACTTGTAAAGATCCTTGACATGAAACAAAAATCCTTCCTGCAAGGCAACCTGAAGATCCCCGTATCCCGTATTCTCCGATTTCCCGGCCACAATGGCCAGGGTCACCACGTCAAATTGATTCCCGATGCAGGAGGCCATCTTCAGCGTGTCCTGAACCGAAGCCGGAAGCTTCTGAATGGCATTAACCATGAATTCAACGACATTGTCGGAAATGTCGACAACCCGGAGGGTTTCCATATCCCACACCCATCGGTGTTTTTCGACATCGAAAGTCAACAGGCCCTGCTCGACCAGTGATGACAGCATTTGATGGGTAAAAAAGGCATTGCCGGCGGTTTTTGAATAGACGAGCTCGGCCAGGGGCATGCTGTCCGGGGGGGAACAATGCAATGTATCTGAAATCAAGGCGTTAACATCTTCAAGAGTCAGGTTGGCCAACACCAGCCGTTCCTCCCGGATTTTGTCCCGTTGCAGGGACTCCAGGCCGATCAACAAGGGATGCGACGGGCCGACTTCATTGTCACGGTAGGCCCCGATGAAAAGAACATGGTTCAGATCGGGATTGGCCAGGGAACTCAGGAGCAGATTCAGCGAGGCTTCATCAATCCATTGCAGGTCGTCAAAGAAAAAGACGACCGGATGGTCCGGGCCGGCGACGGCCTTGATAAAATTTTGGAACACATAATTAAAACGGTTCTGGGCTTCGATTCCTCCCAGTTCCGGCACAGGTGGTTGCTCGCCGATAACCAGCTCCAGATTGGGGATGATATCCGTAAGGACCTTACCGCCGCCACCCAGCGCCTGCCGGATGCTTGCGTTCCAGGCCGCGAGTTCCTTTGCGCCCAGCGTGAGGAATTGGCCGACCAGGTCGGACAAAGCGTGAATCCATGCGGAATAAGGAACATTGCGCTGAATCTGGTCAAATTTGCCTTCAACAAACAAGCCTCCCCGTTCGATCACCGGAAAACGGAGTTCGCGTACCAGCGCCGTCTTGCCGACTCCCGCATAGCCGGCCAAAAGCTGCAACTCCGAACCACCCGTCGCCACGCGGTCAAACGTATCATAGAGCCGCGCTATATCCTGAGCCCGTCCATAGAGCTTCTGGGAAAATAAGAGATAGCCTGGATAGTCCTCTGCGCCAAGGGGGAACGACTCAATATGGCCATTCTCTTTCAGATGATCAACACAGATGGTCAGGTCATGCCTGACGCCATGGGCCGACTGATAGCGATCGGCGGCGCTTTTCTCAAGCATTCGCATGACGATGGCGGATATCTGCCCGGGCAATTCGGGACGTTTCTCAGTCGGAGGTACAGGCACTCTGGCCAGGTGGCTGTGAACCAGTTCCAGGGGATCGCCCCCGGTAAAGGGAACCTCACCGGTCAGCATGTCATAAAACGTAACCCCGAGGGAATAGAGGTCGGCGCGGTAGTCCAATGGACGGTTCACCCGTCCCGTTTGTTCCGGCGCCATGTGCGTCAGCGTTCCCTCCAGCTTCTCGCGGTTTGCAAACATACGGCTGTGAGGCATTAATCTCGCGGCAAGTCCGAAGTCAATGATCCGGACGTCTCTTGTTTTCTCCTCTATCAATATATTTTCGCCGGAAATATTTTTGTGGACAATATTCTGGCGGTGCAAACTCTCCAGCGCCTTGCAGATCGCGATTCCAACCGTCAGGAATTCATCAAGGCTTCTTTCGGCCTTGCGGAAATAGGCGGAAACGGTTTCGCCCTTTACATATTCGAGCGATAGCCCTTCCTTGCCGTCAATAACTTCCCTAGCCAGGGCTCTTCTGGTTAAGCCGACAGGCAGGCCCTTGGTCAAATCATATTCGTTGTCCAAGGCCAGCACCGCATCGGGAGAGGGATGTTTTTCTTTCAGGATTTTAAAAACGACAGGGCAGCCGGAGGCTTGATCCTTACCCTTATAGAGAAGTGTTTCTTGACCTTCATACAACAACTTTGCATTGACTGGCATCATCGATCCACTCCTGTTCAACCAATCTTATTGTATGTCGCGACGTTGAGAATCAGGGCCAAGTGACGTATGCCTCGGCAACACAGTTGCTGTGGGACCAGGGACAGTAATAAAGATTTAATATAATTTGATATTACACTTTAAAAAACACTTATGAATGACTGAAAGTATAAGGAGGCCGGCGTTGTATGTCAAGATAATAAAAATGAATGATCTGTTTAAGTCAATGTCATTGGTTTCATCATCAATTCTCTTACGGCATTGTTTTTAGCTTGACAATAGAACAAATGTTCTATTAGAATGCCGGCCATGAATCAAGAAATGAGCATGATGAAAACGTCCGGAATCTTCCCGGCCACCGGGCTGCCCGGCACACGTGTGGCAGGTTCTATCCCCGCCGGATTTCCCTCGCCGGCGGAGGAGGAACTGCGAGACGTCATTTCCTTCGATGCGTACCTGCTCCCCAGACCCCAAGCCTCTTTTATTCTCCGGGTCTCCGGTGATTCCATGACGGGGGCCGGAATCATGCCGGGCGATCTCGTTATCGTGGAAAAAGGCCAGGAGCCGAAAAACGGCAACATCGTCATTGCAGAAGCGGATGGCCGGTGGACCATGAAGTATTTCCGGAGAGAAAAAGGACAAACCTTGCTCGAAGCCGCCAACCCGGATTACCCGGCCATCACCCCTCAAACGGAACTGCGCCTGATCGGCATCGTAACCGCCTGTATCCGCAAGTATATGCTCTAAACAGCCATTGCAAAACCGGGCCCGGGCCGGAACAATTCGCACGAAACCCGGCAAACGCCGCCCCCGCGAAGACGAGGAATTGGCGATTGAGGGCCGCCGGCAAAGGAAGTAACCGTGAATGACATCCTGTTTGGTCTATATTCCTGGCCCCGTGCCATCCTGCATATCGATGCCGACGCCTTCTTTGCCTCCTGCGAGGAGGCGATTCATCCTGAACTGCGGGGGAAACCCATCGTAACCGGCGCGGAAAGAGGCATCATCGCCTGCGCAAGCTATGCCGCCAAGGCCATGGGGGTCAAGCGCGGCGTGTCGATTCATGACGCGCGCCGCCTATGCCGCGACCTGGTCGTCCTGCCGTCCGATTACGAAACCTACTCCCTTTTTTCCCGCCGGATGTTCGACGTCGTGCGCCGTTTTACCCCTCAGGTGGAGGAATATTCCGTCGATGAGGCCTTTGCGGATATCACCGGGATGCGCCGGACCCTTCGGCGTTCCTATGAGCAGATCGCCGCCGCCATCCAGAAAGAAATCTCCGGCGAATTGGGCATCACGGTTTCCGTCGGCCTCAGCATTTCCAAGGTACTGGCCAAAGCGGCATCCAAGCATCGAAAGCCGGCGGGGCTCACAGTCATCCCCGGAAGATCCGTTGCGGCCTTCCTTCAGACCCTTCCCATAGAAAAGATCTGGGGCGTCGGCCCCGCCACCACCAGTTATCTGAACAAGATAGGTATCCGGGCCGCCCTGGAATTCGCCCGCATGCCGGAGGCCGCCGTCCGGAGGCATCTCACCAAGCCGGGCGTGGAGATATGGCAGGAACTGCGCGGCGTATCGGTTCTTCCCGTCAATGCGGCAGAAAAGGACACCTACGCCTCCATAAGCAAAACGAAAACCTTCGCCCCCCCGACAGACAATCCGGACTATCTTTTCGCCCATCTCCTGAGAAACCTGGAATCGGCCTGCCTGAAGGCGAGGCGCTACAAGCTGGCAGCCGGAAGAATCATCGCCTTTCTGAAAAAGCAAAACTTCGAGAGCGCAGGATGCGAAATCAAGCTGAACCGGCCATCCGGTTACCCCATGGAACTGTGCGGCGTGCTCAAAGGGATGTTTGATGATCTTTTTCAGGAAAAGGCCCTTTACCGGGCAACGGGAATCGTCCTGTTGGACCTGAAGCCCGATGCCCCTCTTCAGCTCTCCCTGTTTGAGGACCCCCTGACGGCGGAGAAAATCTGCAAATCCTACAAGGCCGTGGATGAGATTAACCTCAAATACGGCAAGCATGTCATCCATCTGGGAGGCTCACATTACATTGAGGCCATGGGCAAGGGAAAGCGGGGGAAATCGACGGCAAGGGATCAGACGCAGCTCTTTGGCGAAACAAGGCGGAAGCACTTGGGATTGCCGATTCTGCATGTGGACCTGAAATAGGGAGGCTCATGCTTGATGCTGTCCCTTGCTAGAGACAGGATGGGTCGATAGCCTTCATTTCCATTTTACCAGGCGGATAAGGCTTCAAAACGGAGGAGAGCCTACGGTAATCCGTTTGATCAGGATCAAGCCACGCTGACTCGAAATCTTTAGGCAGTATCACGGGCATCCGGTCATGAACCGGTTTGATCAGTTCGTTGGCATCCGTCGTGATGATCGTACAGGTCCGGATCGATTGCCCCGCCGGCGAGCGCCACACTTCATGCAGGCCGGCAAAGCCGAACGGCTCTCCCGATTTCAGGCCGATCTGCATGGGTATCTTCTTCTTGCCATCGGCCTTCCATTCGTAAAATCCATCGGCAACAATCAGGCAGCGTTGTTTCTTGAAAGCGGCCATGAAGCTCGGTTTCTCGGCAATGGTTTCCGCACGGGCATTGATCATTTTGTGGCCGATGGATGGATCCTTCGCCCACGACGGGATGAGCCCCCATTTGAAATCCATCAGCCGATTTCTCCCCTCGTGAACGACAGCCACGACCTGCTGCCCCGGAAATACGTTATGGCTCGGCCTGTATTCACAGGCGACGTCCCGTATATCGAAGGCCTCGACAACCTTTGATAAATCCGCTACAATAATAAATCGGCCGCACATGGTCTTGTCCTTCCCCCTCCTAAAAGAACCTGATCAAAATCTCCCGCCCATTCGCCTTTCCCAAGACAGGATCTTCCAAACGAGCCTTCAGGCAGGTCCGTTTTGCCTGTCCAGCTCTTTCCTTACAGCCAGTCCCAGCTTCTCCTGCACATAGGGTTTCCTGACATAGGCCCCCGCTCCCAGGGCCTGGGCCTGCCGCACCCGCTCCGTCTCGGAAAAACCACTGACAATGATCGCCTTCTGGCGTGGATGAACATCGAGAATTTTCCGGTAAGTATCCAACCCGTCCATGCCCGGATCCATGATCATGTCCAGGACAATCAAATCAACCTTTTCCGTTTTCAGTTATTCAACGGCCTCCTCGCCGCTGGCCGCCGTCCTGGCCCTGTAGTTCAGCTTGCCCGGCATCGTGGCCGCCAATTCCCGCTGCTCCTTCACATCGTCCACAACCAGGATTAATTCGTCATGCCCGATGTACTCCGATAAAGGAACCGTCAGCGGCGCTTTGTCTGCCTCTTCTCTGGTGATCGGAAAATAAAGGGAAAAGGTCGTCCCTCTGCCTAATTCACTTTGGACGTCAATATACCCTTTAAGGTCATTGACAGTCCCCCAGACGACCGCCAGCCCCGGGCCGGTCCCGCTTCTTCCCATCACCTTTTTCATATAGAAGGGCTCGAAGATGTGATTCATATCCTTTTCCGCAATACCCTCGCCCGTATCGGAAACGGAGAGGACAACATAATCTCCTTCTTTTACGGCATCATATCCCTGAAACGTCCCGTCCAGATGCCGGTTGCTTGTTTTTATCGTTACCTGACCGCCACCGGACATGGGCATGGCTTCTACGGCATTGGAAAGCAGATTCATCAACGTCTTGGAAATGTGGGAAGGGGAGCCCTTGATATTGAAGAGATCAACGGCAAGGTCCGTCTTGATCTGCACACGGGAATGATATGAACGCAGGCTTTCATGCTCCGGCGTTTTCATGTAATCCTTGATGACATCGTTGAGATTGATCACATCTTCTACATGGACGCCTCTTCTCGCCAACGTCAGGAGATCCTGAACGATGGCGGCGGCCCTCCCGCCGCCTTTCATGATATTTTCAACATGCCCCCGCAACGGACTGTCTTCGGGATAAAAAGTCCGGGATGAGACCCCTCAGGCCAATGAGCGTCCAATAAAAACCATGGCATGATTGTGCCACGATCCACTCGGAAACACCATCCCGCCTGGACCGGCGGCTCTGAAAGAAAAATAGGGCCGCGGCAACGAGAAAACAGCAAATCGCCATTGCAAGATATATGGTCCGCATATTCAGAGGCATGTTCATGATCCCCCTTCGAGCCACAGAGCCACAGATCAGACATATATTCAAGACCGGATCGTTTCCTTTATTGTTCAGTCAAATTATCACGACCGGCGAAAGAAATCCAACAGATATGGAAGAATCGCAATGATTATTGCCAGCATCGGCATATCGTGATATGAAAAGTGACGATGAACAAGACGAAAATAACCTTGGATGATGTTTTTCACCCGCGGTCGGTTGCGCTGGTGGGCGTTTCTGCTGAAAACTGGATGTCCTTTGCCGCTTTTGCCCTTATGTCCCTGAAAAGCGCCGGTTTTCCCGCCATCTATCCCGTAAACCCCAAATACAAGGAAGCCTTCGGATTGCCCTGCTATCCCTCCGTTTCCGCCATACCCGGCCCTGTGGATCATGTCATCGTCTGCATCCCGGCGGAAAGATCCCTGACTTTACTTGATGACTGCGCCAAGAAAGGCGTCATGTCCGTCCATTTTTTCACAGCCGGATTCCGGGAAAGCGGCGAACAGAGCGGGGCCGATCTCGAGCAGGCCATGCTGCAAAAGGCAAAAAATGGGGGATTCCGCATCATCGGCCCCAATTGCACCGGCCTGTTTGTTCCCAAGGCCCGGCTAACCATGGCAACCCGCCTGCCCATGACGCCGGGACACGTCGCCTTCATGTCCCAAAGCGGCGGCCATTCCCAGGACATGCCCCTTCACGCGGGTCCGAGGGGAATCACCTTCAGCAAGGTCATCAGTTACGGCAATGCACTGGATATCAACGAATGCGAGCTTCTGGAGTATTTTGCAACCGATGAGGATACAAAGATTATCGCCATCTATATCGAAGGTGTGCGTGACGGATTGCGTTTCCGCAGCATCCTGGAGAAAGCGGCAAAGAATAAGCCCGTGGTCATCTATAAAGGCGGCATCAGCGATGCAGGCCTTCGGGCAACGATGAGCCATACGGCCAGCCTGACATCGTCCGTGAAAGTCTTCGAGGCCCTTTGCCGCCAGACCAATGCAATCCAGGTCCATGACATCCAGGAAATGATCGATGTCCTGGTAGCCCTGAGTTTTGCCAAACCCTATCCGGAGGGACGAGGCATCGCCGTCGCCGGTCAGGGGGGCGGCCCGAGCGTCCAGGCAAGCGACCAGATGGAACAGGTCGGCCTGTATTTCCCTTCTCTGTCAGCGGAAATCCGCAGAGAATTGACCGATTTTTTACCGGCGGCGGGGGCCATCTTTTCGAACCCTCTGGATGCGACAAATATCCTGATCCCCGATATCTTCTACAAAACCATGAAGGTCCTGGGCGGATCGCCGGATATCCACATGATGCTGTATCACATGGGATTTCATCCCGTGACCCGATGGGGAGAAGGCCTTTTTTCCAGTGAATATTATATCAAACCAGCCGTAGAAGCCCTTCGCAAGGCCAACGAAGAAACACAGAAGCCCGTTTTACTGGCCCTGGGGCCGGCTGCCGATCTGGTGGGCGCCGAGGAGCTATTGAAGGTGCAGGAGGCCTTTGTGAACGCGGAACTGCCTGTGTTTCACTCCCTGAAGAAGGCCGCCCTGGCCATGGCCCGGATCGAAGCCTGGCACAAAAAATTCAAAGCCTAAAACAATATCCCACCAGATTCAGAGCATAGGCCCCCATCGTAAGTCCTATGAGCAAATACTGCCGCCCTCCTTTGCCGGCAACCGGAATAAACTTCCCCCCAGACCTCCGGGAACGATCTCTCATCCCAAGATTCTAAGCCATCGATTGCAAAGAAATGTAAAGCAAGTCCTTTACCAACAAGGTTGGCCTGATCAATAAGATCGAATTCGATTCGGGGATGGCCAGGAGGGAACAGCAGATGAAACAGGGAAAGGGCATGTCCGGCGTTTCGGGCAT